>JAZQOH010000017.1:0-59278 GCA_045627725.1 Prevotella sp. | reverse complement strand
GTGGTTGAGCGAAGCGTTGTTTCGATGTTCTTCTTCGTCAAGACCTGTTATGTGGTGAAGGTGTGGTGTAACCAGATCAAGGACATTGAGAAACAGAGCTCCAGCCATCACACCAATGACAACCATCCACCAACCTGAGTTTCCTGCCAGGTCAAAGGCTGGTACTATGAGTCCTAAAGTGGAAGCAGAAAGCATGATACCGGCACAGTAGCCAAGCACTGTATCATTCCATTTATGTGGCAGTTCCTTGATGCCGAAACCAAGTACCGCACCTATCAATGTTGCGCCACAAAGACCGATGGCACTTATCCAAACGCTATTCATTATTTTTGTATTATCTCTTTTGCTATTTCATGCTATTCGTATCTGTTATCTTATTGCCCATTTATTCAGTCTTATACTCAAACCAATCGAAATCGGCATAGCCTTTCTTGTCCTTACCCTGTGTAAAGACACCGAGCATCACACCAGTGAAACCACCAATGACTTCGGTAGATAGATAGCGGAAATCCATCTTGCATAGTGTTTCAAAGGATTTACCATTCTCTGAAACTTGCATGTAGTAATATGCTCCATCGGAACTGATACGCAAATATGCTTTCTTGCCTTTGAGTGTGATTTCCTTTTCCGAATGAGAAAGTTCGCCAAGGCGGATATTTGGACGCACCACAAGTTTACCGCTAAGATTCTCCACAATGACATCGTAGTGGTTGAGAGGTGCTGCATAAGCCGTGATACCAGTTTGTGAACCATTTGCAAGATGTGAGGCATCGAGCAAGGTTGTGGCAGTGAAAGACTTTTCCGTTTGCCGTCTTGAAACAAATGTAGGAGATGTAGCCTTATCAAGCGTTGTTGTGGTAGGATGCAGACGAAGCCACCCTTTGCGTTCAGTAAGTGAGTAGCATGAAAAGTCGGGATTGCCGATACTCATCCATCCCCATGGCAAACCGATGGCGCTGTAGCTGTCAGCAGGCACATTCCTTTTTACGAAGTTGAACTCCTCTCGTTCAGGCTCAACAGCCATGGGCACTTGTGGCAAGGTCTTGCACTTCATGTTCACCGACAGCGTGCCATTGCCATTCACCACCGGCCAGGCATTATCATCCCAACGCACAGGGGCCAGCATCGTCTCGCGTCCCATCACATGCAGCAAATAACCGCTCGTGCGATAGCCAAGACAAATCATCCACCACGATGAATCGGGTGCCTGAACAAGGTCGGCATGACCGAGACCTTGTATCTCGCTGCCTTGCATTTCCATATTGAAGTGCGAGAGAATAGGATTGGCACGGTTCGGTTCGTATGGGCCGAAGAGATTACGGCTACGTAGGATATTGACCTGATGACCATGTTCCGTGCCACCTTCAGCAAGCATCATATAGTAGTAGCCATCCTTCTTGTAGATGTGGGGACCTTCTGGATAACGACCGCCAAGTCCTGTGCCAAGATGATGAATTTCACCAAGCTGCGTGCCTGTTTCCAAGTCAATCTCGCAAATCTTTATGTCGCCTTCCTTCCAAAGGAAGTATGTCTTGTCGCCCTCGAAGTACAGGGTAGGGTCGCACGATCCGATGGCAAAGTCTATCACGACAGGTTCTGACCACTCTCCTGCAGGATCGTCCGTCCATACATAGAAATGACGACGCGAAGGAAAGACTGTAGTGACCATGTAGAAACGCTTGTTGCGCTCGTTGTAGCGAATGGTTGTGGCATAGATGCCTCCATTCGTCCATCCCAGTTCGGGGTTCTGTTGACTGTACAAGCCCGATAGGTCGAGTTGTGACGGACGTGTCAAGCAATTGCCCACTTGCTCCCAATGTATCAGGTCTTTACTGTGAAAAACCGGCACTCCGGGGAAGTACTGGAAAGTGGAATTGACCAGATAGAAATCATCACCAGCACGACATACCGATGGGTCGGCGTGAAAGCCTGGAAGCACAGGGTTCCTGAATCCCTTTGCAAATGTGTTGCAAATAGTAAGCAACAGGATAAGCGTTAGAAATATTTTCTTCATATTATTTTCTTTTCTTTGTTATCATTCTTTGCCGTGATACGTTGGGTGCTCATTGTCGGGATTGATGATGAGCTTTTCCACCACAATCTCAGGATCAATCATTACTACTTTCACAGTGTGAGTGCCCTCGGAAGGAATGTTGAAGTCGATGCTCAGCCAACGGAGATTGTCGAACACCTCGCTGCGCATACGCTGACGGAAACCAGAGAGATAGATGTCGCTTGCTGGTTGTGGCAGGGGTTTCAGTACTTTCGAGCGAGCAATGTTCTCCTTCGTGTATTCGTTGAAGGTATCTACATAACCTTGTCTGGTATCGATGGTCTGCATCTCACCATCATCAATTCGGATGCCGATACGAAGACCACGGCTCGGATTGATGTCATTGGTAGGCAATATGCCAAGGGCGAGTTTCTGCCTACCGGCTTTCGTGAAGTCAACGTCATACTCCAACGTCGCACCATCACCATCAGGACGACTCTGTGCTGTGACAGGTTCGATACCCATATTGCCTTTGCCTCGCCCAAGACCTGGGAGGAATATCCATTGGGCATCGTCGGTTTGGGTACGACGCGTGTAGTCATGTGCCATGATGGCTATCTCGTTTGGCACAACGATTGCCTTGCTTTTGTCGTATGATTCATTTGCGTTAGGGAGTGTATTTTCTTCTGGCATTGACCATTGGCGATAACCAATGTGCTTGTCGAGCATCATGCCATCCCATTTGCCTCCGGCGATTACCTTATTATATTTATAGGTCATCTGCTTGTCACGCTCAAAGAGTGTCTGCATGGTCAGCGTATCGCCCATCGTGGCAGCAAGGTAGATCTTCGCCACTCCTGCACTTCCTACGGTTGGATATTCTACCAGCTGATAGTAGGCATCCTGCATTTCGGCAGGCAACTTCTAGCCACGATACTTTACCTTTGGTTCATCATCGGTGTAAATTCCACTCTTGGCAAACAACCTGTCGTGCTTTGCGATTGGAGCATCAGCCATCCAGTACCATGGTGAGACACCTATCTGCTGTGAGACCTCATAGATGCCATAGATGGTGCCTCGCTTGTCAGAACCAAGTATTACGAGTTTGCCATTATCTGTAAAGATGAGGTACTGCTCCCACTTGCCTTCGAGTTGCTTCGACTGCTGTTTGTATTTTTTAGCCAACTTACTCTTTCCTACTGTACCTACGATGATAGGAGCCGTTTCGCTACCTGTCACAGCATTCAGGTCTTGCCTGAGGTTGCGGACGGCAATATGCACACCTTTCCAATCGTTGGGATCGTAGGTGATGGTATCTGCCTTTCCTGTCAACTCTATGTCAGTAGTAGCATTGCGCTTAAAGGTGATGAAATCGGTTGCCTGTGCCATTGTGGTGCACAAAGCAATTGCCAGGATGCTTACTATTTTTCTTTTCATTTGTTCGTTAACTTTATTAAATTCATACCCTAATTGTCCATCCTAACCTCACTTAGTCTTGATGCAGAAAGTAGCAGCTGTCTTCAATGATACACCCTCAGGATAGGTCACTTCAAGACCTTCATCGGTCAGGTTCCATTTGATCTTGCCCTTGTAACCAAGAAGTCTTACATCTTTAATCTTTGAAGTGAGCAGTCCTTTCTCCTTAGCCATGGCATGGATGATAATCTTCTCGCCAGCCGAGGGAATGTTCATGGTGAAGGCATAGAGCGCCTTGTCCTTACCCACCACGAAGCGGACATCCTGTGCATTGAACTTGAAGTTCGCCTGATTCTTGCCAATATGGCCACCAGGAAGCTTCTTCAGTTTGCCCTTCACCATCTCGCCCTCGCCGAGTGTATTCCATGCCTTACTGCCATAGACGGCCTGACCGTTGATATCCATCCACTGACCTACCTCTTCGAGCATCTTTATGCAATTATCCTCGATGCTGCCATCGGGACGCATGGGTATGTTGAGCGCTACGTTGCCGTCGCGCGAGATAGCCTCGATGATGAAACGAATCACGCTACCCGAATCGTATATAAAATCTGGTGCGTAGAACCAGTCACCCACAGGAGCCTCACGAATCCAAGGCTGTGACACATTGATGGTGTCGGGAAAGTCAAACTCAGCCGTGTTGACAGCACCGTTGGTTGGGTGGCGGAACTTGATGATGGAGAATCCGTCGACCTTGCCCTTGCTCTTCAGCTGACGGTTGTAGTAGTCTGCCATCACCGTCTGCATGGCGTTGCACTTATAGCCCGTACCTGTACCATGTCCGCAGAAGGGACCTTCCATTGTTCCGTCGGTGTAGATGAAGTCGGGATCGTAGTTCGCTGTCACGTTCATCATGCGCAGTGCCCATTGCTTGGCAAACCAGTTGGCGTAATCGAGATGATTTTGGAATATACCATCCTTTGGAGGTGACCAACCGGTGTGGGCATTGGCATCAACACTCTCATATTCGCGCAGGTCAACACCATAGAGCAGGCGAGGGTCGTAGCCTTCCCACCACTTACCTTTGCCGTCCTCCAAAGTCAGGTGACCATCGTATGGAATACCTGCCTTGTCGCCCGTCTTGTCGCTGCCGAAGGCTGTCTGCCACCACCACCAAGTGTATTCGTGGTGGAAAGTCACGCCATAACGCATATTGTACTTGCGACAGGCATCTGCCCATTCTCGCAGCAAGTCGCGTTTAGGACCTATGTTGACCGAATTCCAAGGCTGGAATTTCGAGTTCCACAGGTCGTAGTTGTCGTGATGAACACCCTGTATCATCAGGAACCTTGCACCAGATTTCTGATAAAGACGAGTAAGCGCTTCAGGGTTAAGTTTCGTAGGGTTCCACGCATGCAGCACGTCCTTGTATCCCACCTCTGATGGATGACCATAACGCTTTAGGTGATTCTGATACGCATGATGTTCCTCCTTATATAGATTTCGAGCATACCAGTCGCCACTCTCGCCTGCTGCCTGAGGACCGAAGTGGACCCAGATGCCGAATTTCGCTTCGCGCAACCACTCTGGTGTGCCGGGGTAGTTTGCCTCAATGGATTCCCATGTTGGTTTGAATGGACCATCCGTAATAGGAAGATCGATCTGTACTTCGTCGAAAGCATTGATATCTCCCATCTTTTCTGTATTAACCGGCTTGGAATTAACTGCAGGAATAGACGGAAGCATGCTTTTATCCAATATCAGCCCATTTTTGTCTGACTTGTAACTTTGTGCCATTGTCATGGCAGACATGCACACTAGCAAGGCACTGAAAATAGTCTTTGTTTTCATGTATATGATTGATCTATAAACATATTATTGAAAATCTTCAATCCGCTCTTTGTCCTGAAGATATTCTTTCTTACTGCACGAATGGCATTGCCAGATTCGTTGTCTTCGTATAGATTCACAAGGAAATCTGCCTCTATCAGTATTTGATAATCCATATCTTCTGATGCGTGATAGGTGTGGTGATGGGCAACGAGTCAGCAGATGCGCTCAATCTGTTCTTCTGTGTACCCACCGATACGAGTTAGAAGGTCACGAGCAACTGCAGGACCTTCCTGTTCCTGTAGCTTGCCATTCTGATGACCAAATTTCTTTTCGCTTGCTCTGATGCCGATGTCATGGACAAGAGCAGCAGTTTCAAGGATGAATTGTGTATCTTCGTCCAATCCTTCACCAATGCCTATCAATGAAGCATAGGCATGAACTTTGGTAGTATGTTGTATTCTCTTTGGATCGCCATTGTCATATTTGATCATGGCAAGAGCCAACTCTTGAATCTTTGTCATATTCGATTTTTATTCGTTATTTTGTTCGGAAAGGTCTATTTATTGCTTCTTCCATTCCGTCTGTACTGTTAGGAAAGTGAATGCCATATTCATTGATGAGTGAACAATCCATTGTCAGATTCCTTGGTTCGTCATGGAATCTTTCATTGTCTGGTAAAATCCATTTCTCCGGTTCTTTCAATCCTATCAGTTCGGCAGCCTTCAGATGGAGTTCATAGCTGTTCAGCGTGTTGCCACTACCAAAATTGTAGATACCACCAGGAAGAGAAATAGCTTTTTCAATATTCCTGACAACGTCCCATACATAAGTCACTCCACGATATTTATGAGTAGCGGCATTAATTGTGTTGCCATCGTTGTATGCTTTCTGGAGGTTGACAAGGATATTACTGTTCAGTTTCATGTGACTATCAGGCAGGTCATACATCCATGTCAATCTTAAACCTACTGATTCTGGAAGATTCCATTGAGCCCTTTGCTCGCACTCCAACTTATGCTGACCATAGATATTGACAGGTTGAAGCACATCCTCTTCTTTGAGAAGACCGGGTAACGGTGTTGCATTATACACCTGATCACTGGACATAAATACGAGTTTGGCTCCAGTAAGTTTGCAAGCCTTGGCAATTCTTACTGTACCTTGCACGTTTACCTTGTGAGATTCCTCTCTGTGTTGCTCGCAGTACCATGTATTGCTAAGTGCGGCACAGTGAATAACCACATCAGGGCGATGCTCTTCCATGTAAGCCCTGACCGCTTCTTCACGGCTTACATTAAGTTCTGCATGAGAGGGCAATAAGAGCTCATACTTTTCCTTCAGGTAATAAGCTAATCTACTGCCAAGGAAACCACTACTGCCAGTAATCAGTATCTTTTTCATCTTATTCTACTGTTTCTATGTAAAAACTCACTGGTCGGAAACCATCATTGCAACTTATCATTGCGCTGTATGGGTTCTTCATCCAACCATCATAGAAGTTGCCTTCGCCCCTTGCAAGTGCTTCGACAAACTCCTTCATGGTTTTCCATGCTTCAGGACAAAGACCATTAGGACATTTGCCATCTTCGCTGACCCAGGATTGTGCTTCACATACGTCACAAGTATGCTCAATAGGGTTCTCGTACTTTGCCATAAGGTCATCGTACTGCACCTTGCGTATTGCTGTTATCTTTACTTTCTTCATTTCTGTTCTATGATTTGGAAATACCTGTCTCGAATGAACCATATTCTTGCTAACCAGAGGGCAAAGAATCCGTTGGAAACGACTTCATAGACTATGTTCCAAGGGTGGGGGAGTTCAAAGAACATCTTTGCCAACCATAGTACGAGGTCAATGTCAAAGAGTATGTTCCACCATCGTTCTTTGTCTGTTATCATCAGATGAAGATGTTCTCCTTCTGAAAGACAAACCTTCCTTTTCCCTCCTATAGAGAATTGCCATTTGAAAAGTCGGAACAGAATCTTTAAACTTAGGTCGAACTGGGACGGTGGCAACTCAATGCTCACTTCCTTACCTTGCATGATTCCGATTGGGTGCTCATTGATAAACACCCAATAAGGAATAGACAGTTTGAACATTTGTCTTCTATGTAAGGTAAGTATCGGCATATTTATATCATTAGCATGATTCGACCTGCTTCCTTAGTAAACATTTCGGGGAACCTACAGATTACAGCATACACCTGTGCGCTCGTCACAGGCTTACCATCCTTGCGGATGTGCAACCTCTGGCGATTGATGGCATCTGCTATCTGGTCGGTGGTCATACCGCCATTACGCTGAACCATTACGTAAACTATGGCTTCTTCAATCCTCATGGCTTAATGAAGTGCGCATCCAGATGGTTTTGTCAATTCTCCAGCAACAACAGCTCCAGCATGTTTCTCGCTGAACTCTCGGTTTATGTCTGCAAGTTCTTTGAGTCCATAAATATAATCGTCATACATATCAGAGAGGTCGATGCCTTCGCAATCGCCATCTGCTCCAAGTGCTTCACGTACTATCTGAGCACGTTCTGACACGGTTGTATCTTTTATCAAAAGTGATTTCATATCTGTTATTTTGTTTGAGTGTAACCTTCTTTTTTGAGAATTTCAACTAATTTTTGACGATGGTCGCCTTGAATTATGATTTCTCCATCTTTTACAGAACCGCCAACACCACATTTCTGCTTTAACAGTTTGCAGAGTGCGTTAATATCTATATCAGAACCAACAAAACCCTTCACAAGTGTGACTGTCTTACCGCCACGTCCAGCTTTTTCCATGTTCAGGCGCAGTTTCTGCTGATTCTTTGGAAGTGTATCTGCCTCTTCCTGGCTATCGTCAGAATATTCGTAGTCAGGATTTGTAGAATAAACGACACCAACTCGCTTCTTTCGGTCGATGTCTGTCTTTTCCTTATTGTCGTTTGTCTCTTCCGTTGCTCCAAGAGCAGCGAGAGCGCTTTTCCAATCTGCCATAATGACTTGTATTGTTAGATGTTGAGCATTCTAATTTCAGCATTCACGAATGTTGCAACCTCATGGTAACTGCACTCGAAATGTGCTGCTATTATGTTTCTTGCAAACTGTCCGTGTGTGACTACAATGATGGTTTCATCGGCAAACTGCTTCTGCAACTCTACCAATGCCTTACATGCACGCTCATAGATACCTTCCTCTGTCTCGGTTGTACCTTCGGGAAAATGCCATTTGCCATCAATACGGTATTGGTCTGTTGCTTTGGCAATAGACATTCCTGTGAACTTGCCCCAGTCACGTTCTCTGAATATCTCCATTGGAATAATAGGGAGATTGAGTTTGTCTGATATTATCTTGGCTGAGTCCATGGCACGTTTGAGGTCGCTCGATACAAGTCTGGTGTACTTTACACCTTCCTTGGCAAGTAGTTCGGCTGTCTTTCTTACCTGTTCCTTGCCTTTTTCAGTGAGTGTACCAGGCATGTGACCTTGCAGAATCCTCTGAAGGTTTTCCTCTGTTTCACCGTGTCGCACTATGTATATTGTCATCATTGTTGTTAACTTGCTTCGATGCTTTTAAGTTTTTGATATAATCAAAAAACGCTTTTAAAATGCAAAGGTACTAAAAAATAACGAGATTTTTGCCATTTTGAAATTTGCATGGGTGTTTTTAGCGTGAATTTGTGATTTTTTCACTGACTCTTGAATGTATTTTGTGATTTCTGCATGAACAAACCATCCCGCAACTCCCTCAGAAGAAGGAATTACGGGATAATCTGATTCATGTGTTTTGGATGCTATGGAACATAATCGTAACCGTGCATATACCTGTAAACTACGAGGAGTCCCTGAAGTATATTCTCGTAGTCACGGTGAGAGTAGGGAAGAGGTTCCATGTTCCTTTCTGCCTCGTATGCCCAACTGATATTGCTTTCTGCCTGCCTGACAGCTTTACTCCAGTCGCCATCGTTGTAGCTCAGAAGGAACTCAACGTCACTCTCATAGTTTGAAAGTGCCTGTTCTCCTCTGCTGTTTCCGCTTTGGAATGCATCAGTTCTTGCATTATCGAGTAATGAAGGGTAATTCATGTTTCCATTGTTCTGCATCCAATTCTTTGTGAAAGTGCCGGAATTGGGGGTTCTTGTCCAAACCGGATCACTCAGTGGTGGAATAACAGTAATGATGCCTGATTGAGGAACACCTCCATTGCCTACAACAACAGAATTGCCGTTGGATATTCCACCCGGAAATAGCGTTGAACCTGAGCCATTGCCTGTAGTTCCATTCGTAGCATAAGTAAAACGACCTTCTCCGTCATATCCGAAGAACATTGGAAGGCTTGTTGCCATACAGACAAAGGTTAGGCAGGAACCTACCGTAGCCATTACGACTTTCCTTGCGTTTCCACTATTGGATTGCAGTACATAGTATGCTGCAACAGCTCCGACTATGGCTATAACTCCTGCAAGTGAATAGCATACAGCCTGTACGAAAGGTATATAGGTTGCAACATTTCCGCTCTGTTCGGCTACTGCTGAAAGCCCTGTACTGTTGTCGGCAAACATTGGATATGCCATACTTGTGGCAAGAATCGACATTAAGAGTTTCTTGTTCATGGTTTTGTGGGTTAAAGATTAATATCTGCTGATGTCAATGAACTCGTAACCGCCATCATCGGTGTTTACGACCTCGTAATCCCTTTCACAGTCAGCGCAGTGAAGGTATGTGACAACCTTTTCTTCAGACTCTTCGGGATTTAACTCGTTGAGCATCTGCTGGTCATCATAGAATAACACACCACCACAGACTGGGCAGAATGGGAAACCCTGCTCAGAAAGTTCGGTGGAAGCTATGTGTCTGCCGTTGTAATTGTTGCTCATTGTCTATGTCTAGTGTTTGTGTGTTGGTTTGGGTTAGTTTATGGGCATTGTGGAAGTTATCATCCATAGCAAGTGCAAGTACAGAACCTTTTCCGAGGGCATGGACAGCGGCTTTGCCTGTCAGCCCACTGCCAATTACATTGTCCAATACAATGGGATTCAGGTCTTTTGGAACTTTTGAGATAGCATAGAAGCCAAGTTCTTTCTCTGTCAGACCGCTGCCGTTCTGTTTTGCCTCATACTGGCTCATTCGTGGCTTGCCTTTCAGAATATCTCTGTAAGCAACTCCTGTAAGACGTACGATTTCCTCTACAAGAACAAGTGTATGGTCAGCATATCCGTGTCTGCCTGGTGCAGGTATAAGACAACTGTCTTTTGGAATAAGAGGGGCAATGATCTTTGCTGCCTTTCTTATGCTATCCCTGTCATTTTCCTTCATGGAGTGGGCAAGGGAGCGTAAGCCGTCACTGTAGTAGAGACCAGCAGAGGTGAACGTAATGCCATCCACCTCCGCTGTCTTACATCGGTTTTGGTTTAGTCAGCGTGATCTGCCATGTGTTACCTGTTCCTGCTGAGTCTGTGACTGTGTTTCCTGAGTCGTTTCAGTTGTTGCAGATGTACGTCCAGGCATCTTGGCTGCTTTTTCCTCCTTGATGTTGTTCTCTGGCTTGTAGTCATTGGCAATGAACTGGGCACGGTCAATCTGACGTCCTTCATCTATGGCAAGCTGTATCTTGTCAATGCGCTGAGTCATGATGTTGGTACTGCGCTTTACATCCATTATTACGGACTTCAGGAAGTCTGGTTTTTCCTTGATGGAATCAAGCCAGCTCTTGAGGTAAGCGGCAGAATCTTCCTTCAGGTTCTTGACCATTCCGTAACGTGATGCAACTACTGCCGCACCAAGTTCAGCACGCAATTCTTCCACTGCATACTCCTTTGAACCAAAGGATGTTGGCTTTAGCAAGTTCAAGTAACCCTCAGAGTGTACCGAATGGTTCATTTCGTGGAAAAGATTGCTGTAGAATGACTCTCCATCCTTGAACTGAGCCTTCTCTGGAACTACGATTTCATGCTTTGAAATTGAGTAGTAGGCATCGTCGCCGTGAGTTGGTTTGATAGGACAAATCCAGAGGTTTTCGTTAATCATTCTGTCCATAGGAGGGAAGGAATATTCCTCACCATTAAGCTCTGGTTTCTTGACTTCACTCTGCTCCTGGAACTTCTTGTAAAGCTCAGGACGTGCTTGTTCAATATTGGTTTGCCCTACATTGAAGACCGTATAGACCTGCTGCTTGGGGTAAACATTGTACTTCTGTCGCTCTTCCGATGGTAGATTCTTCCAATCATCGTAGTTGATTTTCTCCTTTGTTTCAGGGTTAATAACCTTAAATACAGTCAGGAAAACCGGGAAGCCTTTCTCACCTTTTTGGACACCGACATGTGGGAGCTTGTTACCGTCATTGTCAACAACCGGATTGTATTTTCCATCCTTGCCTTTCTTGAAGTTGAGCATGTTTACCCTGTCAAAGGTCATCCACACAGGCAATTTGTAACCCATTTTCTCCGCTTGTAGGCTGAGCATCAAGGCGTTGCCACCATTATACTCGCGACCGGAAGCGTTCTTTGGCCAGTTTGTACCGACTCCTTCAGTGAACCAGGGTTTCTTCCAGTCACTCTGCATGGATTCAATCTTGGTAATGAGAAGATCGGTAAAGGTATCAAGGGCTTTTTCTTCTGCGGAACGCCCATCAGTGTTGTGTTGTTTCTTGTTGTCTTCCATATCCTTTATTTCTTCTTGTTTCATGTTAATGTGTTGCTGTAGAAGGCTTATCCATTGTTCTGGAGCAACTTCTTTTGAATAGTTCTGGTCAATAGGCTTGTATTCAAATACAGCTTTGCCAATGTCTTCGTCATAGTCGGCAAAGAACTCAACCGGCTCCTTGGAATTGCTCTTGAAATGTAACGAGAAACCGTTTTCTTCTGAACGTCCGTAGGAATATTCACCCCAAGGCATAGGAGAAGCTGTACTTTGTCTGAAACCTGCAGATTGTAAAAGAGCATGGGCGTTGTCACAAACATTTACGAGTTTAGTGATTTCTTCACGCTCATAGTCTTCACGCCAGTCACCAACATCAACCATCAACTCTGACTGATAATAAGGGCTCAAGTCCATGTAGTGCAGGGTAATGTCCAAGAGGGATTCCAGCTTGTGCTTGCACAGATATTCAAGGTCATCGACCGGAAGTCCTGGAGTAATACCAACTATATCGCAGATTTTTCTCAGGTCATCCTCATATCCGTTCAGCATAACCGTGGTTGTTTCCGCATTTCCACGGTAAACATCCACTCTTGCGCTCATCCTAATGCTTAACTCATCAGCAGAGTCTTTGCCGTACTGCTTTTCAAGGATGTCGTAAAGGACACGTGGAATAGCGTTTACCATATCCTGATTGAGCTTCTGGACAGCTATCTCATCTATGGCTCCAGTGAGTCTTCTATCTCTGTCCCCCAGATTTACAAGATCCTTCATCACCATGTTGGTGATACGCCTTGGATTCATTCGCCTGTCCTTGTCAATGCCAAGCTTTTCCTGAACATAGTCCCAGAAGTCCTGTATTGCTCTCAGAACCTTAGCTGTGATACCCTCAGATGCTCTCAGTTCACTCTCATTGCCGACAATACGCGCGGCTACCTCACTGGCAACCCTCGTCTCATCCTTTATTACGCCTGTATAGCTTTTGTCTTCAAGTACCTCCTTCCATACAGGACTATCCTTCAGGTCTTTGATAATCCTTTCGTAAAGAGGTTTGTTGTCTAGGCTGAGCATTGCCATAAAACCATGTGTGTACTCATGTGCTAGGGTATTGGGATTGAGACCGGCTTCGGTTAAGGTAATGCCATTTGCGTCAAACCATCCGTAGATAGTACTGTCTGACATGTGCAGAAGGTTGACTTCTCTCTTTGGATTAAGAAGACTCATAACCCTCGTGAGTTCGCCTTCCGTTGCAGGCCAGATTTCAACATTGGAATTGCGCAACTGGCGAAGGAGCATGGCTGTATAGTCACGCTCCCTTGCCGTTTCAGGTTGATGTTCCGTTGTCATGGCAATGACCTTTACTGTTCGTTCTCAGCCTTCTTCTGTGCCATTTCAAGGATTCGGCTTGAAAGATTGAGACGACCATTGTACGAGGTAATGCTGATGTCACCGAGGATTTCAACATCTACACCGTCCTTCAGCCACTCAGGGAAGATGTCTGTGATTGCAGAGCCCTTTACTGGGAAACGCTTGAAGTGGAACCAGATGTACTCCCACTTGTCCTTGGCATCGTCAGTCTTTGTAGGTGAATAGGCAGAAAGTACGAGATAAGGCATACCTCGCTTGTCTGTCTTCTCCTGTGGATCCTTTACACGACCAGTGAAGGTGAGGTCACCAGAGATACTGTCCTGAGAAGGTACGCAGTAGGCAAGCTTTGGTGCAGCATCACGGAGTACAAGAACATACTCGTCATCAGCCTTGTGTACAAGGAGATTGCCTTCCATGACAATGCGGTTGCCACGGATATAATCCTTCAGGTCTTCACGCTTGCCGTCGTTGACAACAACAGGAATGATGACACTTGCGTTGGCATCAGACTGTGAGGCAAGTCCGACACGGAGTGAGAACTCAAGGTTGCTGATTCCCTTGTCATTTGTAGTGATGACAGCGTCACGGCAGATAGTGCCGCAGATAACAGATTGAATCTTAATCATGGTATTGAATGTGTTTGTGTTAAATGTTTGTTCTGTAAAAGGTTATTGATGTGTGGTAAAAGTAAAAGATGATAGCCGAATAAAGGGTAAAAGATTGCTCTTATCTGCCTCTTGTGAGGTCTCTCTGCTGGCTCTCGGATGCTATTTTCTCGTAGTTCACGGAGGCTTGCTGACTGATGGCTATGCCACCGACAAGGCTTCCGATTCTCTGCTTCTTGTCTGCATCGTCAAGGTCGCTGTTCAGGATGTTTGAAAGTGCAGTCTGCTCAGAAGGGGTGAGTTCATGATTGACCTTTCCGCTTCCGCTGTCCGTCTGAAGAATCATCTTTCCGTTCTCAAGAACATGAATTGATGAAGACTTCAATGTCGGAGTCATGGCAGAGAGGTCGATCTGTCTGTTCAGTACAGCATCGGTAGCCATCTGCATCTTCTCCTCCTGGGTTTTGCCCTCAACCTGTGTGGCAAGGGCAATGAGAGTAGAGAAAAGGGTAAATGCCATTTCAAGGAGTCCACCGTTACCGCCGAATCCTCCTAATCCCATTCCGAGACCGGCATCTTCAGAAGCAAGGAGTTTCTTTGTCCAGTCTTCAGCCGAGAGGTTTATCTCCTGGTTCTTTTGACCGTTGGACGCTGTATAGCTTGCGAGTAAGTCCTTTCCGTTGTACAGAGCCTGTGTCCTGATGTTGCCGTGGGCAGAGATTTCCGCTATATAGGCAGCAGGATTGACATATTCCTGTTTTCCTTCGGCATTGACGTTCCTTACACCGAAGTGAAGGTGTTCGCCAGTAGTGCGTGTGCCTGTATTGCCTGATATACCAAGTCTGTCACCGGCATTGACAATGTCACCGACCTTTACGCTGATACTGCTCAGATGCATATAGACGCATTGTGTCTTTGTGCCATCCTTGCGGTCATACTCAACAACGACAGTCTTGCCGCCTCCAGTGTTTGTGGCATTGTTGACCTTGACAACCTTACCGTTGTTCTCTGTAGCGAGGACAGGATCAGAGTGTGTTTTGATGTCTATGCCCTGATGGAACTGAGTCTTTCCATGGTTTATAGGGTCAGCACGGTTGCCGTACTTGGATGTGACAAGGAAAGAATCTGAGCGACTGACAGGGAGTGAATACTTTCCGTCAGCTAACTGAAACCCTGTGTTTCCCTGAGTTACAGCGGTGTTATTGCCGTTTCCGTTAGACTGCGAGGAGGATTGTGACTGTGAAGATGATGAATTGAGGGGATTGTCCGCTGTTCCGAACTTCCTACCATCCTTCTTCATCTCTGTCATTACCTGCTTGTCGTATTCATCCAGATGGTACTGTCTGATAATGGCATTGAGGGATGCTGCATACTGTTTGTTTGTAGCATAACCTCCCTTCTGCAGTCCTGCCGTCCATCCCTGGTAGTCGTCAGGTGACAGTTTGAAACATGCCTTATAGCGGTCACTCGCAGCCAGAACCTTGGAATGATGCTCGTAGGATTCACCGACAGAAGCATATTTGCAGAACTTCTCATTCGGTCTGTCATCGTCAAAGAGCTGGTACTGACCACCGTTCTGAAGCCATGACTTGCTGGCTTTCATACCGAAATGGTTGTTGCACTCCCTTGACAACTGACTCTTTCCGTTGGCACTTTCCAGTATTCCCTGAGCCAGAGTAACAGAGGCAGGAATGCCGTAGCGTTCCATCTGCCGCATTGCCTCACCTCTGTACTGTTCTATGTAATCACTTGTCTTTGACATCAGCGTTGCATTGAGTTTCTGACATTCTGACTGACAGACATGTCGTTATCAAACTTGTTTGCTACATTGGTATTGATACTGATACCTGAGAAAACCGAAGCAATCTGTTTCATCTGCTCCCTGGTTGAAAGGTCGCCATTGGTCAGTGCAGAATCGAGTTTCTGACGCTCTTCATCCGTCATCTGATGGTTATAGACCTTGTTGTCCATGGTGTAGGAGAACAGCATACTGCCGTTTTCTGTCAGATGTACCCTTGCACTCTTGGCAAGTGCGGTGAATGCGGTTACATCCACCACACGGTCATTGTGTGCAGTTGTCTCAATAGCCTGTCGCACACCTTCATTCTTGGTGATAAAGGATGCTACAGTATGTGCGAGATGGTCAAAGACCTCGTTCTGTCCAGGCTCCTTCACCTCTTGGGAAGGTGCTGGAGTCTGGTTTGCAGATTGACTTTGGGCATTAGCCTGACTGTTTGTTATAGCCATTACTGTAAGTATTAAGAGTTTGACAATAGGTTTAGCGATGGAAGCCATGGGAACGTGTCTGCTCTTGTTCAACTTCAGGTGCATCCTGTTTTACCTCCTGCTTTTCAGCCGGATTGAGCAATTCCGTGACACCACGCTTGGTTGTCTGCTTCGGTGCCTCTATCTGGTCACAGATAGCGACACGCTCACCGGCACGGATAAGCTTAGGGAGATAAGTATCGAGTGCATGGTAAGGGAATCCTGCCATTGCGAGAGGCTTACCGTCCTGATCCTTGGTCTTGGAACTCCTGGTGAGAGTGATACCGAGAATCTTGGATGCCTTTTCAGCGTCCTTCTGGTATGTCTCATAGAAGTCACCGCAACGGAAGAGAAGGAGAGCATCGGGATGTTTCTTCTTCAGATCCATGAACTGCTTGAGCATAGGACTGAGTGCGACTTTGGCGATAGCCTTGGTTTCCTGCTTTGTAGCTTCTTCCTTGGCTTTTTCCTCAATCTCCTCCTTTTTCTTCTGCTCAGGGGAGTTCTTGATCTTCTCTGCCTTTTCCTCTGCCTGCTTTTGGAGCATCTTTACACGCTCGTCAAGCTGGGCTTTGAGGTCTTTCAGTTCAAGGAACATCTCACGCTGACGGTTTGTCTGGGTCTCAGCACGGCATTTCTTCTCCAGTGCGTCAATCTGGGCAAGGAGCTTTGAGCACTCCTTATCCTCCTCCAGATCATCCATGTCAACGACTGGTTCCTTGGTGTTATCAACCACTACGGTTGATTCTCCGAGTTCTTGGGACTCGCTCATTCTCTCGAAGTAGCCGCTTGGATAGAACTTAACCTCAGAGGTCTCGACAGCCTGATAAGGTGACTCGCCCTTGTTAGGGAGCGCATTGGGATTGCGTGTACCGAATGCAGGTGAAACATTGAAGTCCTTGTCATTGCCCTCGACAATCTCAGGGATGAAGCCATCGGCAAAGTTTTCGTCAAGGAACTTGTCAACGATATCCTTCTCTTCGTCAGTAAGACCCTCTGCTTCACCGTTGACGATGTAGTTGAGCGCCCACTTAGGAACGTCAAGGGTAACAGGCTCCTTCATTTCAGCCTTCTGCTCATTCTTCTGAGCCTGGACAAGAGGGATGTTGAATTTCTCCGCTATCTCCTCCTTGTACATTGTGGCGCCAAGGTTCTTCTTGAACTCCTTCATGTCAGGGGCAAGCCAGAGACGCTGCCACTGGTCAGGGGTTAGTTCCTTTGCCTTCAGACGGTCACCACCTTCAACCGTGGCAACCATCAGGATGCGTGGAGTCTCATCCTTTGTCTTGAAGATATTGACCTTCTCCAGCTTGTCAGCAATCTCCTTTGGTGCATCTGTACCGAAGAGATTGATGGCATGACCAGGGTTCTTGGCTACGTCAGCATAGTACTTCTGTCCCATCTCCTTGCGGAAGTTGGCAACAAAGTTCTCGGCATCAGGACCTGTCGGAGCAGGACCTTGCCCCTTAACGATGTTGAAGAACATGCTTACATCCTTTGGATCAGGATGAACCGCAAATCCGTTCTCGTTCTCAGGCTTTACGTAGAGAGTCCACTTGTTCTTGTCATCCTTCAGCATGAGAATGGCATCGAACATGTCAGGCGTAGTACCTTCCTTTGGCAGCTTTGCACGCCAGCGGTCAATATCAGACTGTGTAGGACGCAACTCTATCTTCTCACCGCGCTGAGCCTTCTGGATCATGGTCAGGGAAGAATTGATGTCACGTTCGAGAGAGTCAACAAGCTTTGGATTCTTCTTGAGCATGTCGATAATGGCATCAGCATTCTCCATAGCCTTTGGTGAGAGCTTGGCAGGAAGACCGAACTCCAGCAGCTTGGTTGCAGAAGCAATTTCAGTTACCAGAGTGTCATAGTTCTGCGAGGAATGACGGTTGAGTCGCTGAGGATGTGCCGTTGCAGAGACTACGTTACGGACTACATCCTGTACATACTCAGGATATGAGTCGTATGCATTCTGTGCAGGAACATGGACAACATCGGCTGACTTGTCGTATGATGCGATACCGCTACCATCCTTGCGGATAGGAACGAGATTATCCCTTTGTGTAAGGATAAACTGGTTTACATCGATACGCAGTTGCTTGTCCGTGTTGGCATTGACGGTACGCTCATCAACGGAACCGTTCTGCTCAAGGACTTTTTCGTATGCCTCCTTGTTGACCGACGGCATTGTTGTCTGGTCAATGTTGAAGACAATACGCATCTCTTTACTGCGGATTCCCCTGAACTTCTCCTGCTCCTCCTTTGACATGGCCATGTAGTCGCTGCGTGAAATCTTCACGGATGGATCATCTTTCTTTTCGAAGTTCTGCCATGTAATCCATGATACAGGAAGTCCTTTCTGACCTCCACGCACTGATTCACCGCGCTTCTTTGCATCAGAGAAGAATGTAACAAGGTTTGTCTTGAAGTCATTCTGGTCACTGTGCATGGCAATGAGAAGGTTATTGAAGGGTGACTGCTGCATCTTTGAGTCATAGATTGCAGGTCTTGTCTTTTGAGTGGCATTGAGCAGAGTGCCACCATTTGTTTTAGCTCGTTCGATACTTGCGACGATAACGTCAACAATACGCTCTTGGGATGACTGACGGGGTGACTCTACCTTCGTCTCATCCTTCTGAGTCTCATTTGTTTTAGAAGTTTTGTCTTCCATGGTTGTGTGCTTTTCTTGGGTTAGATAATAAACATCTACGATTCTTAGCGTGTATAGGGTAAATCACGTGACGATTTTTAGCGGATTCCACGTGACTGTTCCTGTTTCTGAGATTGTTCGTATGCCTGAGATACCTGCTGGTTCAGACTGTCATTCTTTGCGAGTATGGCATTTGCCAGTGTAGATAAGGGTAATGCTCCGCTGTTGTATGCCTGTACTGCTGTATCGGGCAGGGTAATGGTGCATGGAACCTTGTCTATGTCCGCAATGAGTCTGTTTCCCTGTATCTGAAGGTTGGTAATGCGTGGATTGAGGGGTTCTTCATCGTATTTTTTGAACTTCAGTCCCTGGGCTGATACTGTTGTCTGGGTGTTCTGCTGTGAAGAATCCCTTCTTGCTATCTGCTCGTTTCCGAGTTTGTTGATAAGATTGAGACCGCCATATCCCATGAGTGCCGCCTTTAACATAGGGTTCTGCACGAACTTTCCGGCGACAAGGCTTGCAACAGGTATCAGTGTGTCCTTGTCCATGCCAACAGACTTGGTCTTGCCTGTGAATATGCCGAAGATGGCATCAGGTAGGGTAGCAAGGGTAAGTCCCAAATGCTTGACTACATTGCCAAGACCATTGAATCCTAATGTATTGAGGAGTTGCCCCCATGGATCAAAGTCCTTTGCCTCGTTGGATTGTTGGGTTGGTTGTTTTGGTTCATCTTCACGTTCAAGTTCCTGAGTCCTGGCAGCAAGGGCTTCCTTTCTTGCCTGTTCCCTGGCTTTTTCCTCTGCAAGGTAACGTTCCGTGAGTTCCCTCTGGCATTCACCACGGAATAACTCATACTGGTTGTACTTGACCAGACACTCATGACGTGTGAAGGTCTTTCCATTGGCATTGACGGTATTCTTGTTCTCTCTTCCGAGTTTATCGTACATGTCATGCCACCATTTTGCGTTGTCCTTTGCCCAGTCACGTGCGGATTTCAGTTTGTCTTCAGAAGCATCCTTCAGATTCTTGAAACCGTATTTGCTGTACATCCAGCCAGGCACCTTCTTCCAGTTGGTCCTGTCTTCAAGGGCATTGTAAGATGCTATAGTGTCGTTGGCGGTTGCCTTTCTCTCTTCTGCTGACTCAGGGAGAAGTATCTTGTCATTGACTATATCATATCCTCCCTGTACGAGGAAACCGTATGCTACAGACTGTGGACAGAGTACCGCTACAGGTGCTGTGGCAAGTATATCAGTACCTGCCGTTGCAACTGATGCCGCAACCTTTTCCGTGGTTGAAGCATTGTACATGAGTTCTGCCCTTCGCTTTATCTCCAGTTCAAGCTTTGTGTCAACTGCTGAAGGATGTGTCCAGTCAAAGACAGTCTTGACGATATTGTTGTCAAGTACCTTGCCCGAGAGATAGTCCCATGTTCCCTTTGGCATGGAATCCTTTGCCATCTTGTCCATAATGGCATTGACAAGATTGTTGCTCAGTGGTACATTCTGCTTTCTGAGTTCAGAGGCTATGGCAGTAAAGTACATATCCATGCCGATTTTGGGGTAAGACTTGTGTATCTTATCCATCACCGGCACTATCTTTGAGTTGAATATTTTCTTTTCTTCTGCTGCGGTCATCGCATTACTCTTGTTATGTGTTATGGACTCTCAACTGGCTTATGAGCTGTTCCTTTGTCTGCTCAATAGCCTGATGATATATCTGCATCTGCTTCGGGAAGTACTCTTCGAGCCATTCATCCTTTTCCCTCTGTTCCCTGATGAACTCTATGGCTATCATACGTGAGATAAGGATGGCTCTCTCTCCAACCTTTCTGTTGTTGAACCATGCCTTGATCCACCATTGTATGCCGTCCCTGTCAGGATATACGGCTACTTTGCGTGCTATATCAAAGGATTGGATATCAATATCCAGGTCTTCAAGTGGGTCTATGACTCCCTCTGCTTCTGCTAAAGCTCCGAAGTCATGAGTTTTTTTTTAGTTTCTTCGTCAGTACCGCTCAGGAATATCCCGTGACGCTGAGAAATAAAGCCGAGGAAGAATGTGATGAAGAAGAACTGAAACTCTTCAATGATTGACAGTCCTCTGAAGCCCAGACCACCCGGATTGACAACGGTTCTTGGCTGTTCACAGTAGATGTTGTCGGATGCAGCTCTGTGGAATATGCCTCTGAGCTGTTCCTCCTTTGCCTTAGGTACGACATATCTGCCCTTCAGGATTTCCCCGAACATCTGAGGAAGATACTTTTCCATGAGCATTTCAAGCTCTTCATGCTTCTCATCGTATGGGGTGCTGACGTTCATACCATTGATAGGAACCTCTGTATTGCCGTTCTCCACCAGCATATAGGTGAGATAGTTGGCATAGATGACAGAAAGCAGGTCTTCGGGGTTGAGATATTCTCCGTTATGCTTTACGCCCAAGTGGAAGAATCTGTGAGATACTCCCACCTTGGTTCCTGCCACCACATTATCGCCTACACCGACAATGACGTGTTTCAGATGACGGTAGATGACATCGTATTCTCCATAGCGGATGGTCAGTGACATTTTCTTGTCTTCGTCAGTCATTACACCGGCAACGATGCCAGTGCCAAGGGCAAGGAGCATATAGTCAGGTGCCTTAATGTCCCAACCGTTATGCCAGAACTCTTCACCTGTACGTGGGTGTTTCTGCTTGCCGAAACCGAGTAATACCTCAACTGGTTTATCGTCTTCCTTGAATGGCATTGCATAGCCACTGTTGGAGTAAAAGTAAATATCGCATGTGTAGTCCATTACTTTCTGAATGATAGTATGTTATTGGTTTATGATTCAATAATGAGATAAGGGTAAATGATTGTAGTTGGGCTTGTGTTTGCCGTGAGGATTGTCTTGGGATTTGCCTTGTGGATTGGGTTTGGATTCGTTTAGAATTAACGGCGCATTCCACGGCTTTCAGACTGGGCTACCTGAGCAACCTGTCGCGTCTCTGATGGTGACTGATGGACAGCGGAATTGTTGCCGATCATCATCATGCCGAGGAGTGCTCCTGCAATCTTTCCGAGCCATCCGAAACGTCCGAAGGTGAGCATTCCGGCAGCAAGGAGTCCGATGAAACTCATGCCTGAGACATTGCCACTGAAGATGTTCTTGAAGAAGTTTCCGAACATGTTGAGTCCTTCACCGCCTGTAATGTTGCTGATGAAACTCTTGATACCTCCGAGACTTTCATTGAGGGAACTGAGCAGTCCCTTTCCTTCTGTCACGGTGTCCTTCACATCGGTCAATGTGTCCCTGGCTTTGCCGAAGTCTTCGGCTAATTCATTGCTGGTTTCCTCACCGATAGCCACGTCAAGAACCTTTTTGCCATATTCCTTGGCACTGTCAATGACTGGTTGTCTGTCAACGAGTGCCTTCCATCCTGCGTATGCTACACCAGGGGCGATGATGGCTGTCTTCGGGTTTCTTGCGACATAAATAGCAGGTTTGGCTACTGTCTGCGCTATCTCACTTGCCCCTTTTGTCATGGCAGGTGCTTTACTCGCAATCTTTGTAGCAACATTGCCTGTGCCTTTAAGTGCGGCTCCTCCCTTGCTTACAATGGTTGAGCCTATTTTAAGTATTGCTGACCAACTCATATTGTTTGTTGTTTAATTGGGTTTTATCTTTCTGCCGTTTGCCCTCCAGTCCTGTTTAGCCTGGCGGATAATGGCTGATTTACTGCTTCTGTCATGTGTACGTCCTACAATCTCCCTCCATACATCTGCCATATTCGTATATCGCAGCATCTTGTTGAGTTTACGGAGTTGGACATTGAGTTTCTGAAGTCTCGGTCTAATGTCGAAAATGAGTTCTATTCGCTCTCTTTCCGTCATCTTTGGACCGATACATGCCACTCTCACATTGTTGATGATGCCCGATGTTGTCTGTATGATCTGGATGTAGATGTCATTTCTTCTTGCAGAAAGGGCTAAAGCAAAGGGATTGGCAGGATTATCTCCTATCTCATGCGACATTGTGGTCATGTTTCCTATCAGATTGTCTATCTCGTAGTAGAAGCCATAGACCTGTGCTACATAGACTATCACGCCCCTGAAGGCGCTGATATACTCGTTGAACTCCTTCTGAAGGTCATAGATTGACTGAGTTTCTGAGTTAAGCCAGATGTGATTGGTGGTTTCCAATGCCATTACTCCTTCCTGAGCCTTGTACATCCTCTCGGCTTTGCCCTTGTATATCTCGACCAATGCAGCAAGTCCGGGGTCTGAACCCTGTGCCCTGGCTTCATTTCCTGTCATCATCAGCGTGATGAAGGCAAGAATAATCGTGATTATGCGTCCGTACCCATGTTTCATCTTTTATCGGTATAGTATGGTTTCGTTTGCGTGTCTTTTCCAATGGTCAAGGCTCTGACGTGCCAGAGTACCCTTGTCTCTATGTATCATTCCTGCTGTATAATGGTTCCAGACATCGGTCATGTTGTAGTGTCTTATACTGAGAGACAGAAGATTGAGCTTCTTTCTGAATGCAGTTAGCTTGTCTTCCAATGCCCAGAGAGTCTTGGAACGTTCTGCTCCAGTTAGCATGTTTTCACTGCCTCCCTTGGCTACCGCATTCTTCAGAAGACTGTAGCATGTAATCATCTCTGTGAGAGTTTCCATGTACAGATTGTTCATGCTGACTGTTGCTGCAAGTCCTTCAGGATTATTTTGGACAGCCTTTCTTATGCCGTCAAGGGTCATGAGTATTCTTACTCCTTCGCTGTAGGCTTGTGTTGCAGCCTTCAGTGAAGAGGCATAACCGTCAGCGGTTTTGAGGTATTCGTTGTATTTCTTCTCCCAGGAGTGCATCATGGTGAACTCAGTGGAAATAGTAGTCTGTAGTGCAGCAGTCTTTGACATGTCCATAGTCTGCTTTTTCACTATGTCATTGATTGTCTCGTTTCCTGCCGTGACAGCTGCATATTCTCCGGGATTGGTTGAACTCAGCTGTGCCTTTACAGATTCAGGTAAAAAGAGGGTAAGCACCAACATCACTGCTGATGCTACCCATGTGTGTTTTTCAATAGTAAGATTGCTACGCATTAAGGTTTGTGTTTGTGTTAATCAACAATATTATCCAACAAAACAGTATATGGTTTCTTTGTGTGCGTTATATGGTTCTATGATTATATCGCTATATCGTATAGTTATTCTATCATTCTATGGTTCTATCATTGTATAGAGTCAGATGAATAGAGGGAAATGTACTATCTGTTGGCGATTTCATAGACACCACGCTTCTTCTTGCAGTATTCACATCGTTCACGGATAGTAGGTATAACATCCAGATTCTTGGGTATTCCTATTATCTTCAGGTTCGGTGTGGTTCTGTCACAGGCATGTATAGTTACTGTTTTTAATCCGAAGAGCATCTGAAGGAAACTTCTGCTTTCCTCGTAATCAACGATACGGTACATCTCGATATAGTCACGCTTTACAGAGAAGAGACCACGGGAATACATCAGTTGCTCCAGCCCGATATGGTACTTCATGCTTGTGATATACTGGCAATGAAGAAACAGGTAGAGAGTGAAGAATGCAAGGATTGCCACAGTCCACGGACTTGTCTTCTCACCCAGACATGCCACCATCAGCCATCCTATCATGCACAGGATGATTATTGGAAGGTCAATCGCCACGTATTCAAGGAAATGCGGACGGTGGGTCATGTTCGGATGTGTCATTTCTCCGTAGTACAACTCCTGCTGATAGGTCAGATGATACGGATTCATGGCATCAGAAGTGTTTTCCATGGTGCTGGTGCTTCTTTTCTTCGATATTCTGTTCCTGCTCTATAAGGTCATCCTCTCCGTCGCCGTCAAGGTCAAGACCTGTGTCAAAGGTTGTGGTCAGCTTGCCGCCCCTACGCTCAGACTCATCAATGATAAGCTCTTCGTTCCAGTCCTTGTAGTCGCCTTCAGGAACTTCCCTTACCATGTCAACAAGACCGGCTTTCGTGGTCTCATCTATGTTGAGACGCTCAAAAAGTGAGTTCTTGAAGTCATCCTTTGCCTCTCTGTATGCGTCACTTGTCATCGTGACCTCTACGGCAGAAGCATTAGGATCATCCCTTACATAGGCTAAGTGGTCTGCGAGTTCGTTCATCTTCTTGCATTTCTGCTGAAGGTCATCAGGCAGATGCTTGAAGTGCTCCTCCTTATAAGCATCATAGATGATTTTCTTTGGTGTCGGAATCAGGTCCTTTACAAAGCCAATCACCTGTGTCTCCAGAGGGATAGGCTCGTATTCAAGGGTAAGGGTGTTATATCCGTCCTTGCCGTCAGGAATAGGGATGAACCTGAAACTGTCAACGTATGCCTTCATTTCCTCTGGCACATTGTTAGCAGAGAGAGGGCACATCTTCATGGCTGTGTCATGGAAGTTCTTGACGAACTGTCTTCCTGCCATATCGTTGTCGAAACACATATGATGCTTGGCATCAGGTGTTTCCTTCAGCATTCCCTTCATCTGGGCAATGGTTGGCGTACCTCCTGTAGATACAAGTATAGACTTGTAGAGTGAGAAATCCTTCTTTACATGTGTCTGGAAGTATGCCAGTGCATCGTATGCCGACTCGAACCAATAGACATGTTTAGCATCCTTGAGGTTCACCCTGTCTGCTGATGCTATCCAGAGTCCTTCACTGCCATTGCTGCCAGGAGCCTTACCCTTGTAGGCACATGTGCCGTCAAGTCTTGTGCGTGCTCTCTGTTCAAGTCCTACGATATCAGGCTTGCCCGGTATTCTCAGAGGAAAAGACAGATTGGTGAAGGTGTTGCCGTTCTTATCCGTTGTAGATGCCACGAAGAAATGCTTCTTGAACATGCTTTCAGTCATAAGGCTTATGCCTCTGCGCTTGAAATAAGGGTAGAAAGTCTTGAATGTCTCCCTGTCGTTGTTGTTGAAGCGTGAAATGCTGTAGTCATTGATGTCAAACGGCTTTATCTGCTTACGCTCATCATTGATATTGACTTCCTCACGCTCTGGTGGCATATTGAGGATTCTGCGGCATACGGCATTGACAAGGCGGTCACCTGAGTAACCCTGAGCAGATTCCTTGAACATTTCAGGGAACTCTTTAATCAAAGATATGGCATTGTATGTTCTCATCACTGGTGGATGGAAGCATGTTCTGCCCTCGTTTGTTACAACGAACTTGTCGCCTCTGATTCTGCGACCGTCATTGTCAAGTCGTACGAAGCATGGGTATTTCATTCCGTCACGGCGGTTGAGTTTGTAGCCTCCGTCGCTTAACAGGTCATATACACTGACTCTGTTGATATAGTCCTGGTATGTTAATTGTGTACTTGTCATTGTGTTTGTGTTGCTTTCATTGTTTTATCGGTGAAGCATGGCATCACGGAAGCCCTGATTCATTCCTGCATCAAAGATTCGTCCTGCTATGCTCTCAGGTGTATCGAGTCCTGCCTTGACATATACCCTGCCATGATGCTGGTGTCCTTCGACATATACATCAGGGGCAGAATGAGGATGCTTGATATGCTCTATGTCATGGACAATACCTGCCGTCATTCTTGTGGTTTCGCCTACAAGTGCAAGGCTTGAAAGGAGTGCCTGACCGAAGTTCATGCCCTGTCCGGGGATGTTCTTCATCTTCACCTCATCGAAGACCTTGTCAAAGAGCTTCATTCTGTGATAGTCATCGAGGGCAAGGAACTTGTCGTACTGTTTCTGGCTTATCTCATGTGAGACGACCTCACCGTTGATGACAGCCGACATCTTGAATTTTCCTTCATTCTGCTGGTCTTTCTCAACCCAGATTTCCCCGACATTGACCTCACGTCCGTTGTTGACCTGTCTGTACCATGCCTTGTCACGTGCTTCAAGGCTCTGACCATTTACACCGTCAGGATTGTCGAAGCCAGGGATTCTCGGATCACGCATCTGCTGCTGTTCCTGCTCCTGCATGACAATTGTATCATTGAGCGTCTGCTGAGGTTCAATCCTCTGTATTGTCTCAGGTTTGATTCCAAGGTTAGGCTGTTCGGTACTGTTGAGCATATCAAAGGTCAGCTTGTTGTTGAAGTCCTTAGCTATGAGACCGTTAATGATTTCTATTCTGTGAGGAACAGTACTTTCCTTCAGGGTATTGGCGGTTAATTCCTTTACCTGCTGGTCAGTAAGGTCATAGGCTGGTGCGTATGGCGTACCTGCATTCTGTACTATGAGCTTCTTGTTCTCTGCATCAATCTGAATGCCATGGCTTTCAAGGCACTCCTGCCACTTCTCATTGGTGAAATAGACAGCAGAGGGAATGAGGTCACGGTATTTCTTTGCCGGCTCTACCTTGATTTCAACAGGCTTTACGACTGCCTGAAGGTCTTTGAGAGGGTCAGCGTGTTGCTGTACCTGCTGCTGATTGCCCTTGTAGTAGAATCCGTATGCTCCAGACTGTAGTTCACCGGGCTTCATACGACCACCTTCACGCTCTGGTATCATCATTCCGTGCTGCATGACAAGGTTTCCATTGACTCTGCGCATATGGAATCCGTCCTGTTGTCTTGGTGTCCATCCAAGCATAGGAGGGATGATATGAGGGAATGCCATCCTGTGATGTGGGAACATGTGACCTGTAGGATAGTGAGGTGGGTAATACGCCATAGGTGATCTGCCCATATTCTGCACCCTGTAGCCGTGGAGTCCCATCGTTACCTTGCCATTGGCGTTTCTGGCATGTACAAAGTCCTTCGGACAGTCAAAGTCGTTGTGTACGATATTGACAAAGGTCTTGTATGCGTTCTTGTTACTGCTGTTCGTACCGCCATCGACAAGTGCGAGGTACTGGTTGCGAGTGATAGAGTAGGGGATAAGAGGTGAATCATGCCCCTGTACATAGAGGGTATAGTTCTGTCCGTCTGTTGCCAACTGTGCACGAATGCCGTTCTTTCTCAAAATGTCCTGCAACTGAAGGCTTATGTCATTGCCTACAGGAAGACTGTTACTGCGAATGCTCATTGCTGTAATTCATTTTCGTCAGATAATGGTATGGCGTGTTTGATTTCATAAATTGTCAGGATAATGCTGAATACATAGATGCCAGCGATGATATATAGCCACATGGTCAGTACTCAACGCATGAATCGAGGAGTTCCTCCTGGTATTCCACGAATGCCATGGCTGCATCCTCATCATCGGTATTGTAACCGTTGTCCTTGCAGAACTCAGAGTATTCGTCACGGTATGACTGGTCATGCTGCTTGATGTACTCTACGTATGTCATTTCTCCTTCTGACATCTGGTTGATGATTTCCTGTTCGTTGTCTGTGTGTTCCATTGTGTAGTATGTTTATAGGTTTTGTATTGATGTTAGCGTGTTACCTGTGGATTCTCGTTCACGGTCTGTACTGTCTGCTGATTCATTTCTGCCATCTGCTGACTTTCCCTTTCAACGGTATGGCTTGAACGTGAAGAGTTCCTGCAGGCTTCTACAAGGTCTTCATCGAAGTCCTCTTCCTTTACATAGCGCAGATTGCCTTCCTCGTTGATCCAGCATCCTTCAACACCGAATGAGTATGGTGGCATGGATTTGTCAATGACAGCCTTCCATGTTTCAGCATCACCATGGCAGACAAAGACTCCAGTTTCGGTGAAAAGGTTGATGCCTATGGTAAGAAACTCAGGTTCGTTGATTGTGACAAGCTCACCTCGTGTAAGTGCGCTGATGTCCTGTGCGCTCAATCCAAGCTGTGAGTCCATGCCCCTGATGTTGCGTGCTATGACAGAAGAATGTGCATAGAATACATGATTGGTGTCAGGATCAATCTGTACATAGCATGTTTCCTTATGCTTGTTCTCTGGGTCAGCCATATCAGGAAGGTCTATCTTCGTGAAAATAGCCTTTCCTTCACGCAGTAATGCCTTTTCACTTTCACTGAAAGCATCAAGTGAAGCCTCCTTCAGTTTAGGGTAGAATACGAGTTCTGCCGTACCATCCTCCCTGATAGTATTGATGAGACGGAACTTTGCCTGACATGATACGCTGCCGAACTTTGCAGGTATCTCCATAGGCAATAATGGGGAACGTCCACCCCTGCTGATGGTCATAAGGACATGTTCGGGAAGGTCTTCGATCATTTCTCGTGTCAGTCCGAACTCTTCAAGGGTCTTGTAAGGGAATTTGTCTTGTTCTAGTATATTCATGATAAATTATGTTTGCGCCGTCAAAGCGGCAATTAGCAATGCAAAATTACTGATTTACATGCCTGGATGTATTTTTCAGGTACCTTTCGGACGCAATTATTAAGTTTATTTTCAGATGTGTCTCACGTTTTTCGCCAAATGAGACAGTTTCACCTGAAAACCTTAGCCAAGTCCACCTTCAGGTTTGTTGTGAGGGCAAAATATGAGTACCTTTGCACCGCAATCACACACAAACACACTTATACCATGAGAATCACTTTATTTTTAGTGGCGGCAATGTTTACCGCCTCAAATGCCTTTTGCCAGAAGACTTTCTTCAACGGCTTCGGCAATGAATACCAGACACCAAGACAAAGCAAGGTTGTAAATGTAAATGGTAGTACCGCTGTCGTTGATAAAGCACCGTCAGTGGAAGATGATGCCAAGGAACAGAAAAGGGAAAATGCCATTGATGACAGCGTTTCTACAGAACAGGCTTCTGTTGTAAATCATAGTGAGGTCAGCAGGTCTGTAGGAACAGTCTCTGTAAAGACAAGGAAGAAGTCCGGTGCCAAAGGAAATGTAAGGCTTCGTCTTTATGACGGAGAAGACCATCCGCTTACCATGCGTAACCTTCTTGCCGTAATGGAGGAAGTCGGAGTAACAAATCAGATTATAGTCCTGGCGCAGTCTCTTCTTGAAACCGGCTTCTTTACGAGCAACGTTTGCAAGACCCATAACAACCTTTTCGGGCTCTATGACAGCCGTAACAAACGCTACTATTCATTCGAGAGATGGGAAGATTCGGTTGTAGGGTACAGGAAGTTCATTCAGTACAGATACAAGTCAGGAAACTACTTTGCCTTCCTCAAACGTATCGGTTATGCGGAAGACCCTCAGTACATCACAAAGGTGGGAAAAATCACGAAAAAGCTCTATGAACAAGGCAATATACTTGACTGATACCCTAAATATTAGGGTAAAATGCACTTTTAGGACTTTTACTGACTGAAAATCCAGAAAAAAGTAGTACCTTTGCACTTACTTAACGATTTACACCTTATTTATATGGGACAGCATCTTGAGTCCGCAGGACTTAAATACTACAAGAAAAAGCCGGAAGAGTACCTTAACAGTCTCAAATCCGGTGACATGTTCATTCTCAAGAAGGAGCCTTGGAATATCAAGGATCCAAATGCTGTCGGTGTATATAACAACAACGAAATGGTGTGCCATGTTGCACAGACTTCAACAAGATATGCCAAAAGTCTCTTCACCACGGATGACCCAGAAGAAGAGGTGTTCGTGAGATACCAGGAAGGCAAGAAGATGAAGGATCATGAACAGTTCCTGCTTGATACGGACAATGTTGTTGAACTGGAGAAATACGAAGTACAGAGCAAGTCACACACAATTAGGGTAAACAGTGAGGGCAAAGAGGAGAAGATTGCAAGTCCTATCCGCTTTGATGTTCCTCCGTACATTCCGCATGAAGAAATGGAGATACAGCTGATTGCAAAGAACATTGCCCGTGACTGTGATTTCCTTTTGACACGCAACTCAAAGGACACTATATCAGATTCCATAGCAGATGAGATAAAGGCTCTGCTTGAAAAATATCTTACAATAGCTACATTCTCGCTCAGTAATGAGGCTGTCTATTGCCAGTCTTTTATCTACAACAAGGTTGATCAGATATGCCGTGCATATCCAGACTATGAAGAGAAAGTGAGTGGACTTCTCGTTAGTCTTGACAACATAATCCGTGAGACAAGAAACGGCAAGACCCAGTATGAAGCATACAAGAAGCAGTTGGCTGTTATTGCTGAAAAGCTTAATACTAACGAGTTCTTCCTTCACTACAGACAGATATTCAATGACCAGGATTGTCCTACCAAGGTGGAACTCGGTGAACAGATTGAAGCTATCAACGTATGGCTGAAGGATGTGCTGAAGGAAATATACACTTATTTCGCTGATTCCAACATCGACCCGAATGAAACAGATGAAAACAATCAGAAGATTGCTCCTGAAGTAATTGAGGAGTGTGAGAGACTGTTTGCAAAGAAACTGTGCGGTGCAAAGTTCTCATACATTGAACTCAGCCTTGTATATACGCACATCATTGTATTGCAGTTATGTAGGGATATGCTTACGAAATGGTCTGTCAAAGGACCTTTCCGACGCAATCAGGCTATCGAGAACACCAACAGGATCATTAACGAGTATATCGCACAGCTCGTTGAAGTTAAACCACTTAATCAAGATATAAAGAACCAGAAATAAGGAAATTAAAGACATATTGATTCTATCTGCACCTCTTTGATGACATTGTTCTGCCAGTTAAACGTGGGAAATTTAATTTAAGAAAAAGGATTTAGGGATAGTGCATTAAAGTCTGCACGTAGGGTTTCACCCTATGGCGCGGACGTTTAATGCGTGTAATAAATCCGACTCTCCCACGAGTCACTGGCGTTACATTCATTATTGTCTGCGCCTTTATTATGTCCGTTAATCACTGATAAAGGCTATGAAAGAGATAATTGAACGTTACGTCAAGAATAAGATAGTCGTCTATATTCCTACAGAAACGAAAGAAGAGGAACAAACCATAAAGAAAGAAGAGGATTATAATGCAGAGATGACCTTCGGCTTTGAAATAGAAGAGGGAATCATCAAGAAACTCCACCGCTCGCTTGTAAAGCACAAGCTGATTAAACTTACGGATTACGAGTCTTTCCGTTTCTACTTTAATCCGTACTATGAAAGACCGCCCTATCTGTCTAAGATTTACTGGAATTCCAGATGCAAAGGCTCAGTCGAGGTGCTTTTGCATCGCATATTCATAGACTCATTTGAAGACGAAAAGCAATACAGAAAGTATATTCTTCCGAAGATCCCGTATATATTCAGGACATGGGACAGGAAACCGCTTACCTTATACAATAAAAGTTCTCTTCCCTATAATGATGAGCGAGACCTGAAATTTGTTTTCGAAGAAGTGTATGGCGATATAAACCCATATAATACAGTCAGTTATATTCCATAAAAATTTATCGTGACTTTTTTTCTTACGATAAGCTCAAACGTTTCTCCTTCTACAGTATGAATGCTATAGGTACTTTTGTGTTAAAAAAGCTATGGCACAGATTACTACAATGAAATACCGATGCTATGAATGGGACACATCGTGTATAATGGCAGAGGAATTTCTGAATGGACTGAGGAATGATTTTAGGGAAAAGGATTTGTCTGCTGTTGATTTGCGTGTCTATGTCGCAGAAGTAATACATGAGCATATAGATGAACAGAATGTCTTGGTTAACAGACAAAAACAAACCGCTATTCTTGGAGCAATGATTGCATCTGGTTTGTCTGACAGACCAATCATCAGGAAGTATGCCTATGATGCAGTGATGAACATGTGGGAATATATGGATGGTATATATCTGAAGGTTTACATGGGACTACCGACAGATAAGGAACGGAAGGAATTTCTCCGTAAAAAACGTTTTGAGTTTTTTCAATGGTACTCCTGCAATACGGAATACGATGCTTCGAGGTTCAATAATGCCCTCAGAAAGGTCATAGAGGTAACACAGTACATATTTTTTGAATGGATGAAATATACCTGTCCGGTTATCTTAATGACATACCTGACCATAGAGGTAGGAAAGACTGACAGAATGTAGGGCATGAAAGGATAGTTACAGACAATCGTCTGTTTCTTCCATCAGTAATATGCGTTTCTTTTCTATCATTTCTCCGTCACGCTGACCATAGAATCCTCCAATGGAACCATCCGAAGCAATGACTCTATGGCATGGTACATGAGGAGCAAAAGGATTACGCTTCAGTGCCTGACCAATGGCTTGGGGACTCCTGCAACCGATTCTTTCTCCTAATTCCTTATACGAGATAGTCGCACCACGAGGTACGTCCAACAGGGCAAGATATACCTTGCGTTGGAACTCCGTGATGCGACTGTCTTGTTCAACTATGGTGCGGATGTCGTTCATATAATGACTAATATGTGCATCTCCAGTACCACCTTGCACCACACTCGTGGCACTCAGCTGTACTGTCGTAGTATTCCTCTATGTCTTCACTGCCGCAATATGGGCAACGTCCAGATTCGTTTGGACTCATAAGCGTATTATCTTCTTGTTGTTGAACTTCCTTGTTTTCTTCCCACGTTATCACGATAGGTAGTTCCATTTCCCTTTGTTTCTGCCGTTCCATCTTTGCGTCCGAGGTTGTCACGGTAAGTGGTAACGCCGCGAGAGTTTGTCTCTGATGTTCCTGTCTTGCGTCCAAGTTCATCACGGTATGTCGTTACACCTCTGCTGTCAGTTGTCGAAGTGCCGGTCTTTCTGCCAAGGGCATCACGATAGACTGTTTCCCCTCTCGAATTAGTCTCTGAGGTGCCAGTCTTTCGACCAAGTTCATCACGGTATGTCGTAACTCCACGGCTATCAGTAGTCGCTGTACCTGTCTTTCGACCGAGATTGTCTCTATATGTTGTTGTCTGTGCCATCAATGCAGATGACAGAGATATTGCAAATAAAAGGGTAACTATTCTGTACATAGTTGTAATGATTAAAGTTGATAGAACTTCTTTTCCAACAGATATAGGAAGCAACGCTTGGTCAATTCCACATCTGCTGAAGAGTCGTGAAGGTTAATATCATCGGTCTTGATGCGGAGGCATACTGCCAATTCTATGAGCTTAGGCCATTTGTAGCCACCGCGTCCACGTCCAGGAAGTCGGCACAGTTCAGTTGTTGTCTTCATCGTGTCGATCATCATAGGCCAGTTGAAGCGATAGATACCTTCACGCTGTGCTGTAGCATTGATAAAGTTCTTATCGAAGTCACCATTATGAGCTACACATACCTCGCAATCAAGAAGGTCGTCGATAAACTCGTTCAGGGCATCATGTCTGTCAGACAGTTCCTTTGTAGCAAGGTATTCCTCTGTCAGTCCATTAACCTGTATTGCTCCCCATTGCACACGACTCTTGTCTTCTGGCCATGGAAAAAAATGGTTTACTTCTTTAATGAGATTAAAGCTACGGCTGTCTATGACTTGATATGACAGCTGTAGAATGTCATTTGCATAGCAGTTTACGCCACCTGTCTCAGTATCAAATATCAGTATATTCATTTTTATAGGTTCTTAAAATCTTCAACGAGTAATTTCATACCTTCTGTGGCAGTCGCTTGTATGTGTTTGTAGCCAAGAGTATCACATTTCTGTATCTCCCCTGGATCTATCACATACTTTGGAACTTCAGGATGAGCGTAATTAACGAGGCTTGCTGCAGGATAGACAGCTAATGATGTACCGACCACAACAAAGATGTCTGCATACTTTACTATCTCCTCTGCAACGTCCATACCCTTTACGTATTCTCCGAACATTACTATATAAGGGCGAAGCTGTGAGCCGTCACCTGCATCATCACCAACTTTGATCGGTGTGGTAAGAGGATATTCCCTGATATACCTTGGATCATGGCGGTTATCAGATGAACATACTTTTGTCATTTCACCGTGAAGATGGATGACTTTGGTACTACCTGCACGTTCATGAAGATTATCAACATTCTGGGTTATGACAGTCACTTCGTGTTCTTTCTCCAGTTCGGCGATAAGACGGTGTGCCTCATTGGGTTCTACCTCTGAGAGTTTCTTTCTTCTCATATTGTAGAAATCAAGGCACTTCTCTGGCTCACTGTAGAGGCAATCCGTACTTGCAAAGTATTGGAACTCCTCCTTTGTCCAGAGTCCATCTTTACCACGGAAGGTACTGAGTCCGCTTTCTGCGCTTATACCTGCACCTGTAAGGAATACGATATGCTGACGTGTCATAGTTATAATCCTCTTGCTTTATAGATTCATTCTTTTGCTTCATTTATCTCCTGAAATTTCTTTTGATCTACCTTCTTTCCGGCAACTTTATGCCCAATTTATAGAAGCTTAGATAACTCTCAATTTCGTTGACAGGTTCATCAACTATTAACCCTTGCGAAAATTTATCAATGCCATCAACGGAAGGGTAGAGAATCATACACGGAAGAATATCAGTTTCGTTTATGTACCCTAAAAGTTTGCGACGTATCTGTTTGTTACGAGCGTAACCAGATAGTTGTCTGATATTGTCGTGGTTAACTTTGTCATTCCAATGATAGATGTACTTGGTATCGATTATCATCTTCTCATCGGGTTTGCCAAAGTCAATCTCATTACCATGAGTTGTAATATGATACTTAATACCGTTGCCATACTTTTCTGATAGGAGTCCAAGAACGTATGTTTCAAACAGTAACGACATATCCATCCAGAATGGTGGTATCATATTTGTCTGTTTTTCTATCTTCTGAACATCGTAACCAAATCGTTTTAATATCAGCTTGGCGACACTAATCGCTCTGGCGTATTCTTTGAAAAGAGGATTAACACGGAAACGTTCAATCTCTATTGGGGTACATACATCTTTAACTTGTGCAAAAGCTTTCTTTCCTTGCTGAATGACAAGACTAAGGTTGTTTGGTACGTTAAGCTTATATCGGCTTAGATAACATTCAGCAAATGATAGAGCTTTCTTCAATATCCTGTTCTCAGTGCAGTCAATAGAATACTCCTGGTATCTACAATAATTCTTATCCAACCTTTGGTTCAAAACATTCTTCTTGAAATGTTGAGAGAATACAAGCTTACCTCTAAGTTTACTTTGTAGATTCTCTTCTTCAAAAACATAGTCCTGCTTTAACCCTTTTTTGATTATAGAGTCCAAGAGTGAAAGGAAATGGATAATAATAAATGGAGTTACTTCTATGTGTAAACCATTTGATTCAATAGATGGTTTCTTGAAGTCTATCCCATATATATGCATTATCTTTTCCTGAACCTCATTATCCTTACACTTTAAGCATGTCATAAACATCGACATGAAGTCAACATTAGGAATTTTTGGACACACTTGTAGTGCCACCTGACCTTCTTCAAGCCAAGTGAGCCCAACATGAAATCCTGCTTTTGGCACTGGATTCGGCCATCCTTCAACGAAACAACCTAAAAGATGCTTGCCTCTGGCGTTGTTAGCATCAGGAAATCTCTTCCATAATGCTTCATTTCCATCAAAGACCTCGTTGAATATTGGACTTTCTGTCAGCGGTTTATGTTCCTCTATGGATAGAATCCTTATCATCCGAGCTCTTCTTCCCAGTCCTTAATTTCTTGTTTGATGTCAGCGTTTAATATACCATCATTGATGTATTCTAACAACAATGGTATTACTTCGTATAGCATCTTTGTTTTCAGAGAATCAATGCTATCAGCGAGGAAGTAACTATGTCCAACCATAAGATCATCAGCATCAACATCTCCAATGACATTTTCATCACTCATCCAGGCTTTTACTTTGTCAAAGTATTGCAGTGCAAGCGTACTTGTAGAATTATTAAAAGACTCTATAACACTACGATCAGCCTTAATGGTAATGAAAGCGAAACGTCGGCGAATTGCATAATCTATATAACCAACACTACGGTCAGCAGTATTCATAGTTCCAATAATATACAGATTTGTTGGTACTCCAAATTCATCTTTTGAATAAGGCAGCTTTACTTTTACCTCATTCATTTCACCGAGTCGTTTATCTGCTTCGAGTAACGTGATTAGTTCTCCAAGTACCTTACTGATATTAGCTCGATTGATTTCGTCAATAATGAGAACGTAGTTCTTGACACATCCATTATTGCTTGTACCTTCTTTATATTCAACGAGTCCAAAATCTTTCTTTAGATGTTTAACTATAGCCTTACGGTAGTTGTCATGACCACCTGCAGGAGTACCTGGAAGACCACGATAAATGTTATACATTTGGTCTTTATTGAAGAACTTCGACTTTCCATCAATCCAGTTACCTTTTGAGTAGTCATCATTAGGGTATGTACGATTAGCAAGTCCTGTACCCATTTCGTTCAACTCAACACGGAATGTTTTAGTTCCATTAAGGAGCGTAACATCAATGTAGTCATTCTCATCGAGGTAGGCGATAAGTTTACTCCAGACTTCCTCAAAGTTATCATTTGATTCTATTCTTTGAGATTTTTGAGCTTCATTGCAAATCTCACGGAATATTCCGTTACGCACCTCGTAAGAGACTCCACCTTCCTCTGTCAAAGGCTTGATACCTTCAACAAACTCTTCATAATCCATAGACTGATGGAAAGTTGTGAATGCAATACGCTTTTCTTCTACAAGTTGTCTGTATCTGCGCATCAGTTCTTTTCTGTCAGATGGAAGTTTTGACTCTCCATCACATACTGCAACAGCTATGGCTGCAGTCTTATATGTTTTGCCCGTACCGGGAGCTCCCTGAAGAACTATCTGTTTCTTTTGGATGAGTGTGGCAACTTCTTTCATTTTTATTTCTTCGGTTGGAATAGATTCATTTTCTTCTACTTGTGGCAGGCTATCAAGGAGTGACATTATTCTTTGTGCCCAATCAGTCTTTGTGACATCTTCTAATCTTAGCGATGCTGCATTTTTATCTTTACTACTTAGCATCGTACTAATATCCCATTCGCCTGGATTCCACTTTACTTCTACACAATGATTGTTCACACTATGTTCGGTATTGTAGAAATAGCCTCCAGTTACCTCACCTTGGGCAATTAGCTTGAAGTCTTTGTTTCGGCATAATACATAGTCACCTACATTCATGTTGCACTTCATGTTATACAACATCTTTACGGAATGCATAGGTTCTTTGTCGTGATATTCTTCGACCTTATCTTTAAGTTCCGCTTTGATTGCATCTTTATTGCGGAGGTCTGCAAGACTTCCAATCTCTCCCCATTCGTAGATAGAAAGGTAGTTTCCTTTGACCATATCGTCAAAGAGACTTTCATCTTCACTAGCCAGGAATATCCAAACTTTTTTCTTATGAAACATCCCTGTACTCATAGCGTGCCATATTACAGTCTGAGCTGTCAATGGCAGACTGTGTATAAGGTTCTTTTCTTCTATTTCTGCATCAACAAGTCCACAAAGTTCTGAATTTGATTTCACAAGAGGGATAACATGTTCATTCAACAAGTCATAGAAATGTACAAGCTTTTGACCTGCTTTCTTAGATTCAATGCCTAACATTTCGCATAGATTCAGATACACATCATTCTTGTAGAATGTGTATTTCTCAGGAAACTTGGTTGCAAGGAAACAACTTATCAAACGCTCATCACAGCATGAACCTGTCTTTTGTCGTGGAAATAATTGCTTTATCTTAGAATCCCACAATTCATCACAACCTTCTGTGAAAGTTGTAATACGTTCTTGTAGAGGTTGAGACTCGTCGTACAACAATTGATGAAGAGTACGATATTCTTCAGGTTCGCACTTTGCAAAGTTTTGCATAGCTTTACGTTGATTGCTCGCATACCATAGATTTAGAAAGTTCATTTCCATGATATTTTTTGCAAAATCATTGCTGTCAGCATCAAGTTTGTCATGATACTGACTTACCAACTCCCATTTGTAAATTTCCTGTTGGTTAGGATCTCCACCTAATCCATACTGCTTTATATGTTGGATAAACTTATCTATAAGATCTTGTATGTTCATTGTAAAAGTTTATAAATATAACTTCATCATATTATCAATGTTTTCCTTCACCTTGTTTACAACAGACTCAGGATAGATAACTTTAAGCCAGGCACCTCTTGAAAGTACATATCCTATGAAATCCGATGTAGGTCTGAGATAAACCTCATAATCTACATAATCTTCACCTACGTCAATCTTACGTTGCGTTGGATGAACTGGCAGATCTTCCATATAGAAGTTTTCTCGATGGAAGGCACGAAGTATTATGCGTTGCGCTGGGAACCTGTCATCTTTCATTACACCATAGCAATCTTCAAAATAGTCCTTGTGACTAAAGTCTTTAGGTATTTTGAATTTTTCCTTTTGCCTTGCAGCCTTGACAATTCGATCGAAAGAAAAAGTTCTATAACCTTCTTCAGTATTAGCAATCAGGTACCATCTTCTTTTATGAAGTTTAATGAAATATGGTTCAATGACACGTTCAGACGTTTCCGTTGATGCATATTTATTGTATGTGATAAGCAGTTTATCACATTTCTTCATTGCTTCAACTATCACTTTCAAGCAACCTACAGCAGGAATAGATTCCAGAAAGATTCTGTCCTGTAACGATATACTGTCTAGAATGATATTGTTCACAGTCAAGGTGTTGAGCATCCAATGCTGTATAGTATCATCACGAAGAACTTGTTCGTTCTCTATATAGTAAGCGTTGCCATGCTTTCGGTCGCATTCTATTCTTATGCCGAACATTTGTTCGATTGCACTACGATGGCGTACAAAAGTAGTACGGGCAATCTCTATTCCTTCAGAGAAATCTTCTTCTAGCCATTTCTGGTTAATCTCTCTTAGTGAAATACGTCCGGTATTTTGAATGGTCTTTATCAGCCATAGGTATTCTCGAAATATAGAAGGGATAGTCATAGGCGTTAAGTTTTGGAATTACTTCTATGATATTTTATTACTTTGCTCTTAGTTCAAGAATGATTCTGCCCATGAACCATCATCCGGGATTGTATTTGTTTCGGAAGGTTTTGATTTGACCTTTTTTACAGGTTCTGGCTTTGGTGTTTCAATTGCTTCTTCTTCCAAAGTTGGAATATCTTCTTCTAAAAGTAATGTATCATCTTCTGCATTTTTAAGTTGATATTTTCTCTTCGGATTTGACTTTGCACCATACTTAATCAGCTTCTTGGCTGCAACTTCAATACTCTGACCAGAAGGTCCGCTAACACTCTTCACCTCCTCAAATGCCTTTTGGGTCTTGGTAAGCATCTCATCAACCTTAAGGAAACGCTCATAGAACATCTGCACACGATCAACAACCATATTAGCTGTTTTCATCATCTGCTCCTGGTTCTCGATTTGCTTTACCTGTCGCCATGTCATCTCTAACACACGCAACATCATGTAAAGGTTCTGGCTACCTGTGATGATTACGCCCTTGTCGTATGCTTCTTTCCACAGTGTTGGTTCATTCATGAGTGCTAACTGTAAAGCACTTTCTGAGAATACATACATCAGCACGAAATCAAGTTTACCTCTACCTTCTTTAATATAAGCAGAGTAATTCTTTCTTGAAAGTTCATTAACATGCTGGCGTACAGATGCTATATGGCGAGTAAGAGCCTCCTGACGTTGTACGTCATTATCTGCGTTATGGTAATCCTCGAAAGCCTTGAACGACATCTTTGAATCGATGATTACATCACGCTCGTCTGGGAAATGAAGGATAATGTCAGGAATCATTCTATGACCATCTTCTTCATCATATATGGCTCTGCCTGAAGAATCTCTCATTGTAGTTTGTTCCTCAAACTGTGTACCTTCTTCGAGTCCCATGTCCTCCAAAAGTTGTTTCAGACGAAGTTCGCCAAAGTTACCTTGCGTCTTGTTCTCACCAGTTAGAGCCTGAGCGAGTTTGTCTGCACGTTCGCCAACTTCGCGGCTCTGCTCTATAGAGTGCTTGATTGTAGCATCAAGGCGTACCATCGTTTCCTTATGCTCCTGACCACTCTTCTCTACCGCATCCTTCATCTGAGTAATTCCATCCTTCAATGGGTTGAGGATAGAAGCCAAAGCCTCTTTATTCTTTTCGCTAAGTTGTTCGGAACGTTCCTTAAGAATCTTTTCTGATGCAGTGTTCATTTGCTCCTTTATGAGAGTCATCTGCTGTTCCATCTGCTCCATTTGTTGAGCCTTCAAGTCTTGCAGTTGCTTTGCATACTGTTCTTTCATTTCTGCAAGTTGAGTCTCATACTGACGTATGGTTTCAGACAAAGCCTTATCTCCAGCTTCGCCTAATTCTTTCCTTTGTCTCTCTGCATCCGTTTTGTATGTTTGCAGTTGCTGTTCAGACTTATTTCTAAGTTCCTCTAACTGTTGCTCGTAGTGATTCTTTGAAGATTCGAGTTGTTCTGTGTATTGTTTGCGAATACTTCTGATCTGCTCTTCATACTGGCGAACAGTGTCAGCCAATGCTTTTTCATTTGATTCGACAAGTTCTTTCCTCTGTTTCTCAGCATCGGCTTTTGACGAAGACATGGCAGACTCAGATTTAGTACGAAACTCGGCCAACTGATCCTCATAGTGTTTCTTCGATGACTCTATCTGACCTTCAAACTGTTTCTTCTGAGAATCAATCTGGCTAAGGAATTGAGTCTTTACGTCATTGAGGGTTCGTTCTGCCTGTTCCTTTGCTGATTCCAACTGTTCTTTAGCTATAACTTCTTGTTTTCTTAATGCTTCTTTATTCTCAGCTATTACCTTCTCCTTATCTGCCTTCTCCGAATCCAATAATGCAGAGAGATTTTCAACTTTTGTCTGCAAGACATCACGTGCAGACACAGCAGTTGTTATGTCCGAAGATAATTTTGATACTTTTTCATCCTTCGATGCAACATCAATCTTCAGACGATTATTTTCCTCCTCAAGAAGAGAAACACGTGCAGAATCGTTACCTCCTTTGCTTTTTACAATGAGATAACCTATAATTCCACCGATTATAATTCCTACTATAATATATACGATTTCCATAGTTTTACATTGATTTTACTGCTGTTGCCATTTCTGACAATGTTCAGCATTTTGTTCTTTTTCAATTATATCTTCCAACTGCTCAATGCGTTTTTGCAGTTCCTCAACACTTGGAAGTTTGTCAGCGACATTGATTCCCTCGTAAGTGGCAACGCCCATTGGATTCTGGATGCTGTCGAATGCCCATTCTACTTTCGTCTGATCCTTTGATTTGCAAATAAGCAATCCGATAGTAGGATTATCGCCCTCGCCACGAAGTAGTCGGTTGCAAGCCGCAACATAGAAATTCAGTTTGCCAGCAAACTCAGGCATAAACTCCACGACCTTTAGTTCAATGACTACATAACAGCGAAGTTTGATATGGTAAAAAAGCAAATCTGGGAAATATCCGTCACAGCTTACCACTAACTCACGCTGGCGACCGATGTACGAGAAGCCACTTCCTAACTCCAACAGGAAATGAGTGATGTCATGAGCCAATGCACTTTCCAAATCGCGTTCATTATATCCTTTCTCCAAAGTCAAGAAGTCTAGATTATACGGATCCTTCAGCACATTCATTGCCAATTTACCTTGTTGCTCAGGCAGGAGAGCATGAAAGTTCGTTAGTGCTTTACCGTTTTTTGTGTAAGCATCATTATCAACGATGTCCATCAACTCTTTCTTGCTCAATCCTTCGTCTATGGTACGGGCAATATAGTAGAATGCTTCCTCTATAGATTTACATTTAGAAAATATATAGACATGATGTTTCCAAGGTACGATACCGAACACAGGCAACATACCTCCAGTATCTAATATTGCAGAGATTCTTTGCTCCGAAACAATTTCTGCACCCAGTTGGTGCAATTTTATAGGGTTCTGGTTTTCAGCATCTTGTAATTTTGCACCCAGTTGGTGCAAAGTTACCTTTCTGTCCTCATCCTTGCAATAGAACTCATACCATTCCTTCATGTAATAGAGGTTTCTTGATGAAAAACCCTTTACATCAGGAAAAGCGTTGCGTAGGTCTAGGCTTAGCTGGTTTACCACACTATCACCCCAACGTGCTATTGCATTCTTTTGCACAATATCGCGCCCCAGCATCCAGTTGAACTCAAGTGCTCCATAGTTAGCTTGCAAAGCTATCCTGCTTCTCACATGCCTGTAACGTTCCTTTATCTCTTGCAGCCATGCCACATATTCTTTATCACCAGTGAATCCCTTTGAGGTAACGAAATATGGAGAATTGTCTTTGTTTGTCATATAATATTCAGTTGTTTGTATCTACCACAATGTTCAAAACACAGATCTTTTTTATTCTACAATTTCTTTTCTCCAACTGAGGTAGAGGTCATTGATATCTATATTTATGATTTTATTAAAAATTGATGCGTTTATTTATACCCCAGAACTGTTAGGCTACCATCAGTAGGGCTGTTCCTATTATTGCTGCTATTCCATGCCGTTTGTTGAGTGGAGGCTCATAGGTCAAATACTTGCTGATTAGAAGGTTTTCAAGTTCTTTACGATCGTCAGCATTACTCCTTATTATATTATAAAGTTCACTGTCAATCTTTGCGCATCGAAATTTTTCACGCATGGCAGAGACTGTATATCCTTTAGCCATCGTTTTCTTTTCTTCTGTGTATAGTCCAAGCTCTTCTGCCACTATCCAATAGTTCTCTTCATGCTCTAACAATCTCCAGAAGGGTTCATGTTGCATGTGAAAATATGGCTTACTTATATCACATGAGAAAGGACAAGAAACAGGTAGCTTTTCTGTCCATATCTTCTTAAACTCATCAACAAGCTCATCCGTCAGTTCGATCTCTGGCGTAGAGATTGAACCGCGTTCAATGAGACTCATGACGGCAAGCAGTAGCACAGCCTTGTGTGGGGCAGGTTTGCCTTTGTGTTTTGCCGTATTCAAATGAGCAAAGTGATATAAGTAATGTTTAATGTCCATTTGCTATATTATCTTTGTAATGAGAATCTTTTTATATGGTTTATCCATTCCGAGCAATGCCGCCATGTTATCTTTCATTAGCACTTCACCTTTCTGAAGGTTGGTGAGTTCTGCCTTTAATTCGTTAAGGGCATTTCCACTGACACCAAAAAGACTCTTTAATATCTGATCATTCTGTGATGGTTGTCTCATGAATATTGGATATTGAGCATTTGCTAAGAAATCAATCTGCTTGTTCTTGTAATCATCGCCAGTTTGTCAGCAATGCCTTTGCCCACGCGCCAGAACTTTGTCAGCGGACGGTAATCCCATAGTTTCTGACGGTAGGTCATCTCGTCAAGCTCTGCTATGCGAACGCCATCCTTGTCGGCAGGAATATGCTTCGCCACGATGTCCATGGCAACCTTGCATAGATACATGTTTGTGCCGATGCCAGCCGTGGCGGTGATGCCAGTCGTCTTCAATACGTCACGTATCATGGTCATAGCAAGTTGGTGAGGGGTCATCTTGTAAGTAGCAAGATAATCCGTCACATCCATGAAAACCTCGTCGATGCTATACACGTGGATATCCTCAGGAGCGATGTATTTGAGGTAAATCTGATAGATGCGCGTGCTATACTTTATGTAGTATGCCATCCTCGGTACGGCACGAATGAAATCGACCTCCCAATCGGGATGCGCCTTCAGCTCGTTGTCGTTCCATGATTTTCCCGTTAATCTATACCCAGGAGTGTTAGAGCGACGCTCAAAGTTCACCTCTCTTATTCGCTGCACCGCCTCAAAGAGCCTTGCACGTCCACCAATGCCATACGCCTTCAGCGAGGGAGACACTGCCAGGCATATTGTCTTCTCCGTCCTGCTCTCATCGGCAACCACGAGGTTGGTGGTGAGAGGGTCGAGGTTTCTCTCCACGCATTCCACGCTGGCAAAGAAACTCTTCAGGTCAATGGCTATGTATGTGCGCATGTTTAGAATTTTATGATACGCATGTTTAGAATTTTCTGATACGCATGTGGCAATATGGCTCACCACCCGTCTTCTCATAATACTTCTGATGATATTCCTCGCCAATCCAGAATTTTCCCAGAGGCAGCACCAACGTGTTCACCTCATAGCCTTTGTCGCGAAGAATGCCAATGACAGAGAGCGTCTCTTCATGCTGCATCTCATCGGCATAGAAGACGCAGCTGCGATACTGAGCTCCGATGTCAGGACCTACACCATCCGTCTGAGCAGGGTCGTGAATCTCAAAGAACACCTTGCAAAGGTCAGTATAGGATACTTCCTCAGGATTGTATTCCACCAATACCGCCTCCACATGGCTTGTCTTATGCTCACGCACCTCAGCGTAAGAAGGCAGTTCCTCTTCGCCGCCGGTGTAGCCAACGAGTGTCCGCCTTACGCCTTTTATCTTCTCAAACTCATGCTGCACGCCCCAGAAGCATCCACCGGCAAAGACGGCGTATGAGGTTTTGAGGTCGTTAGGTTTATACAGTTCTATCTTTGAACACCCAAGTATCGCTGCCTTTACCATTTCAAGAGCCTTGCCATGCTTTTCCTGAAGGTCAGGATACGCCTTCCCGCGAGCATAGTTATGCTGCAGGTCATTGTATTTCACCTGCAGGGCAATAGGATTACCGGAATCTATTATCGCCTGCACGTAGTCATAATAAGGTGTGTCATGACTATGCGTGAGCAGTTTCAGGGCATTTACCACTCCGTTAGGAATGCCGGCATCGAGAAGATCTTCTGCCGTATAGTCGGTATCTTCGATTACGTCGTGCAGAAAACCAGCCATCCTCTCCTCGTCAGTATGTCCCATCATTCCCACCGTTATAGGATGGAGAATCACGGGATATCCGTCTCTGTCCAACTGTCCGGCATGAGCCTTTGTTGCTATCTGTAATGCAGTGTCAATAGGATGTTGTTCCATTTTTGTCAATTCAGTGATGATAAAAATTAAATCCTTAACCTCAAATCAAGTGCTCCTCTTTCTATTAAAAGAATCTTGCTGTCCAGCCACCGCCAGGAGCCAGATGAATGTTGAGCTTCTCTGTAGGAGATACCTTACGGCTCACATGCTTATAGTCGGTTGCCTCGCGCTGAGCATTCATACCATCAGCAAAGCTATCCATATTCATCTCGCCCTTGAGGAACTGCGAAAGGTCGATGGTAAGGTCGCGAGCTGTCCAGTTGTTCATGGCAGCCACGAACCATGTGTTGCCCTTGCGACGGGCGATGGCAACGTATTCACCCATCTCTCCGGCAAGAGGAATTGTTTCATCGAAGGTGGTAGGCACGGCAGCGATGAAGTTGGTGCACTCCTGATTCTGCTCATAGTGCGTAGGAGAGTCGGCAAGCATCTGCAGAGGTGCCTCGTAGATGGTGTACATCGCCATCTGATGCACGCGAGTACCCTGACTCATAGGATGGCTGTTGTTGCCGAAGAAATGGTCGCGAGTAGCATTGAGCATAGCGCCAGGGGTATAGTCGAGAGGTCCTGGGAGCATACGCAGGTAAGGGATGGAAACATCGTAGCGAGGCATGTCATGCACAGGGCCATTGCCGTCGCGAGGTTCCCACTTGCAGTTCTCCAAACCCTTGACACCCTCAAAGTTAACTACATTAGGATAAGCACGCTGAACGCCGTTAGGCTTCAATCCATGATAATCCACCAACAGATGATGCTTGGCAGCAGCGGCAGCAATCTCGTAGCTTGAATGAATGACCTCATAGTCATCACGGTCGAAGAAGTCAATCTTGAAACCCTTGACGCCAGCAGCTGCATAATGGCTCATGTTGCGCTCCATATCCTTGATAAGGTTGCGCCATGAGCTCCACAATATCACGCCCACATTGCGCTCCTTGCCGTATGCCACGAGTTCAGGGATGCTGAGTTCGTCATTGCTGTATTGCAGCAAGTCCTCCTCGCTGCTCCATCCTTCATCCACGATGATATACTCCAAACCGTTCTTCTGCGCGAAATCGATGTAATGCTTGTAGGTGCGGGTGTTAATGCCAGCTTTGAAATCAACGCCTGAAATGTTCCAGTCGTTCCACCAATCCCATGCCACCTTGCCAGGCTTTATCCATGAGGTATCGGTAAGGCGGCAAGCAGGAGCCAGACAATATGGGGTGTCGGTGTTGAGCAGTTGGGTATCGGCAGTAGTAACCAATACCAGTCGCCATGGCAATGCCTGCTTCTTCTGTATCTGGGCGATGTATTCAGCACGCTTTGTTGGCACGAGATTCAATCGGTCGAAGCCACCTACAACGGTTTCGAGAGGCAGCGGAGCAAACTCGCTTTGCAGCGTATTGGCAGGAGTATTGTTGTTGCGATAGAGGAACATACCTGGGTAATCCTCAACGCCGGTTTCCATCACTACAGCCTTCATGCCATCAGGCAGACAAACGGCAAGAGGAGTGATGGCAATGGAGTCAGAATACATTGCCGACAGCTTCTGTTCGTCGTAGTATGACTCAAAGCTGTAGCAGTATCGTTCGCCACCGCGATTGTCATTAACGTAAGGAACGAATGCCTTGTAATCGCCTGTGAAAGAGAATTCTGGAGATTCTTTAACAACCGTAAGCGCCTTGCCCGACTTGCTGACGAGACGGTAGGCACAACCATCGTTGTAAGCACGCACGATGAGATTGAACTCGCCTTTGCAATCGAGCGTCAACTCATTACATTTATTATTCACCACAGCACGCTTGTAAGCCACCGTGTTTATTGTCTCGTTGATGCTGCGCTGGCGAGCCTTCTGTATGCGTGTCTTCGTTCCCCAGTTGCCCGTTGTTGTCTGAATGCTGATTGCTGAAGGAGCAAGTACGGTCACATCACCGTGCGTAATCTTCCATTCAATGCGATTGTTGTCACTTATCGTAGCTTTCAGATGGCCATCAGGAGAGGTCACTACATAATCCTTGGCTTGTAGTGTCATGCACACAAGCGAGCTGAGCAGTAATGCTACAATTCGATTGCTTTTTTTCATTATTCTATTTGTTTGGTTAGTTTTTTTTATTTGATGATAGTTTGCAGGGATATTCATTTCTCTTGCCAGTCATTACTTGGCAATAAGCTGATTGAGCCAGATGCTAAGGTCATGCTGCCATGTTGGGCGGTAGGTGAAGTTTGTGTTGCCAAACCATCCGTGGCCGCCAGTAGGGTAGAGATGCATAGCAACAGGCACCTTATTCTTAACAAGAGCGTTGTAATACTCCACGCTGTTACGCACAGGCACAAGACCATCGTCGGAACTTGAGGCGATGAATGCAGGAGGAGTGTCGGTGGTTACCTGACGCTCATTGCTGTAGAGGTCAACAAGATACTGAGGCGCATTCTTGCCGATAAGACTTTCGCGCGTAGGGAAATGAGTGAAGTCAGCGTCAAAAGAGATTACTGGATAGAAGAGAATCTGGAAGTCAGGTCGTAGGTCGGCAGTAGGGTAGTGGGTAGCTGCCGTTGAGGCGAGGTGTCCTCCGGCAGAGCATCCCTGAATGCCAAGCATGCTGAATCCATACTCTGCCTGATGCTGCTTCATTATCTTCATTGCCTGATGCACGTCAGACATAGGCACTTCCTTATGTCCGCCATTGGGCAGACGATACTTCAATACGCCATACACAACGCCAATACTATTATACCATTCAGCCATGTTGTGTCCTTCGGTGCCCTGCCATACCTGACAATAGCTGCCACCAGGGCATGCCAATACAGCCAAGCCATTGCAATGCTCGGGTACGTAAACCGTGAGCACAGGATCGGTGACGTTTACAACGAACTGAGGATTTGCAACTTCTTTTTCTGTCACCTCGTTGGTGTTAGGAGCACCGTTTGGCCAGAGGTGGAACTCATACTTCTTATTTCCAGCAAAGGCAGAAACGGCAAGAAGCAACATAACGAAAAGGATTGAATGTCTCATATAAAAAAGTTAATAGTAAAACGTAAACAAAAGTAATACTTTTTCTCGATTTGAGCAAAAAAAACTTGCATATTAAGGAAAAATCATCTAAATTTGCACACGTTGAGCATCTTGAAGAAGTTTTTTTTAATATTTTATTCAAAGTATGGTAGTAAGACTTATAAGTATTATGATGCTGTTGGGCACTATTGGTGTCAACGCACAAAAGATAGATTTCAAGGCTGACATAAACGAAATGATGCCTATGTCCTATCCGGCAAGGTCAGGTTTGTCTGGTTTCTCCTTTGAGATGAGGAATGACTCTGCCTTTGTGCACCTGCCTTACATGGGTGAGGTGTATAATCCTACATACAACAATGACGGTCTTAACTTTGACGAGCCTTGTTCCGGTATTTCCATCAAACCGACGAAGAAGAAGGACGGACAAATCATAAGCTTCACGCTAAGGCATGATATTGTGAGCTATAAGTTCGATATTACGCTTTGGGACAACAACCGACTGGATATCTTCATGCAGCCAAGCAATGCTCAAAGCTGTGATTACATGGGTGAGTGGGAGAAAGCAGTAGAGGAAAAAAATAAAAAGAAATAAACACTATGGGACAGTATTGGACACGAAAGAATGATCAGGAAGACATGGATGCGGAGAAGACTTCGAATCCATGGGCATCGGAGCATAAGGTGAAAGGAGACAGGAACATCCCCGAGAACGAATCTGACGAAAAGGAATAAATAATTAATTTACAAATACATAAAACTATGAATGCTGCAACAATAATCGCGGGTATAGTAATAGGATATCTTGCAAACCGCTTATTTGGTGGTGAAGGCAAGGGATGTTTGATGAATTTCCTCCTCGGTGTAGTGGGAAGTGCATTCGGTGGATGGCTTTTCTCCCTTCTCCATATCTCGTGGGGAGGAATGATAGGAGAGATTGGTACTGGTGTTGTCGGTGCCATTGTCTTCCTTTGGATATGGAATAAGGTATTTTAATTTCAATAAGAAAACGGAGCAATGAAGCGACTTCTTTACATACTCATTATCATAATAGTAATCCTCATTGCTGTTTCTGAAGGATTCATACAGTTTGCCCTAAAGCCAGCGATAGAAGATGATCCTGCGAGCGAATGGGAGGATTCCGTTGTGCGTTGCGGAGCTTTGAGAGACACGTTCCTCGTAAGCAATGACTCGGGTGACAGCATTCATGCTTGGTATCTGCGTGCCGACTCAGCAACGGAGAAGGTTGCCGTGCTGGTGCATGGCTATGGCAATGATGGTCACATGATGGGTAAGTATGCTGAAATCTATGATCGTCACATGCATTACAATATCCTTCTTCCTGAACTTCATTACCATGGAAAGTCAAAGGGTAAATACATCCAGATGGGATGGCGCGACCGACTTGACGTCTTGCAGTGGTGTGAGTTTGCCAATGGCATCTTTGCTTGTGATGGGAAGGAAACGAAGCAGGTACTCCATGGCGTGTCGATGGGTGCGGCTACTATTATGAGCGTGAGCGGTGAGACGCTTCCTCCATATATCCGTTGCTTTGTGGAAGATTGCGGATATACGAGCGTATGGGATGAGTTCACCAACGAACTCAAGAACCAGTTCTCTCTGCCTCCGTTCCCTCTTCTTTATACAACGAGTTGGTTGAACAAAATTCAGAACGGATGGTCATTCAAAGAAGCGTCTCCACTCAATCAAGTTGCTAAATGTCAGCAACCTATGCTCTTCATTCATGGAGGAGATGACAGCTACGTAAAGACGGAAATGGTTTATCGTCTCTATGAGGCAAAATCTGAACCAAAGCAGATGCAGATATTCCATAAGAGCCAGCATGCTACGTCATACGATGACTATAAGGAGCAATACACGCAGCTTGTTGTGTCATTCGTAAGCAAATACAATTTATAATAGCGTATTTCTAATTTAGAAAATAGCGTATTTCTTCTTTGGATAAAAACGTTTTATAGTTCAGTTAAAAACGTATTTTCTACTTCAGATAATTCGCAATGAAATCCTGACGAGGCTTCAGATAATCCTTCTCCCACAACGGACGCCAATAGCCTTCTGGCCATGCGTGAGTGCGATAAGGGACGCAAGTGACTGTCTTCTTGCCTTTGGCAGCATTGAGCGATGACCATACGGCTGAAGGGGGACATGTGGTGTCGATGAGGCCAATCTCGCAGAAGATTTCTGCTTTGGAATGAGCGAGGAGCTGCGAACCGTCGAAGTATGGCAGCGTTGCGTCGAGCATCTCCTGACTGAGGTTAGGATGGTTCTCAATAGGGTGTGGCCAACCGCCACGACGACCTATGCGTGTGCCACCAAGGTCTTGCATGGCAGGTACGTTGAGTGCAACGGCTGTCACACGATTGTCAAGACCTGCTGCTGCTGCCGCTTGACCACCGCCCTGACTTTCACCGATGACGATGATGCGCTTGCCGTCCCATTCGGGTTGCTGAGCCATATACTCGATGGCGCGCAGCAGACGCAAATACATTCCCTTGAAATAATATGTCTCGCGGTCGTATGCGTTATACTCGTAGTATTCCTTCAGCATACCGTCCTCCAGCATCTGATAGTATTCCTCTGGTTGTCCGTTAAGATAGCCGTGAGCGTTGATATCCAAACTCAGCGCACCATTACCCAAGGCAGCATTTCCTACGCATTCTCCCACCTGACAGCGACACCAGTTGCCCTTCACACCTGCTGCACGGCATAGGATGATGATAGGCAATGACTTTGGTTTTGCACCTAATGGCTTTGCCACATAGCCTCGCACAGGAGCAGGGCCGAGACAGTTGATTTCCAAATCCTTACACTCATACTTACCCTGTGCCCACTCAGGTACGTCAAGTGCTTTTGTCTGCACTTGCATAGGCAATGCCTTGAGCTGAGCCTTCTGGTTATCCCAATACTCCATCAGGTCGGCAGGTTCGTTATATCCCGCCTTGAATTCCTCAGGAGCCACCACAAAACCTGCACCGCCCGTTTTTCCATCGGCTTGCGTTATCTCTACCATTACGGCGCAGTTCTTGTCGTATGACTGCTTATAGACGGTGAACTCTGCTTTGTCTGCAGGAATACGGCGCTCACTGACCAGATGATTGTTCTCAGAGATGCGTACGGTGAGCGAATCGTTCAGCGATGCGTCCATGTGGCATGTTACGATGGCTTTCTCGCCCTTCTTGTAGATACCGCTTGGGTTGTTGATGGTGAGATGGAAGTTCTGCGCAAATGCTGAACCCGCGATGGCACATATTGCCAATGCTGTGAAATAGAGTCGTTTCATATTAGTATTTAGTCATTATTTATTAGTTTGTTATTGTATCGTAATCTTTTGAATTATCTGACCAGGGTCAACAATGGAGAGCGTGAGGCGATGCGCATTCTTTGACTTGTCGAGAGGGAAGGTGAGAACGAAATCCTTACGGTTCTCAAGTACTTGAATCTTCCATTCGCGTCCCCATTCAACGAATTTATTCTCACACTCCACGGAAGCAGAGCCATCAACGCTGACAGCGAACTTATTGCTGCGGTTGTAAGCTACTGGCCACATAGGCACGACGCTGATGCATACAGAGACGGAATCCTGTCCGTTGCATACGTCTGGAAGAGGCAGGTCGATGGAACCTGTGGTGTTGAAGTCGAGCGGTTGTCCCATCTGGAGTGCCTGCCAATCGGTGCCGATTCCTTCAAGCAGACGGAAAGGAGCGGAAATCTTTGCCTTGGTGAAGTCGAGTTTGTGGAGCAGTTCTGGATGCCGCTGATTATCAGGCAGACGATACGCATCCGTAGGTTCATCAACAAGGTCGGGCATGTTCTGATAGAGGGCGGTAAAACCCGGACAAATCTCGGAAATCATCTGATCCCATTTGCCATTGAACAGGGAATGATAGCGGTCGATGAGCTGCTGTAGTTTCGCATTGGCGTCGCGCGATTGTGCAGCAAACATTCGGTTACCTGTCTCGTGGTTTGCCTGCGCATAGAGGAACTTACGGTTCATCTGGTAAGCAGAGTGAGTGGAGTATCCCAGCATCTCATAGAGCGATGGCTGCAGCTCTGGCTTTACTGCCTTCTCGATTGCGTCGTAGGCAAAGCAGATGTCCTGATACTCCTGCATGCGCTTCTGTGCGGTTCCTGTCTCGAAAGAGAAGTCGGTGTCGTAGAGTCGGTAATATTCCGGTGTGTCCCATTCCATCTCATAACCCATGAACTCCGGCTTTCTATCCCATGCGAGGCGGTAGTAATGGTCGAGGATGTATTGGAAATCAGTGAGATGCTCTTCGCCGAAGATACGCGCCAGCCATTGCGCCTGATACTTGTTTGCATTGTCATAGGAGAAAGCAGGGAAGTCGAATGCCATGTCCATGAACATCTGCATCTCTATCTCCATAGGCTTTATATCGCCCACGTTGAGCAGCCAGTAGCGGTCAGCTCCTGCGGTATAGGCCTTGAGCAATTCTTCGTACATCAGCTGAGGTGGGGTGGTGGATATCCATAGGTTGTCGTGAGGCACGCCGCAGTAGCTCAGGTGGTAATACACTCCGCTGCCACCGCTGCGCTTCTGCTCTTCCTTATTGCTCACGCGCTTCATGTAGCCATAGTTGTCATCTGGCCAAACGAGCGTGATGTCCTCGGGCACTCTAAGTCCTGCGTCGTAGATGTCGAGTGTCTCCTTATATGGCACGAAAATCTGCTGCAGTTTGTTCGCCTTCTTTTTCTTGTATTTCTCAAGGATGCTGCGTTGCTGCGCGAAAACCTTCTCAAGCGTACGGGCACGGTCGGTAGGATTTGTGCTGCCCTTCATCGCCTCGTCATGCAATCCGCGCATACCCATCGTGTAGATATTATCGTATTGCGCTGTTTCGCGTATTCTATCGTCAAGTTTCTTAAGAATCGTCTCCTTGTTGGTTTCATAGTTCCATTCTCCATCGCGCTCTTTGTCCCATTCGGAAGGCGCTGCGTTGTTGAAGAGCAATGGCTCGCAATGGCTGGTGGTAATCATGATGCCCCATTTGTCTGCCACCACCTGACTCTCCGGATGGCTGTAGAAAGCACCTGTGCAGGTGTGCATGGCAGGTGCGAGCATATTGCCGCGAAGGCGGAGGATGAGCTCGCAGACGCGGTCGTAGGTCTTAGGACCTATGTCGCCAAGTTCCTTCTCGAAGTTGCGCTCTGCCCATGTCTTCATGCCCCAATCCTCATCGTTGATGAAGATTCCGCGATATTTTATCGTAGGCGATTTGCTCACAAAGTTCTCCTGATAGTCATACGCCTTCGGATTATTCTTTGCTACGGGAATATCGGCAAACCAATACCATGGGTTGACACCAATCTGCTCGCTCACATGAAACACGCCGTATGCCAATCCTCTTGCGTCAGAACCTGTGACGTAGAGATTATCGCGGTCAGTATCGATGGCAAAGCGCTCCCATGCACCTCGCAGTTCCTTATGGCGTGATGTCTTGCTTTGTGTTGAGAGAATGATATTTTGTCCCTTGCCTTTCTTAGTGCTTACCTGTGGCTTTATGCCCGTCACTCTCTCAATGTCCTCTGACAACACGGTAGCCATCTGCTTTACCAGCGGATGATCCGTCTTGTTATACACGATTGTTGACTTTGTCAGGTCAGTGGCATTCAGCGCCTGACAAGCGCATAGCATGGTGAATATCGATATAATATAGTTTCTCATCTTCCATTTTATTGTATTATTGGTTAGTATTTCTGCCATGCATAAGTTCCTCGCCGTGGCTGTCATATTGCTTACGCTTGCCAGTAGGAGGTTCGGTGAGGGTGATACGTACAACAGCAGTTCTTCCAAGACTTCTTGCTATTGACGCATCAAAGGCATCCATGTGTTTTGGAAGAAAACGCTCACAGATAGCACGCATTGCTGCTATCTTCTCCGCTTCTTCTGTTACTATCTCTGCTATACCTTGTGCCATGGCAGATTTGAACTCAAGGGTGAAACTGCCATCCTTTGGTCCTACTGTTGGTTTACAGGTGGTAACGGCAGAGAGCCACACCTTTGGATTCTTGCTTAGAATATCCAGTTTCTTGCCCTCCATAGCACCATGGAAATAGAAAGTCTTGTCATCAACTCTGGCCAGCGACAGAGGTACCGCGTATGGCGTGCCGTCCTCATCTGTCATTGCTACGGTGATGTATGGGGCTTTGTCCATTATCTCGTAAGCCCATTCTGCGGGCATTTCTCTACTTACTTTTCTCATTAAAATATATTAAATTCAATTACTTGTCGATGTGAGGAACACTATTTTTTTTTATGGTTGTAACATTTGAGTGTAAAATTACAAAATCAACCTTACAAACACAAGGTTTATAGTCAGAAATCCGATGAAATTAACCAATTAGCTTGAAAAATTAACATTTCACCTATGCTACCTGTTGTGATTTGGTCATAAAAGTAGTTTTGTATGTAACAACGAAAGCTTGGTAATCCAATCACGTCCCACATTTCTCCGCATCTACGAACGCCTGAAGAAAGCCTTTGCACGTAATGAGGAAGTGGTACTCGTGGTAGAGTAATCATTCAAGTTTGAAATCACCATTCTGCAGGTTGAATTGCTTGTTGAGTGGGGATTTCTTATAAATTATCATAAAACAGGCGTATAAAACTTCTTTTTTATGGAATTTTTCCGTATTTTTGCAGTATGCTGAAAATGAGTGTGCATTAGAAAGCATTATGATCGAACCAAAGAAAGCTACTTCGTTATGCCATAGAAAAGATGGATAAGGAGGAACGAGAGTATTGGATGAAAATTGATAAGAACACAAGATGAACAACGTAATATCTTTCCGAAAAGCTACCATAGATGATGACCTTTTCATCGCGAAAGGCTTTCACATGGCAATGCTTTATGAAGATGCTTCAGACGAGCAAATATCGAATTTCGCCCGAAACATCTGCGTTCGCGAGGACGTTCTGTATTCGTGGCGCAACACTATTATTGCTGAAGTTGACGGTAAACCAGCAGGAATGCTGACAGCATACGATGGGCGCTATTATCATGATATGCGAATCAAGACAATGAGTCTTGTGAAGCAACATCTCGGCGTGGAGTTTCCAGGCATGGAGGACGAAGCGGTAGCAGGTGAATATTATCTTGACAGCCTTGCCGTAATGCCCGAATATCGTGGCAGAGGCATCGGTAGGAAACTGCTGGAGCAAGGTATAGAAAACGGCAAGAAGTGCAATCTTGATGTTACTTTAGCCGTTGACCCTATCAACGATCGGGCAAAGAAACTTTATCATTCCCTTGGTTTCAAACCTTCAGGAACGCTGTTCATCTTCGGTCACGATTACGAGAAAATGACTTTATAACCGTATGATTATCTGGAACCTATAAATCATGCTGTGCTTGTGTGGCACATCATCACAAGATGGGAAAGTTACCACATTGTTTAAGAAAACAAGAAGGAGAGTGATTCTATGAAAAAAAATCTCATATTCGACTTTGGAAAGGTGCTCGTGGATTATGACTTCGAGGCATTCTTCCGCAAATACATACCTGACACAGAGCGTTGCCAGGCATTTACTCCAGTACTCTATAACGAGGAATTACAACAGATGCTCGACCGTGAGGAGCGACCTTTTGAGGTCATCATGGAAGAGATTATTGCCAAGAATAAGGAATTTGAAGCAGAGATAAGATACTTCAATGAGCATTATCCAGAGATTGTGACCAATGAGGTAGAAGGTATGTACGACCTTCTCACTCAGCTGAAAGCAGAAGGCTACAAGCTCTATGGCTTGACAAACTGGTGCAGCAAGGTGCATCTGACCATGGCTCAGTTCCCTATATTCAAGTTGCTTGACGGACAGATTATCTCTTCCGAAGAGATGGTCATCAAGCCAGAACCAGAGATTTATCAGCGTCTCTTCACCAAGTTCAACATCAAACCCGAGGAATGTATCTTCACGGATGACAGAGCCGTGAACATCGAAGGAGGCAGCCGCGTGGGTATGGAAGGCATTGTATTCAAAGATGCCAAGCAGTATGAGAGGGAGTTGCGTCAGATTATTAATAATAAACAATAGCTGAGGAAAACATGCCTTTTTGGGGATGGCATGTCAGAGTGACGAGACAAATGCAATGTCGCCAATAGATAATGCAGTCATCGGATGTGGCAGCATTGAAACGCACGACATTCCACCAAGAGTTGTCGCAGCCGGAAATCCGTGTCGTGTAATCCGACAAATTACCGATGCAGACAAAGTCGGTTTCGTTAAATAAGACTATAGTAATCTCATTCACATATAATATACAAAGAGTTCTTCATGCAATTCGTTAGCATGGAGAGCTCTTTCTCTATCTTGGTCAATGTCTATTGTTGCTCTTACTATTGTATGAAGTTATAGGGGAACTACATGCGAATTCAAATGGGATAGATAGGTTTATAGTATTTCCATGGCAATTCTGGCACATGCTTGTGCGTCTGCCAGAGCGTGATGGTGCATTGTGAGGTCATATCCGCACAGTGCCGAAATCGTGTGTAGTTGATGGTTTGGAGCACAAGGGAATGCCTTTCGTGCTGCTTTCAGTGTGTCATGAAACTCATAATCGGGATAATCCATTTGATAAACTTTGAAGACAGCTTTCAGACATCCTTCATCAAACCTGGCATTATGAGCCACCAATGGTAGACCTTCTATCAGAGGTTCAACCTGTTCCCATACCTTTGGGAAGACAGGTGCATCCATCGTGTCCTTTTGGGTAAGTCCATGAACACGAGTATTCCAATAGCTATAGTAATCTGGTTCCGGCTGAATGAGTGAGTAGAACTTATCTACTATCTCGCCATCCTTCACGATTACTATTCCCACACTACAGACAGAACATCTTTCAGCGTTGGCTGTCTCGAAGTCTATAGCTGCAAATGATCTCATATTATAATACTACAGTATCACATTAAACGTCCAACCCAAAAGCATGATCATCAATGCCACTGTACCGAAGAAAATGCCTATGAGTCGCAAGGTCATTACCTTTTTGAGCATGGTGGCTTCTGGTAGAGAGAGACCTACGACCGACATCATGAAGGCGAGGGCGGTACCGAGAGGGATGCCTTTGACAACGAACACTTCCACCACAGGGACGATGCCTGCGGCATTGGCGTACATCGGAACGGCAATGAGCACACTTGCAGGAACTCCCAACATTCCAGCCTTCTGCATGAAGTCAGCAAAGAAATCCTCTGGGACGTAGCCATGGATAGCAGCGCCGATGGCAATTCCAATAAGGACATAGAGAATGACACCATGAACGATACCGAAAGCGTCTTTGACGATGGCTGGCAGTCGTTTCATAAAGGGTACATGCTCAGCTTCAAACTCTTCATCGGCTTGCATCTGCATCTGTTGCATCTGAAGAATCCAGGGCGACAGGTATCGTTCGACTTTCAGTTTGCCGAGGACAAAGCCGCCCACCATGCCCATCAGTATGCCACACACCACATAGATGGCTGTCACCTGCCAACCAAAGGTGCCGAGGAACATTGCCACAGCCACTTCGTTGACTAAAGGTGAGGTAATGAGGAAGGCGAAGGTCACGCCGAGAGGGATGCCTCCTTTCACAAATCCGATGAAAAGCGGAATAGACGAGCAGGAACAAAACGGAGTGATGGCACCGAAAATGCTTGCTAACAAGTACTGGAAACCATAAAGCCGATGCGACGAAAGATAATTACGCAGACGTTCTATCGGGAAATAGGCATTGACTATGCCCATCACGATGCTTATGGCAATGAGCAGGATGATGATCTTCGTTGAGTCATAGACGAAGAAGTTGACCGCTTCACCCAAGCGTGACGTAGCATCCAATCCAAAGATTTCGTAGATAAGCCAATCGGCAAATTGCTGAATCATAATTACATTTACTATTTTAGTTTAACCACATTCACAGCAGCACTTTGGCATACGTAAGCCCTTAACTTCTATAATGTAGAATTTCTGCATCTCCTTCCTGATCTCCTCACGCACACGACGGAAAACCTCCATGATTTCCTCGTCTGTACCTGTTGCTGATGCTGGATCGTCAAAGCCTATGTGCATTCGCTTGCCAACTTTTCCAGTAAACGTTGGGCAAGATTCTTTGGCTCCACCACATACGGTAATGACAAAATTCCATTCTTCTCCAAGGTAGAGCTCAACACTCTTCGGCTGTTCCTCGCTTAGGTCAATGCCAACCTCTGCCATTGTCTTGATTGCGTATGGGTTTACAGCAGATGTAGGATTGGTTCCTGCGGATTGAACATCAAGTTTAGCATCGATGGCTCTCAGGAAACCCATCGCCATCTGACTGCGGCAACTGTTGCCGGTACAAAGTATAAGTATTCGTTTCATGATTATGCAATAAAGAATGTGTAACAATCATAAACACCCACACCGACAAACAGCACGGCTACAAGACGATTGAACCATCGCTGGAAGACTGCCACCTTACCTATGAATGTGCTGAGTGACTTGATGCTGAAGGCAAGAATCCATGCCACAATGAGTACAGGAAGACTTGTGGCTATGGCATACACAACAGGAAGAAGATAACCTCTGCTTGCCGTTGCAGACATAGGAATGAGCATACCGAAATAGAGCAAGCCACTTGACGGACAGAAAGCAAGGGCAAAGAGAATGCCGAGGATGAATGCACCAACAGGTCCGTTCAGACGTTCTGACCAACGACCAGCTTGAAAACCAAACTTGCCACCAAGGTCAACGAACTCACCCACGAGCATCAGTACACCGATAACGATGAGTGCAGGACCAATTACAATCTCGCCCCATTCGCTA
>JAZQOH010000016.1:0-157494 GCA_045627725.1 Prevotella sp. | reverse complement strand
GTTCCACCTCTTCCCATTCCGAACAGAGAAGTTAAGCCCACTTGCGCCGATGGTACTGCAATGCAATGCGGGAGAGTAGGTGGCCGCCTCCTTTCAAAAGCGAAGAGCTTCAAGAGAAATCTTGAAGCTCTTTTTTTGTGTTAATTTTGTCATTTGCAACGAGAATGAATATAAAACAGGTGCATGACGCTATGGATAGCAATCATGCACCTGTTGGGCTTTATCGTTGTGAGTGTTATTCAGAAAGGAGGTATGCCTTGAAAGAAGCAAAGTCCTTAGTCATAGAGATGCTCTGTTTGGTGCCTTTCATGAATTCCTGAAGGCGTTGTGGTATCTCTATGTCAGAAGAGAGAATGGCGTCAACCTTCTCCTTGAACTTGGCAGGATGGGCTGTTTCGCAGAAGACGCCTACTTCGCCTGGCTGAAGCTGATCTTTGAGAGCCTGATAACCGCAAGCACCGTGAGGGTCAAGGATATATTTCGTTTCGGTAAAGCATTGCTTCATGGTCTCAGCAATCTGTTCGTCGGAGTAAGTGGCACCGCTAATGAGGGATGTGATAGCCTCGTGAGAACCCTTATAAAGATCGTAGATGCGGGCGAAGTTGGATGGATCGCCAACGTCCATGGCGTTTGCGAGAGTGGCAAGCGATGGCTTTGGCTCGTATTTTCCTGTCTGGAGATACTTGAAGAAGATGTCGTTGGCATTGTTGGCAGCAACGAAACGCTTGATAGGGAGTCCCATAGCGTGACCGAAGAGTGCTGCGCAGATGTTGCCGAAGTTGCCCGAAGGAACGCAGACAACCATCTGGTCTGCCTTGCCCATTGCCTTGAGACGTGCGTAGGCATTGAAATAATAGAAAGCCTGAGGGAGGAAGCGAGCCACGTTGATGGAATTGGCTGAGGTGAGCTTCATGTGAGCATTGAGCTCTGCATCCATGAAGGCTGACTTGACGAGAGCCTGGCAGTCATCGAAGACGCCATCAACCTCAACGGCTGTGATGTTCTTGCCGAGAGTGGTGAACTGGCACTCCTGGATAGGACTTACCTTGCCCTTTGGATAGAGCACATAGACATGGATGCCGTCAACGCCGAGGAAGCCATTGGCAACGGCAGAACCTGTGTCGCCAGAGGTGGCTACGAGAACGTTGACCTCTTTCTTGTCAGAGGCAGAAGAGCTGCTGACGTACTCGCCACCTTTCTTCAGGAAATACTGAAGGAGGCGAGCCATGAAACGTGCGCCTACATCCTTGAAGGCGAGTGTAGGGCCATGGAAGAGTTCGAGGGTGTAGATGGACTCCGTGACAGGAACCACAGGGCAGTCGAACTGGAGGGTGTCATAGACGATGTGCTTGAGAGACTCGGCATCTACATCCTCGCCGAAGAATGCGTCGGCAACGGTGTAGGCTATCTCCTGGAACGACATCTTATCGATGTTATCGAAAAACTCCTTTAGGAGTGGCTTGATATGCTCTGGCATATAAAGACCGCGGTCTTCTGCGAGACCTTTGACAACTGCCTTTTCGAGAGTTGCGATAGGGGCGGTTTTGTTTGTTGAGTAGTATTTCATTTTCTTTCTTTTTAAGGGGCCAAACGGAAAAACGTTTGGAACGGTGGCTGATTGAGACCCGCGGAGAAGCGCGGGGAACGGGGGCTAATTGATGCTCATGAGGGTTTGCATGAACTGCTGGAGGCGGAGGATGCCGTAGGAACCTGTCACGCATGAGACTTCATCATACACCTGGGTGTCATCTGCCTCGATGCCAGGATAATAGATGAGGAATGGTACGGGTTCGCCTACGTGGATGCGCTTCTCTACAGGAGTGAAGTGATCTGGCAACACGGCGATGCAGACAGGCTCGTCCCATGTCTTCACCTCTTCATATATAGGACCGATGAGACGGCGGTCGAGGTAGTCGATGGTGTTTACCTTCAGTTCGATGTCACCATCGTGGCCAGCCTCATCACTTGCCTCTACATGGACAAAGACAAAGTCCTGACGGCGAAGCGCCTCGATGGCAGCCTCTGCCTTGCCTTCGTAGTTGGTGTCGGCAAGTCCTGTAGCGCCTTCTACCTCGATAGTGTCGAGTCCGGCATAGTGACCGATGCCACGTATGAGGTCAACAGCAGAGATGACAGAACCTGTATTCATCACAGGATAGATCTCGGAAAGCGTCTGCATGGCAGGACGATAGCCGCCGCTCCAAGGCCAGATGATATTGGCGAGAAGTGCGTTATTCTCCTTTCTTGCGATATTGATAGGATGCTTTTCGAGCAAAACCTGCGAGCGAAGGATGAGATCGTTGAGGAGGTCGGCAGTCTCCTGAGCAGTCATTCGTCCTTCTTCACGCTTGTTTTCCCATCCCTTTTCAGGGGTGACGAGGAGCGGTTTCCATTCCTCTCCCGGATGATCATGAGGAGGAGCGCAGACGATATGCTTGGAACCGCCCTTGATGACGAGCAGATGGCGATACTGTATGCCTGCTACCCATTTCACCTTGTCGGTGGCAAGATTCTCGTTGAGATAATCTATAAGAACGGCAGCATCGTCGGTGGAGAGGTTTCCGCCATTGTGGGTGATGATCTTTCCATCTTCGACGCTGATGATGTTGCAGCGAAGGGCAAGGTCGAGAGGATCCATCTCATAACCGATGGAAGCAGCCTCAAGGGGGCCGCGCCCTTCATACACTTTGTCGAGGTCATAGCCGAGGATGGCTGTGTTGGCTACCTCAGAACCTGGATTGTAGCCTTCGGGAACGGTAATGAGACGACCTGTGCGGCCATTCTTCGCCAGCATATCCATGTATGGCGTGGGAGCATACTGCAGAGGGGTTTTGCCTCCGAGGCTCTCTATCGGGTTGTCGGCCATGCCGTCGCCGAGGATGATTATGTGTTTCATTTTTTTTCTTTCTTTTTAGGACCCGCGGAAAAGCGCGGGGAACGGGGGTGCCTTTGCCCCAAGGAGAACAAGGGGAACGGGGCTGTTTAGATGTTTGCGATGGACATGATGTTTGCGAAGACGCCGGCAGCTGTTACGCTGGCACCTGCGCCATAGCCCTGGATGAGCATAGGATATTCCTTATAGCGCTCGGTGGTGAGGGTAACGATGTTGTTACTGCCCTCGAGTTCATAGAATGGGTGATTCAATGAAATCTCCTGCAGTCCTACGGAAGTCTTTACATTATCGCCGTCAGCCTCCATCTTTGCAACGAAGCGCCAACGCTTGTTTGAAGCCTCGAGCACCTTACGCTTCTCCTCAAACTCTGCATCGAGATTGGAGATGGTGTTCCAGAAGTCATCTACGCTACCAGCGAAATACTCACTTGGCACGAAGAGATTCTTTTCCACATCGCTCTGCTCTACGCGATAGCCAGCCTCGCGAGTAAGGATGACGAGCTTGCGGACAACATCCATACCAGAGAGATCGATGCGAGGATCTGGCTCAGCATAACCGAGTTCCTTAGCCTGACGGATGGTCTGAGAGAAAGGAACGTTAGAAGCGAGAGCGTTGAAGATATAGTTGAGCGTGCCAGAGAGCACAGCCTCAATCTTCAGTATCTTATCGCCAGAATTCTTCAAGTCATTAATAGTGCCGATGATAGGCAGACCAGCGCCTACGTTAGTCTCGAAACGATACTTCACGCCGCGCGAGAGAGCCGTACGCTTCAGTCGCTGATAGTTCTCGTAGTCGCTTGATGCAGCCACCTTATTGGCTGCTATTACGCTCACGTTATGCTCCAGAAGTGACTGATAGAGGTCAGCAACATCCTTTGAAGCGGTGCAATCTACAAACACAGCATTGAAGATATTCATGCTTATGATGCTCTCCAACAACTTCTTTGGATCGGAAGGTTCTGAGTTTTTAAGCAGTTCCTTGTAGTTGTTGAGGTCGAGTCCCTCGCGGTCGAAGATAGCATTCTTTGAAGAAGCGATACCTACCACGTTGAGCTTAAGGCCAGACTCCTCCATCAACTTATCATACTGAGAACGGATCTGCTCGATGAGCTTTGCGCCAACCGTACCTACTCCGCAGAGAAAGAGGTTCAGCACCTTATATTCAGAGAGAAAAAAGGAGTCGTGGATAACGTTGAGTGACTTGCGGAGATACTGCTCTTGAACGACAAATGAGATATTCGTCTCTGATGCACCCTGAGCACAAGCGATGATAGAGATGCCAGAGCGACCGAGAGTGCCGAAGAGTTTACCGGCAATGCCTGGAGTATGCTTCATGTTCTGACCAACTATGGCAACGGTAGCCAGTCCCTTCTCGATGATCATAGGATACATGGCACCAGTGCTTATCTCCTTCTCAAACTCCTGATTGAGCACCTCTGCTGCGCGATCAGCCTCGTCCTCCTTGACGCCTATTGACGTGGAGTTTTCAGAAGAAGCCTGCGAAACCATGAAGACCGATATACCGTTCTCCGCGAGAGTGGTGAAGATACGGCGGTTGACGCCAATCACACCCACCATGGAAAGACCTGTGACGGTGATGAGCGCCGTGCCCTTTATGCTTGAAATGCCCTTGATAGGCTTGTTGTCGTCGATGATATCCTGCTTGATGAGCGTGCCCGGATGCTCAGGGTTGAAGGTGTTCTTCACCTTGATAGGGATGTTCTTCACGCATACTGGATAGATGGTTGGAGGGTAGATGACCTTTGCGCCGAAGTTGCAGAGCTCCATGGCTTCAACGAAAGAAAGTTCATTGATGGTGTATGCCGACTTGATGACGCGAGGGTCTGCCGTCATGAATCCATCCACGTCGGTCCATATCTCCAGCACCTCAGCGTCGAGGGCAGCAGCTATGATGGCAGCAGTATAGTCCGAACCGCCGCGACCGAGGTTTGTTACCTCGCCAGTAGTCTTGTCCTTACTGATGAAACCAGGCACGAGACTGATGCGTGGGAGGTCAGCGAAAGTCTGCTTCACGAGTTTGTTTGTCAGTTCAGCATCGAGAGTATGCTTGCCCTGCTTACGCTCCGTCTTGATGAAGTCGCGAGAGTCAAACCATTTTGCACCCTTGATGAGTGTTGCCACGATGTTGGAACTGAGTCGTTCGCCATAACTTACAATAGCATCCTGAGTCTTTTCGCTCAGGTCATGTATGAGGAACACGCCGAAATAAATGCTACGCAACTGCTCCAGAAGTGCATCAACCGTGTTGAAAAGCTGTTCGCGACTCTTTGGATCTGTGATGATAGTGTCAATCATTTTGTGATGACGATCCACGATAGCCTCAAATTCCTCACGATAACGTTCGTCGCCTGCGATGGCAAGTTTCGATGTGTTGATAAGTTTGTCTGTGATACCGCCTAAAGCGCTGACAACAACGACAACGGGTTGTTCCTCAGCTTCTTTCAATACAATCTGCTTTAGGCTCAAAATGCTTTCTACGGAACCTACTGATGTTCCGCCGAATTTCAATACCTTCATTGAATATGTTTAGTTTGTTTTTTGGAAAATACCCCGATACAATCCGGGCGATAATATTCTCTTTCTTCTGCTTCCGCGGTGATAGTGCCACGCCCTATGACGGTCTTCCTGCCTCGATACGATGGAGGTCAGAAGCGTTCCTTCATTGAGCATCTTACTTCCTTCGGATGCAAAATCAAGTGCAAAAGTACAAAGAAATCTCTACATTTGCAATTTTTTCGTCAAAAATGTGTACTTTTGCATTCAAATGACATATTCCAAATTCTAATTTGTAACAGGTGAATTGTAAATGATTGATGAATATCAGATAAGGGTGTTGCCCCAGATAGCTGCTACTGAGCAGAATATCATCGCCTATATTGCTGATGAAAAAGGCATTGATTCCCGTACCGTGAATGCCATTCGCATTATCAAGCGAAGCATTGATGCTCGCCAGCGTCAGGTGTATGTCAATCTTCTCGTGCGCGTATATATTAATGAGGTGCCAGAGGATCTTGCGTATGTTCCTACCGAATACGGCGACGTAAGCGATGGCAAGCAGGTCATCGTTGTGGGAGAAGGTCCTGCAGGACTGTTTGCTGCGCTCCGTCTTATAGAACATGGCTTGCGTCCTATCGTTATAGAAAGGGGAAAAGACGTGCGCGAACGCAAACTAGATCTCGCAAAGATTAAAAGCGAACAACGTGTTGATCCTGAGTCGAATTACTGCTTTGGCGAAGGAGGAGCAGGCGCATATTCTGATGGCAAACTCTATACTCGAAGTAAGAAGCGTGGCAGTGTGGATAAGATACTGAATGTCTTTTGTCAGTTTGGTGCTTCTACGGCAATCCTCGCCGATGCCCATCCCCATATCGGAACAGACAAACTGCCTCGCGTAATTGAGAATATGCGACTGCAGATTATCAAGTCGGGGGGTGAGGTGCATTTCCAGACCAAGATGACTGAGATTCTCCTTCATGAGAACGAGGCTGTTGGTGTGCTCTGTAAGAATCTCCTGACAGATAAGGATGAGACTTATCGTGGTCCCGTTATCCTCGCCACAGGTCATTCTGCCCGCGATGTATATCGTTATCTTGCCCATGCAGGAATAGATATAGAGGCGAAGGGAATCGCTGTGGGAGTGCGCCTTGAGCACCCTTCTCACCTTATCGACCAGATACAATATCATAACAAGCAGGGTAGGGGTAAATACCTTCCGGCAGCCGAATACAGTTTCGTAACCCAGGTGGATGGGCGCGGGGTCTATAGCTTCTGCATGTGTCCCGGTGGCTTCGTCATTCCTGCCGCTACGGACAAGCAACAGATAGTGGTGAACGGTATGAGTCCAAGCAATCGCGGAGGACAATGGAGTAACTCGGGAATGGTGGTTGAAGTGCGCCCTGAGGATATCCCCGAACTTATAGGGAAAGAGGCTCTTAACGATGCCAAGAGACAGTCTTTAGGAGATGAAGGTGATGCTTTGTCATCTTCGCTCGATATGCTTTATTTTCAGGAGTATATGGAGAAGATGTGTTGGCAACAAGGCAATATGAAACAAACGGCTCCTTCGCAAAGGATGGGCGACTTCTGCAAGGGCAAACTGAGCTATGATTTGCCTAAGTCAAGCTATACTCCCGGACTCGTTTCCTCGCCCCTTCATTTCTGGATGCCAAAAGGCATAGCAAAAAGACTGCAAGGCGGTTTCCTGCATTTCGGTAAGCAGCGCCCTGGCTTCCTTACAAACGAGGCTTGTCTTATAGCAACCGAGACACGAACATCCTCCCCTGTTCGCATCACTCGCGACAATGAAACACTTCAGCACGTCACCATACGTGGACTCTTCCCTTGTGGAGAAGGTGCTGGCTATGCAGGAGGCATCGTCTCTGCAGGAGTGGATGGAGAGAGATGCGCGGATATGGTAAAGGAATATCTCGGAGACTGACAATTTAGTTAAACTTTATTAAATGTATATGTTTGCATGTGCGTGTTATGCGTGCGTGTAAGGAAAAAATAGTAATTTTGCAGCCGATTTTGTGCGTGAAACCATTCGCGAAGCATGAAACCATCTGTACTTCCTTTAAGAAGTGCCGCCCAGAATTGGGACACCTCCCACCGAAAAGGCAGATATTTCATCCTGAAAGATGGCGGAGCAACAAAGTCGTATTTATTAACATTTTATTTTTTATTTAATTAATTTTATGTCAAACTTTAAAAATGTACAGCCACTTGAGGACTTCGATTGGGAAGCATTCGAGAATGGCGGTAGCACAAACGTTGAGAAGGCTGCTCAGGAGGCTTCTTACGACACAACTCTTAACAAGGTATCAGAGCATCAGGTAGTTGACGGTACTGTAATCTCCCTCGACAAGAAGGAAGTTATTGTAAACATCGGCTACAAGAGCGACGGTATCATCGCAGCTTCTGAATTCCGTTACAACCCAGACCTCAAGATCGGTGACGTTGTAGAGGTTTACGTTGAGAATCAGGAGGACAAGAAGGGTCAGCTCATCCTTTCTCACAAGAAGGCTCGCCTCAGCAAGTCATGGGAGCGTGTTAACGCTGCTCTCGACAGCGAGGAGATCGTGCAGGGCTACTTCAAGTGCCGCACTAAGGGCAGTATGATTGTTGATGTATTCGGCATCGAGGCATTCCTCCCAGGTAGCCAGATCGACGTACATCCAATCCGTGACTACGATATGTTCGTAGGTAAGACAATGGAGTTCAAGATCGTTAAGATCAACCAGGAGTTCCGCAACGTAGTAGTATCTCACAAGGCTCTCATCGAGGCTGAGCTCGAGGCACAGCGCAAGGAGATTATCTCTAAGCTCGAGAAGGGTCAGGTACTCGAGGGTACTGTTAAGAACATCACTTCTTACGGTGTATTCGTTGACCTCGGTGGTGTTGACGGACTCATCCATATCACAGACCTCTCTTGGGGCCGCGTAAGCGATCCACACGAGGTAGTTGCTCTCGACCAGAAGATCAACGTCGTTATCATCGACTTCGACGAAGAGAAGAAGCGTATCGCTCTCGGTCTCAAGCAGCTCACTCCTCACCCATGGGATGCACTCGACGCTAACCTCAAGCTCGGTGACCACGTTACTGGTAAGGTTGTCGTTATCGCTGACTACGGTGCATTCGTTGAGGTTGCACCAGGCGTTGAAGGTCTCATCCACGTTTCTGAGATGTCATGGAGCCAGCACCTCCGCAGCGCACAGGAGTTCCTCCACGTTGGCGACGAGGTAGAGGCTGTTGTTCTCACTCTCGACCGCGACGAGCGCAAGATGTCTCTCGGCATCAAGCAGCTTAAGGAAGATCCATGGGAGGCTATCGAGGCTAAGTACCCTGTTGGTTCTAAGCACGATGCAAAGGTTCGTAACTTCACTAACTTCGGTATCTTCGTTGAGCTCGAGGAAGGTGTTGACGGACTTATCCACATCTCTGACCTCTCTTGGACAAAGAAGGTTAAGCACCCATCAGAGTTCACACAGGTTGGCGCTCCTATCGAGGTTGTTGTTCTCGACATCGACAAGGAGAACCGTCGTCTCTCTCTCGGTCACAAGCAGCTCGAGGAGAACCCTTGGGACACATACGAGACAATCTACACTCCAGGTTCTGTACACACAGGTAAGGTTGCAGAGAAGATGGAGCGCGGCTCAGTTATCGTTCTCAATGAGGGCGGTGAGGGCTTCGCAACACCTAAGCACCTCGTTAAGCAGGACGGCTCTAACGCTGAGGTAGGTGAGGAACTCGAGTTTAAGGTAATTGAGTTCGTTAAGGAGACAAAGCGCATCATCCTCTCTCACAGCCGTACATTCGAGGCTGCTCAGGAGGAGGAGAAGAAGGAGAAGCCAGCACGCAAGCCACGCGCTCCTAAGAAGGACGACGCTGCTGCTATCAACAACGTTGCTGCTGCTCAGTCACTCGGCGACTTCGACGCACTCGCTGCCCTGAAGGCTAAGATGGAGAAGGGTGAGTAATCTCTCACTCCAAAGACTCTCCTCATCCATCGTGATGAATGCGGGAGCATAAGGTGAATACATAAATACACTTTACTATATTTCAAGAGGCTCGACACATTCATTTGTGTCGAGCCTCTTTCCGTAGATATTATATGAGTGCTATATTTACTAAAAAAGTGACATTGTTGTTTGTGTAATGAAAGCAACAATGTCACGATTATTTACTTACAGAATACGATATGCAGTCTTCTTATAGAGTGCTTCTTTGTCGCGGTCGAGGGCTGGCTTCACCATTGATTCTGGAACGAACTTCCAGTTGGTGTTTGACTTAGGAATGATGCGACCGAGTTTCTTTATTTCACCAGCGAGTAGTTGACGAAGGTCTTTCTCTGAGCGAGAGACAATGCGAGAAGCAAGGTCATTCTTAGGAATGCCTGCACCTTTGGTGAGCAGTTCACCACCGCCATTGGCGCGATATGAGTTCATTGCCACCTTGTATGTCTTTGTCTCAGAGAAAGGTTCGCCATTTGACATGCGGAGAATCTTAATCTTCTGTCCCTGAGGTTTGGTGACGTCCACTTCATAGTCGATGCCTGCAGCACTGTCGAAGTAGTCGATAGGATTGAGGAACAACATCTTGCCTTCGTCATTATTGAGAAGAAGTAGATGATCCTTTGCAGAATGCATTTGGTTAGTCCATAGAGCATAGCTCATCTCAAGATGTTTGCGTATTTCCTCGCCAGTCATATTGATGACGTAGAGATGATCCTCTGCTTTGTAGAGGTTGAACATATTCGCCATTGTGAGGTCGCCCTGCTTGATAACTCCATCGATGAGCAGAGGTGCCGAGATGGAAATGTCTGCATTGGTTATGGAGAGCTGGAGATTGTGGATAAGATCCACGAAAGCGCTGTTGCCGAAGAATGCATCGCGGGAGAAGATGGCGAAGTCGAGGGTGGCTATTTTCTGTGAGCAGAAAGCCTGAACATCGTTTGCCTCTTTCTGGAAATGATTCATGAAATCCTGATCGGTAGACTCTGGATCCATCTGCACGGTCTGGGCGTTGAGATATTTCTCACGGAGCTTGCCGTCTTCGAAGACAAAGGAAAGTTCAATGTCGCCAACAACGCGGGCATTGGTGCCTGGATTGACAATCATAACACTATTTCCATCGGTGCATTCCATTCCCCCAGCGGTAATCTTATGGTCGTGACCATAGAGAATGGCATCGAAGCCAGGCACTTGTTCTGCTACCTCCTTTACGGCATTCTCCTTGAAGTTTGCGTTGATGATGCCACCTTCGAGACCGCAATGGAAGAGACCGATGATAGCGTCAGCCTTCTCCTCTTCCTTGAGTATCTTCACCCACTTGCGAGCGCTTGTTGCGATATCCTCAAAGCGCATTCCGCTCCATGCTTCCTCACCATACCAATTAGGGATAGCAGGAGTCGTCATGCCAAGGATAGCAATTTTCACGCCTTCTTTCTCGAATATCTGATAAGGCTTTGTGTAAGGCTCATTGGTTGATGTGTTGATAACGTTGGCGCCGAGGACAGGGCAGTTAACCTCCTTTATGAATTTATCATAGCAGGCATGGCCAGTTTCGATGTCGTGATTGCCGAGTACCATAGCATCATACTGTAGATAGTTGGCAACAGAAGATGCAATGTTGGCATCGTTGGTATTGACAAAATTATAATAATAGTTGGCTGGTTGTCCCTGGAGCATGTCGCCATTGTCTACGAGAATGAGGTTGTCACCATAGGAAGCACGCTGACGCTTAATGTAGCTGCTGATGCGAGCCATCGTGCCGAAGATTCGCTTGCCTGTGATATAGTCAGTAGGGAAGAACATACCATGAACATCTGATGTCTGAATGATCTTCACTTCTACGTTTTTTTTCTGTGCATAAGTTGCTGTCATCGTGAGTAATGAAAGAGCAAGAAAGAATATCCGTTTCATGTGTTTTGTTTTGAAAAAATACTAATTACGAATTACTTATTTACATAATGAGAAAGTGTTCGCCAATAAAGTATCTAAGTAATTCATAATTAGTAATCAGTAACTCATAATATTTTTACTTCTTAAGAATCTCAACGGAGCGCTTGAGGAACTTTGCAAGTGCCTCTCCCTTAAGCATACCGTTCTGCAGGAGGGCAAGGTCGATGAGCTGATGTACCTTGTCGTTGCCCTCAGCAAACTGAGTGAGAACGCTGGTCTTCTTAGCCTTCTCGTCGCTGATGCTCTTGCGAGTATCCTCGAGGTCCTTCTTCTCATCCTCAGGAATCTCGTCGCTCTTCTTGTCCTTCTGGTTGTTCTCAAGCACCTGCTCGCGAGCCTGGAGACCACGGATTTCGGCAAGGATAGGCTTCAAAGCCTCTTCTGTGCCAGTCTTTGTCTCGGAGAGGACGGACTTGATAACCTCATGGTCGGCGTTGAGCACGAGAGTGAACGTGTCAGGCATCTGAGCGTAGAAGTTCATGCCCGACTGATAGCGCGATACGTCCTTCATACGGCGCATATACTCGTTCTGCGTGAACATCACAGGGGAAGCATTCTCGCCAAGAGCCTGAATCTCAACGTTGAACTCAGTCTTCTCCATCTTAGGCATCTGCGACTTGAACACCTCAGAGATATTTGCTGACTCATCCTCCGAAAGCTCAACCTTCTTGGCGTCTTCCTTCACGATAAGGCGGTCGATGATGTCGGAGTCAACGCGTGTGAAACGGCTCTTCTCAAACTTCTGCTCAAACATGTTGACAGTAGGAGTGTCGAGGTCGCCGTCGAGAAGCAATACGCTATAGCCCTTGGCACGAGCAGCCTCTATGTAGGAATACTGCTCCTCCTTGTCGTTGGCGTAGAGATATACGAGGTTGCCGTCCTTGTCGGTCTGCTCACCCTTGATGAGTTCCTTGTATTCCTCGTAGGTGAAGTGCTTGCCCTCTGTGTCTTTGAGGAGAGCGAAGTCCTTTGCGCGGTCATAGAATGACTCGTCTGTCAGCATTCCGTAGTGGATGAAAATCTTGAGGTTGTCCCACTTCTCCTCGTAGTCCTTGCGGTCAGCCTTGAAGATACCGTTGAGACGGTCAGCAACCTTCTTTGTGATATATGTAGAGATCTTCTTCACGTTGGCATCGCTCTGGAGATATGAGCGTGATACGTTCAGAGGAATGTCTGGCGAATCGATAACGCCATGGAGCAGAGTGAGGAAGTCTGGCACGATGCCCTCCACCTGATCAGTCACGAATACCTGATTGCAATAAAGCTGAATCTTATTGCGCTGAAGGTCGATATTGCTCTGAACGCGAGGGAAATAGAGGATACCCGTGAGATGGAATGGGAAGTCCACGTTGAGGTGAATCCAGAAGAGAGGCTCATCCTGCATAGGGTAGAGAGTGCGATAGAACGACTTATAGTCCTCATCCTTGAGCGAAGCAGGAGTCTTTGTCCAGAGAGGCTCTACGCTATTGATGAGGTTATCCTCCTCTGTGTCAACCATTTCCTTCTTCTCGCTACTCCATTCCTGCTTCTTTCCGAAGGCAACAGGTACGGCCATAAACTTGCAGTACTTATTGAGAAGTTCCTCAATCTTGTTCTTCTCGAGGAATTCCTTGCAGTCCTCAGAGATGTGGAGCACGATGTCAGAGCCACGAAGGTCGCGCTCAGCATCTGTTATCTCAAACTCAGGGCTACCGTCGCAGGTCCATTTGAGCGCCTTGCTGTCGTCCTTCCATGAGCGAGTGATGATGTCAACACGGTCGCTCACCATGAATGAAGAGTAGAATCCGAGACCGAAATGGCCGATGATAGCATTTGCGTTGTCCTTATATTTATCAAGGAAGTCATTAACGCCAGAGAATGCAATCTGGTTGATATAGCGGTCAATCTCCTCCTCTGTCATGCCGATACCATGGTCGGAGATGGTGAGAGTGCCAGCCTCCTTGTCAACGGAGATGCGAACCGTGAGGTCGCCCAGCTCGCCCTTAAACTCGCCACGCTCAGCAAGAGTCTTCATCTTCTGCGTTGCGTCAACGGCATTTGAAATCATCTCACGGAGGAAAATCTCGTGATCACTATACAAGAACTTTTTGATGACGGGGAAGATGTTTTCTGTTGTAACCCCGATGTTACCTTTCTGCATATCTATTTTTGTTTAATTGAAACTTTACTTCCGTAGTACAAAAGGTGTGCCAAATGGGATTGGTTCAGTAGGTTCGACGGAGAATAGACTGACATTTTGTCTAATGCATAGTGACTTTTTGTAATAATGTCTTTTGATATGTGATGTTCAAAGTGTAAGTAAAAACAATAATTCAGTTGCATTTCGCTTTTCGGATTCCTCCATATCTATGCACCGTTTTAGTCGATTCAAAGTCTTGAAAAGCATGAATTGTAGATGATTTTCTATGAAAAAGTCACTCTCTGGGGAAAAAGCTAAGCTTTAGGAGAGCAAAAGCATAGCTTTAGCATTACAATATCAAAGCTTTTACATGACAAAAGGGGCGCTTTTATAGGGCGAAAAGTGCGAATTATTTTGACTTTCTCTTTCTTTTAAAATAAAGAGGTTGAATATCAGATAGTTAAAAAGAACGCGAGAATCGCATAAAACCGACCAAGATTGCAGTTGATGAGTTTTATGCGATTCTCAGAAAATATTGAAATAGCATATTGAAACCAATGTGGCTAAAATGCTATCAGTATGATTGATTTGGGATGACTGCTTAATATATAGCTGTCGCTGCATTAGAATTCTACATTCACACCTGCCATGAAGGTTGCCCTTGGCATAGGGTAGCCAAGAACGTATTCATACTTCTGGGCAAGGAGATTCTCGCCTTTCACCCAGAGACGCAGGTTGTGGCAGAGGCTGTAGTTCACAGTAGCATTAACGAGAGTGAAGTTCTCTTTTGTCTCAGTCTTGCCCACCTGAGTGTAGAGACCGTTCACAAGCATGGCACCAATTGTTGCACTCCACTTGCCATAGTGAGTATGAGCACCGAGATAACCCTTGTATTTTGGAGCGCTGACAATAGGATTGTCCATGTGGAGATAGCTGTGGTTGGTGTTTAATGACCAATGTTTGCTGATGATATACGAAGCCTCAATCTCAAAGCCCTTGTTCTTCAGTTCGCCAGAGTTGATGTTTTTCATTTTTCCATCAACGGAAACAGTCTCGACGATGTTGTCAACGTCAAGATAGAAAAGGTTTATGCCATAGCGCAGACGATTGTTGATAAGCGAGTGCTGCCACGAAATCTCATAGTTCATAAGGCGCTCAGGCTTCAGTTCGTCGTTGGCAGAAGCATAGAGATACATTTCCTTCATACTTGGATTGCGGAATCCTTTGCCTGCCATGAGCTTAAGGGTGCCATTCTCCATTGGGCGAATTGCGATGCCGAACTGTGGAATCCATTCGCTGCCTGTGGTGCTGTGGTGGTCGTATCTGATGCCTGCATCAACGGTAAGCCATGAGAGAAGGTCCTGGCGAAGGTCGAGATAGCCCGCAATCTCATCGTTGTGAGCATGTCCTGACTGTATGCCACGATTGTTTTTCGTAGTTTCAATATGACCGTCTTCGCGATTTGTGTAGTATGCCCTGCCGTAGATGTTCTGATAGTCAAAGCCCAAGGTGACGTTGCTTCCCTGCCATATCTTGAAGCACTCATAGAGACTTACGCCAGTCAGAGCGTCCTTTGAGCGGAAAAGTTCCTCCTTAGGCTTTCCGCCATTTGCCTTATAGCCATCGTTTATCTTGTGTCTGCCGAAGTTGCTGTAAACGCTAATGCGGCCATTCATATTGTCATAATGGTTCTCAAGACCGATACTTGCCACACCACGGGTAATCCATTGGTCAGCTTCAAGCATAGGGTCACTTATCGTGCCAGGCTGTGAAGCGTTGAAATGTGTGAGGTTTATGTCAGCATAAGCGTTCCAGTTTGAGTTGATTTCATAATCAAGCTTCTTGAAAAAGCCATACTGCTCAAAGCCCATGTTAGGGCGATGGTTGTCGCTTCGGGTATAGTTGGCACCAAAACTGCTTGAGAAACGGTTCTTACGCCATTGATGTCCTAACTCTGCCTGGAAAGTTCCATAGCTTCCAGCACCAAGATTTATTGTGAATACCTCATCTTTCGCGTGAAGATTCTTTCTCGTAATGATGTTGATAACACCGCCCATGGCATTCGAGCCATAGAGCAAAGAGGCTGGTCCGCGCATCACTTCCACGTGGTCTATCATCATTGTCTGGTAGCTGTCGCTGATGGAATGGCCATAGACGCCCTGATACTGAGGATGTCCATCGATGAGAACCATCATCTGTCCAGCACCGGAAGAGATGCCGCGAAGCATCATTCCGCCTGCAGCACCACCGCTGACACCATAGCCCATTATGCCTCTTGAAGTGGCAAAGAGACCTGGCACCTGTTCTGTAAGGGTAGGGAGGATGTTGAGACGCTGATTCTCCGTGAGTGTTTCTCTGCTCACCGTCGATACGGTCATAGGCAGATTGCTTAGCGAAACTGCTTTTCTTGAACCTGTGACAACGACATCCTGCATGGATTCTCCTGCAATGATGCTGTCTTGTACTTCTGCATTGGCTACTGTCACAGTTGTCAATGCGAGAATAGAAAGGATTGTCTTTAGCATTTTATAATAATGTGTTATTTATTTTAAGTCTTCCACAACGACGTTCTTGTGTGTGAAACCATCCACTACGCTTGTGTCAAATGCGGTCTTCTTTGCCTTGATGTTGAGATTCTCAAAGTTGAAGTTTGAAAGATGATAAACGCTCTCCTGTTTCTCTACGTTGAAGAATACGTTACATTCACACTGGCAGTTGCGCATCACGATATGGTCGGAATATGAAAGAGGAGAGTCCTTGCGTCCCTTAAGATCATAGAACTGCTTCCATGGAGCCACGAGGATGAAGTTCTTTACAGGACCTGTGATGTTCTCAACGGTGATGTATTCATAACGCTGAGGAGTGTCAGGGCGCATCTTGAGCCAGAGAAGATTGTTTGCCTGGCTTGAGATGTTGATGCGACGAAGGATGATATTATGGTTGAAAACCGACTCGGAACCGAGGGTGAGGCAACCATGGCAGAAGCCATATTCGCAGTCCTCGATGATGATGTTGCGGTTCTCGCCATTGCCTATGCTCTCTTCTGGAATCTTAATGCCAGGATAGTCTGTCTTGAAGGCGTCGGCGTAAGGTCCTTTTCCGCCCTTGATAGCAACGGCATCATCATTTACGGACATATAACAGTTCTTTATCAATACGTTCTTAACAACGTCAAGGTCAATGGCATCGGTAGAAGGTCCCTTTGAATCATCAGGCTTTCCGAGACTATAGATGTGAACACCGAGGAACTTTACATTCTCAGAGTTGTAGACATGGTTTGTCCAGAAGGCTGAGTTCTGAAGGTTTACACCCTCAACTTGCACGTTCTTGCAATTTGAGATATACACAAGACGTGGGCGCTGCTCGTCCTTATTGGTGCATTGGCGGTTCCATTTTCTGCGCAACCAGAACTGCTGATGATAGCGAAGACCGTTGCCATCGATGGTGCCTTCGCCAGAGATGGTGAAGCCGTCGAGACCATCAGCATTTATGAGAGCACCGAAATATGTGCAGGTCTCACCCTCTATACGAGTCTTGCCGAGAGGATAGTCGCCGATGAAATCTGAGCCAAGGAGCGTTGCTCCCTTGAGGAGATGGAGGTGAGTGCCCTGCTTGAAGTGGAGACCACCTGTGATGTATGTGCCTTCAGGAATGACGATAACACCACCACCATTCTGTGCTGCCTTGTCGATAAGAGTTTGAATCTCAGCTGTGTGGATACGTCCGTCAGCAAAGATGCGATGCTCTGTCAACTTATACTGCTTGCCGAGCTTTGAGATGTCCACAGGAGTGTTGGTGTGGAACCATTCTTCTACTGGTGTGCCGTCAGGCCAAAGGTCAACAGGAGACTTCTGTTTCTTTGCTGCATCAGCATTCATAGATGCGATGAAAGAAAAAAGAATCGCTAAGAGAAATGTTGTTTTCTTCATAAATTTATGATTTAGTTAGATTGTTTGTTGTTTCATTTAAGGAAATAAATTTGTTAGTTTCTATTCTATTGATTGATTTTGTTCGTTTTGGTTTAATATGGATAGACTTCGATTTTATGCCAACGTTAATATTATTATGTCTTCGCTAAAAGTCTATGTCTATCTCGATATTTCCTTTTTGAATCTTTTCCCAAGAGAATTCTTTGATAAGATCTGTGGGAGAAACTGCTTCGTAATGGGAAATTATTCCTGCATGATAGGCAAGCATTCCGATTAATTCATTTGGTGAATACTTCTGTTGTAAAACACCTAAATCCAGACTTTTATCACGTTTGCTTAATCTTTGTCCGTTGACGTTGCAAAGCAATGGATGATGGATAAAGCGGGGTGGGATGAAGCCAAGGAGGCGATAGAGGTAAATCTGTTGTGGAACGGAGAGGAGAAGGTCGTTGCCTCGCACCACTTCCGTCACTCCCATGAGGGCATCATCCACGACAACGGCGAGCTGATATGCCCATGCTCCGTCCTTCCTTCGCAGGATAAAGTCGCCGCAATGTTCGCTGAGGTTTATCTCTTGAGGACCATAAAGACCATCTGTGAAGGGGATTGTCTCATCGGGAACGCATAATCTGGTGGCGGCATTCTCGTAGGAAAGTGGGATGGTGAGGTTTTTTGGACGGCATGTTCCCTTGTAAACGATACGCCCATCACTCTCATGAGGAGCCTGAGTGGCCATGATATCGGCACGAGTGCAATGACAAGGGTAGGTGAGATGCATCTGCTTGAGTTTGTCAAGGTAGGCTTCGTAAATATCTGAGCGAAGGCTTTGCATGCATCCTTCCATTGTTCCTCCCTCATCCCATGTTAGTCCGAGCCATTGAAGGTCATCCTCCAACTGAAGAACATACTCTCTCTTGCAGCGCTGAGGGTCAAGATCCTCGATGCGAAGGAGCCATTTTCCGCCCTTGCTTCTTACAGAAAGCCATGAGAGAAGGGCTGCGAAAACATTGCCGAGATGCATTCGCCCAGAGGGAGAAGGGGCAAAACGGCCTTTTGGTCTTGAGATGGAAGATGTATTGTTTTCGCTCATTATGGATGGGAAAAAATGCGTTAGTATGCTTAATTTTCCGGCAAAGTTATAAAAAATATCGTATATTTGCCTAATTATTCGCTTTTTTGTATCTTTTTCTTCATTTATTTTCTTACCTTTGCAAAAATTTAATACTACAAATAACTTTGTTATAATGAAAAAATACTGTATTGACCTCAAGGTGAAAGAGGTTAGGCATATAAATGAAAAATATGTGCTGATACGTCTTACAGACGATAAACCATTACCGGAGATGCTTCCAGGACAATTTGTGGAAGTTAGAGTGGATGGTTCTACTACGACGTTCCTTCGTCGCCCAATATCAATAAACAACGTTGATCGTGAATTGAATGAGCTGCATCTTCTTGTGGCTTGCATAGGCGATGGTACACGTAAGTTGGCAACTCTCAATGCTGGAGACATGTTGAATCTCGTTCTCCCTCTCGGAAATGGTTTCACTCTTCCTGCTTCTCCTGAGCGTCGCCACTTGCTCGTAGGCGGTGGAGTAGGCGTTGCTCCTTTGCTTTATCTCGGAAGAAAGATTAAGGAAATGGGTGGTGAACCTACGTTCCTGCTTGGTGCGAGAAGCAAGAAAGATCTCTTGATGATTGAGCAGTTTGAAGCTGTTGGTCGTGTTTTCATAACCACAGAGGACGGTACGGAAGGTGAGAAGGGTTTCGTAACTCAGCATAGCGTACTGCAGAATGAAACCTTCGACATGATAAGCACCTGTGGACCAAAGCCTATGATGATGGCTGTGGCGCGTTTTGCCGAGAAGGCTGGCGTGGATTGCGAGGTGAGTCTTGAGAATAAGATGGCTTGCGGCATTGGTGCTTGCCTCTGTTGTGTGGAGGATACGGTAGATGGACATGTTTGCGTATGCAAGGATGGTCCTGTTATTGATGTTAAAAAACTTAAGTGGTAAAAGGATATTATGGCAGATTTAAGAGTTAATATAGGTGGGCTTCAGATGAAGAACCCAGTGATGACGGCCTCTGGTACTTTCGGTTACGGTATTGAGTTCCAGGATTTTGTACCACTTGAAGAGATTGGTGGCATCATTGTGAAGGGCACAACTCTTCAGCCTCGTGAAGGAAATGCCTATCCTCGTATGGCGGAGACGGCCCAGGGTATGCTTAATTGCGTAGGACTTCAGAATAAGGGTGTTGATTATTTCTGTGAGAAGATTTATCCTCAGATAAAGGATATCGACACAAATATGATAGTGAACGTGAGTGGTAATTCCCCTGAGACCTACGCTGAATGTGCGGCAAAGGTGGATGCCCTCGATAAGATTCCTGCTATCGAACTTAATATCTCGTGCCCTAACGTGAAGAAGGGCGGTATGGCATTCGGCGTGACGGCAAGTGGCGCGGCAAGTGTTGTTCGTGAGGTTAGGAAGAATTACAACAAGACTCTGATTGTAAAATTAAGTCCTAACGTTACTGATATCACGGAGATTGCACGTGCCGTTGAGGCTGAAGGTGCTGATGCTGTGTCACTTATCAATACACTTATGGGAACGAGTATCGACATAGAGAAGCGCCAGTTCAATCTTTCCATCGGCACAGGCGGTTTGAGCGGTCCTTGCGTTAAGCCTGTTGCTCTTCGCATGGTGTATCAGGTAGCAAAGTCTGTAAAGATTCCTGTCATCGGTCTTGGTGGTATTTCATCTGCTACTGATGCGATAGAATTCTTCATGGCAGGTGCTTCTGCAATTGAGATTGGCACGGCTAACTTCCTCGATCCTGCCATTACCGTGAAGGTGAAGAATGGCATAAACGAGTGGCTTGACGCCCATAATTGCGTTTCCTTGAGCGAGATTGTTGGGGTGTTGTAAATCAAGAAATTGCTTTATAAAAATCAAGAATTTGCTATATTTATAAATAAAATAGGTGTAAACTATTGACTTTCAATATTTATTTTATAACTTTGCAACGCATTTAGTCTGAATAATAATATGAACATACTCATTACCGGAGCAAACGGACAGCTTGGAACGGAGATGCGAATCGTTTCCAAAGCGTCGAAAAACGATAGCTATACATTCACGGATGTGGTGGAGATAGATGGTTGCGAGACAACGATTCTCGACATAACCAATATCGATGCCGTTCGTAAGATGGTGGCAGAGAAGCAGATAACATGCATCGTTAACTGTGCTGCATACACTAATGTCGATAAAGCAGAAACCGATGAGGACTTCTGTCGTATCCTTAATGCCAAGGCACCAGAGAATCTTGCGAAGGTGATGGCTGAGGTGGATGGACTCCTCATTCATGTGAGCACCGACTATGTATTCGGTGGGGATCCTTACAACACTCCTTGCAAAGAAGACCAGAAGGGAACTCCTACTGGCATCTATGGTCAGACGAAGCTGGAAGGCGAACTTGCCATTCAGGCAGCAGGATGCAAATATGTCATCCTTCGCACGGCTTGGCTTTATTCTGAGTATGGAAAGAACTTCGTGAAGACGATGCTGAATCTTACGGCAACAAAGCCTCTCCTCAAGGTAGTCTTCGACCAGACGGGCACTCCAACATACGCTTACGACCTCGCTCTTGCCATCTATGACATCGTGGAGAATAGAAAATTTGAGGGCAATACGGGCATCTATCATTATTCTAATGAAGGTGTATGCTCTTGGTTTGACTTCACAAAGATGATTCAGAAGATGGCTTATGAGATTGGCTATTATGAGAAGATTGGCGATGAGGCTGCAAAGAATGAGTGCGATGTTCAGCCTTGTCATTCTGATGAGTTCCCATCTCCTGTGAAGCGTCCTGCATATTCCGTGCTCGATAAGACAAAGGTGAAGGAGACATTCGGAGTGAAGGTTCCTTATTGGACCGACTCTCTCCAAAGATGTATTGCCAATCTTAAGGAAATGATTTAAGGGTATCTCAAACCATAAGGAGATGGTTTAATGGTTTTATCCAATCTTAAAGCGAAAAAATAAAACATATAATAAAATGAAGGGAATAGTTCTTGCAGGTGGTAGCGGTACACGTCTCTATCCTATCACAAAAGGTATCTCGAAGCAGTTGATGCCAATCTATGACAAACCGATGATTTACTATCCAATCAGCGCTCTCATGCTGGCTGGAATCCGTGATATACTTATCATCTCAACACCATTCGACCTCCCAGGTTTCAAGCGACTCCTTGGTGATGGTAGCGATTATGGAGTACATTTCGAATATGCCGAGCAGCCAAGTCCAGATGGTCTCGCACAGGCATTCACCATCGGTGCCGACTTCATCGGCGACGATTGCGCGTGTCTTGTCCTTGGCGACAACATTTTCCAGGGCGCAGGCTTTACAGATATGCTTGCTGAGGCTGTTCGCACGGCTGAGGTGGATAATAAGGCTACGGTATTCGGATATTGGGTGAATGACCCAGAGCGCTATGGCGTTGCAGAGTTCGATAAGGATGGCAACTGTCTCTCTATCGAGGAGAAACCAAAGGAACCAAAGTCAAACTATGCCGTTGTGGGACTTTACTTCTATCCAAACAAGGTGGTAGAGGTGGCAAAGAATATCAAACCTTCCGCTCGTGGAGAATATGAAATCACTACCGTCAACCAGCGGTTCCTCGATGATGGCGAACTGAAGGTGCAGACTCTCGGTCGTGGTTTCGCATGGCTCGATACCGGCACACACGATTCCCTTTCTGAGGCTTCCACATACATCGAGGTGCTCGAGAAGCGTCAGGGTCTCAAAGTAGGATGCCTTGAGGGTATTGCCTACCGTCGTGGATGGATTGACGAAGAGAAAATGCGCCAGCTCGCGCAGCCAATGCTCAAGAACCAGTACGGTCAGTATCTCCTCAAGGTTATCGACGAGGTAAAGCGTTATGGAGCACACCTTTAGTTCATAGTGCATAGTTGATTTGATTATAAGAATACATTATTATAATAAAGAATAGCGTGGAAGTAATAAAGACAGATATAGAAGGCGTACTCATCATCGAGCCTCATGTCTTCAAGGATGCAAGAGGATATTTCTTTGAGAGTTTCTCTCAGCGTGAGTTTGACGAGAAGGCAGCTCCAATCCTCGGCCATACCGTTAATTTCGTTCAGGACAATGAGTCCATGTCAAGCTATGGAGTGATGCGCGGACTCCATTTCCAGCGCCCTCCTTACACACAGTCAAAGCTCGTTCGTTGCGTGAAGGGTGCCGTTCTCGACGTTGCCGTTGATGCCCGCAAGGGGTCTCCAACATACGGAAAGCACGTTGCTGTAGAGCTCACCGAAGACAATCATCGCCAGTTCTTCGTGCCACGCGGTTTCCTTCATGGCTTTGCCGTTCTCTCCGAGACAGCCATCTTCCAGTATAAGTGTGATGAGTTCTATCATCCAGAAGCAGATGGCGGCGTGAGCATCGTTGATGACTCCCTCGGCATCGACTGGAAGATACCAACAGCAGACGCACTCCTTTCCGAGAAGGACACCAAGCATTGCCTCTTCAAGGATTTTGATTCGCCATTCGATATCAATGTCTCGCTTTATTAATCAATTGAAATTATAATTGATTGTAATATAGTCATTTATAGATATTCATTTACGTTATAGGAAAATAAAAGCCAAATATGAAGAATATAGTAATCACAGGCGGTGCAGGTTTCATTGGAAGCCATGTCGTACGCCTTTTCGTAAACAAGTATCCTGAGTATAACATCATCAATCTTGACAAGCTCACATATGCTGGTAACCTTGCCAACCTCAAGGATATCGAGGATAAGCCAAACTATAAGTTTGTAAAGATGGACATCTGCGATTTCGACGCATTCTATCAGCTCATGCAGGATGAGAAGATTGACGGTATCATCCATCTCGCAGCCGAGAGCCATGTTGACCGCTCTATCAAGGATCCATTCACCTTCGCAAAGACAAACGTGATGGGCACCCTCTCGCTCCTCCAGGCTGCAAAGCTCTATTGGGAGTCACTTCCAGAGAAGTATGAGGGCAAGCGATTCTACCACATAAGCACCGACGAGGTATATGGCGCTTTAACGATGAATCATCCTGAGGGCATCGAGCCACCATTCACCACTACAGCATCGTCGAGCGAGCACCATCTCGCATACGGTGATGACTTCTTCTATGAGACAACGAAGTACAATCCTCATTCGCCATACTCAGCCTCAAAGGCATCGAGCGACCACTTCGTACGCGCCTTCCATGACACATACGGAATGCCAACCATCGTGACCAACTGCTCAAACAACTACGGTCCTTATCAGTTCCCAGAGAAACTCATCCCTCTCTTTATCAACAATATCCGCAACCGCAAGCCACTCCCTGTCTATGGCAAGGGTGAGAATGTTCGTGACTGGCTCTTCGTAGAGGATCATGCTCGCGCTATCGATGTCATCTTCCATCAGGGAACAGTAGCTGAGACATACAACATCGGCGGCTTCAATGAATGGAAGAACATCGACATCATCAAGGTTGTCATCAAGACTGTTGACCGTCTCCTTGGTCGCAAGGAAGGAGAGGATATGGACCTCATCACCTACGTTACCGACCGACTTGGTCACGACGCTCGCTATGCTATCGACTCCACAAAGCTCCAGAAGGAACTCGGTTGGGAGCCAAGCCTTCAGTTCGAGGAAGGTATCGAGAAGACCGTCAAGTGGTATCTTGAGCACCAGGAATGGATGGACAACATTACCTCGGGCGATTATGAAAAGTATTATGACGAGATGTATAAGGATAGATAAATCTTATACATTTCAAAAAAATAAAAAAGTCACATAGCAAATAAATCTGTTGTTATGTGGCTTTTTCTTTTTAGTATAGTTACAAAAATAAAGGCACGCCAACAAAATGTGGCGTGCCTTTATTGATTTTATGTAAAAAATTAGATTGCGAATGGGTTCTCGCCTGGATATAGCTGACCTGCTGGGAGAGGTGTGTTGATATCCTCTACGCCGAGCATCTTGAGAGCCTCGAAGAGTACCTTGCCGCAATGCTCGAATGCGTATGCACCATGGTGTGGGAAGCGCTTGCCAACGAGAACGTGGCGATAGAAGCGTGCGAAGCCTGGGATAGCGTGGATACCGATACCGCCGAATGAGCATGGATCAACGTCGAGGAACTCACCCTGAGCGATGTAAGAAACAAGCTTAGAGTCAGAGTTAGACTGAATGCGGAACATTGTTGACTTGCCTGGCATGATCTGACCTTCGAGAGTACCCTTTGTGATATCTGGACTCATGAGACGAGCCTGGATGAGCTGATACTTAATCTCGCAGCTCTTCATGCACTGTGAGCATGTGTTACCGCAGTGGAAGCCCATGTAGAGGTCCTTGAGGTCGGCACCTGCGAGGCTTGCACCTGCTGGGATAACGTCTGCAGGAACGGAGTTGTTGATATCGAGGAGAGTTGCTGGCTTCTCTGTTGCGCACTCTGCCATGTACTCAGAGAGAGCACCGTAGAGGTCAACCTCACAAGCTACAGGAATACCGCGACCGGTGAGACGTGAGTTAACGTAGCAAGGCTCAAACTCGAAGATTGGCTGCCATGCTGGCCAGCACTTGTTTGCGAATACGGCATACTTGCTGCCGCCCTTACCGCTCTCGTACCAGTCGAGGAGTGTTACCTCAAGCTGAGCCATCTTGTTGATTACCTCTGGATAGTTGTTGCCCTTGCCAAGCTCTTTCTCCATATCCTTTGCAACAGCAGCAATCTCTTCTGCCTTGCCTGGCTTGCTTGTAATCTCGTCGAATGCCTTCTTGAGGTCGAGCTCAGAGTTCTCCTGAACCTCGATACCGAGATCATACATTGGCTGGATAGGAGCGTTACAAGCGAGGAAGTCCCAAGGACGTGGACCGAAGCCGATAACCTTGAGGTTCTTGACGCCAATAACTACGCGAGCGATGTTGCGGAAGTCTGCGAGTTCCTTGACAGCCTCTTCTGGAGTTACGTTTGGATACTCTGGGATATATACCTTGAGGCGGCGAAGACCTACGCTATAAGAGAAGTTGAGGACACCACAGAGAGCGTCGCCACGATCGTTAGCGAGGTTAGCCTTGCCTTCCTCCTTAGCTGCGATAACCATTGCAGGACCGCCGAACTTCTGAACGAAGAGTGTTGTAGGACCTTCTGGACCGAAGTTGCCGAGGAACATACATACGGCGTTGATTTCGTTTTCCTTAGCCCAATCAAGAGCCTTGTATGTGTCAACGTCGTTCTCGATAATAACTGGGCAGTCATAAATTTCAGGAAGACCAGCCTTCTGAACTTCTGCCATTACAGCAGCCAAACGAGCCTTTGTGAGGGCAATTGGGAAGCAGTCGCGGCTAACACCTACGATGCCCAACTTAACTTTAGGTTGATTAATCATTTTGCTTAGTGTTAATAGTTAAATATGATATTTTGAAGTATTTTATTGTCACTTTTCGGTTAAATACCTACAATTAGGTATATAATCGAATGCAAAGATATAAATAATATTTGTAAATGTATGAAATACACGTAAGATATTATTGTTAAACTTTGCAAATTATTGGAATTAGGTCGGATGCTGTATTTGCAAATGACGTCGCTTTATGTTCTAGAAGAAATTCTTTTGAGCGAAATCCCCATAGCACGCTTATGCAAGGAATTTTTGCATTAGATGCTGTTTGGATGTCCACATCGCTGTCACCAATATATATACAGTCTTCTCTTTCTGTATTGAGGTCGGACATAACTTTAAGTACCATATCTGGTGATGGTTTTTTCTTTATACCTTCAGCCTCATTCTCACCCACGGCAATGTCAATAAGATTGCCGAAGTATTTATTGCATAGTAGTTTTGTTGCTTTGTCGAATTTGTTACTAACGACTGCTATAGCAATATCTTTTTCCTTCAATTGTTGGAGCATTTCTATTATTCCATCGTATGGCAGGGTGTTATCCTCGCCATGTATGAGGTAATATTCACGGAATACTTGCATTACTCCCTCGCGTTTATCTTTAGAGGTATCAGTGGGAACGGCTCTGTCGATGAGTTTTTGGACTCCGTTACCTACCATCATCTTAACTTTCTCAACACTATGTGTGGGCATAGAATGATAGGATAGGGCATAGTTTACGCTATTAGCCAAGTCCACAATAGTGTTGAGTAAAGTGCCGTCTAGATCAAAAATGGCGCATTTCATAAATCTTCTCTGGTGATGTTTATTGTGTCTCCAAGTTTGAGATCACCATTTAGAATGCGCTCACAAACGGTATCCTCGATGTAGTTCTGAATAGCACGCTTTAGAGGGCGGGCTCCAAATTGGACATCATACCCCTTTTCGGCGACAAACACTTTCGCATCATCGTCAATTGTAAGGGAATATCCAAGATTCTCAATGCGTTTGTAGAGATCTACAAGTTCTATGTCGATAATCTTCTTTATTGCCTCAAGGTCGAGTTGGTCGAATGTTATGATTTCATCCAGACGATTCAGGAACTCAGGAGCGAACTGCTTGCTGAGACTTTTTTGAATGATAGAACGAGCGTATTCCTTGTCTTTCTCATTCATGTTTAGCGACATACCATTTCCTGCATTGAATCCCACACCATGAGCAAATTCCTTCAACTGTCGGGTACCAGCATTGGATGTCATGATGATAATTGTATTTCGGAAATCGACAAGGCGTCCGTTGCCATCAGTGAGACGACCTTCATCTAGCACCTGAAGCAACATGTTGAACACATTACCATGGGCTTTCTCTATCTCGTCGAGCAGGACGATAGAGTAAGGTTTTCGTCGTACTTGTTCTGTAAGCTGTCCACCTTCTTCATATCCTACATATCCCGGAGGAGCACCAACAAGACGGCTTACGTTGAAGCTCTCAGAATATTCGCTCATATCCACTCGTATGAGGGCGTCGGATGTTCCAAACATTTGCTCGGCGAGTTTCTTTGCGAGATAGGTCTTGCCCACGCCTGTAGGTCCGAGGAACATAAATGCACCAATTGGATGGTTAGGATCGCGAAGACCGATACGATTACGCTGTATAGCCTTAACCATCTTCTCTATGGCAGAATCCTGTGCCACTACACACGACTTCAATCGTGAAGCCATATTGCGAAGGCGTTCGGTCTCGTTCTCTGCAATCCTCTGGACTGGTACACCACTCATTATGGAAACAACATCAGCTACATCGTCTTCGGTGACCACTTTTGCATTGTCAATGTCTCCATCCTGCCATTTACGAGTAAGTTCATCGAGCTGCTGTTTCATGACATTTTGTTTGTCACGATATGCTGCAGCGAGTTCGAAGTTTTGGTTCTTTACCGACTCCAATTTTTTCCTGTTTGCCTCAGCAATATTCTTTTCAAGAGTGGTAATCTCTGGTGGAACGTCTGCGCACTGAATCCTAAGGCGAGAGCCAACTTCGTCAAGAGCATCAATGGCTTTGTCAGGGAATGAACGTTCTGTGATGTATCTATCGGTAAGAGTTACACAAGCCTTTATCGCATCATCGGTGTATGTGACATGATGGTGGCGTTCGTATCTATCCTTTATATTATATAATATTTGAAGAGTTTCTTCTGCGGTGGAAGGTTGTACGATGATTTTCTGGAAACGACGCTCCAATGCGCCATCCTTCTCTATGCTCTTGGAATATTCGTCAAGAGTAGTGGCACCTATACATTGAACCTTCCCTCTTGCCAATGCAGGCTTGAGCATATTGGCAGCATCCATAGTGCCTGCAGAACCGCCAGCTCCAATGATTGTATGTATCTCATCGATGAAGATGATGACTTCTGGATTCTCCTCAAGTTCGCGAATAAGAGCCTTGATACGCTCCTCGAATTGTCCGCGATATTTCGTGCCTGCTACCATTCCTGCCATATCAAGTGCAACAAGGCGCTTGTTATGGAGGATAGGGGATGTTTTATTGTCGGCAATGAGTTGGGCAAGTCCTTCAACGATAGCACTTTTTCCGACGCCTGGCTCACCGATAAGTATAGGATTATTCTTTTTTCTGCGGCAAAGAATTTCAGAGATTCGTTGAATCTCTTTTTCTCTTCCTATGCAAGGATCCAGTTTCCCCTCGCTAGCTGCAAGGGTCAGGTCGGTAGAGAAATTGTCGAGAACAGGAGTCTTCTTCCCTCCTCCAAGCTTTGGTTTCTCTGTTGTTCTCGTATTGTTTCCGTTGACTGATGAGTCTTCGTGATCTTCCATATCTTCATCATCGGCAAGGTCTAGGCCATCAACGGGTTTCTCGTTGTGATTTGCAGGAGTGAATTCCTCACAATAGTTGAGCATATCGTCGTAGTTGAGATTATTTTCTTCCATAATTTCTTTAGCAACGCTATTTGTGCTATAATGAAGCATTGCAAGGAACAGATGTTTAATATCCACAATCTTATCGTGCCCCATTCGTGCTTCAAGATCAGCAAGTCGAAGAATGCTTGTTGTCTGATCGTTGAAATCTACATTATCTTCCTTTGTTTCTGCTAATGTAGCAGTATTTTCTTCGTGCCGGTTGAATACGTTTTGTATGTTGTAGATTAGTTTGTCTGCCATCACTTGTTCATCAGCATGAAAATGCTTCATAACCGTTCTGGCAAACTCACATTCATCCTTAATCATAGTAAGGAGAATGTGTTCAGGACGTACAGACCTGCTTCTAAGTCTCGAAGCGCATTTCTTGCTTGAATGCAGAAGATTTGTCAGTGATGTTGAATATTTTTGTGTCATTTGATACTTTTTTATACACTTCTGCAAAGATTATGCCAAAGTCTTCAAATCATCATATATACGCTGAACAGGCAGACCCATTACGTTAAAGTAACTGCCTTCGAGTTTTGTCACTCCAATGTAACCTATCCATTCCTGAATTCCATAGGCTCCGGCTTTGTCGAGTGGTTTGAAATTATTTATGTAATAGTTAATTTCCTCATCCTCAAGAGTGCGGAATGTGACATCTGTGCATACGGAGAAGTGTTTCTCTCTGTTCTTACCGAGAAGGCATACACCTGTATATACCTGATGTTTTCGGCCGCTTATCTCCTTTAACATGCGGAATGCGTCAGCATTATCTTTTGGTTTACCTAGGATCTTGTTGTCAACAACTACTACAGTGTCGGCTGTTATGATAATAGTATCGTCTTCTATCTCAACGCTTTCGGGGATGTTATCCTTGCTTTCAAACCAAGCTTTATAGGGTGCCGCTTTCTTTTCTGCTATAAATTCAGCTACATCCTTAGCTGGAAGTTCCTCGGGATATGATTCGTCTATACCTTTTATTATATGTACTTCATATGGGATGTTTAGTCCGCCGAGAAGTTCCTTGCGTCGTGGGGAGTTACTTGCTAATATGAGTTTCATCATTTTTTGATTCCTTAGTGTCTTTTTTCGTGATTTTCTTCCTTTTCGTGAAAAGTTCTCTCCAAGAGCTAAAGTCTTTCTTGAGGATAAGACCAAGACCTTGGGTATTGAGGGAGTTTCTGGTGAAGTATCTATCGTTTGCCTGATTGTAAACTCTTACGGCAAAATTACCATTAGGAACTAGAAGGTATCTAAGATCGAAGTCGCCAATGAAACCCTGCTGGGCTGTGAGAGCGTTGTCTCGATATCCGAATTGTCCATTGAAGAGTAATCGATTATCAAAGAGTGAACCATTGAGGAGTCCTTCATATTCCGCATTTGTAAATCCTTCATCGCCAGGAGAGATGTTGGCTCCGAAATTCCAGTTGCGGTTCTTTATTACAGAGCTAAGCACATTGTTTATCTGTTGACTGAGCGTGCCGCTCACGATACTTTGCATTGCCAAAGTTGTTGCGCTTGATGCTTTCTCGTCTTGCATTCCGGCATTGTTTCCCGTCTGTGAATAGAATCTTCCAACCGACAGAAGATACAACACCTGTTGGTTCATTTCCTCTTCACTATTTATAAGTGAGTATATCATCTGCTTTGCCTCGCTGTTTACCGTAGGAAGATCCATGTCAAATTCTACCTGTGGAGTTCCAGGAGTTCCAGAGATGTTCATAAGGCAGTTCACCCTAATGTTATTGCTAGAGAAGGAAGTTCCAATGTTCAGGTCGCTCAATGGTACACTATTAACCGTATAAAGCGCCTGCATGTTAAGGCTTGCATTATATGGATCACCACCAAAGGTGATTGTTCCACCAGGTTGAAATGCAAAGTCTCGTCTTATGACATTCTGTATTGTCATCTTGTATGTTCCTGATGCTATCAGGTAGTTGCCAAACAGGTCAAATGTTCCTTTGTTGTAATAGCTGGCGCGAAGTCCGCCAGAGCCATGAAGGTCGATGTAGTCCCCTGTGTTAGGATCCATAAGAAGATATAGTGATGACTCTGGAGTGACGTTGAACAGGAAGTTCATATGTATGTTTGTTCTTACGTCATTATCATCTTCCACCTTGTCTTCGGATAGAATTTTATCATTTTCTATCTTCTCATTCTTTGAATGCCAGGTAATAAATTCTTGTTTTGTTATGGCATCAGGGCTTGCAGCATTATAAACGATTCTACTGCCTTTCTCCACATTGCCATCTACGTTGATATCCAGTTCGCTACTTCTTCCTTTCAGACTGCAAAGACCTGTGAGGAAAGCTGTTCCATAAAATGTACTTTCTCCAAAATCCTTGAAGTCATAGGCAAGGAAATTCGTCGCGTTGATGTCAAAATCATAGGTCAATCTAGTAAGATGCTTATGATGAAGACCACCTGACATGTATGCAATGTTGCCATATTTGTCATATATTGGTATTTTATTGACAAGTATGTCATCTGGGATGAAGTTTACGGTGTCATTTTTCAAAGTGTAACGGCAATTGAGAGGTGTTACCGTTACTGCACCATCGGCAACCACTTGTCCTGTAAGGTTTATTGTAGAGAAAGGACCGTATACGCGAACTCTTCCGTGTGCCTCAGCGTCTATGTCTTCCAGAAATGCGCTACAGTATGACTTCATAAATTCAAGGCTAACGTGTTTCGCCTCTATGTCGAGGTCAAGTCCATCCTTTTGTGGGGATACGAAACCTTTGATGACCATAACCTCTCCCTTTTCATTGTCTGTATAGCCATCTATGTCAATCTGTTTGTCTATATTGTTGAGTTTAGCATCCACGTGCAGGTCCCCCATGTGACCTTCCTCAAAAAGGAATTCATCCACATCGAGATGTGCCGTTGCCTCAGGATTAGAGAATAGGCATCGTGCTGTAGCTGTTCCGGAAGCATAACCTCCAAACTCTACAGAATGGAAATTTACGAGATTCATTACGTATGCAACGTCCACATTCTTAAGGTCGGCAATGATGACATCATCAGGAGAGGATGATACCTTTCCGTTGACATATACGTGTTGATTACTGTTTTCTATTGCAAAATGATCCACAATGAGGTTGTTATCAGCATATTCTATCCCTTTTGAATGCAGATGCCAGATAGAGTCCCCGATGTGAATGTCGGAAGGAGTTATGGACAAAAGGGTAGAGAGAGAACCATTACCATTTCTTGAGAATTCTGTATTAGTATTCAGTATTCCCTTGAAGTTACTGTTCTTGTTTTCATTGAATGCTATAGTCGAAGAGATAATGTCTTCCTTTGCCGAGGCTTCAAGGCTAATGTCTGTGCCTGGCTTTTGTGGATTGTCGTGTAGGATAAGGGTAAGATTCGACTTGAGCATATCGTCTGGAGTCCACACAAGTAATTTAATGTCCTCAAGATGATGGTTTGAAAAAGTCAACTCAGGAGCTTCTACATATATATTCGCCTGCTTGTTATCGTCATTGACAAAACCTTTGCATTCGATGGGGCGTTGGATGTCGAGGTCTATTCCAATGAGACGAGTTAACCACTCTGATGACTTCAGTTTTGCTGTTATGTTGAAGTTGTTCTTAGATGTATTTCGCTCGTTGTTTTGGATTACGGATGGTAGATATTTGGCAACGAGTCCTGTAAGACTTTTTGCCATTGTACTTATCTTATATTCTCCCTCTGCTTCTGCATCCAGTACATCACTACTGAGTGAAATTCTTTTTGTCTTGTTTTCTTGTGTTGAAGAAATAGATATATTATCTATGTGATAGGTGTCGTAATAGACTTTGTCACCCATCTGACCTCCATATTGAGTAAAATCGGTTATCTGAATGTCTCCTGTAATATCATCGATATTGCTTCCGGTCATATTACCATTGCATTGCATGGAGAACGAAGCATTACCCCATTGGGAAGTGAGGTTAAGTCTTTGTGGCGCAATGTTTTCTATGTCGATATTTGTGGATACGCTTTTCCTCGTTCTGCCAATGTTAGCATTTCCTTCTGCGGAAAGTGAAATGTTAGGGTCAGAAATATTCATGATATAGCTGATGACATCATGGTCGTAAACTCCATCCACCTGAATGTCCCGATAGTTATATCCGTTGTAAAAGAAATTGTTTACATTGACATTTGCAACAATTTTATCAGGCTTATTTTGGCTGTTGAATGAAGCCTTGGCATCTATTTTTGCGGAAATGGTACCAAAATTATCGTTAGCGAGAATCTTATTGATATTCAGGTCCTCAGTCTCAATTTTTGCATTTACATTCCCTCCGTCGTAGTTGCCGTTGATGTTTACCTTGCCTATATTGCTGGATACGATATCCACTCCTCCTTCTATACTGGCGTCAGTTCCCGAAAGATCACCATTAATGCTAATATTTCCAAGTGAAAGTAATTCCTGAGGAATGTTGAAATGTTCTGATATCTCTCTGATATATGTATCCTCCACATTTATCTGCATCCCGTTAATCTTCCAGGATGGATGTTTGAAAACGTTGTTTGCAGTTCCTGTGAAGCGTATTTCTGCGCTTTTGTCGATGGTTTGTAGATTTGTTGAGTAGTGTATGAATCCATTGCTGGAGTCTGCATTTATGTTTCCACGAAATGCAGTCATACCATTTGCTGGGAATGGCAGAATAGAAGCGATGTCCTGAAGGTTGAATTTAACTATGTCTATGACAGCTTCCGTCTTTGACTTGTTGAAATCAAACTTTCCGTCGTTGAGGCTATAAGATGCATCTATCTTAGGAATGACTACATGTGAGTTGGGGAGTTTTAGTTGGAAATCGTTAAGGTTGAGATGCGTCTTGTCTGCTTTTAAGAGCATGGAAAGATCATTGACTTTTATACCGCTCTGCTCCGTAAGCGAAAGATGTTTTATGTTAACATCAATATTGTCATCCGTAAGTCCATATAATATTATGTGACTTGATAACCTATTGATAGCCAGATGGCTGGTGTTAAATCTATTAGGTGTTACAGGAATGTATTTGCGATCATACGAAACCATGCTGTTTCTTATGACCAACGAACCTATTTGAAGGTTAAGAGGAGTGTGGGTTGTGGTATCTTTGGAAGCCAGTGAGTCGAGAACGAACTGAAAATTAGGTGCTTCATCAGCATTGTTTTGATATAGTCTCGCGTCAAGTCCAAAGATTTGTGCAGATGAAATGGATATCTTTCCATTCAAAAGATCGAAGATGTCAATCTTTGCGGACAAACGTCCCGCCTTGAGCATCTTCTTTCCTTGTTGGTCATAGAGGAGGAAATCATCCACAATAATCCTATTAAAGAATCCCAAATCCACACGGTTTATCTCCACTTTCGTAGCCAGTTTCTTCTCTACGGCAGATGAAATTGCCTCAGCAATACTTTGCTGTATTGCTGGAATTCGTATCAATATGGACAATGTGATGAATAATCCTATCAAAGTCCATATTGTGCGAGAGAAGATATGTAGAAGTGTTTTCTTCAAATAATAAGTGTTTGAGTTCTTTGTTTAGTAAACTCTTGGACCGAAAACGGCAGTGCCAATTCTAACTATGGTAGAACCGCATTCCTGTGCTATCTGATAGTCTCCGCTCATGCCGTATGAACGTTCACAGAAATAAGGTGCATCAGCAAAATACTTCTCCTTTATCTCATAGAAGAAATCCTTTGCCTCGAGAAACTCATTTCTTATCTGTGCTTCGTCATCCGTATTGCTTGCCATCATCATTATTCCGCAGATTCTAACGTGAGACAATTCCTTCCAAGAGCCTTTGTCCAATAGTTCCCTGCATTCATTGAGGTCCATTCCGTTCTTTGTTTCCTCTTGGGCAAGGTGGAGCTCAAGCAGTACATCGATGACTCTGTCCACCTTTGTCGCCTGCTTTTCAATCTCCAAAAGAAGTTTCTCGGAGTCAACGGTCTCTATCATTGATACATAAGGAACAAGATATTTCACTTTGTTAGTCTGCAGATGTCCTATGAAATGCCATACGATATCCTCAGGCAGTTCCGTATGCTTCTGCTTGAGTTCCTGCTCACGACTTTCTCCGAAGATGCGATGTCCTGCAGCGTATGCCTCCTCTATGTATTCCTTTGGATGGTATTTGCTTACCGCCACAAGTTTCACATTATCATGGATGGTCGCCTTTATTGCCGTTATGTTTTCCTTTACTGGATACATTCTTAAGCGTTTGGTTGTTCTTCATATTCTGGACGCGCATCAGGAGTATTCAGACTATCCTTTGCTTCGTGTTCGAAAACGTCCATTATCTTTGTCTCAGCAACGTTGGAGATGACATAGTCCACCATTGTCTTGCCCATAAGCTCCTCAATATACTTTACTGCCTGAGGGAGAGTGTGAGCCTGAACGAGATAGTTTACTGCGCTTCTCTTCTCTTTTCCCGACTTTTCGTCAAGAGTGATGAACTGAAGACGAGCCTTAAACCAGCAATCGTCGTTGTTCAAATCAGAGAAAAATATCTCACGATACGAAGCTGGCTTGATGTCCGTAATTTTAAAATCACCGCTGATATATGATGACATTTCATCTATTATCGATGTCTCAGCCTCTGTGAAAGTGAATGCATCAAGAACGTATTGCTCTGTTACAGCCTTCTGTGTTCCGTCTTCCTGCAACTTTTCATATTTAACCTTTACCTCAAACCAATCTGTTGACTTTGATCTCATAGTTATGTTTTGTATTTTTATGTTTGTTATTTTTGTGTTAATTAAAGCGCATAGTTACGCAGTGCAAAGTTAGAAAAAAAACTTGGAAAATGAGGTCAAATGGATATATATTTACTTTTTCCGTAATTTTTCGCGCGTATTATTTTGGAAAATGGGTAGTTTTCGTTACCTTTGCACATTATTTATTATATATATACACACAAATTAGGATAAAGTTATGCCAGAAATATCGGTTCGAGGACACGAAATGCCCGAGTCACCTATCAGAAAACTCGCTCCTATAGCAGCTGCTGCGAAGAAGCGTGGCACTAAAGTTTACCATCTTAATATCGGTCAGCCAGACCTGCCAACACCGCAGATAGGACTCGATGCCCTTAAGAACATTGACCGCAACATATTGGAATATTCGCCTTCTCAGGGTTACCTTTCATACCGTGAGAAACTTGTCGGCTATTATAAGAAATATAATATCAACGTAAATGCTGATGATATTATCATCACAAGCGGTGGTTCGGAAGCGGTTTTGTTCTCTTTTATGGCTTGTCTTAATCCTGGAGACGAGATCATCGTTCCAGAACCAGCATATGCTAACTATATGGCATTTGCAATTTCGGCAGGTGCAAAGATTCGCACTATTGCAACAACGATAGATGAGGGTTTCTCTCTTCCAAAGGTAGAAAAGTTCGAGGAACTTATCAACTCACGCACTCGTGCTATCATGATCTGTAATCCAAACAACCCTACAGGTTATCTCTACACACGTCGTGAGATGAATCAGATACGTGATCTTGTTAAGAAATATGACCTCTATCTCTTCTCTGACGAAGTTTACCGTGAGTATATCTATACAGGTAGCCCTTATATCTCGGCCTGCCATCTTGAAGGTATAGAGCAAAATGTAATCCTTATCGATTCAGTTTCAAAGCGTTATTCTGAGTGCGGTATTCGTGTCGGTGCCCTTATTACAAAGAATGAAGAGGTAAAGGCTGCCGTTATGAAATTCTGTCAGGCACGACTTTCTCCACCTCTTATTGGTCAGATAGTGGCAGAGGCATCCCTTGATGCTCCTGAAGAATACTATCGTGACGTCTATGATGAATATGTAGAGCGTCGTAAGGTGCTCATCGACGGACTTAATCGTATACCTGGAGTTTATTCTCCTATTCCTATGGGAGCTTTCTATACTGTGGCAAAGTTGCCTGTTGACGACTCTGAGAAGTTCTGTCGTTGGTGTCTTGAGAAGTTCTCTTATGAAGGCGAAACCGTTATGATGGCACCTGCTGCAGGTTTCTATACCACCCCTGGAGCGGGAATAAATCAGGTCCGTATTGCCTATGTCCTTAAGAAGGATGATCTTGAACGCGCTCTTATAGTGCTTCGCAAGGCTTTGGAAAAGTATCCAGGACGTGTGGATGAATAGTTTTTTCCTGAAATGAATCTGCACTTATTCATAGCAAGAAAGATATATAATAGTGAGGGTGACCGCCAAAAGGTGAGTCGCCCTGCTATTCGTATTGCTACCATTGGCGTGGCGATAGGTCTTGCTGTGATGATAGTGTCCTTATCCATAGTGCTTGGATTTAAGCATACCATTCGTGACAAGGTCGTAGGATTCGGTAGTCATATTACCGTTGCAAATTTCTATACTCTTCAGACTCAGCATCCTGAACCTATTCAGATGACGGATTCCATGCTCAATGTGCTTCGAAAGATTGAAGGAGTAAAGCACGTTCAGCGATATGCTATGACTCAAGGTATATTGAAGACAGACTCTGATTTCCTCGGGGTAGCCTTCAAGGGAGTTGCTGAAGAGTTTGATACAACATTTATCTCGCAGAATATGAACGAGGGTGTAATACCTCATTTCTCATCGGAGAAGAGCGGTAACAATATCCTTGTATCGCAGATAATGGCTGATAAGTTGTCTCTTAAGCCAGGAAGTAAGGTGTTTGGTTATTTCCTAACTGATGGAGATGTAAGGATGAGGAAATATACCGTAAGCGGAATCTATCAGACTAATCTTACAAAATTCGATGAAAGTATTTGTTTTGCAGATCTTTATAGCGTCGTAAAACTAAACGGGTGGGAGAGTGATCAGGTTACTGGTTCAGAGCTTCTTCTGCAGAATTTTGATGAATTGGAAAAGACCTATGATTACGTTATAGACAATGTAAACAAGCATCTCGACAACTATGGCGAGACATATAGTTCTGCTACAATAGAAGAGCAGAATTCACAATTGTTCTCTTGGTTAAGTCTTCTTGACCTTAACGTGTGGATTATCCTTATCCTTATGATTTCCGTTGCTGGGTTCACCATGATAAGCGGACTTCTTATCATCATCCTTGAGCGTGTTCAGATGATAGGTCTTTTGAAGGCCTTTGGTGCGAGAAATACTTCCATTCGTCACATATTCCTTTGGTTCTCGGTGTTTATTATTGGTAAGGGAATGCTCTGGGGCAATATAATCGGACTTGGAATATGCTTGCTTCAGAAGTTTACAGGACTTGTTACGCTTGATCCAACTATTTATTATGTTTCTACAGCACCTGTGGAGATAAACATCCCACTATTGCTTCTTCTCAACGTTGTCACCCTTATTGTCAGCGTTCTCGTTCTTGTCCTTCCAAGTTTCTTCGTTTCCTTCATTCATCCTGCTCGCTCTATGCGCTACGAGTAATGAGTGAAGCATATTTTCTGTTTGCTTTTTCCTGAACGCAGTTTCTTCATCCATGCTGCCATATTGTCTGTACCAGTTCTGTGCCTTAGTGAAATATTCCGTGGCAAGCTCTGTTTCCACGTTGAGCAAATGGCAGAATCCCAAACGGTAATACACATCTCCTTTTTCTTTCGAGAAGCATACAGGAATGGTTCTCTCATAATATTGAGTTGCCGTTTCTATGTCCTTGTTCTTTCCTGTAGCCTTTATTCCTCGTCTTTCTTCTTTCTCCAGTCCTAAGAGGAAGTGGCTTTCTGCATTTGAAAAATAATATACAGCCCTTTCATGAGGAGGGTAGGGCTCTAGTTCAGGAATAACCTTATCGAGAATCTTTGTTGCCTCTTCATATTTCTGCTCCTTGTAATAGCATACTCCCATATATGCAAGGAAACGGTCATTGAGCTTGTATGTCTTTCTCAACTGTTCGAAAGCGAGTAACGATTCGTGGTATTTCTGACTACCATAATACTCCAACGCTCTTCCCAATAGTTCAGAATCCCTTGACTGTGAATATGATGTCAAGGGTAAAAAGAGTAAAAAGAGCAATATGGATGCTATGTTTCTCAATTTTTATCTATTAATGAACGTGTATCCTTTATCAATAATTCGTTGACTTCATTACATTCTTACAACTCCTCCCCTCGGGGAGGTAGGGTGGGGGCCTCTATTTCCCTGAATAAAACTCTATAACTTCCGTGATAGCCTTTTGGCAAACAGGACAGAATACAGGATGCTCGTTAGTTCTCATGCGGCAGTCTTCAAAGGCACGATATACACCTTTGGTCTTGTAGCCGGCACCCTCGAAGATGCCCGCCTTCACTTCTGACGTTTTTTGATTCTTGTTGTTTTTCTTTGCCTTAGCAGGAGTATTATCCATCATATCCTTCCATTTTGAAGGAAAATCAACGAGTGTCGTGATGTTCTTTTCCCAAGGCTCTATGTCCGTTGGATACATATCCGTGACGTCATCATCGTAAGCATATTCATCTGCAAGACCTGCAAAGCTATGTCCGAATTCGTGAACTACCACAGGTTTGTATTTTCCGTGGTCAGTAGAGGTAAGGTTATATGAATTGAGGATACCGCCACCACCATATTTGTCGGTGTTAACCAGTACGATGATATGGTCATAAGGAGTACCTGCCAAAATGTCGTGCATATCCTTTATGTTCAATGTTGTGAGGTATCTGTCACTATAGAATGTGTCAAAATGACTGCTCAAGGCAGTACGTTTCCAGTTACCTTTTGCTGGAGTTGATGTGCCACTCTCTGCAGAAACAGCCTTTACTGCAACGATTTCAAATCTGTCGCGATATTGCTTGAAAGGCTCATGAGAGAACAAAGCCTCGTTTGCCTCATTCGCTTTTTCTATGAAATGCCCCATGTTCTCCTCTGTAAAGCCTTCTGCAAGATATGCTATCCTTATGCAATGCTCTTGATCCTTAGCCTTTTGTATTGAGATGTAAGGAGTTATCCCACGCTCTCCCATTTTGTGTATGAGGATATCTGTTGGGATTACAGTATGGCATAGTTCTGCAGAAACCTCTCTTCTGCTGTTGAAAAGCCTCACCTTTACGTCGATGGTGTCCTTTGGGAAAGGTATGAGAAATACATTTTCAAAGGATTTTGAAATAGACTCTGCCTCATGAGAGGTAATCCATTCCTGGAATAGGGTAGAGAAGGAATGTTTGTATATCACCTTGCCATCTTTGTGAGAGCTTACTATTATCTGACCATTTCCTTCAATGGCGAGTGAGTCAAGGTTCACCCTTCTGCCATACCATTTGGGGTATGACTTCAGTTCATCGAGGTAGATGCTCTGCTTCTCATTGTTTCCGGCAAAGATATAGTCAAGGCGTAATGTCGCTTCCGTGAAATATTTGTCATAGTCAATGGCATTGGCACCAATAGATACCAATAGCATTATTATGCTGCTAATTATATTCTTCATTATCAGTCAGTTTTAATAGTCAATCAATTAAGGTTATCTTCTGTCTAATAGCCCTCTCCTTTGGGGAGGGAAGGGGTGGGGCTATCTTGGGAGGAGATAGAGGGGGCTAGTTCTTTATAATACTCTCTTTCCACATCCTTTGGCTTCACAAGTATGTCATCCCAACTTATGATGTCCATATCCATATTTACTATCCCTTTCTCTCTCATTTCCTGTGAGTTGCCCATAATGTGCTCAAGTGTCTTTGCGAGTGCCTGCATCTCGTTGAAGCTGAGTGTCGTCTTTGTTTTTATGAGCATGTTGTGGAAATCTTCCGCCTCGTTTCCCATACCAATAGCAGGGTTCTTCAGAATCCTCGAACATACATCAAGTCTTATCCATGACCTGAGAATCTGCTCTGCCTTACTGAGTTTCTCTGCACCGTCAGCGCTGTTTGAACCGAGAGAAAGAATTAAAGAATGTTGCTTCATGAGTGCAAAGTTAAGTATTTTTATCCGAAAATCCTTGCTTATAATAAAAAAAAATAGTAATATTGCAGTCTCGTAGCGCTATGATGCGCAGAAATGATTACAAATAAAATCAATAAGGAAGTGAAGAATTTATTGTTTTTTATACTCTTGCTGGTATCACATAATGCTAATGCTCAGGGCGTTGATGACTTTTTTATCAATGCTCCAGACACGATAATGCCTTATCTTAAGAAAGATTCTCGTGAGATGATGCTGAAATTTGCAGAAGCCGATAAAGATACTCTCTATTCCGTAACGAATGTTATGGAAAATAAAACATGGATGTCCTACAGGTCTGACCGTCTCATCGTCATCCATCCTTCCGAAGTTACGACTTTGGAGTTCTGCCAGGTTCCTATGGCGAATGATACCATCTATTGTTTCATAAAGACCGATTCTGCTCCAGAGGCAGAAAGTTGTGTATATATATATAATAAGGTGTGGGAATGCCTGGGTAAAGTGGATTTAGGAAAATATGCCGTAATTCATTGGCCCGATACCCTTTCGGATGCTTCCCGCACCGAACTTATGGGAATGATTGAGATGAAAATGTATTCTGCTACTATCGATAAGGAAAATGCAGATTCACTCATAATTAGGCAGAGTTTGCCTCTATTGTCAGAAGAAGAAAAAACACGATATAAAGACGTTAAAATGCAAACAAAAGTAAAAATTGGTACTATTTTTCTAAAATAAAGTAAAAATAGTAACTTTTCCTTGGCGATATTCTTGCATATGAAAGAAAAAAGCCTTACCTTTGCATCGTGTTTTTCATGGTATTAGATTATTAAGGTTAATAAAGATTGGTTGTCGTGAGACAATCAATTTTTTTTACCCCTCAGTTGATTCGGTATATTTTCCTTCTACAACTGAGGGGTATTTTCTGTTTAAGCGAAAAGGTGAAAGAGTGAAAATATCTTTAATATCACTCGAAAATGATAAATTGCCGTTAAGATATTTTCTCCTACTTTTAAAAAACAACAAAAAAACGACAAAAAAATGCCAAAAGTATTGTAAAATCAATTATACGATATAATTTTGCAGTCGAAATGAGAAATGACCTTTTGTTATAAGGCAAATCGGAAATAATAATAAACAAGAAAATAGAAATGAACAAGAAAGGTTTTTACAAATTGGCTTTTACATCGTTGTGCGTGCTGTCAATAGCTTTCAGCACAGTTTCATACGTTAAGGCAAATTCACCTCTGCCTGCTACTCCTGCTGCTGTTGCCGGACAGCCTGTTGACCTTACCTATGCTGCGGATAAGGCTCTTACAAGTGTTGTTCACATCAAGTACCTGCAGAATTCCAAGGTGCAGGAGGTTGAGATGCAGGATCCATTCAGCGATTTCTTTGGCGATTTCTTTGGTGGTCGTGGACAGAGTCAGAAGCGTAAGGTGCAGACTCCTAAGAAGGAAGGCGCTGGTTCTGGTGTACTGATTTCTGCTGATGGCTATATCGTAACTAACAATCATGTAGTTGATGGTGCTGATGAACTCACCGTTACACTCAATGATAACCGCGAGTTTTCTGCTCGTATCATCGGTACTGACCCTACTACTGACCTTGCCCTCATCAAGATTAATGCAAAGGATCTTACTCCTATCGTTATCGGTTCTTCTGATGATTTGAAAGTTGGCGAGTGGGTGCTTGCTGCAGGACATCCTTTCAATCTTCGTGCTACCGTAACAGCTGGTATCGTAAGTGCTAAGGCCCGTTCACTTGGTGCTAATGGCATCGAGGCATTTATCCAGACAGATGCTGCCATCAATCGTGGTAACTCGGGTGGTGCTCTCGTCAATGCAAAGGGTGAACTCGTAGGTATCAACGCTATGATATATTCTGAAACAGGTAGCTATGCTGGCTATGGTTTTGCCATCCCTACTACTATTATGAATAAGGTAGTGGCAGACATCAAGCAATATGGTGTCGTTCAGCGTGGTCTCGTTGGCATTCAGGGACAGGACGTTCGTAACTATATTGATACTCAGAAGGAGCAGCAGAAGGAAGTTGACCTCGGTACCAATGAGGGTATCTATGTTGCAAAGGTCGTTGATGATGGTGCTGCTTCCGATGCAGGCATTCAGGAAGGCGATGTTATCACTCATATCAACGGTCAGAAGGTAACCAAGATGGCTGAGCTTCAGGAGATTGTAGCCACAAAGCGCCCTGGCGATAAGATTACCGTCAAGTATCTCCGCAAGAAGAAGGAGCATACCGTAACCGTCACTCTCAAGAACGAGAAGGGTAATGTAAGCATCGTTAAGGATGCTGACCTCGATGTCCTCGGTGCTAACTTCCGCGAAATCAACGAGAATGAGAAGAAGGAACTCGATGTGAACTATGGTGTTAAGGTCATGAAGGTGAACAACGGTAAGTTCAAGGAAGCTGGTGTTCCTGCAGGTTTCTGCATCATGAAGGTGAACGAAGAGTCTGTCAAGACTGTTGAAGAACTTAGCAAGATAGTCAAGGAAGCAAGCAAGTCAAAGTCTCCTGTGCTCTACATTCAGGGTCTCCATCCTTCAGGAAAGAAGGGATACTATGCTGTTCCTCTCGAGGATTAATTACGAAAAATTACAATATCAAAGGTGGTGTTTTCTGATGAAAGCACCACCTTTTTTCATGTCTTGCAGGGATATGCTGTAGAAGGTCGTATAACGCATATTTTCTAAAGCTGTGCTTTAGGCCTCCTGTTTCTATGCTTTAGGCCTCCTGTTTCTATGCTTTAGGCCTCCTGTTTCTATGCTTTAGACATGCTAACTCTATGCTTTAGGTTATGCAGCCCTTTGTTATGGCATATTCATAAGATTTTAATAAGAATGAAACAACTGTAATTTTACAAAGTAAAAACCGAATTTTTGACTGCAAAAATTTGTTGAATTAAAATAAAAATACTACCTTTGCAACATATTGTAGCAAAATAGAGAAAGCGAATAATGACAATAGTACTGATTTCCATATTCATCATCAGCTTCATATTGATAGGGACAGAGAGGTTCACTAATATGAACAAAGCGGCGACAGCTATATTTGCCGGCACTGTTTTGTGGGTGCTGTATATCAGCTTCGGTAGCGATTTCGTTATGGCAAACTATAGCGAGGAGTATCTCTCGTTCCTGAATGGTGTTGCTCCTGATAGTGATAATGTGAAGCAATATATATGGCAGTCGCTCTTTATCCCTGGTGTAGGAAGGGCGTCAGAAGTGGTTTTCTTCCTTCTTGCCTCAATGACGATAGTTGAGATACTGCATAATAATGGTTGCTTTGACTTCCTCAGCGTGTGGCTAAGGACGAGGAATAGCCGACTGCTGCTATGGAAGATAGCTGCTTGCTCGTTCATTCTTTCTGCCAATCTTGACAATATCTCTGCCACGGTGCTGATGCTGACAGTCACTAATGGTATTCTTCCACGCACAAGAGATAGAATAGTATATGGAGCGATAGTGGTACTTGCGGTGAATTTTGGTGGAATAGTGACAGTTATCGGTGATCCTATGACATTGGTACTTTGGAATAAGGATGCCGTGACAGCAACGTCATACACTATGACATTATTGCTGCCTTGCCTTATCGCAACGGTTTTACCAACGTATCTTGTCAGTCGTACGCTGAATGAGACGGTGGAAGTGGATCGTCCTGTGATGCCTTATCGCGGTGATGACACAAACCTTAACCTATGGCAGCGACTAGTGATGTTCTTCGTAGGCATCGGAGGACTATGGTTTATCCCTACATTCCATAATATCACCAAGTTATCTCCATTCCTCGGAGCCTTCTGTGTACTCTCTATATTATGGATAGTAAATGAGGTGTTCAATAGAAATCTGATGAGTTCAGATAGAAGAATAACACGTTCTGTGCCTCATCAGCATCAGTATAGCATCATTCAGCTGATAATATATGTAGTAGGAATAATGTTTGCCGTGGACGTGATGCGCGAGTCAGGAGTGCTTCATCTTCTTGCAGAACAGCTTGGTCACTATCAGGGAAATATCTGGCTTGTAGGTCTTGTGAGTGGCATTATAAGCGTTTTCCTCGATAATTTCTCTGTGGCAATGACTCTCATATCCATATATGATGTAGTGCCTCAAACGGCAGATGCAACGCCGTATCTTGCTCAGTTTATGCAGAATGGCGCTTATTGGACACTTATAACGTATGCTTCTGTGTTTGGAGGAAGTATCCTGACAATAGGAAGTGTGGCAGGTGTGCTCTATATGCAGATAGAACATGTGGGCATTGGCTGGTATTTCCGACATATCGGAGTGAAGATTCTCATAGGAGGACTCGTAGGACTTGCCGTTCTCTTCGCGTTTATACTTATGTAGCCCCCTCCCGATAGTCACATACTCCGATATTATCAACATCGGACTACCCACGAGGGGAGGAGATTGAAGAATGGTTAAGCAAATAACAAATACAGATTACCAATAACATTTAAAATAATAATATTATGGCAAAGGTTAAAACTATTGGCGTACTTACCTCAGGAGGTGATTCACCAGGAATGAATGCTGCGATACGTGCAGTGACGCGTGCTGGTATCAGTAATGGCTTTAATATCAAGGGTATATACCGTGGATATGATGGTCTTATCAATGGTGAGATTAAAGATTTTACCACGGAAAACGTGAGTGGTATCATTACTCAGGGAGGTACTATCCTCAAAACTGCTCGCTCAAAGGAGTTTATGACTATCGAGGGACAGCAGAAGGCATACGAGCAGATGCAAAAGCATGAGATTGATGCGCTTGTTGTCATTGGTGGTAACGGTTCGCTTACAGGTGCAATGAACTTTGCCCGTGAGTTTGACGTACGTTGCATAGGATTGCCTGGCACTATAGACAATGACCTCTATGGCACAGACTCAACCATCGGTTATGACACAACGATGAATACTATCATGGATTGCGTTGACCGTATTCGCGATACTGCACAGAGCCACGAGCGTATCTTCTTCATCGAAGTTATGGGTCGTGATGCTGGTTTCCTCGCACAGAATGCTGCTATCGCTTGTGGTGCTGAGGCTGCTATCATTCCAGAAGAGGTGCTTGAGGAGGACCAGTTGGCTGAATTCATGAAGCGTGGTATCCGTAAGTCAAAAAAGTCATGTATCGTACTTGTCTCTGAATCTCCTAAGTGCGGCGCTATGTATTACGCTGAACGTGTGAAGAATGAGTTCCCAGGTTTCGATGTACGAGTTTCTATCCTTGGTCATCTCCAGCGTGGTGGTTCCCCAACAGCTCGTGACCGAATACTTGCTTCACGTACTGGTGTAGGAGCTATCGAGGCTATTATGCAGGGGCAGCGCAACGTGATGGTGGGTGTCCGCAATAACGAGGTGGTATATGTTCCTCTGTCTGAGGCTATTCGTTCTGATAAGCCTTTCGATAAGAAGCTTATCAAGGTACTTGCAGAATTGAGTATCTAAGCCCCCTCCCTGCCTCCCCCCCAAAGGGGGAGGAGTTGGAAATATGGTGAAGCAATAATAAAAGTTTGTTATAAAAAAGTGAGGAGCGGCAAAACGTTCCTCACTTTTTTTGTAACATCTTTTGATACGGGATGTTAGAGGGGGCTATTATTGATGAATGTATCTATATCCTCTTCCGTAGTTGCCCAGCTTGTAACAAAGCGAACCGTTGTCTCTTTCTCTCCACGAGGTCCCCAGAGTTCGAATGAAGCCTCCTTCAAAAGTTTGTCAAGCAGGTCGTTAGGAAGAACGAAGAACTGCTGGTTTGTTGGGGAGTCAATAGCCACCTTGCAACCATTCTTCTCAAATGCGTTACGCAGTTTCTGGGCGAGGAGATTAGCTTTCTTCGCTATAGAGGTATAGAGAATCTCGCTCTCTGCATCGTCTTCGCTTGGTGAGAAGAGGGTAGCGAACTGCACACCTTGCAGTCTTCCCTTTGCCATAAGGGCACCATGTTGCTTCACGAGAGGGAAGAAATGAGGCAGACGTTTAGGATCTTTTGCCACAACAGCCTCGCCAAAGAGAAGTCCGCACTTTGTTCCGCCTATATAGAATACGTCAGCAAGGCGAGCTATATCCTTAAGGGTGAAGTCTGCCATAGGGGAGGAGAGAGCGTAGGCAAGTCGCGCTCCATCGATATAGAGAGGGATATTGTGCTTCTTGCAGATATCGGAAAGAGTCTCAAGTTCGGATAGAGAGTAAAGTGTTCCATATTCGGTAGGCTGAGTGATATAGAGCATTCCTGGGGCAACCATGTGCTCGTATGTCTCATCGCGATAGAAATCAGTGATATAGTCATCCACTTCCTTTGCATCCACCTTGCCTCCATGACTTGGGAGAGTGAGCACTTTGTGACCGCTATGCTCTATGGCACCACTCTCATGAACGTTGATATGGGCTGTTTCTGCTGCGAGAACACCCTCGTGGCGGCGCAGAAGAGCATCTATGACAGTAGCATTTGTCTGGGTACCACCAATGAGAAACTGCACATAAGCCTCAGGAGCACCACACGCTTCGCGGATAAGTTCTTTAGCTTTTTGGGTGTATTCGTCAGATCCATAGCCAACGGTATGCTCGAGATTTGTCTTTACCAGCGCCTCCATCACCTTAGGATGAGCACCTTCCATATAGTCTGTGTCGAAATGTAACATTTGTTTTTGTTATTTGATTATGTTCTGCAAAGATACAAACTTTTTGTGTTAAAATGATGGCATAGATGAATAATTTGTTGTTTTTTCTTTATTATTTGGAAAAATGGCATTATCTTTGTAATTCCAAAAGATAGTTTGTATATACATAGATAATGTCAAATACTAAGATACAAAGAGAAAAAGACGTGATGTTTCGCTATAGGAAGCCGAGCGACTATAACGTCTTGTTTCATAACGATGATGTGACCACGATGGAATTTGTGGTCTATGTCCTTGAGAGCATATTTCGTAAGACTCCCGCTGATGCTGAAATCGTAATGCTGAAAGTGCATAATGAAGGAAAGGCTGTGGTGGGGACATATAGTAAGGATATAGCGGAGAGCAAGGCAAAGAAGACGATGAACCTTGCCAGAGCAAATGGTTATCCGCTTTTAGTAACAGTAGAAGAAGCATAGAACCTATGAAACTTGAAATAGATAAGAAAAAATATTCACAGTATGTTTATCTCGCCTTGCAGGAAACATGCGATGAGGCGGAGAGATTCAGAAAGGAGTTTGTCACTCCAGAACATCTCCTATATAATATCTCTATACAGGAAAAGTTTGTGAAGTCAGCGAAAGAAATTGGCGTTGACCTTACAGAACTGCATAATGAACTGAGGAAATATATTGACGAGATTGATGTGGTGGCAGAAGACGATGAGTTCTTTGCTTTGCCTTCAGAGAATATGTCAAAGCTTATTTCCACGCTTGAGAATACACTGGATGAAGAGGATGAAGAAGACTTCGTCATGGTGTTTCAGGTATATAATGCCATGTTGGACCTTGATTTCACTTTGGCATCATATCTCCTGAATACCTGCTTTGAAGATCTTATTCCCGAGATGGAGGATGCTCTTTTTACAAACTACAAGGACGAAGTGAAGTTCAGCGAATTCTCAGAAATGCTTTCCTATGAAATTGAGAATGTTTCTCCTCGATATGTATTGAGTACAGGTGAGAACCTTAAGGATATGACCACGGAAGAGATATTCAATAGGATGATGTCAAGCGCAAATAAACTCATGTCCGCTCTTGGATCATTGCATCAGCCTTCTCAGGAAGAAGAGGAACAACCTGTACCTCGCGAACCTTGGGAAGATTTCCTTGTCTGCATATCTGATACATATAAATATCATAATCCTTTGGTCGGTAGGGAGAATGAACTGGAGCGTACTATTCAGATACTCTGCCGAAAGGATAAGAACAACCCTCTGCATATAGGTGAAGCTGGTGTTGGAAAGACTGCGCTCATTTATGGTCTTGCAGAGAAGATTGATAAGGGAGATGTGCCAGAAGCATTGCGAGGATTCCGTATCTATAGTATGGATATGGCAACCATTGTAGCTGGTTCCAGTTATCATGGCGAGATGGAAAAACGCCTGAAGGACATAATGGAAGGTCTGAAGAATCGTGGCAAGTGTATCTTGTATATCGATGAGATACATAGCATTATGAGTGCTGGTCACAATGGTAAGGGAGCTGTTGATGTGGCAGATATCCTTAAACCTTATCTTGAGGATGGTTCTGTTCGCTTTATTGGTTCCACCACTTATCAGGAATACAACCGCAACATGGCAAACAATAAGGGCATCGTGCGTCGCTTTCAGCAGATTGATGTCTTTGAACCTTCTGTAGAAGAGACGGTTAAGATACTTGAAGGACTCAAGACTTCATACGAGAAGCATCATCATGTAAGGTATGACAATGAGGCTATCAATTATGCTGTAAAGGAAAGTGACCGTCTTATAGCCGATAGATTCCTCCCTGATAAGGCAATAGACATCATCGATGAGGCTGGAGCGTACCGTCAGATTCACCCTCTTTATAATAAAAAAGGTGAGAAAATGAGCGAGGGAAGGCAGAAGGTAGATAAGAATCTCATTGCCGAGATACTTGCGAAGATATGTAAGATAAATGCTAAGGCGTTGACGGAGGATAATAATGCCCAGCTTCGTGACCTTGACAAGCGTATAAGTGATGTGATATATGGTCAGGATGAGGCTATTGAAAAGGTTGTAAGAGCTGTTAAGATGTCGAAGGCAGGACTCACCATGGGCGATAAACCTTTGGCAAGTCTGTTATTTGTTGGTCCTACTGGTGTGGGAAAGACAGAGGTATGCAAGGTGTTGGCAAAGGAACTTGGCATTGAACTTGTTCGTTTTGATATGAGCGAATATACTGAGAAGCATACTGTTGCCAAGCTTATAGGCTCTCCTGCTGGCTATGTTGGCTATGACGATGGAGGTCTTCTCACAGATGCTATTCGCAAGTCACCTAACTGTGTACTTCTTCTTGATGAGATAGAGAAGGCACACGACGATATCTATAATATTCTCTTGCAAGTGATGGACTATGCGAAACTTACTGATAACAAGGGTAATAAGGTGGATTTTAAGAATGTCATCCTTATTATGACGAGTAACGCTGGTGCGCAATATGCAGGTCAGGCAGCTATCGGTTTCGGCGGAGGTAGCACTAAGGGAGAGGCTATGATGCAATCTGTTAAGAAGATATTCAAGCCTGAATTCATTAATCGATTGTCTGGTACCGTAGTATTCCGTGATATGGACGAGAAGATGGCTTCGCTTATCCTTGATAAGAAGATTCGTGAACTTTCAAGTTTGCTTAGTGCAAAGAATGTAACGTTGAAACTCTCTGATGATGCTCGCCAACTTCTTATGGAAAAAGGCTATACAAAGCAATATGGTGCTCGTGAGATGGATCGTGCCATACAGAATCTGCTGACTCCTATACTTATGGACGATATACTATTCGGAAAGTTGAAGAACGGTGGCGAGGCAATGGTAGAACGTGAAGGAGATAAGTTGAAAATGGTATAAAACCTTTTTATCATCACTATATATAAATAAGGTATGGTTTACGAACTTGACAAGAATATACTGGCATTTCCCAATCCACGAAATGGTGAGGAAGATGGACTGATTGCTGTAGGTGGTGATTTGTCTGTGGATAGATTATTACTCGCTTATAGCAATGGTATCTTTCCTTGGTTTGGTTATAAGGAAGAACCAATCCTTTGGTGGTGTCCGATGAAGCGTTTCGTAATCTTCCCTGAAGAGATACACGTAAGCCATTCGATGCGGCAGCTTATCAGGTCTGACAAATATCGTGTATCCGTCAATGAGGCCTTTGATGATGTAATAGAAAATTGTGGAAAGGCAGATGGACGCAACGATATGAATGGTGCGTGGCTTGGTGGAGAAATGCTAATTGCCTATAAAGAATTACATAGGCAAGGTTTTGCATCCAGCGTTGAAGTATGGGATGATGATAGGCTTGTTGGTGGTTTGTATGGCGTGACAATAGGCAATTCTTTCTTCGGAGAGAGTATGTTCTCCCTCGTTCCTAATGCGTCAAAACTTGCTCTCATTCATCTTGCAATGCTATTTGACGGCTCTGGAGGTGTCATTGATTGTCAGTTTGAAACCTCCCACCTAAAATCGATGGGAGGAAGATATATCTCGTACGAAGAATATATGGAGATAATAAGCCCCCTCTAACTCCCCCCAAGGGGGAGGATATAGATAGAATTGAGAGTTAAGATAGAACTATATATGAATGATCGAATAAATAAAGTGCTGTGCTTTCTTGATGATCACAGTATAGACTATAAAGTTGTGTATCATCCTTCACTTTTTACTATTGAAGAAGCGCTACCTTTTTGGGATTCGCTTGACGAATTGAAAGGATGTACTCATTGCAAGAATCTATTCCTGCGTAATCATAGCGGGAAAAGGCATTATCTTGTTACGATGGAATGTCATAAATCACTTGATTTTGTATGGCTTCAGAATGTAATAAAGGAAGGAAAACTATCTTTTGCATCACCTGAAAGAATGGAAAGATGTCTTGGTCTACAACCTGGAAGTGTTTCTCCGCTTGGGCTTATCAACGATATTGATCTCTCTGAAGCTAATACGCGTGAGTTGTTCGATAATGGTCATCGCGTGAAATTCTTCATTGATAAAGCCCTTTTTGATGCAGAGATGATGACATTTCATCCTTGCGACAATACCGCAAGCGTGGCATTGAGCAATGAGGAATTTAAGAGATTTCTTGAAATATGGGGTGGGGAAGTAGAGTGGTTCTAGGCTTCAGGTACTAATTACTCCCTCCCCCTCGTGGGGAGGGGAAGGGGAGAGGGGCTATTTCTTCATTGAAAGACTTATTCTGTTTCTTCTTTTGTCAACTTCCACGACACGCACTTTAACGTGCTGATGAAGATGAACTACTTCTGAAGGATCGCTGATGTATTTGTCTGCCATCTGAGAGATATGCACAAGTCCATCCTGATGAACTCCTACATCAACAAAGGCACCAAACTTTGTGATGTTAGTCACTATGCCAGGAAGTATCATACCTTGGATGAGATCTTCTGGAGTGTGTACGTTTGGATCAAACTCAAAAGTCTCAATCTCAGCACGAGGGTCACGGCCTGGTTTCTCAAGTTCTGCCATGATATCCGTGAGTGTAGGCATGCCTATCTCTTCGGTAATGTAGTTTTTTAGATTAATGCTCTTTCGCTTTTCTGCAGAAGACATAAGTTCCTTTACCGTACAACCACAGTCTTTTGCCATCTTCTCCACTATGGCATAACTCTCTGGATGTACGGCACTTGCATCAAGAGGGTTATATCTTGTTCCTTTAGATTGCCCTAAAGGTGCCTGTATGCGAAGGAAACCTGCACATTGTTGAAATGCAGAAGGTCCGAGACGAGGCACTTTCTTCAATTGTGTTCGTGAGGTGAATGCACCATTCTCCTTCCTGTATTCTACGATATTCTTTGCAAGGGTTGGTCCAAGACCTGAGACGTAAGTCAGCAAATGCTGTGATGCCGTGTTGAGATCTACTCCAACAAGGTTTACACAACTCTCCACAGTACGGTCAAGACTCGACTTGAGTTGTGTCTGGTCAACATCGTGTTGGTATTGTCCTACACCGATAGACTTTGGATCTATCTTTACAAGTTCGGCGAGAGGGTCCATCAATCGTCTGCCAATACTTACTGCGCCTCTTACTGTTACGTCTTCATTAGGAAACTCATCGCGAGCAACTTTGGATGCACTATATACAGAGGCTCCGTCTTCGCTAACACTAAAAGCCCCTACCCAGCCTCCCCGAGGGGAGGAGTAGTTTGCGAAAGCATCCTTAATAATATCAAAAGTTTCGCGTCCTCCTGTGCCATTACCTATAGCAATCGCCTCTATATCAAATTTCTTTGCAATGTTAAGATACGTGGATGCACTTTGAGAATTCTCTGCTATGAGGGCATTAATCCCTCCCCCTCGGGGGAGTCGGAGGGGGGCTACTGTATGATAAAGCAGATTACCTTGAGCGTCGAGGCATACAACCTTGCATCCTGTGCGTATTCCAGGGTCTATACCCATTACACGTTTTTGTCCTAAAGGGGCTGCAAGGAGCAGTTGGCGTAGGTTTTCTGCAAAGACATTAATGGCTTCTTCGTCTGCTTTTTGCTTTGAAAGTGCAGCAAACTCATTCTCTATAGAAGGCATGAGAAGACGCTTGTATGCATCTGCAATTGCTTCTTCTACAAGAGATTGACATTCTCCACGCCCTCTCACATACTGACGTTGAAGTCTTTCTATTGCTTCATCGTTGTCAATGTTGATGCTAACGCGAAGTATTCCCTCTGCTTCTCCGCGTCTCATGGCAAGGATACGGTTTCCTGTGCAGCGACGAAGTGGTTCCTCAAAATCAAAATAGTCGGAATATTTTGCAGCTTCATCAGTATCTTTCTTCGTCTTTATAACGGTAGATGTGATATAGGCTTCGCGTTTGAAGGTAGCTCGGATGCGATTTCTGCTTGTCTCATCCTCGCTAACCATCTCAGCGATGATATCCTGAGCGCCTTTAATGGCAGCCTCTGCATCCTTAATACCTTCTTTTATATATCGTTCCGCTACACGAAGAGGATTCTGTTCTCTTTGCAATAGAATGGTTGTAGCCAAAGGTTCCAGACCTAATTCTCTTGCCACTTGTGCACGAGTCCTACGCTTTGGTTTATATGGCAGGTAGATATCCTCAAGTTCTGTAGCATCCCAGCACTCGTCAATACGTTTCAGAAGTTCTGGAGTCATTCTATCAAGTTCTGTTATTGTCTTGATAACGGTCTCCTTCCTCTTGATAAGTTCCTTCATCTTCTCGTATGTTTGCGAGATGCTTCCTATCTGTACTTCATCCAATCCGCCTGTCTTTTCTTTGCGGTAGCGCGATATGAAGGGGATAGTACAACCTTCGTCGAGTAATAATATAGTGTTTTCTACAGCCTTTACTGAAAGGGTTAACTGTTTTGATATTATATTTGTGATATCTTTATTCATGTTATTTTTTATGTCTTTCTATTTTGTAATGTATGTTTTTTATCTGTTTTGTATCTTATGTTATTAATCGCCCTGTTTCCTCGCTTTACTTTTGTTGACCAACCATACGCCACTGAACACGAGTATTACGGCAATCCCCTGGCTAAATCCGAATATGCCGAGTCCGAGAATGACTGAAACTATGCACGATACGATAGGTTGAACATAGTTATACATGGCAACTACTGTTGGACGTAGTATCTTTTGTGCGCTTGTGCAGAAAATGTAAGCTATGAAAGTGCCGCCAAACACGACAAAGGCTGCTTCTGCATATGTTTTTATTGGAATGTTAGTCCAATCGAGTTTTATCATGTAGGGTAGGGTGAACGGAAGTATTATGAGTGATGCGAAAAGCATCATCCATTTCATGCTCGTGACGACAGGATATTTCTCAATAATGTGTTTGAATGCTGTAAGGTAGATTGCGTATGAGCATTGTGCAAAGATGCAGAGTAAGTCGCCGAGTAATACTCCACTTCCATAACTGCCTTGTGCAGATGCTGTTATGAGTGTTGCCGCTCCTCCAGCACCAAGAAATACGCCTGTCAATTTCATCCAGGTAATGGGTTCTTTAAGGAAAAATGCAGCGAGAACCATGGTAATGATAGGCATTGTTGTCGTCATGATGCTGGCATTAAGAGGCGATGTGATGCTAAGTCCTAAGGTGTAGTTGCATTGGTTTAGGACTATTGCGAATATTGCAGCACCGAAAAGTTTTTTCAGGTCACCTTTTCTAACACCTCCAATGTATCCATTCCCTGTCTTGTTTTCTCCTTTGATGAATAGTGAAAGCAGCCAGAATGATAGTGCAGCGCCGGTAACTCTTAGCGTTACCATTTCTATTCCTGGTATGCCATGAGTCATAGCATCTTTTCCTAAAGGTGCCATGAGCCCCCAACATGCACAGGCACCAGCCATGAGAAGATGTCCTTTTATTATACTTTTGTCTTTTTTCAAAATGCTAATTTATTGTTCTTTTATGTGATATGTTGCGAAAAGTCGTGCAAATTTATGATGAAAAATCGGAATAACCAAATTTTACTATCTATAATTTTGGTCGGTCTATTTTTTTGTGTTACCTTTGCACCTTATTAGCGAAACATATTATTAAAAAAGTATATGAAAAGAGTATTTATTATGGCTTTTGCTGCTTGTGTGAATATAGCAGCTTTTGCGGATGTTGTAAGCGAACAAACATCGGCACAGGAGTCAGATTTTGTATCTGATGAAAAACTTGAAGAAGGATTCCTTACTCACTATGTAAATGAGGCAATTGCATCAGGCATGTCAGCTATTGATAGTAAGAGTGAAGTTGAATACGGAAGAAAAGTAACTCAGTATGTGTCTGCCCCAAAGATTGGTGGTTATTTCATTGGAAAATATAGCTATGATGATCAGGATGGAAAGACTACCAATGGAGGATTCTCTCAACGTCTTGTTCGTTTCTATATTGATGGTACTATCCTCAATGACTTCGCTTATCGTATTCAGATGCAGACAAACAATAGCTCTTTCCACATGAAGGATTTCTTCGTGGAATGGAAGAAATATCCTGAGTTCAAGGTGAAGATAGGTCAGTATAAGCGTGCTTTTGGTTTCGAGAATCCAATGAATCCTTGGGATGTAGGAGATGGTGACTATTCGCAGTTGACCAAGAAACTCACTGGACATAGTGACTATATCGGAGCTGAGTCATCAAGCAATGGTGGTCGCGATCAAGGTATTCAGTTTCAGGGTGACCTCTTTCCTGTTGGTAAGGACCAGCATCGTCTCATCCATTATCAGTTGATGATATCTAATGGTCAGGGTATCAACGTGGCCGATGCGAATAAGAAAAAGGATATAACAGGTACCATACAGGTTCAACCTGTGAAGGGATTGTTCCTCGGATTCTTTGGTTGGACAGGTGATTATACTTCAGGCAATGTTACTGTTGACCGTAATCGATATATGCTTTCTGCAAAGTATGATGCAAATGATTGGACATTCCGTGCAGAGTATGCTCATTCTACGGGACATAAGATAAGTGACTATGTTAATGGAGAATGGACTGGTAAGGGAAAGGCTGATGCTTGGTATGCAACGGTTGGTATTCCATGTACCAATTGGTTGAAGACGTATGTGAAGTATGACGTCTATCGCGATGATGCAACTTCTGATACCCAGAAGTCTATCTTTACTATCTGTCCAAACATACAGTTGCATAAGAATCTTATGTTCCAGGTGCAGTACAATTATGTCTATGACAAACTGGCAAAGATTGACAAACATTATAACGAACTTTGGCTTGAAACTTATGTGAGATTCTAACATAAATTTCATATTCAATGCGAATCCCCTTGAGAGTTAACACTTTCAGGGGGATTTTGCTTTATGTTAAGTATTTACGAATTTTTATGATTTTCTTACGTTTTTTCTTTATTTATTAAATAAAAAGTGTTATCTTTGCCTTCTGTAAAAATAAAAAAATGAGCACCTATTATTGTGTAGGATCGTCTAACTTGTTTATTCTTAATTCTTTACAAGAGTTGAGGTGAATAGTAGGTATGTCATTTTGTTATATTTTCTTATGTAGAAATGCTGGCATTTATGCAAAGTTGGAATTGTAATGGATGGTGAGATAGAACATATCGATGAGATAAAATGGTACGTCATGAGAGTCTATAAGCGCGAAGCTCAAGCTGAGGAAGCACTTAAAAGCTCTTATGGTTTGGAATATTTTATCGCCAAGATGTATAAGGTCAGAACCTATCATGGAAAGAAAACACGAGTATTGACACCAGCCATTCCGAATGTAATATTTGTTCACTCAAATAGAAAAGGAATAAGGGAATTTAAGGAGTATTTCTCAGGTCTCCAGTATTGTTTTAGACGTAATGTTGAAGGACGGGAGTATCCGTTGGTCGTGGCAGACAAGGATATGAATGCTTTCATCACTATTGCAAGACAGATGGAGGAAGATATTGTTTATCACAATCCAGATGAAATACAGTTAGAGAAAGGTGACAGAGTGAGAGTACATGGAGGACCTTTTGATGGACTGGAAGGAACTCTCCTGAAGATAAAAGGCAAACGAAGTAAGCGTGTCGTAGTGAAGTTGGATGGACTTGTTGCGATATCAGCTGCTGAAATAAGTCCTGATTTGATTGAAGTAATAAAATAGAAACTGTTTACATTATTATATTATAATGAAGATATCAATAATCACAGCGGTGTATAACCAGAATTCTCATATCAGGGGTGCTGTTGAGAGCGTTCTCTCACAGGATTATCCTGATATAGAGTATATTGTAGTTGACGGAGGCTCAACGGATGGTACACTCGATATTCTTAGTGAATATAAGGATAGAATAGACAAGTTCGTGTCCGAGGATGATAATGGACTGTATGATGCATTGAATAAAGGCATTCTTATGGCTACAGGAGACTATGTTGGTTTCCTGCATTCCGATGATATGTTTTATGACAATGGTGTTATTAGCAGAGTTGTTGAGAATATTAAGCGTACGAGTTGCGATTTCTTTTATGCAGATGGTATTTTTACCCCTTCATCAAATCCGTATGTAGTACTTCGTGATTGGATAAGTGGTAAATTCTCTCGTGCAAAGGTTAAGATGGGTTGGCTTCCACTTCATCCTACTACGTATATCCGTCGTAGCACTTATCTTGCAAAAGACCTCTATGACCCAACATATCAGATTGCTGGCGACACCGAGTTGCTTATACGTTATCTTCTTGACAAGGACATAAAGGTTTCTTATATGCACGGTTATGTCGTAAGAATGCGTATGGGAGGTATGAGTACGACTGTTTGGAGCACTCGTGATAAGTGGAATGAAGACCTTCGCGCATACAGAAGTAATGGACTGAGTCCGTTTGCTCTTATTGGTAAGCGTGTTTCCAAGTTGCCTCAGGTGTTGCTTAATAAGTCATTCTGGGGATATACATTCCGTAAACTTATAAAAAAACTGCAGGGAAAATAATAAAAATTAAATATTTATCAATATGAAAAAAAGAACATTATTCAGTGGATCGCTCTTTACAGTTGTATTGATGCTGTGTGCATTAATGCTTACTGGATGTGTGTCCAAGCGTGAAGTAACTTATCTTAATGAGGTTGACGAACTTTGTAAGGATGGTCATTTGTTACCAACAACTTATAACATTAAGATTCAGCCAGATGATCAGCTTTCAATCTCCATTTCTGCGAGTGAGAAGGAATTGCTTGAACCTTTCCTTAATAAAGTTTACATAGGAAGTGGTGGATATGGAAATAATTCTACAAATGCTCGTGGTGTCGGTGGTCGAGGCGGTGGATTCACTGTTGATAAGGATGGTTTCATCGAATTCCCTGTTTTCGGTCTTATGAAAGTAGCAGGATACAATAGATACGAACTTGCTCGAATGATAGAGAAGCGCCTCAAGGAAGGTGGCTATTGTCAGGATCCTGTCGTCACTGTTGAAATTATTAGTTTCAAAGTGGTTGTTATTGGTGAAGCAGGAAACCAAGTTGTAACTTGTGCGACAGATAGATTTACACTTCTTGAAGCTATCGCACAGGCTGGCGGTGTGAGATATACAGGCAAGCGTCAGGATGCTCTTGTCCTTCGTGAAGAACTTGGTGAAGTTAAGAGCTATCGTGTTGATTTGTCTGATGCCAAATCAACTCTTGATTCGCCTGTTTATTATCTCCGTCAGAACGATGTCATTTATATCGAGCCAAACGGTGCTGCTCGTGTAGATGGAAGTCCTATGTATAGATACATGAGTGCTATTGGTTCAATCATGGGTTTTGTTTCTACTATTACTGCATTATTCCTCATTGCTAAAAAATAAGAGATTATGGCAACACGAAATAGAAATAGAGAGAGAGAAAGAAAAACAGAACAATCTTCAGGTATAGATATATCTGTTATTATTGGTTTGATTCTTAATAATTGGTATTGGTTTATTATTTCTCTGGCTGTATGTTTAGTCAGTGGCTATCTTTATATGGAATGTCAGATGCCTACATTTCAGCGCCATACAGTACTTAGAATTAAGACTGCAAATAATAATGGTTCTCTACAAAGCTATCTTGGTTTAAAGGATGCATCTGGAGAAACCTCGACTTCACTTGATGACGAAATCTATATTATGAAGTCGCTGCAGGTTCAAAGAAAGGTTGTGGAGAAACTTGGTGCTGACGTAACTTATCACAAAAAGGGACGTTTTCGTAATTTCCCTATGTATAGTGATGTTCCATGTAAGGTAAAGTTTTTGGATAGTTATTGTGGATTTACATCGATGAGAATTACCGTTAAATCAAAGAAGACATTCGAGTTGGATGAATTGACGGTAAATGGACAAAAGATTCCTGAGGAAATAAAGAATGGTGTTTTTGGTAAAGCTTATAAAACTATTGCCGGTAGAATTATCGTAAATGCCGTTCCTGAGAATGTCGAATATCTTATAGGACAGCCTTTCTATGCAGAGCGTCGTAGTATAGACGAGACTGCTGCTAATATGCAGTATGGCGTTTCTGCAGAACCTGTTCTTAAGAAGGGTACTCTTGTAGATGTTTCGTTTACAAGTAATAATCCAACTATGATTGATGATTATCTGTCAACTCTTTCTGATGTCTATAGTACAGAAATGATTGAAGATAAGAAGCGTACAATCATCAGCACAGCAGAGTTTATTGACGAACGTATTAAGGAAGTCGGTGAAGAGTTGGGAAATGTTGAAAGTAAGCTCACTTCTTTCAAAACTTCTCATCAGATTCTGGATGTACAATCTGAAGCATCAGAATATTTAAGTCGTAGTACTGCCGCTCGTGGTCAGGTTGAAAAGATTGGTGCAGATATAAGTATTGCCCGTTTTATTCAGAATTATCTTCAGGATAAGACCAAGGCGAATGAGATTATTCCTAACGTTTCAGGAGTAGGTGATGCTGGTGTCCAGGGACAGATTGGTTCGTATAATGAACTTCTTCTCAAGAAAAATCGCTTAGCAATGAGTTCTTCAGAGAATAGTCCTGTTGTTATGAAGATGGAAGACCAGCTTGAGGCAATGCGTACTACAATTCGTGGTTCTATTGCGAACTATATTACAACTCTTAATCTTCAGATGAATAATTCTCGTGCATCTGAAAGTCGTGCAAATAGTAGAATCGCATCCATTCCTGCTCAACAGAGCTATACTGTTGGTGTTGAGCGTCAGCAGAATATTAAGGAAACTCTTTACACCATGCTCCTGAGCAAACGTGAGGAAGCAGCTATGCAACTTTCAGCTACATCTACTGATGTAAAGGTTGTAGAAGCACCATTTGGTGGTGGTCCTGTCTCTCCTAATAGAAATAATATCTGGATGATTTCTTTCATAGCAGGTTTAGGTCTTCCTTTGGCAATTATTCTTGGACGTAAATTCCTTGATCCAAGCATTAGCAATAAGAAGGAACTTAAGGCTATCACTCAGATTCCATCTATCGGTTCTGTTCCAAAAGCCAAGGACAAGAAGACCTCAAGTGAAACTATTACGGTTGGTAAAGAAGGGTCAGAAGAGCTTACGGAATCTTTGCATGTTATTGGTGCAAATCTTCAGTACATGGTTACAGAGGGAGAGCAGAAGCAAGTTATCATCTTTACTTCTGGACATCCTGGTGCAGGTAAGTCATACGTAAGTACAAACTATGCAGCAGCTCTTGCAAGCAATGGAAAGAAAGTTCTATGGGTTGATATGGATATTCGTAAGTATCACTCTATTGACTTTATCGCAACAGAAAATAGAGCAATCAGTCATAAAAAGGGTCTTACTACTTTGCTCGCTGGTTCAGGCGATTTGAATGAAGCTATATTCAAGAGTACAGCAAGTGAGAATCTTGATGTTATCCCTGCTGGTCCTATCCCACCTAATCCAGTTCAACTTCTTATGAGCAAGAAACTTGATGATATTGTTGAACAACTACGTGGTATGTATGACTATATCATCATTGATAATGTGCCAATGGATGTTGTCGCTGACGCAGCAGTAGTAAATCGTGTTGCAGATATAACCGTATATGTTGTTCGTGCAGGTAGGACACATCGTAGATTTGTCCAGGAACTCAATGAACAGTATGAACAGAATACATTTAAGAATCTGTGTCTTGTACTCAATAATGTGGATCGTAAGAAATCAGGTTATGGTTACGGTTATGGCTATGGTTACGGTTACGGTTATGGCTATGGCTATGGCAAATCTTCCGGAAAGAACAAAAAGAAACATTCAAAGAAATAGTTCAAATTCTATATCAGTGGTATTTGTTACCTTAATGTAAGGTTATCCCTCAATACATTGGCAGGAATATCTTGAAAAATAGACATTCCTGCCCCTGTATTTTTATTGAATAACATCCTCTAAAAATCAAATTATTCTATTGTTTATGAAAGTTTTTATGCCATTATGGGGAGATCCGCATGATATGGGAAATCCTTTCGTATCTTCGTTGGTGGATGGAATAAAAGAGGATAGCAATAATATTGAATTTGTTTTTCCTTATGATTTTCTGTATTCAGACGCTTGTGAAAATGTTGATATAATACATATCATGTGGCCTCATGTTTTTGGAGCTGAGGATAGACATCTCGACTATGAAAAATTTGACGCAAGACTTAAATATTTAAAAGGAAAGGGAGTAAAAGTCGTTAGCACTTGTCACAATTATGTACCACATTATTCTGCTAACGAACAGTTGATTAAGGCGTATGAGATAGTCTATGAAAATAGTGATTTGATTATTCATCTTGGTAGAAATAGCGCAAGAGAGTTTGAGAATAAATATCCGCAAACACCTCAAATTCTTATACCCCATCATATATATGACAAAATATATTTGGAAAGTCCCCCAAAAAAGGAATGTATAAGAAAGCTTGGTTTGAATAGTTATTGCCGTTATATCATCTGTCTTGGTGCATTTAGATCTGACGAAGAACGGAACCTTCTACTAAATTTAGGTGAAAAGTTGCGTTTTTCTAATGTTTTTATTATTGCTCCTAGTTTTACAACTACGAAATTTGAAGGAACAAACATTTGGGAACGTCTGAATAACAAGATTAGTAAGGTCAAACTTAAATACCACTCACATATTATATCTGCTGACTGTTATGTGTGCGATGCTGATATTCCTTATTATTATGGAGCATCAGAGGTGTCATTAATTCAACGCCTCCATATACTTAATTCTGGCAATGTTCCGATGGGACTGTTCTTTGGTAATGTTGTTGTCGGTCCAAATGTTGGCAATGTTGGTGAACTGTTGAAGGACACTGGTAATGTCGTGTTTGGTCCTGATGGAACAGATGTATATAAAGCTGTTATGCAGGCTTTAGCATTGGCTAATACTGATAGGGGAAAGATAAACCGTGAATATGCGCTTGAACATCTTAGTACCGATAAGGTTGTAAAAAGACATATAGAAGTATATACCAGTTTGTTGAAATAATGCTATTGTTTTAGACAGATACCCAAGGCGTTTATGATATCAATTATTATTCCAATATATAATGGCGAAAAATACCTTCATCGATGTGTTGAAAGTATTTTGGCTCAGTCCTATTGCGATTATGAGTTGATATTAATAAATGATGGAAGTACTGATTCTTCTTTAGACATATGTAATGATTATGCACAGAAGGATGACAGAATTGTTGTTATCAGCCAGACTAATTCAGGAGTATCTGTTGCGAGAAATAGAGGCTTGAAAGAAGCCAAAGGTGAATATATTTCTTTTGTTGATTGTGATGACTGGATAGATTGCGATTATCTGCAGTCATTACATCATGAAATGATTGATAATGATGTAGATCTTGTCATTAATGGATACCGTGAAATATGTGAAGATGGTGTTGTAGGGAAAGATACAAAAGTTTTGGAATACAGTGAGATTGCTGATAACCACCAAATGCTTATGCATCTTTTTGAACCTGTTGATTTTTTCTCTTTCTGCTATCCATGGGGAAAATTATACAAGAAGAGTATAATATCAGAGTTCGATATAAGATTTGATAAGAATATAGCTATTGGCGAGGATAGATTGTTTATTTATGAGTATTTAATTAATAGCAAGTGTCGTTCGTTTGTAAGTTCAAAGTCTTCCTATAATTATATCTTGAATTCTCAAGGAGCTATGTCATTAGTTTCTTTGCCAGTAATTCCAATGAAATATCTCAGTAATTTTGAAGCTTTGAGTATTATGCGTTCTGATATGACAAGGCGAAATTTAAAACCTATTGTAAAGGTCTTGAATACTGATTATGCAAGGTCTCTTATCAGGATGATTCAATTATTGCCCAATAAGAATTATAAGGATAATAAGTCGTTTATTAATCTCTTACGAACTTATATTTGGTATTATTTGTGCCATCCTTTAACGATTAATTATCGTTTGTGGATAAAGCTTGTTTTGAATACAATTCGTTTATATTAGGATGTTTGATGTTTCTATAATTGTTCCTGTTTATAATGTGGAGGAATTTATAACACAATGTGTTAAATCCGTAATATCTCAAACATTTTGTGGTACTATGGAATGCATCATTGTCGATGATTGCTCTCCCGATAGAAGCTGTGATATAGTATCCGATATTTTGTCCTCCTATACAGGGAATATATCGTTTCGAATTCTTCACCATGAGAAAAACGGAGGATTGTCTGCTGCGAGAAATACTGGTATTCGTGAGGCAAAGGGAAAATATATTTATTTTTTGGATAGTGACGATTATATTATACCAGAATGTATCGAAGTCTTGTGGAATACAGCTCAAAAATATTCCAAAGCTGATTTCATCCAGGCAGGCACAATAGTTGATTTCGATATGCAGAACATCGAAAAAATGCAGGATTTGCCATGTTATTCAGATGATATCATTTGGATTCGAACTAAATATTACGATTATACGTCTTTTTTTGTTACAGCATGGAATAGATTGATACGTAGAGACTTTATCTTGCAGAATAATCTATATTTTAAAGAAGGTATTTATCATGAAGATGTTCATTGGCTATTGTATGCGTTGAAGTGTGTGCAGAGTGTAGCGTTTTGTAAGAAGAATACCTATTATTACAATGTACGTCCTGGTAGTATTATGGACCAGTCTTCCATTGATTTGCGAAGAGTTGATTCTTGGATTTCCATTGCCGAAGACTATATTGATAAAATGGATGACATTTGTAGGGATTATCAGGTGGCGCTTTTGTTTAAAAAAATACTTCATTTGTATTATTCTCTGAAATGTGTTCCTGACTCGCAGAGAACACGTATTAAGAATAATTTGTTAAGACTTAAGCAGTATTGCTCATTAAAACAAAAAATTCTTTTATCTCTTGTTCTTTGTTTACCTGTTTCTATTAATCAGTACAAAGCCGTATATTTCGCAATAGATGGATTGTTCTCAAAATATGGAAGTAAGTAAAAAAAAGAATATAATTCATTGATTTGATGAAGTGAATATTCATCTTGATGATTAATCGATTTTAGTGATTAGCTAATATTTATTATGAAGAGTATCAATATTTTTTCTCGAAAAATAAATATATATCGCAGTTTATTCTACTATTTTGTAGTATCTCTGCTCTTTTATATGTTCGTATCTCAATACGTCAATGTATTGGAGGATTTGTACTATGTTTTTCGGTATGATGTTCCGACGAAATCATACGTTCCTATCGAGTCCCTTACGGATGTTATTAGAGCGCAGTGTCATGATTACATGAAAGTGAATGGTCGTTTTCTTATTCACGTTGTAGTTCAATATTTGTGTTCAGTGTCTTGGACAAAACAAATTTTCTTTATCATAAGTTCCATTTTCTTCTCTTTGTTGGTACATGGTATATCAAGGATAATCAAAAAGCATGGATTGTACTATCAAGAAAGTGATAAATTCGTAATTACGGCACTAATACTACTTCTTGTTCCAGTAATAGGTAGGACATTCTTAGGACATGTTTCCTTTGTTTTGAATTATTTGTGGGTTTCTACAATATTTGTTTGGACTTATTTATTCATCTCATCAAACATAAATAAAAGTAATATTTGGATTAGCATATCATTCTTTTTCTTGGCACTGATTCTAGGATGCCTTCAAGAGAGTTTTTCAATACCGGTTTCTGCTTTTCTTTTCTTTTATTCTATCTTAAACTATAAGAAATTGTATCTGGCGAATAAGATTGTAATTATAGGATTCTTCATAGGAACAGCAATCTGTGTACTAGCTCCTGGTAATTTCGCAAGAATGTCGGTGGACTATCTTACCTCTTCCGACGCAAAAGGAATTCATAAATGGATAGGAAATTTCATTTCAATAGTAAAAACAGTTCCTGTTTTTGATATATTTGTTGTTCTCAATGTTCTTTTGATATTGTTCAAGAGAAATGAATACTTAAACTTTATTTGTCAGTATAAGTATGTATATTTGATGATATGTGTTAGTCTGTTCTTTCCTGTATTTGTTGCATTTACAGCCTCGCATCAGTTTTGTTTCATGTCATTACTGATTGTTTTCTTGATTGTAGAAATGACGAAGTATTTTTATTTTCTGTCAACCCGAGTAAAAAAAGGAATCTGGTGTTGTGTGTTGATGGGTATATTGTTAGTTATTTACATACCATCATATTTTTATAGGCAGGAAGTTTGCACAGCATGGAATGAAATGATAGAATCAGCCAAGAATACACATGATGGATATGTTCGAGCAGATAAATTGTATTCGCTGACACATAGACTTGGTGGAACAATATATGAGGATTTTACAAATTTCAGTTATGCCCAGTTACATATAGATTGTTGCAAACATGATGAAATTATATCTGCATATGCAACAGCAGGAAAGGACTTGAATCATGTAAAAACTATTATACCCGCGTCTCCTTCATATATTAGGCATCTATTTGATTCTGCTAAGAATCGTACTCCTGTTGTTACGTATGATAAAAAATCCGACTGTTATTACGTTCGTGTGAAAAAGGGACAAGATAATAGTATTGAGATAACTTATCAATACGAGATGACACCATATATGAAATTTGTATCTCTTTTGAAGTCTTCTTTTTCATCAGATATCATACCTACTTATAGATCTTCCATTGATAAGGACGTAAGATACATAACAGATAATAGTTACAATTATTATATATACCAGAACAAGCATTATTCATCATTTGATGTCGTTTCAAAAGACTGACTATGATTCCTAAGGTTATACATTATTGTTGGTTTGGCAGAAATCCAAAACCGGAAAATGTTGTCACATACATAGATAATTGGCATAAGCTGTTGCCAGATTATGAAATTAAAGAGTGGAATGAGGATAATTTTGACGTCAATAGTCGTGTGTTTACAAAGGAAGCCTACAAAGCAAAGAAATATGCATTTGTAAGTGATGTTGCAAGGTTAGAGGCGTTGTATAGATATGGTGGAATATATCTTGATACTGATGTAAGATTGCTGAAGTCGTTTAATCCTTTTTTGTCTAAACGTTCCTTCTTAAGTTACGAAGAGGAGACGTTTAAGGTCTCAACTGCCGTTATTGGTGCAGAACCAGGGTTGGAATGGGTAAAAGGTTTCCTTGCTCACTATGACAACCGACACTTTATAACTCATGATGGTTATTATAAGACTCAAGCAAATACCGATCTCTTGTCATATTTTATAATTAATAACAAGAATTTGTTTGATGGTATTTTAACAATATATGATTTGCATTATTTCTCCGCTAAACTTTTCCCTTCTTGTGAATATGCTATAAATGAAAACACTGTTGCTGTTCACGAGTTCTCCGGTTCTTGGTTAGAAGAAAAGTTTTCCATTTTCAACCGTATAAAGAATGTGTTGATAAGATTAGATAAACGTCCTGTTAAATAATGAGATTATCAGTTATAGTACCTGTTTTCAATTCAGAAAAAACTCTCAGTAAGTGTATTGATAGCATATTGTCTCAATCCTTTACTGATTATGAACTGATACTGATAAATGATGGTAGTTTGGATAGTTCTTTACAGATATGTGAGGGCTATGCAAAAATAGATGATAGGGTAAAAGTCATCTCACAGACAAATTCAGGCGTTTCAGTAGCAAGAAATCAAGGACTGCAACGTGCTTCTGGAGATTATGTAACCTTTGTGGATTCTGATGACACAATAGGTGAGAATTATTTTCAATCCATCTCTGACTGTAATGATGATGCAGACCTTATTGTTCTTCAGTGCTCAATGGTTTTAGAAGGAAGTAACAGTGCAGATAAAAAGGAAAAAATACAAGGTCGCATAATAAGGGAAAAGGAACAACTGAATTCTTTTCTTTGTGAATACCTTTGTTATTATATCATGCGTTGTCCTTGGGGAAAGTTCTATCGCCGTAGCATTGTAGTAGATATAAGGTTTAACGCAGAACAAAATATCGGAGAAGATACTTTGTTTGTCTTGCAGACACTGCCAAATGTAAAGTCGATTCGTGTCGTAGATAATGTGTTTTATAATTGGACTGTACCTGCAGAGTCTGCAGAGGTTAAATATAGTTTGCCTATACAAAAGTCAATAGATTATTTATCAAATATATACACTAGTTTTGAGAAATTAAGCATTAAGAGTCCTGCATTCGAGAATTTTATTTATTCTTATTATATGCAATTATGCTGGAGTAGTATCCAGCAAAGTCCTTCTGCTTGGTTCAATAATCCGACAGTTCAGGAAATATGGAGTAAGGTACAATACTCGTTCCCAATAAAAGTTAGGATAAAGACAATGTTGTATTCAATGCCATTATTTCATGTTTTTCGTTCTCTATTCAAAAAATAGCGAGTGAATCATAGCACTTTTGAGTATGTTAAGAATATTATAATTATGAAAAAGGTAACGATACTTATTCCCGCCTATAATGAGGAAAAAAGTCTTCCATTATTGTATCCCGAATTGAAACAGTTAATGGATTCAATGGAAGGTTATGAGTGGGAAATCCTTTTTGTTAATGATGGAAGTAAAGATCATACATTGGAGATGCTTTATGAGCTGCGTGAAGCAGACAAGAGAGTGAATATCGTGAATCTTAGCCGTAACTTTGGAAAAGAATCTGCAATGTTAGCAGGCTTTGATTATGCAAATGGTGATTGTATGATTATAATGGATGCAGATTTGCAGGATCCTCCTTCCCTTATTCCTCAGATGTTGGAATATTGGGAGGAAGGTTATGAGGATGTATATGCTAAAAGAGCAAATCGAGGAAAGGAAAGTTTTATCCGCAAGTCCTTTTCTTTGTTGTTCTATAAGATTCTTGATAGCTCCACAAGATTTGATATTCTACAAAATGTAGGTGATTTCCGTCTCTTGGATAGAATATGTATAAACGCTTTGAAAAAATTAAGAGAGAACGAGCGTTATACTAAGGGAATGTTCTGTTGGATAGGTTATAAGAAGAAGGAGATAATTTTTGATAGAGGAGATCGAGTTGCAGGTGAATCAAACTGGAATTTTTGGAGCCTTTTTGAGTTAGCAATAGAAGGTATTACGTCTTTCACTACAGCCCCTCTTCGTTTTGCTACAATTCTTGGCGCATTATCATCCGTGTGTGCATTTATTTACATGATTTATTTCTTGGTGAAGACGCTCGTTTGGGGAGATCCGATTCAGGGTTTCCCTACAATCATCATAGTAGTCCTGTTTCTTGGTGGTATCCAACTTTTATCAATAGGTATTATTGGTGAGTATTTAGGTCGAATCTTTAATGAAACCAAGAATCGTCCTACATATCTTTGTCATGATTATAACGGAGAACGTTGTTTATAAAATTATTTTTTTGTGAGATGAATAAGTATTTGTATATATTATTGACACTTTTCTTTGTTCTTGCAAATGTGTGGATGTATGGTCTTAATATTTTGCAGATGGTCGGTGTCTTTATCGTTTTCTTTGTTTTGTTGTTTAAATCACCGAAGTTTTCATCTGTTTCAACACTATTGTACCTGCTTTGTTGTTTGTTGAGCATTATGGTGAATGATATACCAGAATTCTTTAAACCTGGGCAACGAATTGTACAGTATTCGTTTTTGATACTTGCATGTTCTCCTATGTTTGCAGGTGATAAAGTAGAGAAAACAAGACTTGTATATTTCGAATCTGTTGTATTGGGCTTTTTCTTGATAGCATTTTCATCAGGAGTGTTGGTCTTTAATGGTGCGGCTTTGACTGATGAAAGAGGTTTTTATGGTTTTGCACAGCATCCAAACTTCCTCGGTTTCTTCGGTATGATATCCGTCATATCTTTGTTGGCATTATATACCATTTGTGAATTCAAAAACAAAAAGATAATAATAGGAGTCTGTCTTATTGCCAGTTTGGTGGCAACAATGACTGCTGGTTCAAGAATTTGTTTGGCAGGAGCATTTATTGGATGTTTGGTATTCCTTTATTTGTTATATAGAGACCGCATTGGAAAAATGGTAACATATATTGGATTGGGCGTAGCTTTATTGGTCTTTTCCTTTCCTTTATATGAATCATATCTTGCAGCGGCATTTTATAAGCAGGACAGAGCGCAAGAAAATGAAAGTGTAACGTCCAGTCGAGATGTTTTGTGGGCAACTCGTTTGCTGGAGATAGAAAGAAGTCCTATATTCGGAGTTGGATGTTTTGCTGTAGATACTTCTATTAAAGGTGGTGAGTTTTATGGCGAAGGTTCTGAATACTACAATCCATACGATGAAAGAACAGGTTCTGTGGAATTAGGTTCTTCCTTCTTGGGTGTGATGTCTCAAACTGGTATATTAGGTTTTATTCCTTTTGCTATATTGTTAATTTCATGTTTTATCAAGTGTTATAAGACAATGAAGGATACTGATTCCATAGTTCCAGTATGGTTGCTGGCATTGTTTGCTGCATGCATGTTACACATGATTGTAGAAGGATATGTTACAGCCACAGGTTCTCCTCAATGTCTTTTTGTATGGTTGTTGTTGGCTGTTATGTGTTCGTCTCCGGAGCAAATGGAGGATGAAGAAGATAGACTTTGTTACTCATTAAAGTTAATTGAGGATGAACAAGATTTGGAAGATGAAGATTTTGAGGATGATAATGACGATGTAGATTGAATAATGTTCTATGGTGCTGCAAAATAAACATACAATAGCCATTTTAATGGCGACATTCAATGGAGAAAAGTTTATCAAGGAACAAATTGACACATTGTTGAGTCAAACTTGTCAAGACTGGGAACTTTTCGTTCATGATGATTGTTCATCTGATAAAACAATAGATATAATCAAAGAATATGTAGGGATGTTACCTGATAGAGTACATCTTTTGACTGATGAATTAAAGAAAGGTAGAGGTGCTCGAGATAGTTTTATTTGGTTAGTAGAGCATGTGGAATCCGACTATTACATGTTCTGCGATCAAGACGATATTTGGATGCCGTTAAAAATTGAAAAGGCAATTACATCAATAAAACTTGAAGAAAAGAAAACTCCACAAATACCTATATGTATTTATACAGATTTAATTCTTGTTGATGAAAAGGGTAATGAGCAGGGAACGACTTTTTGGAAGAAATCCAAATTGGTGGATTCTTGGTATGATTCCTTGGATGCTGCTATCGTGCTTGCAAATAGAGGCGCAGGGTGCACAATGATATTCAACAGCCAAGCAAAGAAAGTAATAATTCCTATTGATGATAGAATATATATGCACGATATGTGGCTTTTCCTGAAAGTTTGTATGTATGGACGATGTATTGGCTTAGAGGATTCTTACATTCACTATCGCATCCATGCTACAAATACGTGTGGGGTGTTAGATAAGAATGATGGAAATTGGTTGATGAATAATATAAGGCGAATTGATGTTGTGTTGAAGAGAAATATTAATACATTCAAGTTGGTTCATGATGTAACTAATTGTAGTAGATATAGATACTTAAAATCAAAGATTCATAATTACATTTTATCAGTTAGTAAAAAACAGTAAAATTACCCTCAATTGAAATTGAGCTATTTCTAAATAATGGAGAATATAAGTTTAAAGAAAAGAAATAAAGGTATTGATTTCCTAAAGTTCTTGGCAATGCTTTTAATTACATGGAGTCATTTTGATTCTTTATTGCCAGATGATATCCATAACATAGCGGCTGGAGGAGCATTGGGAGATGCTCTGTTCTTCTTTTGCTCAGGTTATACGTTAAGTCTTGGACGCTTTGATGATTTTCCAAATTGGTATAAACGAAGGATAAATCGTATATATCCTACTATCTTGATGTGGGCATTAATAAGTTCCTTGTTTTTTGGTTATGTTTGGAATGCTATTGATCTTATAATCATAAAACTTGATTATTGGTTTTTGTCCTGCATAATGCTCTATTATTTTGTTTTTTATTTTGTCCATAAGTTTGCTTGGGATAAAATTATTGCTTTCTCATGCTTTTTATTTGTGGTTGTAACAATAATTTCTCCATTTGTTTTTGATGTTAGTAGTTTGACGTTATACTATCAGTATCCTTACATGTTCACTTGCTATTTCTTTTTTGTACTTGAAGGAGCAATACTTGCAAAAATGGATAAACAAGAGACTGGAAAAATAAATGTCAGTACTTTAGCATTATTTTCTTTGTCACTTTTTTCTGTTGTGTTATATTATGTTGTGGCATTCGTATTTAAGAAATACCCTTCTATATGTATAGTACAAACTATTACATTGATACCTCTTTTGTTCTCAATATATTTTTTATTGAAGTTTTCCGAAACACGATTTATCGCAAGGCTATTTGATAAGAATGTTGTAGGCAGGGTTTTGTATATATTATCTTCATTGACTTTGGAAATTTATATTGTTCAGCCATATATAGTTGATAATTTTGGTAATATAGTCTTTCCATTAAATTTATTTGTTGTTTTCCTACTGATTGTGGGACTTGCTTATGTTTTAAGAATAGCTCGTAATCTTTTCGTATTGCTTTTTGGTGATTCTCCATTTAGTTGGAGTAAACTGTTTGCCGTATAGTCACAATTGCTTGTTTTCTATGATAATTAATTATTCTGTAATAATCCCGCATTATAATATACCCGAGCTACTTGTCAGATGCATAAACTCTATACCTGTAAGACCGGATGTTCAGGTAATAGTTGTCGATGATTGTAGTCCTGGCGCAGAAGAATACATAATTAAATACAAGGAGTTGTCACGTCCTTATTTAGAATTCTATTCTACGGGAAAGGGCGGGAGCGCAGGACGCGCTCGTAATGTGGGTTTGGATCATGCAAAAGGAAAATGGTTAGTTTTTGCTGATTCAGATGATTTCTTCGTAGAAAATATTGGTGAGTTGTTCGATGAATATGTCAATGCAGAGGAGGATATTATATATTTTAATAATAAGTCCGTATTGTCCGACAATATAAATCAAAGTTCAGAACGTGATTTGCGTTCATGGATGTTTGAAAGATTTTCGAGAACTAAGGATGAGAGTATATTCAGATGCGACTGTCCAACTCCTTGGGGACGTTTTACGAAAAAAGAACTTGTTGACAGGATAAATGCCAGATTTGATGAGACACGTTATAGTAATGACAGGTTTTTCGATGTTTATACTGGTATAAATGCTCATAATATCAGGATCGTTGATTCTCTGTGCTATATTTTGACTCAGCGCACAAATTCTTTAACAAGTAATTATTGTAGCACATATAAAGAGTGGAAAATAAGATATGAGGTGGCACAGCGTGTTCAAGATATTGTCGATTCTTCCCAATATACTATGACTCTTGGCACAATTCCTTGGTATATGGGTACTTTATGGCATAATCATAGAAGCAAATATCCAGTGGAACTTATAAGATTATTATCCCGTCCAATATATTTCCTAAAGGTGGTTAAGCAGTTGATACGTGATATTTCAAACAGTTAATTATTTTTTGTTGTAATATATAAAATGGCAGACGAAACATTAAAACAGAAGACCAAGAAAGGTATTTATTGGAAATTCTTAGACCAATCAGCAAACCATGTTATGCAGTTTGTTGTTGGTATTGTGATGGCTCGATTGTTGTCACCGGAAGATTATGGTATAACTGCCTTACCTGCAGTGTTTATGATAGTCGCAGGAATATTTCTTGATAGTGGTTTCACTGCTGCTTTAATAAGAAAACCTGAGGTTACAGAGAAAGATTTGTCAACATCCTTTTATTACAGTTTGGCTATGGGTGTCTTCATGTATGCCATCCTCTTCTTTGCTGCACCTTGGATAGCATCTTTTTATGATACACCGGTTTTGATACCATTAATTAGGGTTTCCGCATTAGGTTTTCTTTGGGGACCGCTTGGTACTCCACAAAGTGTCATCCTAAGTCGAAAACTTGATTTCAAGACTCCTGCAAGAATATCCGTCATAAATAAAATAATCTCAGCTATTGTAGGTATTGCTACTGCCTATGCAGGTTTCGGTCTATGGGCATTGGTCGCTTCTGGACTCACATCAAGCATTCTTGGATTATTTCAATTATGGTGGGCAGTAAAGTGGTTACCTAAGGAAAAATTCAATAAGGAATCTTTCAAGTATCTTTGGAATTTTGGTAATAAGATGATAGGTGCAAGTATTATTGAGACTTTGTATCAGAATGTAGCACCAGTCTTTATTGGCAAGGCATATTCTCCTGCGACACTTGGTCTGTATAATAGAGCTGATGGATATGCAAAGCTTCCTGCAAATCAGATTTCCGGTTTGCTTAATGGAGTCACATTTCCAGTTCTAAGTAAGATTCAAGATGATATGCCACTACTCGAAAGGACTTATCGTAAGATGATGAAGGTGTCATCATTCATTTCATTTCCTGTTTTGTTCCTACTTGCAGCTCTTGCTCATCCTCTTGTAATCATAATGGTGTCGGAAAAATGGAAAGACTGTGTAATTTTGCTACAAATTCTTTGTCTTGCCAAGATGTGGTGGCCTATAATGTCTCTCAATCGTACAGCATTACAAGTTATTGGACGGTCTGACTTGTATTTTAAACTGGAACTCGTAAAGCGTTCTGTTAACGTTGTTATCCTTATAATAGCACTCCAGTTTGGTATTGTTGCTTTCTGTTGTGCCAATCTCCTTGAGATAGCTGTTGCAATGGTGTTTAATACGTATTATACGGGAAAATATCTCAATGTAGGTTTGTTCAAGCAACTTCGTGATGTTTTGCCAATGTATTTCATCGCTATGATAATGTTTGGTCTGGTTTTGTTGACTATTCATTTTATCGATAATATGTTGTTGCAACTTGTTGTCGGCGGCATTGTTGGCGTAGGTTTCTATGGTGGAATAACATATCTCTTGAAGTTTGACGAATGGAATGAAGTCAAGTATATGTTGAAGAGAAAATGAAAATTATTTGATTTGTTTGTGATGAAGATTATATAATATGATAGAGAACGGTATGAAATCTAAATGTCTTTATATCTGGTTTTGTTTTGTACATCTATTGGTTGGCATATTATTATTGATATTTGTCCTGTTGCCAATCCATAGATATGGGGTAGGTCTGTATCTATATAAGGTATCTGATTACTCATCGATTACTCGTCAATGGATGCAAGATTATTTTGACTATGAACAGAAAAGACTCTCAACAGAATGGGTTAATAGACTTTCTTTGGTTGATGAAAAAGATTTACCAGAAACAGATTGGGAAAGAGTAGATTGCGATTCAATCCCTTTTTATATTCTTGATCAATATGCAAGTGATATTCGACCTTTGTTGTCAGCTCCATGGACGGATAGCATATCATGTCAAAAGGATTTATTATATGAAAGTCATATAACAGATGAATACCCATGGGGACCAGAAGTAGAGGCACCACCATGTTTTGTGTATTCAATTGAGGATGGTAATTATCATTTTGAAACGGATTCTATTCTTGATTCTTCGATTTATTTACCATCTAAGACAAAGATGCCTAGCAGATATAAGTTAGAATTTGACTTTTGTCCGCATACTGTTATGCAGGAAACGTTTCAAGTGGGGTTTGCAGCTTCAAGCCTTGCTAATAGAATTCGATTTAAAGTGTGTAATAATGAGATACTTATCTTTGATATTATCGATAGCGGTTATTTAGCGTTTAAACTGCTCAATGAAGAATGGAAAAAATACCAGAAACCATTCAGTTTTGTGTTAGGTGAAATATCTCATGTCAAGTTGATAGTTTGGGATGATACCTTTGCTTTCTATGTAAACGACAATTTAGAAATGGCTGTAAATATTAAGGATTACAGTGGTGAGGATGCGTACTGGTATATTTGGTTTTGGAATGGCTACAAAGGTAAAGGCGTTCCTATGTCTGTAGATTTATCGAATGTAGAATTGTTCTTACCTAAGAAGAAATGAAAATTGCTATAATGACAGTGCCCTTCAATAATAACTATGGAGGGTTCTTGCAGGCTTTTGCTCTCAAACGTGTTCTTTTGGATATGGGACACGAAGTCATATTTGTAATGAGGAGGAGGGATTATCAGAGAATATACACCAACAGGTGGAAAAACCTGATTAGGTATATATTAAGAAAAGATAGATATTGTCAGTTCTTGCATGATTATAGACAAAAGAAGTTGAGCATACATACAGATAAGTTTGTAAAGAGATATTTACTTCCCTGGACAAAAGAGTATTATCGCTCATATGAACTTGAAGAGTGTAGGGGATTAAATGCAGATGTGTTTATAGCAGGAAGTGATCAATGTTGGCGTTCAAAATTTGCTCCTACATACATTGATGACTATTTCTTTAAATTCCTAAAAGGTACAAATAAGAAACGCATAGCTTATGCTGCATCTTTTGGAACAGATGAGTTTGAGTATTCCACGGAGATGCAAGATTCTTGTACAGAACTTTTAAAGGAATTCTCTGCTATCTCGGTACGTGAAAGTTCTGGTGTTGACCTCCTGGAACGTTATTTCGACGTACCAAAAGGAAAAGCGATTGAAGTACTTGATCCAACATTCTTACCTCCTGTTGATGTGTATAAAGATATGATAATGGATTTTCCTGTCAATGAGTCGGAGTATCTTTTTACTTATATATTGGATGAGAGTGAAGATAAACAGGAACTTATTAATACCATATCTGACAAGTATGGGCTAAAGGTAATCAAACAGGAAGCGCAGACGAAGGATGTTTCGGTAATGAAACCTATAGAACCTGTTGAGTTATGGTTATCACGTATTGCTCATGCATCTTTTGTCGTAACAGATTCTTTCCATGGAACAGTGTTTAGTATTCTTTTTAATAAACCATTTATCGTTTATGGAAATGTGAATCGTGGGGTGACACGCTTTAAGGCTCTTCTTGGTAAGTTCGGTTTGGAAGATAGATACATAGATTGTAAGGAACATCTTGACAAGATAGCCGGAGATTCTTCGATTGACTGGAATTTTGTAAATGCTAAATTGAAGGAGCGAAGGGACAAATCTATTTTTTTCCTTAAACAATCTTTGAAATAATAATTAGATTATATAATGAATAGAACATTAGCAGCGGTAATTCTGACAAAGAACGAATCTAAGCATATAGTACGTTGTTTGGAAAGTCTCAAGGGTATCATAGACGATGTCGTTGTGGTCGATTGCTATAGTACTGATGATACAAAACTATTAGCGGAGTCTATGGGTGCAAGAGTGATTGAACATCCATGGAAGAACTATGCAACCCAGTTGAATTATGGCATTCATGAGTGTGGAATCACTGCTGATTGGATATGGCGTATTGATGCCGACGAATATATTGAAAGGGGATTAGGAGAGTCGGTGAAAGAATATATACAGACAGTCCCAGAAGATGTTAATGGCATTTATGTTCGTAAGCGCATTGACTTTATGGGACATCCGTTGATGCATGGAGGATGGTATCCATCATATCATCTTAAGGTTTGGAGACGAGGGCATGGAGAGTGTGAGAACCGATGGATGGATGAGCACATAAAACTCCTCGATGGAAATTCTGTTACCATTGAAACCGGCAATCAAGTTGATGCAAATCTTAATGATCTGTCTTGGTGGACAGAAAAGCATAATGGCTACGCAACGCGAGAAATGGCTGATATGCTCATGATGGAGTTTGGGTTGGATGCAACAGGTGATGAAGTCATTCCAAAGTTCTTTGGCACAGAAGAACAGCGTAAGAGATGGTTGAAGATGAAGTATATTCATTTTCCACTGTTCATACGTCCTTTCATTAATTTCTTCCTTCGCTATATTTTAAAATTTGGTTTTTTAGATGGAAAGGAGGGATTCCTCTGGCATATATTGCAAGGCTTCTGGTATAGAATGCTTGTAGATGCCAAGATTTATGAAAAGAAGAAAGAACTTGGTCGTGTTGCTGCGATAAACGGTACGTCGTTGAAAGTAGAAGTAAAAAACTATATAGACAATAATTTTCCTGTTTTGTAGTTCCTTGACTCGTATTATTGTATAGAAATATATGAAAGAACGTCAATCATATATAGATATAGCTAAAGGTATAGCTATAATTCTTGTGATATTAGGACATAATGGTCTGCCAGACATGGTCAATATCTATATATATACTGTTCATATGCCTTTGTTCTTTATTTTATCAGGTTTTTTCTTGAAAAATGAAGAAATACAAGATACTGTAAAGAAAGGGTGGCGAAGGTTGATAAGACCATATTTATTTACCAGTATGTTTATACTGACATTCTTCGTATTGTATCAAGCAACAAAACGTAATTATGACGGCCAGCAACTGTATGATATTCTTATCAGCGCTGTGAATGGTACTATTGGTCCTGTATGGTTTCTTCTAAGTTTGTTTGTTGCCAAAACGGAGATATGTTTATTCCAATACATACCTAACAGACTCAATCAATTTGCTGTATTATTACTTATTGCTTTTGTTGGGTATCTACTTGGACATTATGTTCCTGCTCTGTCTGTTCCCAATTTCATTTACGCAGGTTTGACTGCTGCTATCTACTTGCTTATTGGGGCGGAAATTTACAGAAGAGGCCTGTTTGATATTCATGTAAGTGCAATCTCTTTTGTTATATTTGCAGTTGTATTGTTTCTTTCCATTCAATACCTGCCGATAATATATAGTAACACAAATGTATATCCAGAAGGATTGTTCAGTATAGTTGATAGTACTTTGATATCCATAGTCTTTATTTACTCTTGTAAATATATAGAAAAGGTGGGAATACTTTCTGATATATTGAAATATATGGGGTGTAATACTATGATAATTCTATGTTTTCATGCCATTGAAATGTCTTTGAATTTATGGAAATATCTTCCAGAAATGCCATTCCCGGTATGGATTCTCAAGGTGATAGTGTTAGCATTTATACCGCTAATTGTAAAAAAAACACCTGTTTTGAGAGAGGTGTTTTGACATTATGCAGTAGGAAATTGTTTTGCTTATGATAAGTAAACAGGTTACGATAATTCTTCCGTGCTATCATGTATGTGATTACATTCCCAATATAGTGTCTGACCTGAAAGAACAGACATATTGGGATTTTAAGGCTATATTCGTGAATGATGGTGATCATTCGCAAGATTCAATTTTGGAAAAGATTGTAACTGAAGATTCTCGATTCCAAGTTGTTTGGAAAGAGAATGAAGGGTTATCTTCTGCCCGTAACGCTGGTTTAAAAATAATAGATACAGAATGGGTCGTTTTTGTTGATCCTGATGATAGAATAGGTCCTCATTATGTGGAGAAACTTGTTAATGGCGTAAGGGATTGTGATGTGGAAGTTGGTGTTGCAGGATATGAAATCGTTACTCCGCGTGAGAATATCCATCAGGTGATGTCTGTAGAGAATCCGGGAATATTTGAAGTCCATAATGCTTTTGCGCAATATCTGTGGGAACCATTTTTGCTGAAAACAGTTTGGAATAAAATTTACAGGGTTAGTCTTTTTAATAGATTGAATCTAACATTTGATATTGATATTCAAAGACCTGAAGATTGGATATTCAATCTACATGTATATCATAATATAAGTAAAGTAGTCCTAATTGACAATTGTGAATATAAATATTACTTAAATGATGCAGAAAGTTTATGTTCCAGTTATTTGGAAACCTTTGAAAAAGGCGAACTAAGGGCTATAGAGTTGGAATTGGCATTGATAAATAAACTTAAATTGTCGAAAAGTTTCATTGAAGAAAGAACTTATCTTCTTTATGGTTTATATGCATATTTTATGGTGTGTAATCTGTTCAAGCGAAAGTCAACGTTGTCTTTACTTGACGCAAGGAAAAGAATCTCAGAGGAACTTTTTGCAAGAAAAGATATTATAGATTACTATTACAAATGGAAAGATAATAGAAAGAATCTATTTTTAAAGATGTTCTATTTTGCGTTAAAGACAAAAAGTCCATTTTTTATGGCTCTTTTCTTTAAATCTCAGTACTGGATTAAATATAATTTTATGAGTTTCTATTTATTCGTAAAACCCTTTTTGAGAAAATAAACAGATGGAATATATATATAATTACACATTTATTATACCACATTATAATGTACCTGATTTGTTACAACGATGTCTGGATTCTATACCTCAGCGTAATGATGTTCAGGTAATAGTTGTGGATGACAATAGCAATCCTGATATTGTGGATTTTAGTAGATTCCCGGGATTGGAAAGAGAAAATACAGAGGTTGTTCTTACAAAAGAAGGTAAAGGTGCAGGGTATGCTCGAAACGTAGCTTTGAAATGCGCTAAAGGTAAATGGTTGATTTTCTCCGATTCTGATGATGTGTTTACAACAGATATAAATACAATCTTGGAAGATTTACAAACCGAGAATTCAGATATTTTGTATTTTAATGTGTGCTCGAAAGACATTGAGACGATGGAATATACAGAAGAATCTAACGATTATAACTCAAAAATCGAACATGCCATTGCTACGACCCCTGATTTCCTTAGGCATACCATGGAAGTTCCTTGGGGTAAAGCTATCAGAAAATCTTTAGTTGATAGATATAATATAGATTTTGAAGAGGTGAGATTTAGTAATGATACCCGTTTTTCTTTGCTTTGTGGGTATTATGCAAACTCCGTAAACGTGACCAATGTAAAAGGATATACATGGATGAGGCGTAGCGGCTCTTTGTGGAGAAATGTTGACTTGAATTGGTGTGTTACCAGATTCTTTGTTCATCTTAGAATGGTAGAGTTCTATCTTAAGCATTCAGAGCGTGTGTTGGCAAGAAATATGGAATCGACAGTTTTAAGTTTCTTGTTTATGCTGAAGGATATATCATATAAGGATTTTGCAAGGTGTTTCTTCCTTTATGCTGTAAAAGCAAAGAGATATAAATATCTTTTTATCAGAGTTCCATATTATAGCCTCATGGCTGTGTTAAAATCTGTATTCCTACATAAATAGTGAAATAAAACATTATGAATGATTTTCGTTATCACATATTCTCTCCTTATCGTGTGTGTCCTATTGGGGCACATGTGGATCACCAGCATGGACTTGTGACAGGCTTTGCTATTGACAAGGGTGTTGACCTCTGGTTCAATGTGAGGGATGACAATAAGGTTACTCTTACCTCCCTGACGTTCGAAGGGAGCGTAGAATTTGAGATTGACAGAGCCGTACAGCTAAAAGAGAAGCATTGGGGCGACTACGCAAGAGGAGCGAAATTCGCTCTTCGCAAACGCTTTGAACTGAAAAAAGGCATTGACGGCGTAATAAAGGGAAGCCTCCCCGTTGGTGGTCTCTCATCCTCTGCCGCAGTTCTCATTGCTTACGTGATGGCCTTCGCAAAGGCAAACGATATAACGCTCACCCCTTTTGAGGTCGTTAGGACTGCTTCCGAGGCAGAACGTGAGTATATCGGTTTGAACAATGGTATCCTCGACCAGGCATGTATAGCCCTGGGCAAGAAAGACGGACTATTGTTCCTTGACTGTGATAGCAATGAATATCGTATCGTGAAGCGCAATCCTGACATGCCGGAATTTGAGATTGGTATCTTCTTCAGCGGTCTCACAAGAAGCCTTGTCAATTCCGACTATAACCTTCGTGTTTCTGAATGCAAATGTGCGGCTTGGACAATGCTGGCATATAAGGATGCACCTTTGAAACCTTTCGACAAGACATTCCTCCGTGACATCCGTAAGGAAACTTTTGAACAGACGAAGGATATCATGCCACAGCGCTTTGCGCGCAGGGCAGAGCATTTCTATTCAGAATACAAGCGCGCAAGGCAGGGAGTCACCGCATGGGAAACAGGCAATCTGAAACTTTTTGGTAAACTCATCTTTGAGAGTTGTGAGTCTTCCATCCACAACTATGAATGTGGTAGTGACGAACTTATTGCTATCTACGACATCATTCATGGAATGAAAGGTGTCTATGGAGGACGCTTCTCTGGAGCTGGTTTCAAGGGTGCAGTAATAGGACTTGTTGATCCAAAATATAAGGAAGAAATAGAGAAAGAACTCACGGAAAGATATCTTGAGCAATTCCCTGAGTATGAAAATTCATTCAAAGTGTTCTGGGTAAAGCCTGATGATGGAGCACGTTTCGTTTAGATAATAATTTAACTTAATACAATCATGGTAGAATATAACATAAACTTAGAAGGTAAGACTGTTCTCGTTACGGGAGCAGCAGGATTCATCGGTAGCAATCTGGTAAAGCGCCTGTTCAAGGACGTAAAGGATATCAAAGTGGTAGGCATCGACTCTATCACGGATTATTACGATGTAAACATCAAGTATGAGCGACTAAAGGAAATCGAAGCCATGGACAAGGACTGGGTGTTCGTAAAAGGCAACATAGCCGACAAGGAAACGATAGAGGAATTATTCACGAATCATAAGTTCTCCGTTGTCGTAAACCTTGCTGCGCAGGCAGGTGTACGTTATTCCATCACCAATCCTGACGCATACATCGAGAGTAACCTTATTGGTTTCTACAATATCCTCGAAGCATGCCGTCATCATGAGGTGGACCATCTCGTCTATGCTTCATCTTCTTCGGTATATGGCTCAAACAAGAAGGTACCATATTCTACAGATGATAAGGTGGACAATCCTGTGTCCCTCTATGCTGCAACAAAGAAGAGCAATGAACTCATGGCACACGCCTACAGCAAGCTCTACAACATCCCATCTACAGGACTGCGTTTCTTCACCGTCTATGGACCTGCAGGACGCCCAGATATGGCTTATTTCGGTTTCACCAACAAGCTCCGTGAGGGAAAGACAATACAGATTTTCAACTATGGCAACTGTAAGCGCGACTTCACCTTCGTTGACGATATCGTTGAGGGAGTAGTGCGCATCATGCAGCATGCCCCAGAGAAGCAGAACGGCGAGGACGGACTCCCTGTTCCACCATATAAGGTTTACAACATTGGCAACAACTCCCCAGAGAATCTCCTTGACTTTGTCACAATCCTCCAGGAGGAGCTCATTCGTGCCAATGTCCTCCCACAGGATTACGACTTCGAGTCTTATAAGCAGCTTGTCCCAATGCAGCCAGGTGATGTCCCAGTCACCTTTGCAGACACCTCAGCCCTTGAAGCCGACTTCGGCTATAAACCATCCACATCCCTCCGCTCCGGCCTCCGCGCCTTCGCCGAGTGGTATGCGCAGTATTACGGAGTTATAGAATAAACAAAGTCGTCCCTAAAAGTTCAGGTGTTTATGAAAAATATTGTTATAGCAGCAGGATATGCCACTCGACTTGGTGAACTGACAAAGAATTTTCCTAAACCTTTGTTGAAGATTGGTAATTCTACCATCCTTGGAAGAATGCTTGATGATATTGACGCAATCTCAGATATTGACGAGCATATTATTGTTACTAATCACAAGTTCGCGCCAATCTTCGAAGAATGGGCAAAGGAGCAGAACTATACAAAGAAGATTACCATCATAGACGATGGGACAAGCACTAATGAAACACGCCTCGGTGCTGTCCGCGACCTTCAATACGCAATTAAAAAGGCAGACGTCAACGACGACATGCTCGTAGTAGCAGCAGATAACCTGCTTTTTTTCTCTTTCCAAGGTTTTGTAGATTTTGCTAAAGAAAAAGGCACACCATGCATTATGTGTCATGAACAGACTTCCATTGAAAAACTTCAGCGTACAGGAGTTGTCGTTCTTGATGAAAACCATAAAGTGCTCAATATGGAGGAAAAACCTCAGGAACCTAAGAGCACGTGGGCTGTTCCACCATTCTATATTTACAAGAAGGAAAATATTGACATGATTATGCATGCCATAGAGAATGGATGCGGCTTCGACGCTCCAGGAAACCTTGCACACTATATGGTTGACAACGTGGTTATGCATGCATGGCCAATGGCAGGAACTGGAGAGAATCTGCGTTTCGATATTGGTAGTCTTGATACATACAAAGAAGCATGTGAAAGATATAAGTGATTTTGTCTTTTGGCAAATCTTTTCTATTCGACAAAATATCTATTGAAAAATAATTCGTAATATTTTTATATTTAACCTTACTCACCTTGCGTATGGTGTTATAATATTATGATATACAGTTTGTTCGGCGTGAGCAAGGTTGCGTCTAACCTTACGTTAACCTTGCGTCAACCTTACGTTTTTTTGCGTGTTAAATAAATATCTGTGTCAAATAGTATTCGTAATAGGGCCTGTTAGCATACCTAAATGGGCCAGTTAGGATGTCTATTTGGGCCATTTAGATATTGAGTTTTGGCTAAACATAAGTTGAGTTTCATAGAAACAGTATGGCTAAAGCATAGCTTCAGCATACCTAAAGCTTAGCTTTAGCATGTCCAAAGCTTAGCTTTAGATATAGAAATAGAGGTGAACGCGGTAAAAGCATTGATATTAGGATGTAAAAGCGCTGATATTACACAGTAAAAGGGGCGCTTTTAGGAGGTAAAACCATTGATATTGCATAATAAAACCATTGAAATCACACGCTATGAAGATTAAGATTCATTATTTATATAGGAATCAATGGAGGGAACGTCGCGAGGAATTGTCGGATGTTGTCTCCTTGATAAAGAATGGTAAATATTCTAAGGGTGTTGCCTTGTTCCGTAGTCAACTTCAGGAGCATATTGCTGATGCCAATGAGGAACTTCCGGAAAGCGCAAGCCATCTGCCAATCATCGAGTTTGATAGCTGCGAAGAAAAGCAATTCAATGGTCTCATATTGCTTTCCCTGCCAGTTGAGAATAGGGAACATACCCATAGAGTGAGGAAAATTGTTGATGCTCTTCCCCAGACGCTGTGCTCGTTTGTTGGTTCTTCAGAGAGAACTTTGAAGTTACTGATGCGCTATACCCTTACTGATGGATCTCTGCCAAAGGATACAAAGAGTATCGCCGTTTTTCGTGCAAATGCATATGTCAAGGCCGTGGCTTTCGTCCTTCAGTTGACAGGTATAAAGGCTGTCGCAAACAAGGAATTCGTTGATGCCTGCCGTTTCTCGTTTGACGAAGGCGCATATTTCAATGAAAATGCCCTAGAAATAATGATGCCTATGCCAGAAGAGATGCCTGACAATCTGTTCTCTTCGGCTACGGATATACGTGATATTCAGTTTAATAAGGATATTCTTCCTGATTATTCCGAAAGGGAGATGGAGGTGCTGCGTTATAATCTAGTATGCAGAAATCTTGAGATTTCCAGGCATGATGGTGAGCCTGATGAGGTCTTGATATTGGCTGAGGCTTGCAGAAAGGCGGGGATAATGCAGGAAATTGCTGTGAAATGCACACTTCGTATGCCTCGTTTCTATGATAAGGATATGATGGTAAGAACTGCTTTTGAGGATGTTTATGAGCAGGTTAGTGCAGGAAAGACTTCTTTGTTGAGCAAAAAGCTCTTGCAGCAGGAATGGCTTCGCCGCTTTCTGAAGACTCGTTATCGCTTCCGTCAGAATGATGTGACAGGAAGTGTGGAATATATCGATGTAAACCGATATGTGACAGAGTGGAATGCTTTCAACGAGGAGGCAAAGAATACAGTATGTATAGAAGCTCAGCGTGCTGGCATAGAAGCGTGGGATAAAGATATCACGAGGTATGTACATTCAAGTCTTGTTGAACATTATGATCCTATAGCTCTGTGGCTAAATCAATTACCTCAATGGGACGGAAAGGATAGAGTAGGGGAGCTTGCTGCTATCATTAAGACCTCATGGGAAGAATGGGAAGATATGTTCCGCGTATGGATGCGCTCTATGGTTAGTCAGTGGCGTGGTCTTAACCAGATGTATGGTGCTACGATGGTATTGATGCTGACGGGAAAGCAGGGTACAGGAAAGTCAACATTCTGTAAGCGATTGATGCCAAGCGAATTGCTTCCTTATTATAATGATCGCATTGACTTCACAAACAAGAAGGATGCAGAGCGTGCATTGATGCGTTTTTGCTTGATAAACCTTGACGAGTTTGATCAGATCTCTACTCGTCAGTCGGCTTATCTCAAGCATATGTTGCAGAAGAGTGACGTGAAATGGCGTAAGATGTATCAGGACGATATTGAGCAGAGGCGCCGTTATGCTGCATTCTGCGCAACGACCAACAGCGATTCGCCTCTTACCGATACTACGGGTTCGAGAAGATATATGTGCGTGGAGGTAATGGATGCTGTCGATACATCATATCAGATTGATTATAAGCAACTTTATGCGCAGGTGATGTATGAGATACGTCATAATTATCCATCATATTTTGACGCGGAGATGGAGCGTAAGGTGCAGGAACATAACATAATATATACTGCAGAGCAACCTTTGGAAGAAATCTTGCTGACGATGTTTCGTCCTGCTAGAAAGGGAGAAAAGTGTGAGCGTTTAAGTTCTACTCAGATGCTGATAGAGTTACAAAAGAGACTGAAAGGAATGAGCGCAGTTAAGATCTCTCCAGTCAAAATGGGAATGATTCTTGCCTCAGCAGGTTTCGTCAAGAGTAATTTTGAGCGTAGAAGAGTGTATAAAGTAGTGCGTTTGTGAGAAAAGACGTAAGGTTGACGCAAGGTTGACGTAAGGTTTAACGCAACCTTACTCACTTTGAACGTATTGTATATCAAGACGATACGAAGATATACGCAAGGGTGCAAGGTTGAAATTGTTTTTTTATATGTTAAATTTGTTGATTGATATCATGAATAGGAAACTAATATTTATATTTCTTACTGTATTTATAGCAGCAATCCCTTTTATCTGCCAGATATATTATCCGACATCAGATGATCTTCGATATATAGCGTTAGTGTCAGGTGCATATACAGGGACGCCTGAGAAGGAATTAGTTTTTGTTGGTGGTATTCTTGGAGGCATCGAAGCTTTTTTGTATTCAAAAATACCATTAATAGAGTGGTACACAGTGATATATTATATCCTTACATTATTTTCTTTCTGCACTTTGCTTCTAATAGTGCTGGAACATAGAATAGAAAGGATGACAAAATGTTCGATAGTATTAGTCGCCTTCATTTCGCAGATATATCTTTCCCTAACTCCTCAGTTTACAACATTGGCCACTCAACTTGGATTTACTTCTTTGATAACAGTTTTGTTCGCTAATGGCAGAAGGAAAAGATATCTCTGGAGTTATATTCTTTTCTTCTTTGCGACACAGATGCGACTTGTGGCAGCATTTTTGCCTTTTATGATAGCTTTCCCATTATTGATAAAGGATATTCAAATTAAAAATACCAAATGGTGGAAGAAAAAATTATATTTAGCATTGTTTGTTATTGTAGCATTAGTATCTTTCGTTTCTGAGAAATATGCATATCGAAGTGATGAATGGCAATATTTCAATCGTGTAAATAATGCTCGTGGATACGTTTCTGACAATCCTTTTGCAGCAAATTATGCTTCAGAAATCAAAAATAAAGAGGATAGTATTGCTTATGAGTTGTACTATACATATCGTATTTTCGATATTGACATTTTGACCCTAGAAAAATTTAGTAAATATCAGAGTGACTTTAAATCAAAAAAACTATCCACGATTCTATATAATGTCGATTCATACTTGGACAAATATCGTGCCTTGAATATATGGATAATATTAATTCTTTCAGTTTATCTGACATTTGAACTGATAAGGAAAAGAAAATGGAAGGGAATAATTATGTTCTATATGTGCATACTTCTCTTTATTCTCGCAAATTTGAAGATGATGTCAACCAGTTTCCCAAAGGAACGAGTTTTGCTTTGTCCATATGCGACTCTGTTGTTCATAACGCTTTCTTTCATCTATCATCATGCACGTTTTTCAAAATGGATTATTATTTGCGTTTGTTTGATGGTGAGTGTAAAATATATAGACAAAGGACATGAATATATGGGAATTGCATATGAAAGTCACAAGAAATGTTTAGAGATTGAACAGATTGTAAAGTCGCCAAAGATTGATAAAGTGATGATTACTAGGTTATCACATTTCTCGCCAGAAGCATTTGATGTATCTAAATCTCCTATTTTTAGAAAATCCATTTTGCATGGTTGGATGCATGTATATCCTTTGGCGTATACCGAATATCAACAATTTACGAGTTATGTAGATGGACTTCCTCTACTCGTTGAAAAAGATAAAAAGGAACAAATAGAACTTATTTGTCAACTTCTAAAATCGCATTATGATATTGATGCCAGTCCTAAAGTATTAAGTGAGTCAGAGAATTATCAGTTGATAAAATTGTTAAAGAAAGAATAATGAAATCTCCTATATCAATTGTTTCTCCAATCTACAAAGGAGAAAAAATGTTAGACGAACTTGTTCGCCGAATAGAAAATAGCGTCTCTACTATATCGGATGATTACGAAATCATTCTTGTCAATGATCAATCCCCTGACAAATCGTGGGAAGTCATACAACGCATATGTTCTGAAGATAAGCATGTAAAGGGTGTCAACCTTTCTCGTAATTTCGGTCAGCACTACGCTATAACAGCAGGTCTTTCGAAAACAACAGGAGAATGGGTTGTTGTAATGGATTGCGACTTACAAGATCGCCCAGAAGAGATTCCACATCTTTATGCAAAAGCTCAAGAAGGATATGATTCTGTTTTTGCACAGCGCACAGTCCGTCAAGATACTTGGTTTAAGAAGTTTCAGTCAAAGTGTTATCACACTGTCCTTGACTTCTTGACGGGAACAAAGTCTGATGGAAGTGTTGCTAACTTCGGAATCTACAACCGCAAGGTGATAGATGCAGTTCTCAGTATGGGGGATGCAATCCGCAATTTCCCTCGTATGGCTCAGTGGGTCGGTTTTCGAAAGGCTTACATACCAATTCAACACGCAGAAAGAGCAGAAGGGACTTCAGGATATACTCTATTCAAAGCGTTAGGGCTTGCCTTCAATACTATGATAGGATTCTCTGACCGTATGTTGAGGTTGGTATTGCAACTTGGATTTGTTATATTTCTTATTTCTATAGCAATTGCTATGTTCTATTTATTGAAATACCTCTTCGGAGGAATTGCTGTGTCAGGTTTTACAACCTTGATTATCTCAATTTGGCTTCTCTCTGGTATCAATATCATGATAGTCGGTGTTGTTGGTCTTTATATCGGTAAGATATTTGACCGCGTCAAGAAACGTCCTATTTTTATTATAGATAGTGAATTGAATTTTGATGATGAAAAGTAATATTGCAAAGATTTCACTTCTCCTATTAGCATTTTTAGTCTATTCTCTAACCTCCATATTCAGCAAGCTTACATCACAGAATGAGGTGCTTAGTATTAGGTATCTGTTCTTTTTTGGATGCGTTATTTCGATGCTTGGTGCATATGCTATCCTTTGGCAAAAAGTTCTTACTTTCTTACCTTTGAACAAAGCATTTCTTTGTAAAAGTATAACAATCCTGATGATCCTCTGCGTGTCTCACTTCTTGTTCAATGAAGCAATAACCCTCAACAACATTATTGGTACACTATTTATCATATCAGGTATTATCACATTGTCATGGAAAAGATAAACATTTTCTATCTATTTTGTATAATTGGCATATTTGCATGTGCCTGTTCACAAATACTTTTAAAACAAAGTGCAAATCGAGAACATGAGAGTTTTCTAAAATCGATGATCAATTGGAGAGTTCTTATTGCTTACGGAATATTCTTTAGTTCTCTATTTATCAACATCACAGGAATGAGCAATGGAGTAGAAGTCAAGGATATTCCAATCCTTGAATCTTTGGGCTATATATTTGTACCTTTACTCTCAATGATTTACCTCAAAGAGAAAATTACCAAAAGTGTGTTTATTTCGATGGTGTTGATATTGTTGGGGGTAATTGTGTTTTATATGTGAATTTCAAAAACAGCATGGATACAATAATGATATTGGGGGCTGGAATATATCAGGTTCCTCTCATTAAAAAGGCAAAGGAAATGGGATATCGTGTTGTTGTATGTAGCATACCTGGTAACTATCCTGGCTTTACAATAGCGGATAAGGTGTGTTATGTAAACACTACCGATAAGGAGGCTTGCCTTGAAGTTGCAAGACAGGAAAATATTGTTGCGGTCTGTACAACAGGTACAGACGTTGCTTTACCGACACTCGGGTATATTGTGAATATTTTGGGACTTAAAGGACCATCAGAACACTCAGCCATATTATCGAGCAATAAGAAACTCATGAAAGAAGCCTTTGTTCATAATGGAGTTACTACAGCTCCATTCTGCAAAGTTGAAGATTTAGACTCTTGCAGAGAGGCTGCTACAAGAATGGGTTATCCTTGCATTCTCAAGGTTGTTGATAGTTCGGGTAGCAGGGGTATAGAAGTTGTCAAATTTGAATCTCAGATTTCTGATGCTTACAAACGTGTGCTTCCATACACTAAACAATCATATATATTAGTGGAGAAATACCTTCAAGGTGAAGAAATGGGGGCGCAAGCACTCATTTATAATGGTGAACTGCTTTTTTCCATGACTCATTCTGATGAGGTATATATGGGGAGTACAGGTGTGCCAATAGGGCATAGTGTACCATATTCTGATATCATGCATGAGGATATAGAAAAGGCTGTTAGATTAGAGATTATAAAAGCAGCTAAGGCGTTGGGAATTGATAATGCTGCCATCAATGCAGACTTTATCATTTGTAATGATAAGCCATATGTGTTGGAAATTGGTGCTCGTTGCGGAGCTACTTGCCTTGCGGAGCTAGTTAGTATTCATTACGGTATCGACTATTATGAAGTGTTAATCCGCACAGCAATCGGATCTTTAGACAAGAATTTATTTGCAAACATTACCGCTAAGAGTGCAGCTACAGCATTGCTAATAACATCTGATCAAAATGGGGTGTATGATGGGTATTTACCTAATATAAACCACCCCCGTCTCGTTGACTTTACGATAGACTGTAAGAATGGAGAAAGGGTAAATCGTTTCCGTGTAGGTCCAGACCGCATCGGTCACTTAATCATTACGGGCGATTCACGTAAAGAGTCAAAAATATTAGCCACAGTTATGTTAAATGAAGTCAATAGGGAGTTGCGTGATCACATTGTATAATATGCCTATGAATACAAAATATACAGAAAAGGTTGGATTGATATATCCATTCAATGAAGATAAAAGAGCAAACTATAGTAGGTAGAATACTGGCATTTTGTGGGCGAAATTCTTTAGTTATAATGTGTACCCATTGGTATGTCATGAAATCTTGTACTTATTTGTATAGCAATATATATCTAGCAATATTATTATCCGTGGTATTATCTATCGTTATTGTCCCTATTTTTAATAATAGATTTACTAAATTTTTATTTGAAGTAAAGTAGGATTTTAACAATACAATTATGACAAATATTCCTTTTAATAAGCCCTACCTCACAGGAAAAGAGGCTCATTATATGTATCAGGCAGTTTATACTGGAAAATTGTCTGGTAATGGTTTTTTTACGAAGAAATGTCAGCAGTTCTTTGAAGATCGCTATGGATTCAAAAAATGCTTGCTAACCACATCTGGTACAGATGCACTTGAAATGTGTGCAATGCTATGTGACTTGAAGCCTGGTGATGAGGTAATTGTTCCTTCTTATACTTTCGTTTCTACTGCTCTTGCTTTCCTTCGTGAGGGAGCAACAGTTGTGTTTGCAGATTCCATGGATAGTAACCCTAACCTTGATGCAGAGAAATTAGAGTCACTTATTACACCAAAAACAAAGGTTATTGCTCCTGTTCACTATGCTGGTGTGGCATGTGACATGGATGTAATAATGGCTCTTGCTGATAAGTACAACCTCATTGTTGTCGAAGATGCTGCTCAGGCTATAGATAGTTTTTATAAAGGTAAACCACTTGGCGGTATCGGTCATCTCGGTGCATTCTCTTTCCATGAAACAAAGAATATCACAGCAGGCGGTGAAGGCGGTCTTCTAACTATCAATGATGAGCGTTTCATTCGTCGTTCAGAGATTCTTTGGGAGAAAGGTACTAACCGTGCAGAGTTCTTCCGAGGAGCTGTTAACAAATATGGTTGGGTAGATATGGGTTCCTCTTTCCTTCCTGCAGAAATCAATGCAGCATTCCTTTGGGCTCAGCTTGAGAATCTTGACGATATACAGTCAAAACGTAAGGCTTTATGGGATAGGTATTATGAAGGTCTGAAGGAACTAGAAGGAAAGATAAAACTTCCAGTTGTTCCTGACTATGCGACAAATAACGGACACATGTTCTATATTGTTTGCCGTAATTTGGAAGAGCGTACAGGATTGATTAGATTCTTGAAAGAGCATGATATCCTTGCTCCATTCCATTACCTCAGCTTACATAAGAGTGAATACTATCTGAGTAATTGCGATTTGCGCCCAGAATTACCAATGACCGATATGTATACAGATTGTCTTGTCCGAATGCCAATGTTCTACGAATTAGCATTCGAACAGGTAGATAACATAGTTGGGTGTATAGAAAAGTACTTCGATATATTTAATAAATAATGCAACTTGGATTCTCACGCCTCCAAACTACTAAACAGAGGTATATATGGGTAGATGTAGCAAAAGCACTTGCTATGTTACTGGTTGTATTGGGACATATTATGTCATACTATGGTGAGTATAATAGTTTCAAACAAACATTTATAATGTTTCATGTCCCATGTTTTTTCTTTATTTCCGGTATGTTTTACAGTGGTAACAAAGGAGTTAAACTTTATATACAGAAGCGAGTTAAAGTGCTGATTATTCCTTACTTTTTTTTTTCTATTACTTTATCTTTTGTACTTTCTTGCTTCATATTCATTCCAATTTCATATATTTTTAATAGAATATGCCCGTTATGTGTAGGAAAATTTTAATGGTTTTGTTTTTCCTTGTGTTTGTCGTAAGTTTAACCATTAACTTTGTTTTTTACAAGGCAGATATTGAGTTCTATATGCGGGCTAAGCATTATATGAACGTGGAATCGGTATTAAATACAAAATTGACGGATTATTCTGAATTTCATGATGAAATTCTCAATGGAATTTTGAATTTCATTAGGGAGGGAAATAGAGAAGAGTTCCCGTCAACGCAGATGTTCTTTACAGAAAGATTTCATAAAGCATTTAGCAATAAGAAAACTTATCCAAGGTTTTTCTGGGCAGAGCCAGCATGGGCATTAGTTGCAGTCCTTGAAGATACTTCTGTTAGAAGTAATAAAAATACTGTTAGTGAGATTGCAAAAATCTTTGATGAAACAACGTTAGAAAATGCTTTTACAAATGTTGATCAAAGTGTGTCTGGTATAGCTGCATTACACCTTTATGAAATAACGAAACAAAAGAAATATTTGAAATTCTCAGATAAGATGTATCAATGGATAAAATCGCAAGAGAGTGAATATGGTATATTGTACAACCAGAATACTGATGTTTCTATAGTAGATGCATTAGGCATGGTTGTCCCATTCTTAATGGAATATAGTAAATATTATGATAGTGTGGAAGCAAAGAATCTCGCGATTAAAACAATTGAGAGTTATGTAGATAAAGGTGTTGATTCTGAAACAGGTTTTCCTGCCTTTTCGTACCGCTTGAAAGAACCACATATAAAGATGGGAATGTCGAATTGGGGTAGAGGAACGTCCTATTATGTAATTGGTTTAGATGCAATTAATCAGGTGTGTGTAAATGATTCTACCAAAATACGGATTTCCCGTTTTAACAATAATGTAGGAACAATGTGGAATGAAACGCATTGTTTTGGTCAGTTTATTGGTGAAGGAGGAAAAAATGATTTATCTGCAGAACTTCCTATATTGTATTACTTATACAAGTTAGGATTGGTAAAAATATCAAAACAGGAGATATTAGAATATAGTAAATTCATGCATGAAGGGATAATGTATAACTCAAGTAGTTCCAATAATGGTATTGTCCGTTATGGAACAAATATAGGTCCGAATATCCTTTCTCAGGCTTTCATGCTAAAACTTATAAATGAAGTAAAATAACAATTAACGAGCTATGTAGATGGTCTTTATCTACTCGTAGAAAATGATAAAATGGAGCAGTTATAGCTTATTTGCTAACTTCTCAAGTTGCCTTATAATAAAAATGCCAATCCATAAGAATTAATAAAAATCCGGGAATTGTCATTGATAGAATAGTTAAGATAGAATAATGAAGTCTCGTATATTAATTATATTTTTGCTAGTTGTTTCACTTCTTAGTATATGTATGAATGCTCTATTCTTATATAGCGAGTTTAACTATAAGAAAAATATAAAAGAACAAGTTCGAAAGTCTGCAATTCAAAATCCTGTAGTTCCGTCAAGTCAGATCTTCACAAATGAATTGATAAAAGGTAGTTGTTCTATACTAGACAGTGGTATTGATGTTTATGTACCAACAGAAAATATCAGCTTGCGTCAACGTATAGATGAGACAATACATGGGTACCAGTGTGATTTTAATAATATACATTATAGGTATTCTGAAATGGGGTTCTTAATGATTGCCTTGTTGGAGAATGCTAAAAAGGTTAATAATGTGCAATTGATTGAAAAAGTAAAAGAATGTTTTGATAAAAATATTCTTGAAGGGGAAATAAACTATAATAAGACTGATTGGTGTATAGAAGGATATGTTGCAATACTTCTTTATGATTTAACAAAAGATAATAAGTACAAAGAATTTGCAGCCAAAGAATACAGATGGTTATTAGAGCACAATACAGAAGCTAACGGTATCTTATATATTCCCCAAAAGAATACAAATTTTGTTGACGGAGTTGGAATATTCAATCCGTTCTTAGTATATTATTCTACTTATTTTTATAATGTTGATGCCTATAAACTTGCGTGCTCTCAGATTGATAAGTATTGCAAGTATGGTGTAGATATTCAGACTGGATTACCTTCCCTTGGATATAGCATTCTACCTCCTTATGAGAAACAAGGATCTGCTAACTGGGGACGTGGCTGTGCTTGGTTTGCGCTTGGACTGTTGATGATAGACAAAGATGATCTTCTTCCTGAAACGAGAATGCTTGTAGATAAATTCAACAATACGTTGGTAGAAATATGGAAGAGGGAAAAGCAATTCACACAGTTCATCGGTCAAGAAGGCGAAATAGATTTGTCTGCCACGTTGCCATTGTTGTACTATCTATATAAAAAAAGACTATTAGTGATAAATAGAAATGATTTGTTAATATATAGTACATACATGGCAGATGGAGTCTTGTGGCATAGTAGTGGTGCTTGCCGTTATCCTGGAGGGCCATATATCAATTCGGGTTCATCACAGAGGCTATCGCAAGCTTTTATGCTTAAGTTATTGAATGAAGTCCGATAGATTTGTTTTATAACATAGAAAAAACAAGTGTCATGAATATACTTTCAGTCGTTGTTCCTTGCTATAAAGAAGAAGAGGTTCTGAGCGAAACGACGAATAGACTCTCGGTACTTCTTGATGAGATGATAAAAGATAATCTCATTTCCCCAGACAGTTTCATTCTCTATGTCAATGATGGGAGTCGAGATAAGACTTGGCCATTGATAACTCAGTTCCATGAAAATAACAAATATGTTAAAGGAGTGAATCTTGCTGGCAATGTAGGGCATCAGAACGCGCTCTGGGCTGGACTTGGCATTGCAAAGGATTATGCAGATATAATAGTGTCTATTGATGCCGACCTTCAAGATGACGTGAATGCCATTAAAGAGATGGTAAGGAAATTTCACGAAGGCAATGATATTGTCTATGGCGTTCGAAATGAGCGCAAGACCGACACCTGGTTCAAGCGTACTACTGCCCTTGGTTTCTATAAGTTGATGGACGTCATGGGTACAAAGACCATTTATAACCATGCTGATTTCAGACTTATGAGCAAACGTGCGGTGGAATATCTCCTGCAGTTTAAGGAGCGTAACCTTTTCATCCGCGGTCTTGTTCCTCTTGTTGGTTATCAGACAGCAAAAGTCTATTATAATCGAGCAGAGCGATTCGCAGGCGAGAGTAAATATCCGCTAAGTAAGATGCTAAACTTTGCTATCGATGGCATAACCTCTTTCTCCGTAAAACCAATCCGCTTAATACTATTATTAGGAGTAATATTCATAGTGATTGCATTCTGCGTCTTAGGCTGGATTGTCTATTCATATGCAACAGATAACGTTGTAAGAGGATGGTCTTCTATTATGTTGTCCATCTGGTTTTGCTCTGGGTGTCTGTTAATAGGTTTAGGTGTCGTCGGAGAATATGTAGGGAAAATCTATATAGAAAGCAAACAACGACCACGATATAATATAGAAAAAGTATTAGAATAGAAATTTTAGGGTAACACCATTATTTTCCTATTGATGAATCCAAATGATTATATATCGTATATCGGACCAAAGAAAAAATGGCTCGATGTAGATATTAAAGGTCTCTGGAAATACAGAGACCTATATATCATGTATATAAAGCGTGATATTGTCACACAGTACAAACAAACAATCCTCGGACCACTATGGTATATAATACAGCCACTTCTCACCACTATCATGTATATGTGTGTATTCGGTGGACTGGCAGGTATTAGCACCGATGGAATACCACAACCTTTGTTTTATATGGCAGGTATAACCCTTTGGAACTATTTCAGTACATGCTTCTCATCATGTAGCGATGTTTTCGGAACCAATGCCGGTGTCTTTGGAAAGGTTTATTTTCCACGTCTTGTAGTACCACTGAGCTCTTGCACCAGTAATATGATAAGGATGTTTATTCAGTTGATTATGTTCATTCTTATTTATGTTTATTATTTGGTTACAGGGCAGTTCTCATTTTCACTTTCTATTTCTTTGCTCTGTTTCCCTGTATTTATTCTTATCATAGGTTTCCATGCCATGTCGTGGGGATTGCTCTTTTCTTCATGGACAACAAAGTATCGTGACTTGAAATTCCTCATTCAGTTTGGTGTTCAACTGTTCATGTATGCAACTCCTGTTATCTATCCTCTCAGTTTTGCTCCGGAGAAATACCGTTGGATTATCAACCTCAATCCACTCACCCCTATTTTTGAGGCTTTCAAATACAGTTGCCTCGGAGTCGGAACATTTGATGCAAATGGATTGATATACAGTACTACTATTCTTTGTATAACAATGTTTTTTGCTGTCATTATTTTCAATCGTACAGAGCAGCGTTTCATGGATACAGTTTAACCTGCGTTTTCATTCAAAAAATAAATCATGGATAAGAATATAGCAATAGAGTTTAATAACGTAGGCAAACAATATCGTCTTGGACGTGTTGGCACAGGTACTTTGAGTCATGATCTAAACCGTTGGTGGCAGACAAGAATTTTAGGAAAGGAAGATCCGTACCTGAAGATTGGTGACGTAAACGATAGAACATCAAAAGGTAATTCTGATTATGTCTGGGCTCTAAAGGATATAGATTTCAAGATAGAACTGGGCGATGTAGTAGGTGTCATCGGAAAGAACGGTGCAGGCAAGTCAACATTGCTAAAACTCCTCAGTCATATTACGGCACCGAGTACTGGTAATATCAGATACCGAGGACGTATAGCCTCATTACTCGAAGTCGGCACTGGATTCCATCCCGAGATGACAGCTCGCGAGAATATATATATGAATGGTTCAATCATGGGCATGACAAGAGGTGAGATAACGAGGAAACTAGATGAGATTGTCGACTTTGCGGGTATAGAGAGATATCTTGACACTCCAGTGAAACGTTTCTCTTCAGGTATGACTGTGCGTCTAGGTTTTGCTGTAGCGGCTTTCCTTGAACCAGAGATACTTGTTGTTGATGAAGTCCTTGCCGTTGGCGATGCCGAGTTTCAGAAGAAAGCCATTGGTAAGATGAAGGATGTATCGACAGGTCAAGGGCGGACAGTCTTATTTGTAAGTCATAATATGGCAGCAGTGAGAAACTTGTGTAAAAGAGGTGTTGTGTTGCAGAATGGAATACTGGTATATGATGGAACTGCTGACGATGCTGTGGAATATTACACTGATACGAATATCCTTGAATTGAATAATCATGTAGTTGTAACCGATAAATACAGGAAGGCTGGTCCATTAAAGGAACTTGAGTATATAGATATTTGTATGCTTAACGATGCTTATAATGTTTCAAATCAGGAACCATTGGAGTTTGAAATGACGATCAAGAGAAATGTAGCGTCATTAAGTGAGTGTCAATTCGGAGTTTTGGCAAGGAACAATAATGATGTCTTAGAGTGGTCGTGCTATTCCCATGTCGTCAAATTACCAGAGAACCGTGAGGTATTTAAGATAAGGATGACAATCCCTAATCATAATACTTCTATGGGAAAGCATAAACTCAATTTCAATATATCAAGATATGACTATACTGCAAATATACGAGACTATGATGTTGTGTATGAGGCTATAAAGTTTGAAGTAAACTATATAGATGCTCAACATACAAAACCATTTACGCTTTCTCCGTTTAGGTCAGGTACTTCTATCCAAGAATCTGTTGTGAAGATTGATTGACAGATTTATACAATTAAAAAGAATAAACTGTTTTATTATGAGAAACAGCAGTATTGACGAATTAAGGATTCTTTTAGCTTTCTTAGTTGTAGTTGTTCACGCCTTGTGTGCTTATTCTGATTACGTTATACCAATATCAAGATGTGCAGTTCCTTGTTTTTTTTTGATTTCTGGATACTTTTGCAGTGGTGAAAATTTTCATCTAAAAATTAGGAAATCCTTCAGAAGGATATTGTGGTTATGTGTTTGGTCTACAATATTATATTTCCCCTTGATTTATTCTCGACTATTAGAATTAGATTTTAGGGGAATTGTTTTAAGACTTGTTTTTTGGCTAGCTTGTAATGAGGTCCCAAATGTATCTCATTTATGGTATCTGTATTGTTATCTTTATACATTGGCAGTTGTAGCTTTCTTTGAGAAACTTAGAATCAGGAAGTGGCTATTATTCTGTTCTCCTATATTTCTTATTCTATCTGTTGCTTTTGGAAAATATAGTACAATGTTGTTTGGAATCGATATCAAATATCAAATAGTAAGAAATTTTCTTTTTACGGGAATTCCATTCTTTTGTATAGGAATGTATATAAAAGTGAGAGGTCCCCAGGTGAGTAGAAGTGTTCTTTCATGGATGATTTTGATATTCTGTATTACGTCTGTCATTGAAGGTTTCTGTACAATAGGGGATGGTTCGGGTGATTTATATTTCTCATCACCATTTCTCGCTATTTTACTGTTACTCTATGTTACAAACAATTCATCTGTAAAGTCTACAAGAATGAGTGAATGGGGGAAGAAATATTCTCTCTATATATACATCTTCCATCCTTATGTACTTTTATGGTATAATGAAATTACATCGGGAGTTTATCAGTGTGAAATGCTGTCAACTATTAATTATCATGCAATGCCAGTTATTGTATTTATCCTAACATTTTTGCTCGTTTTATTCTTTGATAAAATGAAAATTACAAAAGTGCTAAAATAGTTATAATGCGTAAGTTGTTTTGCTTTTGTTTATATATTAAGTATGTACAAATTGGTATCTGTTATTTGTCCTATTTATAAAGTAGAGGATTATATTGCGCGTTGCGTTAGGTCTGTTCTTCAACAAACATACAAGAATATGGAACTTATTCTTGTTGATGACTGTGGGTCGGATAATAGTATCGACATCGCAACGAAACTGTTATCTGAATCCGATGTGGATTACAAGATAGTGCATCATGAGAAGAATGCAGGATTGTCTGCTGCTCGAAATACGGGATTGAAAGTGGCGCATGGTGAGTATGTATATTTCCTCGATAGTGATGATTGGATAGCACCTAATACGATAGAGGTAATGCTTGATGCAGCCGAAAGACATGATGCAGAGTGTGTAGTTGCTGGGTATGATGACTGTGAGGATGTCTCAGGAAAGGTGATTGCAAGTCCGTATGTATATCGTCAGGAGCAATTCTTTGCGAATAGAAAGGCGGTGGTTGATGCGTATTGTGGAAAGTCTATACCTGTGACAGCATGGAATAAACTTATAAGACGTGACTTCTTATTGGAAAATAATTTGTTTTTTACAGAAGGCATATATCATGAGGACAGTCTTTGGACATTCCAGTTGTTTGCAAGATTGAATAATTGTGTTGTTATTCCAAGGCAGACTTATAAATATTCAATCAATCCTAATAGCATTATGAATCTCATTGATGAGGAGAAAATGCAAAAAAGGATAGACAGTAGTCTTGTTGTGCTTGAAAAGTCTCGAGATTGGATAGAGGGAGAAACTGACGAGCAGAAGAAATTCTTATTGTCGATAAGCATAGAAGAAACAAAAAATTATATGTACCGTAAATTTATTGCGGATGGTATAAATAATGATGATTTCAGGTCATTCTATCATAAAACTCATACACCTTTGTCATTAACGTGTTGGCTTAGGCTGCCATTGAAGTTAAAGGTAGCACATGCGGATCAGTTATGTGGAAGTGGTTGTGGGTATTATGTGTTTCGTCTTATTCATAAAATGTTTTTCAAGAAATGAGAATATATTTGTTGATAACACCATTCTTTCCGACAGAAGAATCTTTTCGTGGGCCATTTATGTATGATATGGTCAAGGCTATCGAAAGGACAAGACGATATGATAAGGTGGTAGTAATGCGTCCGGCACCTATATCAGAAAAACGTGACCATTATGTATTTGATGGAATACGTGTGAACCTATTCCCTGTGATACAAATGCCTTCAAATCTTCTTGTTGGACTACCCGATGCCATAAACAAGAGATTATTCTTGAAGAGAGTTAAAAAACTTGGAATTGATTATAAGGATGTCGCTGTGGCACATACGAATGTATCTTTGTATGCACTCTATGCGCTTGCGATAAAAGAAAAGAATCCGAATGCGGTGTCGGTTATCCAGCATCATGACAGGGATCCGTACGCATTGAATATGAGCAAGCATCTGGCAGAGCAGACGTGGAATTCAAGGATAAATGCTGCACATTTTGTCCGCTTGTATAATAAGATGGATTTACATCTGTGCATCAGTACACCGGTGAAAGAAAATCTGTCCCTTTTTCCTTCGTGTTCGTCGGGAGAGGTCTATGACAGATATAAGCGTTTCCTTGCTGGAATGAAGGGACTAAACTCTCCAAAAATAAAGGATTCTTATATTTTGTATAATGGGGTAGATACTGGTATCTTTACTCCAAAAGAAATAAAACGTGACGTAAATGTTTTTGTAATAGGAGTTATTGGAAACTATCAGGAATTCAAAGGACATAGAACAGTACTAAGGGCTTTTAAACGTCTGGTTGACAATGGTGAGAAAGATATACGTATCAAAATGATAGGTAGTGGCGAATATTTGGAAGAGTGCAGGCAGTATGTTTCAGACAAAGATCTTTCTGATTATGTGGAATTCCTGACGGAGATGCCACATGAAAAACTTCCTGATTTCTATCGCTCGTTGGATCTTTTCGTGCTTCCTTCGTATTTTGAAGGTTTCGGATGTGTGTTTACTGAAGCCTACGCGTGTGGTGTGCCATTTATGACATGCAAGAACCAAGGAGTGTCGGAACTTGTAGAAGACCCGGACAAATGGTTGATAGATAAGGAAGACGACAAACAACTTGCAAACCTTATCATGAATTACAAGAAGGAACGATATATGCAGAAACTTAATGGTCCTTATGAAATCGATAAACTGATACCTGCTTATCTCGATAAACTGGAAACACTATGATAAATATCATCTTTTTATCACATTCGTGTAAGAAAAATTGTAAATAACACAGAAAAGTTGTATCTTTGCAAAAAAATATAGAAATAACAAATAATTATAAGAATATGGATATCAAAGAATTTATTGCGGATTTCGCAGAACAGTTTGACGATACAGAGATTTCTGAACTCACTCCTGATTGTGCATTCCATGATCTTGATGAGTGGTCATCGTTGATAGGTATGGGACTTATCGCTATGGTAAAGACTCAGTATGGTAAGACCATTACAGGTGCAGAGATTCGTTCATGCGAAACTATTGAAGATCTTTTCAATCTTATAAACAATAAGTAATGACAGAGACTTTCAATCCATTCTCTCTTGTCGGTAAGACCATTCTTGTAACAGGTGCCTCCTCTGGTATTGGTAGGGCCATTGCTGTTGCGAGTGCAAAGATGGGGGCAACAATGATTATTACAGGACGTAATGAGGAAAGGTTGAATGAAACCCTTTCTCTTATGCCTTGTGCAGATCATGTTGCTATATCTGCAGATCTTACAAAAGAAGAGGATATAGAACGTCTCGTGCAGGATTTACCGAAACTTGATGGTATAGTTCATTGTGCTGGTGTTGGAAGTAGGGTGCCTTGTAAGCAAATAAATAAAGCAGACATAGCGCATGTGATGCAGCCAAATCTTGAGGCTCCTGTACTTCTGCAGGCAGCTCTTCTTGCAAAAAAGAAAGTGAACAAGGCTTCGTCAATAGTTTTCATTGCATCAAGGGCATATCAGTCACCATCAATGGGCAATGCCATCTATAGTGCGTCGAAGGGAGCTATTGTCGCATATTCAAAGTGCCTGGCACTGGAGTTGTCTCAACGCTTGATACGTGTTAATTGTATCTGCCCAGGAATGGTGTGGACAGATTTGATAACAAATGATGGACTAAGTAAAGAGGAATTGGAAGAGGCACAATTACAGTATCCTCTCAAACGTTTCGGAAAGCCAGATGATGTGGCTAATCTTGCGATTTATTTACTAAGTGATGCTTCCTCTTGGATGACGGGTTCTTGCATAGATATTTCCGGCGGAGGCGAAGGATTATTGAAATAAGTATGGCATACATAAAGGCTATAAGCTATTACCTTCCAGAGAAGGTCTTGAGCAATGAGGACTTGATTCAGGAGTTCCCAGAGTGGAGTGTTGATAAAGTTGCATCAAAAGTGGGCGTTAATTCCCGCCATCTTGCAGCAGAAGATGAGACGGCTGGTGATATGGCAGAGAAGGCTGCCCGCAAGTTGTTTGAAGAATACAATGTCGATCCAAAGGATATAGACTTCGTGATGCTCTGCACTCAAAGCCCGGATCATTTCCTCCCTTCTACGGCTTGCATTCTACAGAACCGTTTGGGAATACCAACCTCTGCAGGAGCCTTTGACTATAACCTTGGTTGCTCGGGGTGTGTCTATGGCATAGCGATGGCGAATAGTTTCGTTACAAGTGGGTTAGCAAAAAATGTCCTTCTCCTCACGGCTGAGACTTATCAGAAATATCTGCATCCATCAGACAAAAGTAATCGTTCAATTTTTGGTGATGGAGCTGCTGCTTGCCTGATTTCCAATGAAGGCATTGCTGAAATTGGTAATTGCGTTCTTGGCACAGATGGTAGTGGTGCTGAGCATCTCATAGTAAAGACTGGTGCTTCTCGTCAAAAGACAGCAACAGGAAATGTTGTAGTGGACGAAGATGGACATGAGCGTTATGATGACTATCTTTATATGAATGGTTCTGCTATCTTCAACTTCACTCTCGATGCGGTTCCTGCGATGATGGAAAAGATATTGGAAAAGAATGGCTGTCAGAAGGATGACATCGATTACTATGTATTCCACCAGGCAAACAAATTCATGCTTAATACCATCCGCAAGGTTTGCGTGCTTCCGAAGGATAAGTTCTATGTAAATTTGGAAGAGACGGGCAATACGGTGTCTTCTACTGTTATGATTGGTTTGAGACAATGTCTTGATAGTGGAAAGATAACTCCAGGCATGAGAGTTATGATTTCTGGCTTCGGAGTAGGTCTTAGCTGGGGTGGAACTGTATTGAAATTCTAAAAAGTACGCTTTTTCCCAAGAAAGAGATAAGAAACAAGATGAATATTTTCTTTTGGCAAAACTGCATAAGTCCTCATCAGGTTCCTTATATCCGACATATATCGGATGACGAGAGAATTGATAGAGTTGTTCTTATAGCTCCTCGTGTAGATTATGACGAGCGAAAGGATATGGGATGGGATGCAGAGAAAATGTTGAAAGGGTCGCATCTGGAAGTATATGTAAAACCTGATAAGAAAACGATTGATGATTTGTTTTCTTATGAGAAGGAGAATACTGTGCATCTGTTTAGTGGAATACGCGGTGATTATGAGACGTTTCAATTCTTTTTGCAAAGCAGGTCGTATAATCTAAAACGTGGATTCATTCAGGAACCACCATATACGTATGATAAACCTTTATGGGCACATTACATCAGATTCTTTATCCAAGACAGAAAGTTTATCAAAGACTTTCAGTATGTATTTGCCATAGGAGATGAGGCTGTATCTTATTTCTCATCTTGGTCAAAGAAATGGAAAGTGGTACCATTCGTGTATTGTGTAGAACCGGAAAAGATTGAAGACACTACGACTATAGAAATAAATAAACCTCTTTCTATTTGCTATGTTGGTAGTCTTTCTCGCAGAAAGAATGTCTCGGTTTTGTTGGAGGCTATGATTTCTGTAGATGCAAAGCTTGATATCTATGGTGATGGAGACAAACGTGCTGAACTGGCGAACTTTGTTAGAGAGAATAATATTGAAGATAAAGTAACTTTTCATGGAAAAGTGAATATGGAGGATGTCCAATCATTGATGAGAAAACATGATGTACTCGTTCTTCCTTCACTTTATGATGGATGGGGTGCTGTTGTAAATGAAGCTCTTATGAATGGCACGTATGCTATATGTAGTGACCGTTGTGGAGCGAGGGCATTGCTCGGATCCGAAGATAGAGGAATGGTCTTCAAGAATGATGACGTAAAGAGTTTGGTCAATGCCTTAACTTCTGCAAATGACAGACTGCAGACTATAAGAGATAATCGTAGTAGTCTTAAGTTATGGTCTGATGCAATCTCTGGTCCTGTTGTTGCGAAATATATGGTTGATAATATTTTTAAAGAGGAATTACAACCTCAACCTTGGAAATAATGAGAGTTCTACATTTTATCACATCAATAGACCGAAAAAACGGTGGTACATCCACTTATCTTGAACTGCTTACAGAATATCTCGGCAGTTTGGTCGAACTGCACATTGCTTCGGCACAAACGGATAATCCAATAAGCATGGGTAAGGCGCAGATTCATTATGTTGATTGTTGCGGATTTAAGAATCTTCTTAAACTGCAGAAACAGATTGCAATGCTGCTTGACGAAATAAAACCGGACATAGTACATAGCAATGGAATCTGGGAACCTCAGTCATATATCGTTCAGCGAGAGTCACAAAAGCGAGGTATAAAGTTTCTTATCACTCCTCATGGTATGATGGAACCATGGTGTGTGCACAACAAACCATGGAAAAAGAAAATTGCTTTGGCTTTATATCAACAAAAATCGATAAAAGAAGCTGATTGTCTGCATGCTACCACGGAGACAGAAATGCAGAATATGAAACTCTGGGGGGAGAAAACTCCAATAGAGATAATCCCTTTAGGTATCGGGGTTGATGATATAGAATGTAAGCATGAATGGAAAAAGAATAAGACTGTTTTATTCCTCTCGCGCGTGCATTATAAAAAAGGTATAGAATTCCTTATTGAGGCTGTTGCAGAACTGAAGGATATGCTTGAAGACTATACTTTCATTATTGCAGGTGAAGGTGAGGCTGATTATGTTGCAGGTCTGCAAAGTAAGGCTGAGCAGAAAGGAATACTACAGAATCTGAAATTCGTGGGAGGTGTATACGGGGACAAAAAGTACGATTTATATCGTGAGGCTGATTTCTTTATACTTCCAACATATTGTGAGAATTTTGGCTATGTTATAGCTGAGGCATTGGCTGTAGGTACTCCTGTTGTTACAACTCAGGAAACTCCATGGAAATCTCTCGAAATTAATAATTGTGGAAAATGGGTTCCACTAAATCAAAAAGATATTACCCTTGCTCTAAAAGAAATGGTGATGCTTGATGATTCTGATTTGGAAGTAATGGGACGAAATGCACGTGCCTTGATAGAGAATGATTGCAACTCACGTAAGGTGGCTGAGCAAACTTTTGAACTATACAAGAAAATCATAGGATAATGGCAGATAAAATACTTAAAGCGAATGATTCGTTGACTTTCTCTTTGAAAATGAAGAGAGTCATGTGGGAACTTTTAAAACCTATCTTTTATCATTCTCCACGTCCTTTGTTCGGATTCCGTAATGCTCTTCTGCGTCTGTGTGGTGCGAAGATTGGTAATAAGGTACATGTTTATCCTCATGTTAATGTTAAATTACCATGGAATCTTGAAATAGGTGATAATGTTGGAGTGGGAGAGGATACATATCTTTACTCATGGGCGAAAATAACTCTTGAGGATAATTCTGTCATATCGCATAGGTGTCAGTTATGTTCAGGATCGCATGATTGCAATGATCCACAGTTCCCTATCATTCTTGCCCCTATTGTGGTGAAGAAGAATGCTTGGGTTTGTACAGAGGCTTTTATCGGTCCGGGCGTAAAAGTCGGAGAGTATGCTGTTGTATCTGCTGGAGCTGTACTTTATAGTAATGCGAAGTCGTGGGGCATTTATGTAGGTAACCCAGCAAAACGTGTTGGAATGAGAACCTTTGAAACCAATTGATTATGGGAAACAAAGCGAAAATACTTGTTTGTACACATACTGATAGTTTTTATCTTCAGTCAGATTTGTATCAACCGATACATGTAGGAAAGGCAATGCATCCGGAGCGTGAATTCCCTTTCCCTGGCGATGATACTGGTGACAATATAAGTATGAAGAATGGCAGTTATTGTGAATTGACTGCTACATATTGGGCGTGGAAGAATTTGAAGGATTTGGATTATATCGGAATAGCTCATTATCGGAGATACTTTGACTTTGCAGCAAGAGAAACGTTCGCCAATAATGATATGGAAGATGTATCGAAAGAGGAACTTGAGAGAAGATGTCAGAATGTCAATCCTTTGTCGTTGATGGAGGATGGCACTGAGGTGGTCTTAAGCAGACCTTCATATATCCCAACTTCTGTCGGGCAGAGTTATTCAAACAGTCATGTTCCTGAAGATTTCCATCTTCTATGTCGTGTGATACTGAAATTGTATCCGGAGTATGAACCAACCTTGAGAAAACATTTCTTCTGTTCGAATAAATGGATAGGATATAATATGCTGTTCTGTAAGAAAGAATTGTTTGACAAATATGCAGAATGGCTATTCAATATTCTCTTTGAGGTAGAGAAATATTGTAAAGTCTCAGAATGGGGATATCAGAGTCGTGTGTTTGGCTTTATGGGAGAAATCTTGACACCACTATTTTTCTTACATAACTGCAAGAAAATAAAGCATAAACCCGTATTGTATGTATCTGACAATCCAGGAAAAGTTGGTGACTTTCAGTATCTTCGTAATAAATTAAGGTTCACTCTTGCATTTAAACTCAAATGTCCTCGAACACCTGCTGCTGCAGATCCTCGTGGAATGTTCTTCGATGCTTATTTTAAAAGAGACGGTATTGATTTTTAGTTATTATTATTTGATGATATTTGATATATGAAGGTTCGATTTAGTGGTGGTTTAGGAAATCAGTTATATCAGTTAGGATTCCTTTGGCATTTACAGAAAGCAGGTATTAGTGTTGAACCTGATTTTTGTGAATATACTTATTATGATTTTCATTGTGGATTGGAATTGAATAAAGTTCTTCATACGCAATATGATGATTGCATAAAGAGTGTAGAGAGTTCAAGGCGTAATTGGTATAAATTATTTAATGAAAAGCTGGGCTTTTGGCTAAGATTCCATTATCATAGATTGAAAAGTAAGAATAAAATGTTCGTCGAGGATGAGACAAGACAATACGAGATTCTTGACTTCTCGTCCCTAAATAAAAATACCGTTCTTAAAGGACATTGGCAGAAAACAGACTATTTGTCTGATGTCACGGAAATATTTCATAAGTCTCTTTCTTATGATTTGTTGAATACGGAGAGAGATAGTGAAATAAAACATCTTATTGAGACTTCTGAATCGGTGAGCATTCATGTACGTCGTGGCGACTATTTGAATGATTCCTTCTATTCGGTTATAAAAGGGATGGAATATTATAGGAATGCTATTTCTATAATAAAGGAAAAATACCCCAATGCAAAGTTCTTCGTGTTCTCAGATGATATAGAATATGTTAGGGAAAATCTTTTGGGTGAAGACCTTACATTCGTAGATTGGAATAAGGGTAAAGATTCATTTAAGGACCTTTTGCTGATGAGTTTATGTCAACATAACATTATAGCCAATAGTACATTTAGCTGGTGGGGAGCGTATCTTAATCCTTATCCGGATAAGATTGTAATATGTCCAAGTAAGTGGTCTGTAAATGGGGACATGCAAGGCAGATGCCCTAACGATTGGATTAAGCTTGATGCATAAAATACATATGATGGGATTTAGAAACTTAAGATCATATAAACTTCTTTTTGTATTATCCTTTTTTATGATTCCGGGTTGGACGTTAGGACAGGATAATACGGATTCTTTGAATTATAATGTAGGCGTGGAGGCTGTAGTAGGAAGCGGAGATTATGTTCCTACTGCACTCGTGAATAATCGTCATGGCGTTATAGATCCGAAAGAAGGTGCATTGTACATGCGTGGTGCAATGGCATACAAACATGAGGCGTCAGGTGGATTTGCAATGGAAACAGGGTTGGATATGCTGTTTTGTTCTACGACAAAATCAAAGTATTATTCTAACAATGTTAGATTGCAGCAATTATATTTGGACTTGAAGTATAAGAAAATGGGTTTGAGTGTTGGAGTGAAAGAAGAACAACCTATGCTCGTTGATTATAATTTAAGTTCTGGAAACATGATATGGTCTGAGAATTCAAGACCAATACCGAGAGTGAAGGTTGGTACTACAGATTATGTAAATCTGTTTAAATGGTTGCAATTATATGCTGATTGTTCGTATGGAAAGATGTTTGATGGGGATTTTAATAGGGATTATTATGTAAGTAATCCTAAGTATCATTATACTCCAATTACGGAAGGTACATATTTGCATAGGAAAAATCTCTTTGTACGTACGAATCCGAATGCAAAGTTCGTCTTTACATTCGGAGCCGAGCATTTAGTACAATTTGCCGGCAAACTTGATGGACGGGTTATTGAAGCTGATTTTAAGCAGTTTGCAAATGCTTTTTTTGCAAAGAATAGTAATGGCGGTAATGAAAATACTCAAACTTTATCATGGGATCTCAAGACAACTTACAATAACTCTTCTTTTTCTGTAGATTTATATTTACAGAAATTTAATGACTATATTGAAGATGAGTGGCCTGTTAGTTATAACGGATATGATGGGCTATGGGGGATTCAGTTTACCGCAAAAAAAAATGACATAATAAAAAAAACTGTTTTTGAATATCTACAGACATCGAATCAGGAAGGTCCTTTATATGTGTTTGAGGAATACAAGTATGGAAAGATTGACGAGTTTATTTCAATGAGTACTTATTACAATGATCAGTTATATGGACCAATGGCTCATTATGGATTAGCATTTGGAAATCCTATGTTGAAATCTCCAATTTATAATAAAGATAATGCTCCTCTCTTTCTTGGTACGTTACAAAAAACTTACAGACTGGGACTTGAAGGGTTCCTATCTCAAAATTTACAATATAGACTAGTTTATACAAACACAACCACTTGGGGAGAACCTTTTGCTCTTCTTCCTGAAAAACAGACAAATAATTCCCTTCTTGCGACACTTAATTATAAACATAAGTCTTTCTGCTTCTCATTGTCAGGTGCTTTAGATAGTGGAAAGATATACGGTAATAATACGGGATTTATGATTTCTGTGACGAAATGTGGAAATTTATTAAAGTAGTGTTCTAATGAAAAGGTTATTTTTATTTTTATCTGGGATAATTTTGGTCTTTACATTTTCTCAGTGTACAAAAGGTGACGATATAGGAGATTTGTATGGCAGATGGAAACTCGTAAAGTTTGAATGTCCTGCATTTAAAGAAATGCCTGATTCCATTTTTATCGGTTTCCAGGGACATAATTATTCTTACCAACCAAATTATAGAATATATGATTGGGGAATGTATGAACTAAAAAGTAATACGTTCTGTTTTTTGCCAATGCAATGGGGCACTGATTTTGAAAAAATCCATGTCAAAGAGAAACGTGCTGTTTTTAAAATAGAACTTATGAATAGCAATGATCTTGTATTGTCAAGGAATGATTCGGTATGGACATTTCGTAAATTTTTGTAGTATTATCTATGTGGGTTTCTTTATCTGTTAATTGTATTTAAACTATGATACCAGTTTTATTAACAGCCTCTGTAGATACAAGAGGTATGAGTGGAGCAAAGTTTGCTGCACAAGAAAGAGAAAAAATGTATGTGGATACCCTAAATTATTATATTGATGATTTGGGTAAAAGGGGAGGAACGTTCGAACTTGTATTTGCAGAGAATTCTGGTTGGAACAGGGATTCTATTTTAACAAAACTTCATGAATCGGAAAATGTTTCTCTTGAATATCTTTCTATAGATTATCGTTTGTTTGACCAGTCGAAAGGAAAAGGATATAATGAAATGCTACTTCTGGATATAGCGTCAAAAGAATCAAAAAAAATACAGGCTAATGGGGCTTTTTTCAAGTTGACAGGACGTTTCCCGATTCTTAATCTCTACAGTCTTATGAAAGAGGTTGAGAAACGTGGCGGGAATAATATGCGATTTTATGGGGATTGTAAAGATCATAATGTTTATCAGATATTGCACATTCCTGTAAATGGCCATGCTGGTGAATGTCGTTATTTTGCGGTCTCTTTGGAATTCTGGGATGAATACTTTCGTGGGCAGTACGTAAATCTTGATGATTACAACGGACCGCTGATGGAAGATTTTTTATTAAAAATAATGAGGTTGACAAAAAAAGATTCAGGAGTTACCTGTCGTTTTAGAACTCAGGCTGCATTCTCTGGAAGTGGAGGACATTCATTAGGTGATGGAATGATTTTTTTTAGTTCTACAGACAACGATTCTGCTTTAATGAAGTTCAAAAGAGAACTTCGACAGATTGTAAGGTGGTGTATTCCATGTTGGTGGTGCTAAATAAAGTAAAAAAACTATGTTTTTCTTGCATAATATAAAAAATATATATATCTTTGCATAAAATTAATAAATCGCGTAACTTTTTTATATTCTATATAATGAAAAATTTTAGATTGTTTCTTTTGGCAGCTGCTTGTTTTGGCGTGACTGGAACATATGCTGCAAATGAAGATGATAACACTCTCGAGTTGGTAGAGATGTATCAGTTCAAGTTTTGGGATAACTTCTATCTTGGTGCAAAAGGTGGAGTTCAAGCTGTAATTAACGGTCCGCATTCTGCTGATTTTAGCAAGAATCTTAGTCCGGCAGGTGATATCTATGGAGGTGTCGATTTTAATCCTTTTTGGGGATTACGTGCTCAATTAGGATATGTGTACCAGACTGCATATGTTGGTCCTACAGGTTCTACTTTCTATGGCGCTGAAAATGCTGGTTATGGTGAGAAGTTCCATGTGAATATAATAAATTTTGATGTTACTCCGACACTTAATCTTACAAATGCAATTTGTGGATATAGTTGGGAGAAGGATCGCAAATTTAATGCTTATGCTTTCTTAGGTGTTGGCGTGATGCATGCTTTTACCAGTTGGACAAACAGTGACGATGCTTATTTAACTGGTGGTTTGTATGGAACATATAAGGTTGCGCCAAAATGGTATGTGACAGCAGAAGTTGCTGATCGTTTCTGTAGCTCTGCTATTCTTGGTTTTTATAATGCTCATCCAACATATCATTTTGTTTCTGCAAAACTTGGTGTGATGTATAAGTTGAGCGACAAGAGATTCAAGAAGTTCTCAACAAAACCATATCTTGATATGATTGAATCTCAGAAATTCGATCTTGCTAAGAAAGATAATGAACTTTCTGAAAAAGACCGCGAGATTGCTCGTCTGCAAGCTGATATTAACGCAAAGAATGCAGAGATAGAGCGACTTCTCAAGGAAAAAGGTGTTGCAGCAGTTCCTGATCTTCCAATTTTCTTCAAGATTAATAGCACTGTAGTTGACCAGAAGAGTAAGTACATTCTTGAGAAGTATTGTGAGTGTCTCAAGAAGATTGATGCTGATTACGATATCGAGGTTCTTGGCTATTGCGATTTGGCAACAGGTTCACGTGCTTACAACGAAAAACTTAAGGTTAAGCGCGCTGTAAAAGTTGCGGACATCATTTCAAAGGAATATGGCATTCCTGCATCAAAGATTATGGCAGATGGTGGTGATCTTGATCATAGCCCTTATGCTAATAATAAACCACTTTATTCTCGTGTTGCAGTTGTAAAGTTTATTAAGAAATAATTAATTGATATCACTATCATAATGCTGATCCTCATTTGGAATACTCCATTTGTTGGTCAGCATTATGTTCTTTTTTCTCTAACTAATTATGAAAAAGTTTTTAACTCTATTCTTTTTGTTGATTTCTGTTAGCAGTGTTTTTGCTCAAAACGGTAAAGGTGCTATAAATATTACAGCTTATCCAGAGGGCGTTACTATTACGTTTATGGGTGATGAATACAAAAACACTTTAGAAAGAGAGTCTATATCTGCTGGAAGATATAAGGTTATGCTTAACAAGGTTGGTTATGTTCCTGTTGATACTATGTTGGAAGTAAAGGAGGGAATTACCAAATATTATAACATTGTTCTTAATCCTAAGAAGAGTGAGACTTCTGCTGTAGTTTCATCTGTAAAGAAGGAAGAAAAGAAAAAGTCTGAAACTAAGACAAACAAACCAGCGAAAGCTCCTAAGGCAGTTTCTACTGATGACAAGAATAACAACGTTTATGCATTGTTCCAGTTAGTATTAACTAATGGATTTTCTCAGTCTCTCATGGGAGGTATGACATTCAAAGGCGATGGTTTTTATGCAAAAGTTGTTAAGTCTGTAGTAAGTCGTCCGAAGAATGGTAATTATCCAGGTGGTAATGCTACTCTTGATAGTGGAACTCAGTACACTCATGCAGAGGTGATAGGTGGTTATATGCATGATTTTAACAATACCCTTACTGGTTATGTAGGTGCAGGTTATGGCAAGCGTAGAACTTTTGACAAATATACAGATGGCGAATATTATTATAATGAGCCAGAATTTAAGGATGGCGTAGCAGTGGATCTCGGTGCTATTTGTAGTTTTGGTAACTTCGCTATTTCTGTTGGATTGAATTCTATTCAGTTCAAGACATTTGCTGTGATGGCTGGTGTCGGTCTTAAATTCTAAATGAATTTATTGTAAATGGTAAAATCATGATTTTATTATTTTGATTTTATCGTTACTAAATCTAAAATCAAATTTAGTTGGGGATTAACTCGAACTATATGAAACGCTTTTTTATAATATTTTCACTCTTGTGTCTATTGAATGCTAGTTTGTTAGCACAGGAGAGTGATGGTGCAAATGTCTCTTGGTATAGTGATACCAAGAGTTCATTTGTTTTATCTTCATCAGAACAATTGCTGGGGCTTTCAAAAATTGTTACAGAAGGTAACGATTTCAGCGGAAAAACAATCACCTTGTCAAGTGATATTGATTTAACAAATATTACTTGGAGACCAATAGGTGATCCTCAGCACCATTTTTGTGGGACTTTTGAAGGAGGCTTTAATACAATATACTTTGGAAGTGTTGAGAATGGTGATCTGGGAGGATTGTTCGGTTATATATCGAATGCAACAATCAAGAATGTAAAGGTCTCTTTTAAGAAAAAGATTCAAAACATCCAGACATTTGGAGGTATTGCTGCATATTCTGACGAAAAATCTATTGTTGAGAATTGTTCTCATGAAGATTCTTTGATTGTAAAGTCGGGCATTGTTGTTGGAGGTATAGTTGGTTGTTCTGATTCGTATCTTCTCTCTTGTGTAAATAATGGACCTATTTTGTGTGAGGATAATGTTCCATCCGTTATAGGTGGTATAGTTGCATCTGGTGCTCCAACTATAGAGAATTGCCAAAATATAGCTCATATTATTGGAAGATATATTATAGGAGGATTGTTGGGAAAGTCTTCTTCTGAAAATGGAAAAGTAACAATTCTGAATTCATGTAATAGTGCTTTACTTGAATTAAAGTGTGGTCAGGAAACTCCTTCTTACCGGAGCGTAGTAGGTGGATTAGTTGGTTCTGCAGGTTGGATTACTATGACTTCATGTTGGAATACAGGAAAAGTAAACATATATTCATTTAAGGATAATGTTGATAGTCCTAATGTTAACACTTATGCTGCAGGACTTATTGGTGAAGGTGCTGGTAAGTTAAAGAATTGTTACAACATGGGTGAAGTCTTTATCCGCAATGTTATTAATGCAGAAGCATCTGTGGGACGTGTTAATAATGTTGCAGGCGGTTTGATAGGAATGAATACGGACCGTGGTATAACAGAATTAGAATACTCCTACAATGCAGGAAAAATCCTTACTTATGGTATGGCGCCGATAAAGGTATCTCTTAAGCATGGAGGTGTCGTGGGGGATTTCTCTGCTTTTATGCCTAAAATAACAGGTGTGTATTCTTTAGAAGGTTGTTGCGAAAATATTTCTCCAGAAGGTCTGAATACTTCTGTTACAAATAATGTGCTAGAAAATCAAGTATCTCTGGATATTATGACATCAGAGAAATTTTTACAATATCAAAAAACGTATATTACCTTAAATAGTGCATTGTCTTATGTTTACGATATTCGTAATAAGAATAATGGCTTTCCTGTTTTGAAGACCGTTGTAACTTCTGTTCCTAGTAAGAACGAGAATTCAGAGTTTGTTCTCAAAGCAAATTCTTTGTTGGGAGGGAAAAGGTATTTCTGTTATTGGATCACAGGTATGGAACAGTATTCTGTGGATTTGGATGCCGATAATGATTTCTCTTATAAGTTAGGAAAGATTGCTGATGGAGAACATAATGTAAAGGCTTATGTTGTGTTGCCTGATAACCAGAAAATAGAAGGAGAAAAAATGTCCTTTGTTATAAACAAAACTGGTACCATTCAGTTTGAATCAAAGGATATCAATACTACAAACGAAGTTTATGAATCAAACTTCAAAGACAGTAGTTTCTCTTCTAATAGAACAAAGACAAGTCGCTATAGAAAAGCAAATCATAGAAGATAATAAAAAAACACGTTTCAAATTTGAAACGTGTTTTTTTTATGCTTTTAGCAACGTGCTAAATTATAGTTTTAAATCAGCTTTGATAGCTGCAACTTTTTCCTGAGCTGCTTTCACTGCGCCTTCGTAGCAATTTGGACATCCCATTTCACCCTTCACTTCAGTGTAGAACTTAATCTTTGGTTCTGTACCTGAAGGACGAACTGAAATCTTTGTGCCATCCTCTGTGAACCACTGAAGTACATTGCTTGTTGCTGGCATATCGAGAGCGGTTTCTGTTCCGTCTGCTGCTGTAGCCTTGAGAGTCTTGTAGTCCTTAACGAGTACAACAGGAGAACCTCCGAGAGACTTAGGAGGGCAAGTGCGGAAGTCTTCCATCATCTGCTTAATCTCGTCAGCACCAGACTTGCCAGGCTTAACAACATTGATTGTAGTGTTGTATGTGAAGCCATAGTCAACATATATCTTCATAAGGAGGTCATAGAGAGTCATACCATTCTCTTTTGCCCATGCTGCAATCTCACAGATGAGACAGATTGATGCTGGAGCATCCTTATCACGTACTTTGTCGAATGGTAGATAACCGAATGACTCCTCACCGCCACCGATGTACTTCTGCTTTCCTTCAGAAAGTGCAATCTCACGAGCAATCCACTTGAAGCCTGTATATACATCGCGACATTCAACACCATTAGCCTTAGCAATCTCTGCGATAGCCTCTGTGGTAACAATAGTCTTTACCATGAAATCTGTAGGGTTGAGCTGTCCGAGTTTTTTCTTGTTCTCGATGATATAGTAAGAGAACATCATTGCAGTCTGGTTGCCATTAAGAATTGCCCAGTCACCTTTAGAATCACGACAAACAATCGCGAGACGGTCTGCGTCAGGGTCTGTTGCAACAACGAGATCAGCATTAAGCTTTGTACCGAGGTTCATGCCGAGAGTCATAGCCTCTGCGTTCTCTGGGTTTGGAGAAACAACTGTTGGGAAGTTGCCGTCAACAACCATCTGTTCTGGTACAACGTTGATGTTCTGGAAACCCCATGAGCGGAGACAGAGAGGAACGATTACACGACCTGTGCCGTGCATTGCAGAGTAGACAATGTTAAGATCCTTCTGCTTGTTGATAACCTCCTGGTCGATGAGAGCTTCATGTACAGCCTGAAGGTAAGTGTAGTCCATCTCGCCGCCGATTATGCTTATAAGGTCCTTGTTTGGCTCAAACTTCACCTGGTCAATAGTAACCTTGTTAACCTCGTCGATGATACCTGTGTCGTGTGGAGCAAGAACCTGTGCACCATCAGCCCAATAAGCCTTGTAACCATTGTACTCCTTTGGATTGTGGGAAGCGGTTACATTTACACCTGCCTGAGCACCGAGTTCACGGATAGCAAATGAAATTTCTGGGGTAGGGCGGAGACTCTCGAAGAGATAAACCTTGATACCGTTGGCGGAGAAAATGTTTGCTACAGTTTCAGCATACATACGACCATTGTTGCGGCAATCGTGACCGACAACTACAGATGGTTGAATTCCTGGGAATGCCTTATTGATGTAGTTTGCAAAACCCTGAGTTGCCATACCAACAACGTATTTGTTCATACGGTTTGTACCAGCACCCATGATGCCACGGAGACCACCCGTGCCAAATTCAAGAGTCTGATAGAAAGCGTCAATCAGAGGTGTCTTATCCTCTGCATCGAGCATAGCCTGAACTTCCTTACGGGTTTCCTCATCAAAAGATGGAGAGAGCCACTGCTTTGCAATGGCTTCACACTGAGCAATAAGTTGTGTATTGTCCATTTTTGTTTTTCTTAAGTTTATATTAGATGTTTATAATAGCTTATATGTTTAAGTCAACAATATTTGCTACAAAGTTAAGAAATAAATTTAAGAAATTGCATAAAACAGATGAAAAAATAATTATTTGTTCGTTTCTTTTGTGAATTTCTTTGCTATTAGGTGAATTTTTCCTATTTTTGCAGTATAATGATGTCTTTTTGCAAAGATTGTCGTATAAATTTAAGTTTAACCTAGGTATTATGAAGACGGAATTGATTCTGGTAGGAAAAACGAATGATAAGCATTTTCAGGCAGGCATAGATGACTATTGCCAGAGAATTGGTCATTATATGCCTTTTTCTATTACTGTAATTCCTGAACTTAAGAATACAAAATTCTTGTCTGAACAGCAACAAAAAGATAAGGAAGGGGAACTTATATTGGCAAAGGTACAACCCTCGGATTATCTTGTGCTTCTTGATGAGCATGGAAAAGAATTCCGCTCTGTTGAATTTGCAAGATGGATAGAGCAGAAAAATGCTTCGGTAAGGAGGCTCGTGTTTGTCATCGGTGGACCTTATGGTTTTTCGGATGCTATGTATTCAAGATCCAATGAAAAGATAAGCTTGTCAAAAATGACATTCTCACATCAAATGGTACGCCTTGTCTTTACTGAACAGATATATAGAGCATGTACTATAATAAAAGGTGAACCTTATCACCATGAATGAAATAATCATAAAACGAAATATAACAATATCAATCTAACTAATAATATGAAAAAAGTATTAACATTATTTGCAACTATTACGTTGTGGACATGTGCTGTGATGGCACAGTCATGGCCAGTACCAGCACATGAGGCTAAAGCTGGTGCACGTTGGTGGTGGCTTGGTTCTGCTCTTGATAAAGAAAACGTTTCATGGAATATGAAACAGTATGCTGAGCATGGTATAGGTGCCCTTGAGATAACTCCTCTCTATGGAGTTAAGGGAAACTCTAAGAATAACATCGAATATCTATCTCCCAAATGGATGGATATGCTCAAGTTTGTTATGCAAGAGGGAAAGAAGAATAATATACAGATAGACATGAATAATGGTACTGGATGGCCTTTTGGTGGTCCTGCCACTCCTATAGAGGAGGCTGCAGGTATGGCAGTCTTTGTTGATACAACAGCAAACGAGTCCATTCTTCGTAGTCTGACATTCTCTTTCCCAGAGAAAAAGAAGAAGAGTCTTTCTGTATATTCTCGTCTTGATAAGGTTATGGCATTCCCTATCGATGTAAAGAAATATAAAGGAGGATGCATTGATGTGACGGCATTTGTGAAAGATGGACAACTCTCTTGGAAGGCACCTAAGAAAGGACTATGGAGAATCATTGCACTATATGATAGTCGCACTCGTCAGCAGGTTAAACGTGCTGCTCCTGGAGGGCAAGGCTATGTGATTGATCATTTTGATAAAAACGCTGTCGCTAATTATCTCAAACGTTTCGACGATGCGTTTACAAAAACTTCAACACCATGGCCTCACACGATGTTTAATGATTCATACGAAGTATACGATGCTGACTGGACGCCAACCTTACCTGAGGAGTTCCATAAACGACGTGGATATAGTCTGTATGAGAATCTTGACAAACTTGTAGATGCAGACCTTAAGGTCGTTGCAGATTATCGTGAGACACTGTCAGATATGCTTCTTGAGAACTTTACTAATCAGTGGACATCTTGGGCGCACTCCCATGGAGTGATAACAAGAAATCAAGCCCATGGTTCTCCTGCAAACCTTATTGATGTGTATGCAGCCGTTGATATTCCTGAAATTGAAGGTTTTGGTCTTTCTGAACTTGGAATCAAGGGATTACGAACAGACCCAGGAAAGACCAAGGTGAATGATTCAGACTTTTCTATGCTCAAGTATGCTCCAAGTGCAGCGCATATAACAGGCAAAAACCTCGTGTCGAGTGAGACGTTCACGTGGCTGACGGAACATTTCCGCACTTCACTTTCCCAGATGAAGCCTGATCTCGACCTTATGTTTGTTGCTGGAGTCAACCATATTTATTTCCACGGTATATGTTATAGTCCAAAAGATGATCCATGGCCAGGGTGGAGATTCTATGCTTCTGTGGATATGTCTCCTACGAATACAATCTGGCGTGATGCTCCTTCGTTGATGGAATATATAGAGAGATGTCAGAGCTTCCTTCAGTGGGGAAAGCCAGACAATGACTTCCTTGTGTATTTTCCTATCCATGATCTGTGGCAGAGAAATCCTAAAAATAAGTTGATGCAACTTGCTATTCATAATATGGGAAAGCTTGCACCAGACTTCCGTGATGCCATCCTTGAACTTGATAGGCTGGGTTTTGATTGTGATTATATTTCTGATAAATATTTGCTTACTACTTCCTATGATGGCAAACAATTGAAGACTGCTGCAGGTATCGGTTATAAAGGAATCGTGATACCGGAAAATGCGACTCTTACCGATGAAGTTAAAGCTAAGATAGAACTTCTTAAATCGCAGGGTGCTAAGATAATATATGGAAATGATAAGGTATCTCTTGATAAGGTAGCAAAGCCAGAAGCAATGCGTACCAATCTTGCATTGAAGACTATTCGTCGCAAGAATGACAAAGGCTTCCATTATTTTATTGCCAACCTTACACCTAATGATGTGAATGAGTATGTTCCAATAACCGTAGCATACGAAAGTGCTATGTGGTTCAATCCTATGACAGGTGAACGCTTTATTGCTGAACTGAAAGATGGAAAGTTGAATGTAAATCTTCGTTCTGGTGAATCACTGATTCTTGAAACATTTAATAGTACGCCTTCTGATCTCGTGACAGAGACTATGTGTAAGACAAAGAAAGTTGGAACGGAAATCAATATAGACAAAGGATGGTGTCTTTCGTTTACGGAAGAGGCACCGAAAGTTGACGGATCTTTTGATATCGATAAGTTACAAACATGGGAAACTCTCGATGATGCCAATGCTAAGATAACAATGGGGACAGGCGTCTATGAGGCAACATTTGATGTTGTAACTCCTAAAAAAATAGAAATGTTCAAAGGACGCAAAAAGACTATAGCATCTTCTCCTACAGAGGTCTCGGCAAAGTGGGCGATAGATCTTGGTGATGTTCGAGAATCCGCGCGTGTATATATTAATAATGTGTATGTGGGTTGTGCATGGGCTGTACCTTACATTCTTAATTTTGACTCTTCGGTATTGAAGAGTGGAGAAAATACTATTCGCATCGAGGTGACAAACCTTCCAGCAAACCGTATTGCAGATTATGACCGTCGAGGAATTGAATGGCGTAAGTTTGAAGAGATAAATGTTGTGGATATCAGGTACAAGACTGATAAGTACGACAAGTGGGACCCTATGCCATCGGGACTTGCAAGTTCAAGTGTGAAGATTTATGCTGTAGAATAGAATAAAGTCATCTCTTACATTAACATATGTAGGAGGTGACTTTTTTGCTTATGGAAGAAAATATAAAATAATTCCGCATTTTTTTGCCTTTTTATTTTATCTTATAAAAATAATTTGTTAAATTTGCAAACAGAAAAATGATTAACTTTAAACTAACGTAAACATATGTCACAAATTATTGGTCACATATCGCAGATTATCGGTCCTGTAATTGACGTGTATTTTGACACAAAAGGACTGGATGCTGAGAAAGTGCTGCCTAAGATTCATGATGCGCTTGTAGTAAAACGTGCTGATGGCCGCGACCTTATCATTGAGGTACAGCAGCATATCGGTGAAGATACTGTGCGCACAGTTGCAATGGATAATACTGATGGCCTGCAGCGCGGACTTGAGGTTGTTCCAACTGGTGCCCCTATCTCTATGCCTTCTGGCGAACAGATTAAGGGACGTATGCTGAATGTAATAGGTCAGCCTATTGATGGCATGAAGGAACTTGTTAAGGAGAATACTTATCCTATTCATCGTGAAGCACCAAAGTTCGAGGAACTTTCAACATCAAAAGAGATGCTCGCAACAGGTATCAAGGTTATCGACCTTCTCGAACCATACCTCAAGGGTGGTAAGATAGGTCTCTTCGGTGGTGCTGGTGTTGGTAAGACTGTGCTTATCATGGAGCTTATCAACAATATTGCTAAGGGACACAATGGATTCTCTGTGTTTGCTGGTGTTGGTGAACGTACCCGTGAAGGTAACGACCTTATCCGTGAGATGATTGAATCTGGCGTTATCAAGTATGGTAAGGCGTTCCAGGAGGCAATGGAAGAAGGCAAGTGGGACTTGTCTCTCGTAGATCCAGAAGAACTCAAGAAGTCGCAGGCAACACTTGTATATGGTCAGATGAATGAGCCTCCTGGTGCTCGTGCTTCAGTTGCGCTTTCGGGACTTACTGTTGCTGAGGAATTCCGTGATCAGGGTGGTGATATCCTGTTCTTTATTGACAATATTTTCCGTTTTACTCAGGCAGGTTCTGAGGTGTCGGCTCTTCTTGGTCGTATGCCTTCTGCTGTAGGTTATCAGCCAACGCTTGCTTCAGAGATGGGTGCTATGCAGGAACGTATCACCTCTACAAAGACAGGTTCCATTACATCTGTTCAGGCAGTATATGTGCCTGCAGATGACTTGACCGACCCTGCTCCTGCAACAACGTTTACTCACCTTGATGCTACGACTGAGCTTTCACGTAATATTGCACAGCTCGGTATCTATCCTGCTGTAGATCCACTTGGTTCTACATCTCGAATTCTTGATCCTAATGTTGTGGGCAAGGCTCACTATGAGTGTGCTCAACGCGTTAAGCAGATTCTTCAGAAGTATAAGGAATTGCAGGATATTATCGCTATCCTTGGTATGGATGAACTTTCTGATGAGGACAAGCAAACAGTAAACCGCGCTCGTCGAGTACAGCGTTTCCTCTCTCAGCCATTCACTGTAGCTGAACAGTTCACTGGCGTTAAGGGTGAAATGGTTTCTATAGAAGATACAATTAAGGGCTTCAACATGATTCTTGATGGTGAACTTGATGATCTTCCAGAGCAGGCATTCCTCAATGTAGGTACTATCGAGCAGGCTATCGAAAAGGGTAAGAAACTTATGGAGCAGGCTAAGGGCTAATAAAAGTTCATGGTTAATAATCGCTCTATGTAATTCGTATCTAAGTAATTAGTAACTCGTAATTCGAAATTAGCTATGTCTCTTAAACTTAAAATAGTTACACCAGACAAGATTGTCTATGATGGAGAGGTGGAGAAGATTACAGTGCCTGGTACTGCAGGACAGTTCGAGATTCTTGTAAATCACGCTCCTATCATCTCTTCTCTGGATGCAGGTGTGGTAGTATATCAAACCCCATTAGGAGAAGAGACACTCAAGATTACAGGTGGTTTCGTCGAAGTGGCTAGGAATAATGTCTCTCTTTGCGTTGAAGTATGACAAGTGAGGAAGCGAAAAAACTGAGCAATCAGTATATAAGCATAGGTAATGGTATCAATGTCACTTTGTTGGTTTTAATACAGATATTTGATAAGTTCTATTCAGGAACTACCTATGGAACACTGTATTATCCATCAATTGTATCTGCTATTTTCGCTATCCTTGTCGTAACAATTATAGGATTGATTTGGCGAAAGATAGTGGTTGGCAATTCTGATATGCTTCCTACATTCTTCTCATCCGTCAGCGGATTCCGAATGCTCCTGGCATTGTTTACAATGTTTGGTTGCTTCATGGTAGTGGGGAGGGATGCAATGGCAGAATATATCGTTGTCTTCATGATTTTCTACCTTACGAATCTTGCTTTTCACGCAATCTTTTTTTCAAGAATTAATAACAAATACGATAAATGATACGTATCAAGTATATACTTCTTATTATGATTATGACCTTCATGGCGCTACCTTCTATGGCTGCACATGAAGGAAATAATGAAGAGGAAGGCATAAATATTCCAGAGATAGTGCTTGAGCATCTTGCTGATTCATATGAATGGCACATAGCTTCGTATGAAGGAAAACATCTTAGCATACCTCTTCCTATTATATTGAAGAGTGAGGCTACTGGTGAATGGACTTTCTGCACGGAAGAAACATTGCCTGAACAGTATTTCTTCAATGAAAAGGCTCATGGAAAGATCTATGAGAAAATGAGCGATGGATCAAGCGTTCGTCCTCTTGACCTCAGTCTTACAAAGTCTGCCGTTCAGATATGGATTGTTGTCGCTGTTCTTCTCATCATATTCTTGTCATGTGCCAATTGGTATAAGAAGCGTGACAAGAAGAGTGAAGCTCCAAGTGGTTTTGTTGGATGCATAGAGATGCTTGTGATGTATATCTATGAGGGTGTAGTAATTGCATGTGTAGGAGAAAAACATGGTAAGAAATTCGCTCCATATCTTCTCACTGTGTTCTTCTTTATCCTCACAACAAATCTCCTCGGGCTCATCCCTATCTTCCCTGGTGGTGCAAATGTTACAGGTAACATAAATATCACATTCTTCCTTGCAATCTGTACGATGCTTCTCGTAAACATCTTCGGAAACAAAGAATACTGGAAGGAAATATTCTGGCCGGAAGTGCCACTCTTCCTCAAAGCTTATCCAGCACCGCTGATTCCTGTCATTGAGGTTGTAGGTATCTTCACGAAGCCATTTGCATTGATGGTTCGTCTCTTTGCCAATATGATGGCAGGACATGCTATCATCCTCTCTTTCACTTGTGTGATATTCCTTGGATGGACTCTTGGAACAGGAATGGGACTCGGTCTCAATATCTTCAGTGGTGTGATGCTTCTCTTTATGAATTGTGTTGAACTTCTTGTCGCATTTGTTCAGGCATACGTATTCACACTTCTCTCTGCGGTGTTCATCGGTCTTGCTCACCCTGAGCATCATGCAGAATAACTTATGGATTTCCTAAATAAAATAATTAAAAACAAATAAACTAACACTTTAAAATTTTTACGACTATGATTACATCATTATTATTAGAAGCTGGTTTGGCAGCTATGGGTTGCGGTATTGGTGCAGGTATTGCAGTTATCGGTGCAGGTATGGGTATCGGTAAGATTGGTGGTTCAGCAATGGACGCTATTGCTCGTCAGCCAGAAGCATCTGGTAAGATACAGACAAACATGATTCTTACATCAGCATTCGTTGAGGGTGTAGCTCTGTTTGCTGTTGTTGCTTGTGCATTCCTTATTAAGTAAGAATAGGTAGTTTCTATCAAGGGTAGATAGCCCTTGGATGCAATTACTTTAATAAATGAATAATTAACTCATTCAACATGGATCAACTAAATTTGCCTGCCATACTGACACCTGACCTCGGTCTTTTGTTTTGGATGATGCTCGCATTCCTCGTTGTATTCGTTGTATTGGCTAAAGTTGGTTTTCCTGCTATAATAAATATGGTGGATGAACGTAAGGCCTATATCGACGAAAGCCTGAAGAAGGCACAAGAGGCAAACGAGAAACTTGCCAATATCAAAGCTGAGAGTGAGGCTTTGCTTCGTGAGGCTCGCGAACAAGCTTCGCAAACCGTTAAGGATGCAGCAGCTGCTCGTGATGCTATTGTAGCACAGGCTCAGGATAAGGCTCGCGAAGAGGGACAGCGAATGATCTCTGAGGCACGCACTCAGATTGAGCAAGAGAAACAGCAAGCTATTGCTGATGTACGTCAGCAGGTTGCGACACTCAGCGTTTCCATTGCCGAGAAGATCTTGCGTCAGGAACTCTCTGCAGAGTCAAAGCAGATGCAGTATGTAGATAAGTTGCTGGATGAGATTTCTAATGCAAAATAAACCTTAGAGTATGGATTTAGGCGTCATATCGATTCGATATGCAAGGGCACTGTATAAAAGTGCTGAGCAGTCGAAGTGCGAAGAACAAGTCTATAAGGATATGCTCTCTGTAGCAAATGCCTATAGTCAGGTTCCTCAGCTTCGTAAGACCATCGATAACCCTATGCTCAATTCTGAGTCGAAGAAAGCCGTTTTGTCAGTAGCTGCTGGTGAAGGTGCCAACGAACTCACACTTCGTTTCTTTGATCTAGTATTGACAGAAGGTCGTGAGACGGTGATGCAGCTCATTGCCGCATCATATATCACGCTCTACCGTAAGCAGAAGAATATCATTCATGGTAAACTCATCACCGCTGCTGCTGTTAGTCAGACAACCGAACAGAATGTTCGTCAGATGGTTGAAAAAAGGACTAACGGTACGGTAGAGTTCCTCACGGAGGTGAACCCGGACATTATCGGTGGTTTCATCCTTGAGTATGATACATATAGATTGGATGCGAGCGTACAATCTCAGTTGCGTAGCATCCTTAAAAAACTTAAGTAAAAATAAATGGACAAGATAAAACCAAGCGAAGTATCTGAAGTATTGCTTCAACATCTTAACAACATCGGAGCTCAGCAGAACTTTGATGAAGTAGGTACTGTTCTTACCGTTAATGACGGTGTTGCTCGTATCTACGGACTCAACAATGCAGAAGCTAACGAGTTGCTTGAGTTTGAGAATGGTACCATGGCTATCGTGATGAACCTGGAGGAAAACAATGTCGGTTGTGTGCTTCTTGGTCAAACTTCCGGTATCAAGGAAGGTATGACAGTAAAGCGTACAAAGCGTATTGCTTCCATCCGTGTGAACGATAATATGCTGGGTCGTGTCATTAATCCAATCGGCGAGGCAATCGACGGTAAGGGTGACATCGATCTTACTGGTGCATTCGAGATGCCACTTGACCGTAAGGCTCCTGGTGTGATTTATCGTCAGCCGGTTAAGCAGCCACTTCAGACAGGTATCAAGGCTGTTGACTCGATGATTCCTATCGGACGTGGTCAGCGTGAGCTCATCATTGGTGACCGTCAGACAGGTAAGACAGCTATTGCTATTGATACTATTATCAATCAGAAGAGTTTCTATGAACAGGGAAAGCCTGTTTATTGTATATATGTTGCCATAGGTCAGAAGGCATCTACTATTGCTGCCCTCGTAACAAACCTTAAGGAACGTGGTGCTCTTCCTTATACAATTATTGTTGCTGCTACAGCATCTGATCCGGCAGCTATGCAGTATTATGCTCCTTTCGCAGGTGCTGCTATAGGTGAGTATTTCCGCGATCGAGGTGAGCATGCACTCGTTATTTATGATGACCTCTCAAAGCAGGCCGTTGCCTATCGTGAGGTTTCTTTGATTCTTCGCCGTCCTTCTGGACGTGAGGCATATCCAGGTGACGTGTTCTATCTCCACTCACGTCTTCTTGAGCGTGCTGCGAAGATCAATGAGCAGCAGGAGATTGCAGAGCAGATGAATGACCTTCCTGAATGTCTCAAGGGACACGTGAAGGGTGGTGGTTCCCTCACCGCTCTTCCAATCATCGAGACACAGGCAGGCGACGTATCGGCTTACATCCCAACAAACGTGATCTCCATCACCGACGGTCAGATCTATCTTGAGTCAGATCTCTTCAATCAAGGCTTCCGTCCTGCTATCAACGTAGGTATCTCGGTATCTCGTGTAGGTGGTTCGGCGCAGATTAAGTCTATGAAGAAGGTGGCAGGTACTCTGAAGATTGATCAGGCACAGTATCGTGAGCTTGAGTCGTTCTCAAAGTTCTCAAGTGATATGGATGCTGTAACTGCAATGACACTTGACCGTGGACGTAAAAACAATCAGTTGCTCATCCAGCCTCAGTATTCGCCTATGTCTGTAGGTGAGCAGATTGCTATTCTCTATTGTGGTACACATGGTCTCCTTGCTCCAGTTCCAGTTGATAAGGTGCGTGAGTGTCAGGATTCATTCCTTGAACTTATGCGTACAAGTCATGCTGACGTAATTGAGACTCTCGGTGCAGGAAAGATTGACGACCAGTGCACACAGGTGATTGAGAAGGCAATGGCAGACGTTGCTGGTGCATATAAAAACTAATGGCTTATGGCATCACTGAAAGAGATAAAAAATCGCATTGCATCAGTTAATAGTACACGTAAGATTACGAGTGCTATGAAGATGGTTGCTTCAAGCAAACTTCATCATGCTCAGGTGATGATTGAGAATATGATTCCATACGAGAGTATGCTGGAAACTATCCTCAAGACATTCCTTGCTGCGGATGTAGATGCTCGAGGTGCAATCACCCAGTCAAGGGAGGTGCATCGTGTCGCTTTGCTTGTCTTTGCAAGTAACTCGTCTCTCTGCGGTGGATTTAATGCCAATGTGCTTAAGATGATGCAGCGCTCTGTGGAGAAGTATCAGAGCGAAGGTGTTGAGGTCGTTATCTATCCAATAGGTCGCAAGGTGGCAGAGAAGGTGAAGAAACTTGGCTATCCTTCTGCGGGCGATTTCAATCAGCTTGCTGATAAACCAAATTCACGTGAATGCACACGTATAGGTCTTTCACTTGCAAAGCAGTTCGAGGATGGTGAGATTGATAAGGTGGAACTTATCTATCATCATTTCAAGAGTGCAGGTTCGCAGATTCTACAGTCGAAAGTCCTCATGCCAATCGACATTCAGGATGCTATGGATTATGATCACGAGCGCGATCTTGAGACCAATATAGTAACGGCTGATGCTCAACAGTATCTTCAGGAGAATGGTAAACAGAAGGAAGATTACGAAGAGGTAAACAAGGCAAGGACGATAAATGACAACTTTATCGTTGAACCTGATAAGCAGACAATCCTTCTCTCATTGATACCTCGCTATGTCAATCTGATGATATATACTGCTCTCCTTGATAGTAATGCTTCTGAGCATGCAGCACGAATGGTTGCGATGCAGACAGCTACTGATAATGCTGATGAATTACTTCGCCTCCTTAACCTGCAGTACAACAAGAGTCGTCAACAGGCTATTACAAGTGAACTGCTTGATATCGTTGGTGGTACAGTAAACAATTAAGCACCATACGGTTATTATATGCTCCACTAGTTAAATCATATTAATGGTAAGCATTAAATAATGTTGTTTGCCATTATAGTCATAAAAGAAAAGAGACATCTGTTGTGTGATATTACCAGCAAATGTCTCTTTTTTATTTTACTCTTTTTGTTATGAAATATAGATTCCGTTTCCTTCACATTGCTGTTGTTGTCTTTGTCATGTCTTATATTGGAGTAGGGCAGGTAAATGCTCAACGTCACCAGATCTTCGATGATCGTATTTCCACTCTTCAGGTTGTTGCTGATGATGACTGGATGTCACTTCCTTGCATTCCGTTGAGAGGTGATAAAAGAATCAATGTTTCTTTTGATGATCTCACCCACACCTATCATCGATACACATACAAGTTGGTACATTGTGAAGCTGACTGGGAAGAGTCAACAGATCTTTTCAGTAGTGATTATCTCTCTGGTATAACCTCTGACCTTACCATTGATGATTATGAAGAATCTATTAATACCAATACATTATATCTGCATTACTCTCTGACGATACCGAATAAGGATTGTCGTATCACTATGAGTGGAAATTATCGCCTTGATGTGATAGATGATGAAAGCGGTGATGTTATACTTTCTGCCAAGTTTTATGTTTACGAACCATTGGTGAATATCTCAGCATCTGTATTGGATAACACAGATATAGATATACGTTCTCATAGTCAACAAATAGCGCTCTCTATTAATTATCCATCTTCTCTCGGCATTACTGACGCAAGAAGTCAGTTGAAGGTTGCTGTCATGCAAAATATGCGAGAGGATAACATAGTGTGGTGCCCTCCAGCACCTATAATGCGACCTGGAGTTGTAGAATGGACACATGTTCGTCAACTCATATTTCCTGCAGGAAATGAATATCATAAGTATGAGTTCTTCGATCCTCACCGCAATTCTATGGGTGTAGAAAGTGTTCGTTGGGATGGAGAGCAATACCATACTCATCTGTTCCATGATTATGTCCGTCGTGCCTATGTGTATGACGAGGATGCCAATGGAGCTTTCCTCATACGTAATTCAGATAATGTAGAGAATGATTATACAACGGATTATTCTATGGTGCATTTTTATCTCGACACTCCTCAACTGGATGGAGAAGTGTATCTCGATGGTCGTTGGACATACAATAGTCTTTCCGAAAAATACCTTATGGAATATGATGAAGAGCAATCCTGCTATCATCTTGCCATTCCTTTGAAATATGGTTACTATAGTTATCAGTATTTGTTCTTGCCTTATGAAGATATGAAAAATACTCCTCGTGATGTCATGCCTTCACTCACGCGATTCACAGAGGGCGATTTCTATCAAACGGAAAACAGATACAACATCCTTGTTTATTATCGTCCAAACGGAGGACGTACCTGGCGACTTGTTGGAGTAGGGGAAAATGGAAAACGATGATAGGTGGTAATAAAGTAATTAGAAACGATGATAAGTAATAAAAATAAGAAATAGGAAACGATGAATGATAATAAAAAAATCGCTGAGGTTATAAACCTTAGCGATTTTTAGTCGGGGTGACAGGATTTTGACTGTCCCTATCTGGATTTTGTAATAAGCTGAATGTGAAAATATTGTATTTTTTGAAATTTTGAAAAAAAAGCCCCTGTTGGCACAGATTTGGCACGTTTCGTGACCTAATGTACCTTTTTGAGCATCAAATATATGGGAGAGGTGGTGCATATCAATTAATTGGGGTTTCTTTTTCTTTTTTTTGGGGTTTCTTGGCACACCCAACCTTGTTGAACCTTATAAAAGTAGGGGTGTGGAATTTTATGTTAGTGCAGTGAAAATTCCAATTCTTGTTCGTGAAACATTTTTGTGCACATAAAAATACTTGCTCGCACGTCACACGTATAATGTGTTGTACCTGTTGTATCTGTATGTATTCGCGCTGATAATCAGCTATATGCACCATGTATCAACGTTGTAGTGTGTTGTATCATGTTGTATATGGTAGTATTTTAATATAAAAATTAGAATAAATAATATTATGTATTATGTCTTTGAGAGGATGCTGCAATCATTTCTGGAGTGATGCAATTTTCTCGTCCTTCATTCTGATAATATCTTTCAGAGATTCGATAATGTCTTTTTGTGACTCCACAATATTGTTAAGTCCTTCTATCTGAGAGTTTAGCATTGTTATTTTTTCTTCCTGTAATGAACTGTTGACAGGATCGCCTTTTTTGTTTCTTGCTTTACCAACAGAAGCGGCTGATACCTCTTTTCCTTCGTTTTCCAGTCTCAGGGAGTCCATGGAAACGCCGAAATAGTCTGCAACCATTTCCACTTTTCGGAATGTAATGCTCCTTCTGTTGCTGAAATAATTGAAGCTCTGTCGGGAGTTCCCGAACACAATATCACTGACTTCTTTTTTGTGTTCCAGGTCTAACGCATTGTAAAGTTCCTTTATTCTTTTACCATTAATCATAGTTTTGATGTTAAATAATTAAACAATGTTAAAAGTATTACAATATTAGTATTTTTATGTTAATATAGAGTATTAAATAAGTGATATTTCAAAGAAAATTACCTAAATTTGCACACAAAAATAATAATTTTTTTTGAAATAAACAAATTTTATATGTTAAATAATATGGTGGTGAATATTGACAATTCAAAGTTTTATGACTATTATAAAACTCTACATAGAGGAGAAAAAAGTAAGTTTCTTGCTTTTCTGTCTCTCAGTGTTGGTGGCTCATACAGAACATGGATGAACAGGATAAGTAAAAAGGAACAGGCTATTGATACCTTGAATGCTCCTACCAGAGAATATATATTTTCTTTAATAGAAAAAGATTCCTGGCGTGATGCCCAATAACTATTTGTAGGAGTTGATGAATAGGATGAATTGCTATTATGATTAAGGATGAATATATATACAAAGTAAAGGATGTGTCCATCATTGATGTTGTTGGAGATCTTACTTCCGATAACATAAAGAATGATGGTAATGGGCGTAAGAAATGCAAGTGTTGTTTCCATGATGACCACGATCCTTCTATGAAGCTCTATGAGAATACGAATACATACCATTGCTTTGTATGCGGTAATGGTGGTGATACCATCCGTTTTGTCATGGATTATGAACATATTGGTTTTGAGGATGCCGTCCTTTACCTTGCTAAGAATTATCTTCATGTTGATGAATCAGAGGTGAAGGAGGATATGACTCCAGAAGGTATAGAGAAACAGCGAGAGAAGGAAACTGCCTATGCCTATATGTCAATAGCTCATGATTTCTTCTGTCAGCAGCTGCTTCTGGATAATGACGATGCTAAAACATGTAGAGAGTATGCTTTTTCGGATGAAGGAAGTGGAACAGGCAGGATTCCTTCTGAGTTTGGTTGCAAATATGGTTTTGGTTTTGCCCCTCGCTCTGGTCACGCTTTTTGTGACTATGCGAGAAAGAAAGGTCTTGACTTCTCTATTCTTGTGTCTTTAGGTCTTATAGGAAAAAATGAAGATGGCAGATATTATGATTGTTTCAAGAACCGACTTGTAATCCCTCACAGGGAGAAAGGTAGGGTTATAAACTTTACTGCACGCGATATTACGGGAAAGGTAAAACCTAAGTACAAGAATAACCGCGACAGTATTATATACAAAAAGTCTCTTACTCTTTTTGGAATAGACGAAGCGCGAACCACTGCGATCAAGGAAAACAGGATGTATCTCGTTGAAGGTGCTTTTGATGTTCTTAGGCTACAAAGCCTTGGAATTAATAATGTTGTTGCTGCTCTTGGTGGAGAATGGTCGAAGGTTCACTTTGAAGCTCTGAAAAAACTTGGAGTAAGTCTTTGTTTTGTTCCGGACAACGATAAACCGAAAGAAAAGGAAAATCAAAGTCAAAGAGATCAAGTGTTCGGAGCTGGTTTTGCTTTTGTGATGAAACATGCAGTAAAAGCTCTCGGATTAGGGTTTAATGTGTATGTAAAGGAAATTCCTTTGGAAGATGAAGATGTTGATTCCTATATTACAAGTAAAGAGATATGGGATGGTCTCAAAGAACAGGAGTACATAGAATGGTTCACAGATAAGACGTATAGAGAAGATGCAGACCAGGAAGATAGATTGAATCAGATAAACAATATATGTGACGTAATTATTCAGATTCCTGATTTACCCAGACGTATGTTTGTCCTTCAGCAGTTGAAGGATAAATATAAGCAAGCTTCACTATGGAATAATAGCGTCAAGCAAGCAGGAATGAGAATGAGCGAGACGAGGAAAAATGAAGCAATAAGAAAGTCTGGTAAAGACTATTTTGATTGTGGTTTCTTTGTGCGTGATAACTATTACTATGTTCTGGACAGTGTGGGTAAGGAGGTTCCGATCAGCAATTTCAAGATAGAGTCTTTGTATCTTATCTTTGGAGAAACGGCATCATCCCGATTGCTGAAACTTGTCAATGATGAAGATGAGACTGTTATAATGGAACTTCCGCAATCTCATGTAACTAAACTCAATGATTTCAAACTCTCAATAGAGAGATATGGAAATTATATTTTTAAAGGGACAGATGAACAATATACTATGGTAAGGGCACACATGTATAAAAGAGTTAAGAAGGCTTATCCTGTAGTACAGCTTGGATGGAATGGGAATGTAAGTAAGGGATTCTATGCGTTTTTTGATGGAGTAGTATATGAAGGGAGCTGGTATGCACCAGATGAACACGGAATCATTAACCTCCTAAATAAGAATATCTATCTCCCCGGAATGTCATCAACTCACAAGGATGAATTGAAGTGGAGTGGTAGGGCAAAGTTTGTTAATAATCCATCATCCATCATAAGCAGACAGGAATATTTCGGAAAGATTATAGAGTGTTTCGGGGATAATGGTAAGGTATGTATATGTTTTTATCTTGCAACATTATTCAGAGATATAATTAGAGATACCACGAGGTCATATCCCATACTGAATATATTTGGTAAGAAAGGTACGGGTAAGACAACTCTTGCCATGTGTATAACAGCCTTGTTTCAACAGGATGGAGATTTGACCACGCTTGGCAGTACCACCTATTATGCACTTGGAGAGAAACTTGCAGAGTTTAGTAATGCTATAGTCCATCTTGATGAATACAAGTGTTCCCTTGCTACCAACAGGCAGGATTTATTGAAGGGAACCTATGATGATTCTGGTAGAGACAAGAAGAGTGCCACGAGTGAGGAGCGATATAAGACACAAACAAAATGTGGTATAATATTGACAGGACAGGAAATGCCTACTGTTGATATTGCGTTGTTTGAAAGAGTGATATTCCTTGAAGCATTCCGTTCTGTTCGCACGAAGGAAGAGACAGATGCCATGAATGAGTTGGAGAATATGAGAAAAGTTATTCCTACCAATATTACAGTCGATTTATTGATGCGCAGGAAGGATTTTGTTGATAACTGGCTTTCGTCGTGGAGGTATGCCCAGGAAGTTGTAAAAAGTAAGAGTGACAGTAATGTTTCAGAGCGTATAATAAATAACTGGTCGGTGATGTATGCAGTCTGTCTGACATACGAAAAAATGAAGGTTTCTCTTCCCTTTACTTCTGACGAACTGTTACGGATTATTGTTTCTGGTATAAGGAATCAGAATGAGAGGTCACAGACAAGTGATGAACTTGCTAATTTCTGGAGTCTCTTTGACAGGGCAAGGCAAGTCGGAGATATTATAGAGAAGCAGCATTATAAGATAGCACGAGGAAAGACTTCCCTGATATTGTCTGATGGACGCAAGACAAGAACCGTAAGGTTTGATAAACCAAGAAACATATTGTTTATCCGTGTCGGAATTTGTATATCCATGGCAAACCAACAAGCTCGAAGAGAGGGGTGCGGTGATAATGTGCTGACAACGGAATCACTCCTGTCCTATATGACTTCATCTGAGAATGAAGAGTATATAGGTAAGAATAATGCCAATATCAATTTTACTGTTTTCGACAAGCAAGGTAATGCCATGCGAAGACAGGTTTTTGATAAAAAGAGTGGACAAACATCATGGGAGATTGTTGGTGAGAAAGAACGTCCTCTTGCTTTCGACTATGATTTGATATGTGAACATTATGATCTGGATTTGGAAAGAACTTATCATGTTGTAAGTTCAGATTCGACGGAAATAGAAGAAGAGAAAGAGTCAGAGCCAGGGCCAGAAGCGGTGGATCAAGAATTGCCTTTTTAATAGTGTTTGAATAATCGATATTTATTATGCCAATTAAGACAGAGAACAAAGGTCGTTATCCTGCTAACTGGAAACAGATTCGTGAAAGAATACTCCAGAGAGCTGACGACTGTTGCGAGTTTTGCGGAGTGCAGAATCATACCTACAGACTGAATCCGCTTACAGGCAAGATTGCAAGGATAGTCCTTACTATTGCTCATCTCAACCATACACCAGAGGACTGTTCCTTGGATAATCTTCGTGCTCTATGTCAGAGGTGTCACAATCGATATGATGTAGAGCATAGGAAGGAGACAAGAAAACTAAGTCGTAGTTCCAATTTGTAGGATGGAAACAGACTGCAGCCTGGTCTGCGTCACGAGCTTATAAAAAGAGAAACTGAAATTCTCTTATCAAAATAATGTTTTTTACTTAATTTATTTTATTCAATGAACAAGACAGAATTGATTGCCCAAGTGGCAGAAACAACAGGTTTGAGTAAAACCGAGGTAAAGAAAGTTATCGACGGAACAATGAAGACTATTGTTGATGCCGTCAAGTCAGAAGAAAAGGTGGTTCTCGTAGGATTTGGAAGCTTTGACGTTACAGTTCGCGCTGAACGCCAGGGTATAAATCCTGCAACCAAGGAAGTTGTTACTATACCAGAGAAAAAGGTGGTAAAGTTCAAGGCTGGTGCAGATTTTGTATTCTGATTAGTACAGGATTTTTTTGGAAAACGAGCCTCCTTTTGTGGAGGCTTGCTTTTTCAATTCTTATCGTTTATAGAATCTTAATTATTTACTATTCCCTTTGTTTCAAAAGGGGAAAATATAGACTTCTGAATTATATGAACAGAGTAATTATCCAAATAGAATCAGTATCAGACACTGGTTATATCATAACAATGAATCCAGGCAGTGTTAATTGTAGCAAGGAAGTGGTAACTGACGATAATATGCTTGTTGCGAGGTTGGGGAATGCTATAAAGTCCGGGTTGGTGATTAAGGCAAATAGCGAAGCTGTGCAGATAGCCGCTGTAAGTCGTCCAGTTCCCAAGGGTGACAGAATCTTGAAACAAGAGGAGCAGGACTCTATAGATTTAAGGATGGATTTTATCGCCCAGGAAAATAAACTATTGGGCTTTGAAGGAGATGGAGGTATTATTTATTATGGTGATCAAGCTGATTATATAGGAAGAATCCTTGAAATCAAGCCAGATAAGGTTAAGACAAGGAACGGCGAAGTCTCTTTGCTGTTAATGTCAAAATATCCAGATGCCCTTAAAAGATTATCTGCTATCCCTAACATTAAAGAAAACATAAGAAAATACGATGATGAAGATTTGAAAAAACAGGTGTCTGCCGTTAAGAAGCAAATAATAGGTAAGATAGAGGAAATTCAGCAGAAGGACGTAGCAGCTGCCAATCGAAAGATGGATGAAGAAAACAAGAAAAAACAGAAAAAAGGAAAAAAATAATCTATGTTTTTAGGTACTTTGGTATAAAATAAGTATATTTGCAGAATAAAGTTTGAATTACACCTTATTATATTATATAGGTGTCAATATTTATTGATATATTGATGTATTGATATAAAAATGCAATATACCGAATATGGCAAAAAAAAAGATAACTCCCTCTGATCTGTATGCAGAACTCGCCAGCATGGAGCGTATTGTTGAAAATCTTCGTGAAAAGATTTCTCTTATGGTAGATGATCCAGAATTAAAAAAAATCAAGAAGGTTCATGATGACAATATGGTATCTACCATCGGAGGTATTGGAGAAGAATTGAGGAAGAGTCGTGAAGGTCGAAACTGGAATATATTCTATACTTCCAGAAAGGCTGGTTTGCGATCAGAGACCATTCAGGGACTCGAAGAGGGAAAGGGTACTGTAAAGAATCTCCTGAAGTATTGTGAAGCGCTTGGTATTTGGCTAAATATAAGTGTTGATCCTGATGGAAAGGTTTGTGTGAGGACTTTTATCGATAAGTTATAAAAATGATTTCAAAATAAATCTGTTGTGTTATATACATTTATGTATATAAAATATATTTATAAATATAAAAATTACAAAAAACACGAAAATAATATCATAAAAATTTGTCAGTTTCATTTTTTTTTCGTACCTTTGCAAAAGAAATAAAAGGAAATATAGATACAATGAAAAATGAAAATACATCTGCAAAAATTACTCCCTCTGATTTGTATGCTGAGCTTACCAGTATAGAAAGGGCGATTTTCAACCTGCGTGATAAGATAGAACGTCTGGATGGGAAACCTTCTGTCGTGAGTATAAAGGATTTTGATTCTGGTAATCATGTAGAAGTATTATGTAAACGTCTGAAAGAAGAGAGAGAGGCGCGAGGTTATAATCTGAATCATGCTTCCAGGAAGTTAGGAATGCGTCCAGAGACCATTCAGGGGCTTGAAGAGGGTAAAGGAACCTTAAGGAATTTTGTAAAGTATGGGAAATCATTGGGGTTGTTCTTTTGTTTCCTGCCTGTGAATATTAAAAATTAGTATAACTTTAAAATATAAGAGAAAATGGAAGAAAAGGAATTTTACACAGAGGAAGAGCTTATAGAGCTCATGGAAGAGAAGAAGATCGGCTGGAACTTCTACGTTAGACACAATGATTGCAACTGGGTGGAAGACTTCGAGGACTACTGTAAGATGAAGGGTCTTGATTCTTCTACAGATGAAGCAGCTTCTGATTATCTTGAAAATTGGTTGCCTTTGGATATGGAGGAAAGACTGAAGGTTCAAGGATTTTCCGATGAAGAGATAGAGACATTGATGAAGTCAGCAGAGGAGGATGATTAAATAATTATATTCTCCAGACAACAAACAACCAAAATTATAAACCTTTTAACACATTTACAACTATGGAGTTTTTACTTTTTATTGCATTCATCGGTTGGGCTTTCCGAGTTGTTGAAAACGAGGTTGAGAATCCTTGTGGTCTGAAGGACAACAAGAAGAAGTGGTACGAGTAATTAATGATTAAACAATAAAGATATGAAAAAGTTTATTTATTCCCTTTCATTGGTGTTTGTCCTCGCTATCTGTTGTGTAGGATTAACTTCTTGCGGTGGTGATGATGATGATTTAGGTATTCCAGATACTGGAGAGCAGGGACAGGGTTCTGGTAACAGTCATCTTGGCACAGGACAGTATGAGTTCGTGGAGGTGTTTTTCAAGAAAAATGGAAATATTACCGATGTGAAGGCATATATGAAGAAGAATTATAGTAATTATGATATTTCTGCAGAAGGTGGGCAGGGTAATGCTATAGTTCTCGGTTATATAGGAAATAGGAATACCACTGCTGTATTATATACTTTTTGGGGTGACAAGTTAGTGAGAAGTTCTGTAACCTATGGAGAATATACGGAGGAAAATTTCAAAAAATTACAAAGTGATGTTTCTCGTAAGTATAATGTTGTTCTTGAAAAGAAAACTGATCAGGATTTCTCCGGGGTACGCTTTATACAGTATAGTGGAAAAGGAACAATAGATGAAGGTGATGGTGTTCTTAAGGATGTAGTAATTGAATTATATGGTAATATAGGTTCAGATGTTTCATCGATGACCTATAACGTTGGTTTAGATTAATCAGATATAAATACATGAAAGAAAAGAGGTGTCACTGGCATCTCTTTTTTTTGTACTGATGTCTTGTCTAAAAAGTTGTTTTCCCCTATCTGTTAAACAATACTAATATATTGATATATTGAAGTATTGAAATATTGATATTTCAAAATAATTTTGTACCTTTGCAATCGATAACCAAAATTACTTTATCAATGGAAAAGAGAATAGACAGAAAGATTATTGCCATCACCAACCATAAAGGAGGTGTAGGTAAGACAACGACAGCGTGTAATGTAGGAGGCATCCTTGCTGATAAGGGATATAAAGTTCTTCTTATTGACCTCGATTGTCAGGCGAACTTAACTTCGTGTCTATATGGCGAAGAAACTGAAACGATGCCAGAGACAACGATCTATGAGATTATGACTGGAGAGAGACCTTTTACAAGTGTCAAGATAAAGGAAAACCTCAGTCTGGTTCCGTCCTCCCTGTCTCTTGCGATGGCAGACATCAAGCTTTCGCAAGTTATGGGAAGGGAACTCCTTCTTCGTGAAGCGATTGAGAAATCTGATATAGACGCAGACTTTATCATCCTCGACTGTCCACCATCTTTAACACTGCTTACGCAGAATGCGATGGCAGCTTGCACGGATGTAATAGTTCCGGTAACTCCAGAAGTGTTGCCAACACAGGGCTTAAAGACTATTTGTGATTTTATTGAAATGGCAAGACAACGTCTGAATGGTAACATAAAACTTACAGGTATTGCTATTACAAGGTGTGAGAGGAATACGATGGCGAATGCCATTGAGAATCAGCTTCGTGCGATGTTTCAGAATAAGGTGTATAAGCAAAAGATACGCAAGAATGTTCGTGTCGCGTCCTCTCCATTGGAGAAAAAGTGTATCACCGAATATGATAAAAAGAGCCATGGAGCAGAAGACTATTTGAAACTTACGGAAGAAATTCTGAAAGGTTTTAATCAAACATCAGAGGAGGAAAAATAATGTCAAAGGCGATCAACAATCAAGTTGCTGGCTTGTTCAGCAATTTCAGCATACCAGGGGAATCTGCCAAGCTTCACCCTGTTATGTCTGTGGAAGATAAAAATGAATCCATGCCAGAACAAAATGACGTAAGGCGCAAAAAGGTAAAGATTTGTTCTGTCATGAGTGAAGATATTCTGGCAAAGGCGAAAGCTCTGTCAAAGAAAGAAGGCTATCAGCTTTGTGATATATTGGATGCAGCCGTTCATAATCTCGTGAAGGAGTATGAAGCTGAAAACGGAATTTTGGAAACCGTCCAATCTTCGCAAAAAAAGAAAAGTTTATATCATTAGCATATTCATCAAAAATATTTAATAGTAAAATTTTTTCATCAATGAAGAGTCCTGTCTGTGAAGATAGGATTTTTTTTTATGAATTACTCAAAAAACGAAATTTCAATTTGCTCCGAAAAACTAAACTTTAGCATAAAAAATCTTAATAATCAACTCCTAATATATTGATACTGATAAATATGTTTCGTTGTCTCAAAAAAAAAGTGTTACTTTGCATGAAAATTAACATTGAAACATTTGAATATGAGTAACCCATTCATTTATTTATTGATTTTTGCCTCTGTAATTTTGTTGATTTACTATGTTGTCATCATCTATTTTGATTTGATGAAGGAGAAAAAGGAAAATGAAGACAACGAGGTTTTCATTCCTGGTGGTGATGATACAGTCACTGTTGAAAGTAAGACTGTAAATGCAGAAGGAGTAATTGTTGAAAATAACAATGAGACAGAGGATTCTTCCAATATTCCTGAGTTTGATCCGTTAGGTTTTTCTCCTTCCCAACCAGAAAATGAAGAAGAAAGGGAAGAGGAACATAATTTCATAAATGACAGTAATGAGCAGGAACAGTCATCAGAAGAAAAGAATGATGAAGTTTCCCCTGTAGAAGATAATAATGTTCCAGAAGAAAAAGGAAATGACATTCCAGAAGAATCCGAATATAAAAACGATGAAGAAGTAACAGAAGAAGACAGGGAAAGGGAATATTGGAGAGATCCATTTGCCTTTGAGCCTTCTGAAGAATCCGAAGAAGCTTCTGGCGAGTTCGAAGGAGAAAATGTAGAAAGCGAAGAATCTGACGGTTCCCAGAACGATTATTTACAGTTATATGATGCAAGCAATGTGAACCTCGAAAAGGATCAGACTGAATGTAATGAGATAAATGACAGTCTTGAACCTGCTGATAAATACTATCCTGGTGAGATGGATATTGAAGCATTTGCAAAGAATGTTATGGAGGAAAATGCTCCTGAAGATATTTCTGAAAATTTTATGGAAAGGATGTAATTTTATGAAGAGAATTGATTATAGAAGAGGTTTATTTAAGAGATTACTGTCTATCATAGTATTTCTTTCCCTTCCTCTCCTTTCTTACGGAGCTGTAGAAAATACAGGTGCTGGAGGAGTCAACTACAATATGACGGCAGGTGAATTAAGTAATGCCGTAACATGGGTGTTGACTTTTACAGTAATAGTAGTGGAGATTCTCAATGCCATTGCTGCCATTGTAGCAGTTATAGGCACTCTTCAAGTATCGTTCAAGTTTGCATATGGAGAAGGAGAATCCACTAAATCCATAATAATGTTGGTTGGAGGTTGTGTTTTTCTGATGATTACGACTATGGCGATACCTGTCTTCTTTGGCTTTTCAGCTTTTGAATTTGGAATAGTACATTTTGGAATAATAGGACATTAATTTTTATATTTATTCACTTTAACTTCTTTGGTTTTATTCAAATTTTTGGTTTTTTTCAAATTTCAAACTCAAATTTCAATCTTTTAAAAACAAAAAAACAATGAAGAAAACATTTGTTTCTCTGCGTAACGTCTTCGGTGGCGTACGCACACGACTCTCAAAGATGTCGGCAAGAGCAAAGATGCTTTTGGCAATGTTCCTCAGTGTAGCAACAGCTAACGCTCAGGGTGAAGGAGGAGGTGGCGGTGCTGCCGCTAATGCTGATCCTGAAGCAGGTGCCAACGCACTCGAAGGTGCTGTTGATTACATCGTGGCTTATCTTCCTGTCATCCAGAACATCGTTTATGCACTCGGTGCTGTAGTTTTCATGGCAGGTGTTTACACCGTAGCCCATGCCTTCCAGAATGGTGATCAGGATGCAAAGGGCAAGGCTGTTGCTCTCATCGGTGGTTCCATCGTGTTGATTATCGGTGTGACAGTGCTTCCAAGAATGTTTGGTTTCAGCAACTAATCCTATTTCCCATGTTTCCAGTAGGTGTTATGTCCGTGTGAAGGCATGACACCTACTTACACTTAAAACTAAAAGACCAAAAGGATATGGAAGGAGATATTCAGTTTCCCATGTATAAGGGGCTTCAACAGCCACTGGAGATTTTCGGTTTGCAGGGGAGATACATAATTTGGGCAGCCATTACCGTGGGTACTGCCTTGTTGGGATGTTTTCTCTTCTATATACTTATAAATTTCCTTGTTGCATTGATCTGGATTGTCATCAGCATCAGTTTTGGTGCAGGTCTGATTCTTTTCAAACAGAGGAAAGGACTTCATTCGAAGAAGGAACACAAAGGTATCTTTGTATTTGTTCGTTCAGCAGATTTATAGGAAATGCTCTCGTGTTTCAGGGGAGTAATTTTGGTTGGATGACGAGTGAAGCTCCGTGCCCAGCTCGTCATCATTAATAAAAGGAGTAAAGTCATTATGACAATATATGTAATAATAGCATTTGTATCTATTCTGATAGGTTTGTTTATTTCCCTTGCTGTATTTGGTACGGCAGAGAAATTACCTAAAGTCTTCACTGAGATATATTATAGTATATCAAGTGATAAGACCAATCCTGATAGAGGAATCCTGTATTTGAAATCCCGTGGTGAGTACGCATCCACAATCCGCATAAAGAATCCGATAGCCAAATATTCTGCTGATATAGATGGCTATTATGATTTTACAACCATTCTGGTTACTCTTATGAGTACCATAGGAGAAGACTATTCCATTCACAAGCAGGATGTCTTTGTCCGTCGTAAGTATCATCATGATAACACGTCGGGCATGGAATTTCTGTCACAAGCATATTTCCGTTATTATGAGGGTAGGGAATATACAGACTGTACGACTTATCTGACCATCACCCAGAAGCAGCCGAACAAGAGATTCTTCAGTTATGATAAGAATAAGTGGACTGACTTCAATGTAAAAATTCAAAAGGCGCTTGACTTCCTCCGTGACAGAGGAGTGGAAGCCCATGCTCTGAACAAAGAGGAGTTGAAGGATTATGTCAACCGTTTCTATAGTCAGGACTTCACATCTGAGGTGTGCGGTCATACAAGTTACAAGGTCGATGATGAATATATAGGCATGGGTGATAGGAAGATGAAGATATACAGTATCTTCGATGTTGACTCCCTCGGTGTACCTTCCAATATCAAGCCATATATGAACATAGAGGTAAACAATGCCTCTATGCCTGTAGATGTCATGCACCTCCTTGAACACATCCCAGAGGTGGAGAGCGTTGTATTCAACCAGATAGTGATATTGCCAGGACAGCGCAAGACACTCAACAATCTTGCAAAGAAGAAGAAACGTCACATGAGTGTGCCTACACCAGTCAATAATATTGCCGTTGAGGATATATCAAAGGTTGAAGAGGTCATTGCGCGAGAGAACAAGATGCTTGTCTATGCACATTTCAACCTGATGGTTACGATTAAGGCAGGTGTCGATATACAGAAATGTACCAACCATATAGAGAATGCCTTCAGTCAGATAGGTATTGAGGTCAGCAAGCGTTCCTACAATCAGATGGAACTCTTCATCAATTCCTTCCCCGGTAATGAGTATGGTATGAGTAAGGATTATGACAGATACCTTATCCTTGCCGATGCAGCAGCTTGCATGATGTATAAGGAAGGAAGTCAGAAGAGTGAGACATCCCCCCTGAAGGTGTTCTATACAGACCGTCAGGGAGTACCTATCGGTATTGATATTACAGGTAAGGAAGGAAAGACAAAGTTTACTGATAATTCCAATTTCTTCTGTCTTGGTCCTTCTGGCTCAGGTAAGTCCTTCCACATGAACAGTGTAGTCCGTCAGATGTGGGAGCAGAATACTGATATTGTCATGGTAGATACAGGTAATAGTTATATCAATACCTGTCGTTATTTCAATGGTAAGTATATCAGCTATACAGAAGAGCATCCTATCACGATGAATCCTTTCAGAATACGTCTGGAGGAAAGAAATAATGAAAAGATTGACTTCCTGAAGAATTTGATAATGCTGATATGGAAAGGCAATGGAGCCGTTCCTGACCAGACAGAGCTTAGTCTGATAGAGGATGTTATAAATGACTATTACGATGACTATTTTTATGGCTTCAAGGGCTACGATCCAGCCAAGCGAGAAGGTCTTGCCCTGGAACTCGAAATATCCCTACGTTCTGAGGGAAAATTTACTAACAGGAAGGAACTTCTTGCTGAAGTAGAGAGGATAATAAAGGAAATGGAAGACAGACGTAAGGAGTTAAAGGTTGAATCCCTGTCCTTTAATACCTTCTATGAGTATTCCATTCAGAGACTTCCTGATATTGTAAGGGAGAATAAGTTGATAGGTATAGATATAAGCAATTACCAATATAGAATCAAGAGGTTCTTCAAGGGAGGCATCTATGACCGAATATTGAATGAGGATGTTGACAGTAGTCTTTTCGATGAAACCTTTATTGTGTTTGAGATAGATACCATTAAGGATAATGAAACCTTGTTCCCTATTGTTACGTTAATCATCATGGATGTCTTCATCCAAAAGATGCGCCATAAAAACAACAGGAAAATGCTTGTCATCGAAGAAGCATGGAAAGCCATTGCATCCCCAATGATGGCAGAGTATATCAAGTATCTGTATAAGACTGTTAGAAAGTTCTGGGGTATTGTCGGTGTAGTAACACAGGAACTTGGAGATATTATCAGTAGTCCTATTGTAAAGGAAGCTATCATCAACAATTCCGATGTTATGATGCTTTTGGATCAGAGTAAGTTCAAGGATAGGTTTGACGATATTAAGTCTGTTCTTGGTCTGACAGATATTGAGTGTAAGAAGATATTTACCATCAACAGGCTTGACAACAAGGCAAATAGAGCCTATTTCCGTGAAGTATTCATCAGACGAGGCATAACCAGTGATGTGTATGGAGTAGAGGAACCATCCGAGTGTTATTTTACATATACCACGGAGAGAGCCGAAAAAGAAGCCCTTGATATTTACGAGAGGGATATTAAAGGGCATTTTGAGACACCGAAGGAACGTCACCAGGCAGCCATTGCTAAGTTATGTTCTGACGAAAGGAAGTCTGGAGCCACCAGTCATCTGGAGTTCTCTCGAAAGGTGAATGCAGCAGGAAGGATTCTCAACTTGTAAAAGGAAAGGGAAATAAAAATTATTATTCCCCTATCATCAAGAAACTCATGAAAAGAACATTATTATATATATTCCTTGTAATATTTCTGACAGGTGCAATAACATCTGTCAGAGCTTCTGTGTGGAATACTACGACTTTCGATCCTGGTACAGTAAGTGCGATGGAGACAGCTTATCAGTCACAGACAGCTGTTGAAACAAGAACTGCAGACTCCCTTGCAAGAATCCGTCAGATATATACAGATGTCACAGCCCTTACCACCACAGGAATATATATGTCAAAGTATCTCGACCAGAAAGGTCTGAGGGATATAGAGTTCTGGAATGACAGTAAGGAAAACTATTACTATAAGAAGATATACAAACTTGCTTATTCCATTTTGGTGAGAATAGTAAGAGTGACAGGGATGTGTCTGAAGGAACCAGGCTCAGCACTCTATTGGGGTACTTACATAATGAAAGCATGTGCCGATGTGCAGTCGTTATGTGCGCAGTTTGAAGCTTTGGTAACAAACTGTACCCTTAACTTCAACGATCTGCCATTCCTTAATTTCAATAGTGAGTTACAGGCTATTTTCAATCTGTCAAAACTCAATGGAAACAATATAGAAGAAATCTTTGATAATTTCTTCTCGAATATAAAAGGCAGTTTCTCGAAGGAAAATCTGAGTGCTGACTGGGAAAATCTCCGTGACCTCGGTGTAGGACTTGCAATGTCAGGTGTTGACAGTGAGACACAGGAGTTATTGAAAGGAACAGGTCTTGATAACGATATGCAGAGTAACCTCGGCAGTTTCATGACCTTATTGGATAATGTCGGTCACATGGCAGAAGGGTGGGGGAATCCGAAAGAAAAGTTACTTGGCATCATTGGCGAGAATGCCAGTGTAGAGGATCTTTTTGATTTAAGCAACTATAATGTTACTCGTTGGCTCACTGACCATACGCTAAGTACAAAGAATCAGTACTATACTCAGACTGTTGAGATAATAAGGGAAGAAGAGGGAGCTTCAGAATTATTGGCAGAGGTTAAGGCTCCAAGTTGGTGGACGAGTCCAGGAGCAGATGAATATTGGGTAACTTTCAAGGGTAATTCTGATAATGTGATAACTGATGAATTGTGGCAGAAAGCCTTAGATAAGGCATTCTCCCACACTAACTATACTCAGGAACAGTTACGAGAACTTAATAAACAGGATGGTCCTTATAAGTATCAGTGGTCTTATGGTCGTGTGTCTGGTTGGGATGGTTCTGAAGGTATAGTAGGTTTTTGTATTTGGAACCTCCAAATATACCGCTACATACCTACCAGCAGTACCGTTGTCGAGAGCAGAACCTACGATTCCAGAACTATGGACTGGAATACTTTCAACAAGCAGATGCAGCAGAAGTTGAAGGAGTATAACGATGGTTATGGTGATTTTTCTGAGGAAAAGACCGAAGCCCTTTATAAAGGAATAGCTACACAGGCATATAAGATAGTGTATGGAGAGAAGAGAATGTATGAAGGTGTTGATGATGCCTCCCTCAATCAGGCAACAGCTGTGATGATAAGGGTAAAATGCAGTGATGATGTAGAAATAGCAGAAGGAAGCACCTCTTGGAAGTGTAACACATGTGAAAACAACCTGTCAAGTCATGCCCATACTTGCAGTATGTACACCTCAAATACGTCAACAGACTCTTCTGCAAGCAATATCAAGGAATTTGAGGATGCCATTACTGAGATTCAGAAAACGATATTAAGTCTTCAGCAACAAAAGGCGAAGCTCACTGATCAGTGGAATGCCTTATATAGAGAAAAGCAAGGTTTAAATCATACAATGGCTGAATTGGAAGAACTCAGCAAGAAGATGGCAGAGATTGACAGTCAGAGAAATGAAATCCAAGACCAGATTGATGAGAAACAGGAAATGTTGGAAAAAGTAAAAGAAGGATATTTTGAAGCCAAGAATGACGAAGCCACTGTTTCCGATGATTGGGAGAGGATGCCATATATCATGAATAAACTTGCCCAGCACTATAACCTTCAGTGGGTAAATGAAGGAAGATGGGAAGGTGATACTTTTGTCAGAGAGGCAAAGCAATCTGAAAAAGGTGATTATATAATAACCTTCAGGGGAAAGCTCGATCTTTCCAGACCTGCCCAATATCTTTTGGGAATAGGATGGAAACCTTTGAAGATTCACCGAGCGATAATTGCCATTAACTGGAATCTTACTGGACATGGAGAGAGTATAACCACTGTTGCTACAGTACAGATACCAGAAGGTGAGGAAACCGAAAATAGCAAGCGTATCATCAATGAGAAGATGGAAGAAGTTGCAAGGGATTTCCCAGACTGTAGCATAGAATTGAAGTATATCTATCCCGAAAATCCTCCTGAAGAAGATGTAGGAGAAGATAAATATCATCTTTTGTGGCACGCTGACAGACTGGAGGTAGCCAGAAAGATAGAGATAAAGCTTCTGTATCTGAATACCGAACTTGCACAGCTTGAAAGGTATCTCCGTTATCGTCACAGTCTGCTTGACTGGTTGGTTGATAGGACTTGGAACAGAATCCATGGTAATAGAATATTAGAAGGGAACAGAAAGGATAGTATAGCCAGAAGTCGTATGAGACTATGGGTGACCAATTCTGGAAGTAAAAGATATGAATACACTGAAGAATGATAATATATGAAAAAAATAATAGTTTTATTTACCCTTATATTCTCTTTCTTTCCTGTAATGACGCAAGCACAAAATTTTGTGAATGCTGATGCACCGAGCATCATTGCTTTTGCTTATGACCACAGGAATCAGACCAGTCTTCTCATGGCGAAGGCTATTCTGGAAGAAGGTAATGCCTCTCTTCACAACATCACAGGTAAGGATATGAAGAACTACAAGGCGATGCAAGACAGCCTTGATGCTTATACGAGGAGTTTTCAGATTATTGATTTGATTGTCAACAGTGCTTCTCTTGCCTTCAATGCCTATGAGACCTATAATGATGTTTCGGAGAAAGGAAAGAAGATTGTCAATATGTTGAAAGTATATAATGATAAGATTCTGATGCGTGGAAAAGTTGAAACAGCTGATACTGCCATTATAGGAATAGTCTCACGGTGTGTAGAAGGTGTTTCTGATGATGTTGAAGAAATAATAAAATCATTCTCCCAACTTATCAAGTATGCCACGAATATGAATGCAGCCACTACGGCAGACCTGTTGAGAATAGTGAATAATCTGAATGATAGTATGGATCATATTAGTAGGATTATGAACAATACCCATAAATATACATTCTTGTATCTCAATGCCAGATTGAATATGTGGAGTCAGAGGATGTTCCGTTCAAGGACAGTCAAAAGTATCTGTGATGATGCAATAGGGCGATGGCATAATAATGCGTTGAATGGTTCAAGAGTTGGAGAGATAATAGGATATTAAAAACAAGAAGATATGAAAAAGTATATTTTATCCCTTATGTCATTGATGACAATGTCATTACAGGCTCAGGAAGTCAAATATGCGTTTGATATAACGAAAGCTCAACAGATAAATGTGATGGAATTAGGTTTAGGAGAACTTAATAATACAACAGGATTTTACGATATTTCTTCGTTTGCCCTGCCATATAAATATAAAGGTTGGGCAAACACCGTTCCTGTCAATGCAAAAATTACATCAAGAATACTGAACGGAAAGTTTGTTGATGACCAGATGGAATATGCAGACAGTATCAAGGCAGATACGAAGAAGCGCAACGAAGTGGAGTTGAAGAATATCCTTGACCGTCAGTCTGACCTCTCCCTTGCCTGGAACTCCAATCAGAAAAAGATTGAGTCAGCTTTGAAGAAGTTCACTGGCAATTTGGGGAAGCTTTCCTTCTATGGAGCAACGGCTGACGAGATAGAACACTGGAAGGATTACCTCCAGATGTTTGAGTTTTCCATTAAGGTGATGCGTAATGGCTATCAGCCAAATTCCAAGAGAGACAGGGAATTTACAGAGATACACAAAGATATTGTAATGAAAAACGAGATGCTTTGTAATCGTTTGTTAGCCCTGAGAGCAATCAAGGAAGCTGATAAATTCAAGAAGACAAGAGCCATGACCAGAACCCGACGAGTAGGTTACTATGCAGGAGAAGCCATTCAAGCCTGGTGGGAAAACTCAAAACTTAGTGGTAATAAAGATAAAAGTAAATAAATCAACCAAATATCCCCAAAACAATGAAAAAGAAAAAGAAAAGAACGAAGAGAATTTTTCTCTTTATGATTATGTTGTTCCTTACGGTGGGAATACATGCAGCACAGCCGGTAGGACCAGAAAATCCTTTTGATCCTGAACCAAACTATACTCCTATTGAGGAAGCGCCTGATGTTCCTGATACAGGTGGTGGTTCAGGTCTTGATGATTCTGATGGTGCAGCGATGGACTTTGGCATATCTCTTCTCGACACAGAGATTGACGATGTCATCTTTGAGACAAACCTGTTTCTCACTGATACTGATATGATAAAAGGTGGTGGACCTTTTTTCAATATTCTACAACTTGCAGTAGCGTTAGCAGTTCTCTTTTCCCTGATAACCTGTGGAGGAATGGCATATAAGATGATACTCCGCAAGGAAGCCATCGATGTGATGAAACTGTTCAAGCCCTTTGCTATATCTCTCGTATTGTTTTTCTGGTACCCACCGAGTCTTACTTATGGTGGAGGTTCCAGTGGAAGTATATTGCAGATACTTGCTTATATCCCGAATGCCATAGGCAGCTACACCCATGATTTGTATTTCCTTGAAGCTTCCACGGTATCAGATTCCTTTGAGGCAGTAAAAATGTTGATGAAGCAGAGGGAAGATGAATGCAGCCAGATTGCAGGAAAGGCAAATGTAACAAAAGACCAGTTGTTTTCAATAATAAAGGATGTGATACAGACTGGATCCGTTGATCCTGAAGATACCTCACAGGGTGATGTTGAGGTATCGAAGGCACAGATAACGGCAGCTGCAGCAGGTGTTCTTATCTTCCTTGATAAGATATTGATGACTATTGCCTTGATGGTATATAGGATAGGTTGGTGGGGCACAATCTATTGTCAGCAGATAATATTGGGAATGTTGACGATATTTGGTCCTATTCAGTGGGCTTTCAGTCTTCTGAACAAATGGGAAGGAGCCTGGGCAAAATGGACTATCAGATATTTGACGGTACATTTCTACGGAGCGATGTTGTTTTTTGTCGGGTTCTACGTTCTCCTGTTGTTCGATATAGTGATAAATTTGCAGTTTGATGACCTTCAGGCAGTGGTAGGAACAGAAGAAAAAACGGTGGAATATATTAAAAATGCCTTTTTCTCTTCTGCGTATCTCATGGTAGCTTCTGCAGTAAGTCTGAAATGTCTGAATCTTGTGCCAGACCTTGCCGCATGGATGATACCAGAAGGAGAAACAGCGTTCTCTACACGTAATTTCGGTGAAGGAGTTGCCAGTTCGATGCAGAGCAAGGCATCAGCTGTTCTCCCTATGGGGTTAGGTAAAATGGTATAGTAATAATATAATATAAGGAATACTATGGTAATAAAGAACTTGGAAAACAAGATAAAACTTGTAATGATAATATGTTCCCTTTTCCTTACAGGATGTGTCATTATTAGTCTTGGCTCAATATGGACAGCAAAGGGAATGGTAGATGATGCACACAAGAAGGTTTATGTCCTTGATGGTGGAACCGTGCCAATCATGGTAAACAGAACCGATATGGAAGAAACCTTTGACGTGGAAGCGAAGAGTCATGTAGAAATGTTCCATTATTATTTCTTCACTCTTGCACCTGATGAGAAATATATCAAATATACGATGAACTCACAATGTACCTAAACAGGTGTAAATTGTTGCAAACAGAAATAAAGAAAGTCTTATAAAACGTTGATTTTCAATTAAAAGTCTTTAACAAAGCTCTCCAAGAGCCTATTGCGAGATATAGCAATTTATAGTAATTTTGTACCGTATTTGGAACTCGTCAGATATGGGGTTAGGTTGAAAGTTTGCACTTCAATGCACTATAATGCACTTTGATGCACTTCAATGCACTAACCACTCTTGAATGACGGATAAGAGCCAAAAATCAAGGTTTCACTTCGCATGTACATTATTTATATATAAGTTAAAGACTATGGACAAAACAAACAAATTACAAATTCCACTGACCTCCAAGCAGTTCTTCTCAGTTGAGGAAGCTGCAGTGTTCATCGGAGTGTCACGCAGAACATTTTTCAAAATGAAAAAGGAAGGAAGAATCGAGTACATTCAGATTGGAAGAAGGATCATCTTTGATAAGGATGCCGTTATCAATCTTGTAAAGAATCTGGGTATTAACCCAAGTCTCAAATGGAGGGTGCCAAAGGATGTGGAGATTGAAGTTGCCCCACTTGAAGACATCAAGCCAAAGAACAAGGGCGGTCGCAAACCTTCAGCACCCAAACCTTCATGCAAGGAACGAGCACCAGAAGGAGTTACACACGAGACGCATATCACCATGTCAGAGGCTTGCAGTCTTTACGGCATCAAGTACGGAACACTCTATAGCATCCGAACAAGATACAAGGTCAATGCTATCCGTGCATGGGGAACTACAGCTTTTGAGCGCACCGACATTCAGCGTGCCGTTGAACAGTACCGTGAAGACCAAGGTCAGAACCTGTCGGAACATTGGTACACCACATTCCAGATTCAGGAACTCTATGGACTCGGACCAACTCAGATACGCAGATATGCGGAAGAATACAAGGTTCGCACCAAAAAGATTCAGAACGGACATGCACAGGTTTATCTCAAAGCAGACTGGGATGAAGCAAGAAAGGCATCAGAAGAACGTTGTTGGAACACCAAAGCAAGACGTTCTGAAAAGAAAATCAAAGAAAAGAAAACATCGGAAAATACTTAAAGAAAACTTTTCGATTATATTCATAAATAACTAATAATGTTTGACTTAATGTGATTTGTCTAAGACAAAATTAAATATTGTTAAATTCTGGTTTCATTTATACGACGAGGACTTTTTCTATATAATTTTGCATCCGCTTTTATCAAAAGCACGGTCGGAGGACTGAGATATAATCAAAAGGACAACGGCTGTAATCATTTAGTAGATCACATTATCTAACAAACACAAAGGTTCATAAAATCATGACTAATCTTTGTACCAAGGTCACTGTTCGTCAGCGACCAATCTCAAAAGGGCAGATTTCTCTCTATCTTGATTTCTACCCACCAATCCGAAACCCTAAGACAGGGAAACCAAGTCGAAGGGAATATCTCGGACTTTACATCTATGCCAAGCCGGAAGCACCATTCCAGCAGGAGTTCAACAAGAGTATGCTCCAAAAGGCAGAGCTTATCAAGTGCCGTCGCACAGAGTCCATCATCAATGAGGAGTTTGGATTCCTTGATCGTACCAAGGGCAAGGAAGACTTCATCGAGTACTGGCAGAAGAAGAGAGATGAAACAAACTCTGGATGGCAGACAGCCATCAACCACTTCAAGGACTACTCCAAGGGTTCTTGTAGATTCTGTGACCTGTCTGTTCCCTATTGTCAGGGATTCCATGACTGGCTTATGTCACAGAAGGCTGTCAACAAGGAAACAACCATGAAGGCAACAACCGCCAACGGATTCCTTGTAAAGCTCAAGACCATCCTTCGTTTAGCCTTTGAGGACGGACATCTGAAGGAGAACATCGCTCCTAAACTCAAACGAGTAAAGGCGAAGAATGCACGTCGCGAGTTCTGTACTCTGGACGAGGTTATTGCTCTTGCAAATGCTCCTTGCGCCATTCCTGCCCTCAAATCAGCAGGTCTGTTCTCTTGTCTCACAGGTCTTCGTATCAGTGACATCCGTCGTCTGAAGTGGAAGAACATCGTGAAGACTCATGACGGTTGGGCTCTGGAGTTCACCACACAGAAGACCGATTGCGATGCTCTTCTCCCTCTTTCACAGGAAGCAGTTGACCTATGCGGTGAACGTGGAGAACCAGAGGAGAACGTGTTCAAGGGATTGAAGCACCATGTCATCCAGAAGCATCTGAAGCCATGGATTGAGGCTGCTGGCATCACCAAGCACATCACCTTCCACTGTTTCCGTCATACCTATGCGACCTTACAGGTATCAGCTGGCACTGACATCTACATCATCTCAAAGATGCTTACACATAGCAACGTCACCGTTACACAGGTTTACGCTGACGTTGTCAATGAGAAGAAGCAGGAGGCAGCCAACAAGATCTCTCTGAAGAAGAAGGTAGAGCCAAAGGCATCCGAGGAAGATGCAGAACAGAGTTCATCAACATTCTCTCACAATGATGGAGCAGATGTGAAATGAACAAAGTAAAAACAACACAGACACACAAACAGACACAATCACAAACGCAAACACAACCACTAAAAGAATTATCAGAGAAAGGATTTTATACTATGGATAACATTCAACCAATAGCATTGACCTTCGACCAGGTGCCAACGGCACTTGGCGAGGTTCTTGCCAAGGTCAACCGACTTATGGCATGGATGCAAGAAGAGAAGGGAACATCATCTCAGATTGTTCCGCAGGATAACCATTTGCTCATGGGACTTGATGAGACATGCGAGTTCCTGGGCAAGAGTCATTCTACCCTTTATTCCCTCACCTCAAAGAACAAGATTCCACACCGCAAACGTGGCAACAAACTCTACTTTTTCAAAGACGAACTTGTTGCATGGATAGAGAACGGTGGCACATACGATGCACCATTCTCCTTCACAAAGAGCGAGGAGGAATCCTTTGAGGCGCACCTTCAGCAGATGCGTAAAGGGAAGAAGCATAAGCCAAAGAGTATCGACTAATAGCGGTCATATACTTTAATACTGGATGATATTGAGACAACAAATTGTCGAAAATTAATGCAACAGCCATGAAAGGCACTTTGTTGTCTTATTTCAGAAGTCGAGAGTATCTCTATTGTACGTACATGCAAATAACATCTGTTGTATGGATTCTGAAACTTCTGCTGTCTCGTTTTATGGAGAAGTCTCATTGTACTGCCCCGACATTTGTTCGTAGAAGATACAACAAACTTCATATACACAGTATTAGATATAACCTGACTACATTTTGTTTTTAGGCAACAGATTCTTACACGTTCTAAGTCCTGTCAAAAACAAAAATGAGCCAACAGAATTATACTATTAGTTTACAAAAACAAGGTAACAAATATGATCAACAGAAATCCCATCCCGCAGAACTTCGGAAAAATCCGAATTGAGCTTACTCCAGAGGCTTGTCAGTTTCTTGCAGGAACAACAAGTGGAGTACCAAATTGGATCATCTATAACTATCTGCTCTGTCACATGGCAACAAGACCTACCAGTTTCATGAAGCGTGGTATCAGCGTGCCTCTTGAAAGTGGTCAGGTAGAGGCTTCTGGTCACTTTCTGATGCAACAGTTTGGTGTCGGAAAGATACCTATGAACTCCTGTCTGGATAAGATGGTGAAGCATGGTCTAATCACTCGTGCACCTTCCAATGTCACTACACTGGCTGATATGACAGCGGTAGTTTCTTGGACAGATCATGATGGTAACATGGTTGAGAACAACAAGTCTCTTCCCTTTGTTCATGCTGACCAGGATGAAAATGTCGCAAGCCATTCTTCGCAGTCTGATGCTCCTTGTGTGTCTCAGCAGATTGAGGTTAATGAAGATATTTCCGCAGATGCTATCAAAACCATTGCAGACGTTGATGACCAGTCTTTACGTGACGATACGGAACCAAATGAGACCATAGATCATGGAGAGTCACCAGACGAGTCCTTAGATGATACCACGTTATCTGAGTCCACTTCAGAGGACGTTACGACACCAGGATGTGCTTCGCCTGTTACTCCTTATAATATACCTACGCAGCTTTGTCTGGAGTTCAAGGAACAAGTTACTGACGAGGTCACTGCTCCACAGAGTCATACTGACACTGCTCCACTGCAAGAGGCATCCACTTCAGAAGTTCCTCCACAGTCTGAGTCTGTTCCTGAACCTTCAGAAGAGGATGATAAGTCAGAAAAATCCTTGAATGAGATGTTCAGATCCACGGCAGGAGCCGTAGCACTTGACATTAATATATTACAGCAGCAGGTGGCAAAGCCACTACCAAAAACAAAGCGTAGAAACGGCAAATTTACTGTAAACTCAACGCTTGCAGACAAGCGAACTAAAAATTAACGTATTCTGTAAGGCAAGTTGTGTTTTTTGGTAGAAAAAACCGAAGCGAGTAAAGCCCGATTCCGGACTCCACTTCGCTCGATGGCAACGGGCACAGCCCTGCCTTACATGAATAGGAATGTGAACCTTATCTGTTACTCTCTTGTTACAGAATACGTACTTAGACTGGCAATCTAATCATCCCAGCTTGCTGATTACAGGACGCTCACAAGTTTGCTCTGAAGGCAAAACTTGGTAATGAGCTACCAATCCCCTATAATCGCTATACAGCGAGCAAGCTCGTAACAGTTCAGAGAAGTGAAAGCTAAAAGACGTAGACCTGATCTTGACTTAGCACAGACATGATTCACCGAACAAACAGATTATCGAATATAAACTTGAATATCGCCAGAAAAAACTTAGATTGTAATAGAACATCTTTAGTGGACATGAATCAGTATTTTTTCAATAACACATATATTCAGAGTATGAACTATATATTTATCAACACACATTATCTCATTAATATGCTTATGATACAACAATGAGTAAAATAGATGCTTCCCCAAAGGGAGGTCGTCCTCGCAAGAAGGACTATGAGCTTCGCACCATATCGCACAGAGTTTGTTTCTCACCTGCTGAGGAGGTATTGCTTGCGGCTAATGCAGCCAAGGCTGGACAGACGGTCAAGCAGTTTCTCCACAATGCACCTCTGACGAAACGCATCCGGGCGCGTATCAATGATGAGCAGATTGACATGACACGTAATCTGGCTAGAATGGCTTCCAACCTTAATCAGTTGGCTCATAATGCCAATCTCGGTGGATTTTCAGCCATCAAAGATACTTGCAAGGTTGCTGCGGAGCGAGTTATAGAGATAGCCAAACGTTTTCTTGACATCAAGCCCGAAGAAGAGCCTGATCAGGAAGATGAGTCAGACAACAATGTTGAACACCAAAACAGCCAACAGACATGATAGCGAATATTTTACCACGCAAAAACTGCAAAAGAGTGGTTGACTACATCAAGGATGTGATGGAATCAGGCAAGAAATCCAAACTACTGATGCATAGTGATGGAATCATAGTTTCAGACAACAGAACCATCACTGCTTGTTTCGAGACATACATAAGGAAAGGAGGACACAAAATCAAGGATCCTCTGCTTCACATACAGATTGCCTTTCATGAAAAGGATGAAAGAAAATTGACTGATGAAGTCATGGCAGCTGTTGTTCGGGATTACATGGAACGTATGGGCTATAAAAATGTCGAGTACATCGTTTGCCGGCATTTCGACACCCATCATCCTCACTGTCATCTGTTGCTTTGTACCGTTGACAACGACGGCAACAAAATCAACCGTAGTTTCGAGAAAAGAAGAAACAAAAGGATTTGTGAAGAGCTAACAAAAAAGTATGGACTCCATATTGCAGAACCTGGCAAGAAGGAAGTGAACCGTGCAGCTCTTCGTGAGCCGGACAAGTCCAAGTACGAGGTCTTTGACAAGGTAACAGAAGCGATGGACAGGTGTGAGGACTGGGGTGAGTTCGACCAAATGCTCAGGTCTATGGGTATCAATATGCGATTCCATTACAACAATGTCAATCACAAACTCATGGGTGTTACCTTCGGCAATGGCAAGTACAGCTTCAGTGGAAAGAAGCTTGATGAATCACTCACTTTATCCTGTCTTATCGAGAAGTTCGGTGACTTCAAGGAGATTACTCATGAGAGTATGCATCTCTGCTATGACAACTATCAGCGGAGACTTGCACAGCTCAATAGTGGCAATATCCATGGTGGCAAATACTTCACGATGCTACGCTTCTTTCCGTTCTGGAATGAGATATTTCCTAACGGTATGCCTGACAAGTTCAAGATTCCATACCCAACGGCTCAGACCATATTGGGCAGACCAGAGAACAGAGTATTCGAGGAAGAAACCAAGCATTCCTCAAAAGGAGAACGCTCGTACATCAATCTTGCAACGCTGTTCCTGATTCTCATGGAACCATATCAGCCTCAGATTGCAATCTCTGGCGGTGGTGGCACTACGAGTAACTTGCCGTGGCGTGATCTTGACGAAGATGAACGATGGAAATACCGCTTTGCAGTTGCACCGTCTGTATATCCAAAGTATATCAAGCCTCGTTACATGAAGTCGAAGCCTATGAGTTCAAAACCGATTCAAAGTAAACCAATTAGAACAGGTAAAGGAAAGGGTAGATAGTATGGGTAGAACAACAAAAGACTCAACTGCTGATATGATGCAGCAAGCTCAGTGGGATCTCAATTCCAAGAGATTCAATATACAGATGAATGTTCTGGAGCAGTTCTGCCAACTGTTAGGCATATCCATAATCTTTGATGTCCAAAAAGGAACCGCTGATATTGCTTATCACCCAGAGACTGCGACATTCAAACTTCCAAAGAAGAAGACTGATGAACAGCTCAAAGAGACTGGACTGGCTTTATGGATGTATTTCATGGATCACATGGAGCATTCTGATTACAAGCAGGAGCCCCAGAAGATAGAAGCCGTTGCCACTGTAGATGATTCTGTTCATATCATCAACAACAAGGTTGTCATGGGCGAAGTCAAAAAGTCTTCCGACTCATACATCACCAAGTTGATGGAGGAACTTGAAATCATCAGGGAAATCAAGGATGATGGCAGCATCATCTATCGTATAGACAAGGAAGGACGCAAGAAACGTAGCATTGACTTGGCTGAGCGTTATCGCATTGAGTTCGAGAAAAAGCCTAAGTGGAAGCAGGCAATCATCCACTACTGGCAATTTATCGGTGAAAAGGCATATCGCATTGCATTGTTTGCGGCTCTCGTAACCTCATTGCTTTGTAACTGCTATCAATACTGGCTGAACGATGAACTTCTTGATGACAAGAAAGAATATCTCATTCTCCGATGGCATTCAAACTGCGTTCCAGAGGACAAGGAGTTTATGCTTCGCTTGGATTCCCTTGTTTCAAAGGAGGGCATTGACGATGTCTATCAGCGTGTCGTTGAGCAAGTTCATCACAACAAGAACTAGAGTTTATTAACATATTCATTAACTTAAAAACATCTATACGATGGAGAATAAAATCGTGATTCTATCTGGAGCTAAGGGTGGCACAGGTAAGAGTCTTGTTTGTGGCATTCTTGCCATGTATCTTTGGGAGAACGGAATCCCTGTCGTTGTTCTCGATGCTGATATTCAGCAGTCGTTGCAGCGTCTTCGTTCTCGTGAACTTCAGGCTAATCCTGACGTAGAAGTACCTTATGCTTTGCAGACTCTGGATGCAACCAAGTCTTATCAGGAGGTAAAGGCTGTCATGGAACAGTTGAAGGCGATTCCTGCCGTGGTTCTCATCGACTGCCCGGGAAACGTCTCTGATCCAGGTCTTCAAGCCATTTACGAGTGTGCTGATATTGCTGTCATCCCGACTCGTTATGACTATGACAATCTGGAGGTTGCCAAGAACTTCGCTGGCAACTTCAAGAAGATCAGTAATGCTCGTGTCTTCTTTGTGCCTAACAGCATCAACAAGAACGAGGAAAAGCGACCAGAGATTGCAGAAGCTCGTGACCTTGCGTACAAGTTCTTGAAGGAACTTGGCTACATCACTCCTGCCATCAAGCAAGGTGTATCGGTACGCTGTTATTCAACCATAAAGAAACTGGATAAGTATCAGCGCCCTGCAGTAAAATATGCTTTCAAACCATTATTGAAGGCATTAGGTTTTTCTTTTGATGAAGAAACTTTAGAAACTACAGAACCTTCTTCTAAAGAATAAAAGGATTTACCTTGCAAAATCTCACGAGTTGTAATGAGCCTTCAACAATCTTTAATTTCATCCACTTCTGCCATTTGTTCAGAGGTGGATGATTTCGTTTTTCACTTCCGATACGTCCCATTATGAGAA
>JAZQOH010000015.1:0-59857 GCA_045627725.1 Prevotella sp. | reverse complement strand
AAGTAAGAAAAACATTACATAAACTTAGTGTTCAGGTCATAGTAACCTAATCAAAAATCCTTTTTATCATTAACTTTTAATCTCTCAAATCTTTATGGAACAAACATTATCTATTCAGCCACAAGGGGCTTCTATGCCCATGACAGACATGCAGTCAGCCATCTACGAAGTGGAAACTTTCCTCAGCGAAAACTATCATTTCCGTCGCAACCTGCTCAACGGAAAGGTCGAGGTATGCAAGCAGGGGATGGCGGAGGAAGTCTCTTCGCAAACTGAGACACCTCTCGATTATGAAGGGAAGGGTACTTGGGAACCCGTTACCCCTCAAGTTATTAACAGCATTGTGCGCCGTGCCAAGAAGGAAGGTATCGGCGGGGAGAAGTCGCCACGACAGAACATCGAGGAGTACATCGGCTCTGATGCTGTCGAGTGCTATGACCCTATACGCGAGTATCTCGACTCTCTGCCTGAATGGGACGGGAAGAACCATGTGGCAGAGCTGTTCAGTCGCCTGCCTGGAATCACCAGCGAACAACTTGCCTGGTGTGCCACCTGGATGCGCTCCACCGTGGCTCATTGGCTCGGTATGGACATGCTCCACGGCAACGAGTGCGTACCTATTCTTATAGGTCAGCAGGGATGCGGAAAGAGCACCTTCGCAGTAAGGCTCCTGCCCGAGCATCTGCGTGAGTATTATCTCGACCATATCAACTTCGGCAATAAGTTTGATAGCGAGATGGCTCTTACCCACAATCTCCTCGTAAACATCGATGAGTTTGCCAACATGAAGGGCAGTCAGCAGGGAAAACTGAAGCAGACACTCTCGAAGGTGAAGGTTAATGGCCGCCCTATCTTCGGCAAGGCTCAGGAGGATCGTCGTCGCTATGCCTCTTTCCTCGCAACGACTAATGATGAGCATCCTCTCTGCGACCCTACTGGCAGTCGTCGCTACCTCTGCCTCCATATCAGGAAGAAGGCTCTCATCGACAATGACTCGCCTATCAACTATGCCCAGCTCTATGCTCAGGTGCTCCATGAGCTTCGCGAGGACAAGATTCCTTACTGGTTCAGCAACGATGATGTTCAGCGCATCCAGCAGGCAAATCTGCCTTTCTTCAAGAGCGATGACGTGGAGGGGATGCTTCGCCAATGCTATCGCCTGCCTGAGAGTGAAGATGAGGGCGAATGGTACACCTGCAAGGAGGTTTGCCAGAGCATCAACAAGAGGTACCCTGAGATGAAGAGCAATAACTCTACGAAGATAAAGATAGGTCAGACGTTGAAGTATCTGGGATGTCCGTTCAGACACACAAGAAACGGAGCTGTTTACAGACTTATCAGTTTGGCCGCATAGAAATTAAAACACTCATCACTCGTCACATTCCTTTGTATTTATCTAATAATCAGGATTATACAGTGTGACGAGTGTGTGATGAGTTAAATCACACTCGTCACACACCTAACACTTTATTATTCAGTATGTTATATAATATTTGTGACGAGTGACGAGTTATCGCACAAATTCATTTTTCTTTCCTCGCGTTTGCCTCAAACTCGATGCCTGTTTCTATGAAACTCGACCTCTGTTTCTATGAAACACGAGGTGAGTTTGGGCCAAACTCAAGGGCTAAAGCATTGAGTTAGCACCCCTAACAGGCTGCTTTAGGGTACCTAACTGCCCGCTTTCGCACTCGAGAAGCATGCTGCAAAATCTTACAGTAGCAGTAGTTTCTTTAGGTTGGGAATTTTGACTTTGTTAAGCAGACAAAGCATCCGTATCTATGAAAAATGTGTAAAATCACACGAAAAGTCGTGCCAAAAACGTGGGATTTTACACATTTTTCATAGATACGCTTGTTTTCTTATTCTTTTTTTCGTATATTTGCAATCGTATCATTACGTTACGACAACTAATAGGAATATATACGACTATGGATAAGAAACAATACAGAATAATAGATGATGAGGTTAAGATGGTGTCGGAACCTACTGCAGCATACAACAGTGGAGCTGCTATTGTACCAGGACAGATAACAGTAAATATTGAGGATATGAGTATGCTTAAAGACATCAAGCGTGCTATCTCTATGATACGAGGAGTGATAAGTGTGGAGAAGAGCCCTGCGATGAAGTCTTACGAACGAGCACGAGCAGATATTAGAGCAGGTCGTGTGGTGGAATGTAAAGACAAAGAAGATTTCTTCGCTAAACTTGGACTGTGATGGCATATAAAGTAAGCTATACTAAGGGATTCAAGATTGGCTATTGATATGGGAGCAAAATGATACGAATTTAACCCTTCTTATGATGAGTACAGGCACACACAGCGACCTATTCTAACAAGTCGCCTCGCAAAAGAACTGACTAGGTAGTTCATAGATACGCTTGTTTTCTTATTCTTTTTTCGTATATTTGCAAGCATAGCACATAAAAGAAATAAGTTATGATGGAACTGAACTACGAGGCATACGACAGACAACTGGATAACCTGATAAGCATGAGTGAGATACTCACCACGGAATGGGAGGATTGTGGCACGCAGGAACTGACATTCGACATCCTTTCCCTACAGGCAAAGGTGAGCCGATTGTGCTATCTGGCTGACATTGACTATGCTTTGCAGTCGGCGGAGCTGAAGCATAACAGGTTAAACCAGAACCTGCGGTATCACACGCGCTTCGACAACCTCCTTGCCAATAGCGTTTCGCCTTTCATGAGAAAGGTAATAAACCACGTGAGAGAGACGAAGACTTTCGAAGGACATAAGCATCCTTCCGTTGCTCCCGTGCTATCTACTTTCATGCCACGACTTGCAGAGGTAATGTCGCTCGATGGTTTCTCCACCGAGCAATGGAACATGAACATGCAGGTGTTTGAGGTGATGGAGAAAGTGATGGCAAAGAATGTGAAGCATGCCGTGATGCCTGGAATGAGATATGAGGAACGACTATGGCGACTGTTCCAGTTCTATGCTCAGCTGTGCTATCTCTTCTATCATTTCCATCGCGTCAGTCAGTTGTGCAGACAGGAAGTAGAGGAACAGGATGCTGGGCGTCTGCTCACAGCCATGGTACAGCGATATACGGAGTCAGAAGACGGCAGCAGGGAACTACAGCGCTTTGAAGCTGTGATGCTATATAATAATGATAATAAGGTTCTCAGCATAGAGCAACTGACGGATGCTCGCAAGAAACTGATAGACGAGGTGCCTCCTGTCTTCCAACTATGCTATATACGTCATATAGAGGACATAGACCGACTGGCACAGGAGATTATCAATACGAAAGGAGAGGCAGAGGATATTGCGCAGTTTGTTGCTGTGATAGCGAAATGGCAACTGCTCACCTCGCGCATCAACGAATTGTCACGACCACGCCTTGAGGACATCCAGCTATACAATGATGTGTTTGTGGAGCTGCGCCATGACAGGCCCCTCAATCTTCGCAAACTGAGAGAGCGAATAGAGAAGATGATACCTCTCATCACGAGGAAGAATCATTGGTTCTGCGTATGGTGCGTATTGAATCATCACAACCTCCTGACAAAGACAGACTTCGAAGCCTTTGCACGCCAAATGATGCACAACGACTGGTTTGGCAATATCACGAAGGAGAAACATTTCTCTGGCGATACCCTTCGCGAATACACAGGCTACTTCACCTCCTTCGACTACACCCAATGGCAGAAGCGCGACTTCCTTCTCTACAAGGAGCGCCACAACAAGACTCGCTGGGCAGACACCCTATGGGATAAGTTCCAACGCCTCTGCTACGATATGGACGAGGAGTTTGAGAGAAAATAAAGATGCTTGTTAAAGATTCCCTACCTGAGTAGTTGAAATAATTAACACGTCTTCCTTGGTGAGATAGTCAATCACCTCATCCACATACTGCGTTGCTGTATCTCTGTCTGAATCATAGCTATCAAGGATGTTCTCTATTATCTCGTCCTTGCTAATGTCGCTGGTCATAAGAGATACGATGTCATAACCCACCTCATTGAGTTGCAACATGCCGTTGAACAGCTTTGCGTCATCGCCAACGGCAACACCCATGTATGTCTCTCCTAACTGCTGGAAGACAAATTGATATTTCAGTTTCATCGTTTTATATTTATAAGAAATATCGGCTATCCACTATAGAATGTGAATAGCCGATATTGGTTTATGTGAGCAATGTGAGATTGCAAAGGGGATTAGTTATGGAACATTTGCTTTACCAAGGTTGTAAAGAGTTCCTGCTGCAAGAGTTAAACTTGTTGATTGAGTTGTCGAAACTCTACGGTGGCGTATTACTGGCCGCTGGTGGTGGATAATATGGTGATGACTGCCCATAACTTCGCTGAGTTGATAACATGGGCTTTGCTCGCTACGTTCTTCGGTCTATACTGGAGAGTGAGAGCTGTGCAGGAGAAAAACAAGTGATGACATAAAAAAGAAGGCACTAACCTTGCGTCAGGAATCTTTTGCTCATATATCTCACTGGATACCATACTGCAAGCCAGCCAACAATGATGACGGTAATGAAAATGAAGAGGATGTCATCATAGTGGACGCTGACAGGATAGGCATCGACAACGAAATTGCCACTGCTGCTACCGAGACGCACGAAACCGTATTCCTGCTGGAGCCAACAAAGGAGGAGACCGAGGAGTATGCCTACGACAGCACCGATGAGGGTTATCATGCGACCTTCGAAGAGGAAGATGCGTGATATCTGTTTCTCTGTGGCGCCAAGGCATCGGAGTGTTTCTACATCGTTGCTCTTGTCGATGATAAGCATGGAGAGGGAACTGATGATGTTGAAGCAGGCAACGGCAAGGATGAAGGTGAGGAAGAAATATGCCATTATCTTCTCTATCTCCATGATGGAGAATGTATCGTGCTGCTGCTCATAGCGGTCGAGCACCTTGAACTTGTCGCCTGCTATCTCCTGCATACGCTTCTTAACGGCGAAGAGGTCGGAACCTAGCTTCAGACGGAACTCAAGACTTGTGAGTTCTCCATCGCAGCCGAAGAGATTGCGGGCAAAGACGATGGAGGTAAGGATATAGTTCTTGTCGTATTTTGACTGATTGACGCAGAAGACGACACCGGGAGACATGAGTGAATCGACAACGAAACCATCCATAGGATTGGATAGGTCGAGCTGTCCCTCACGTCGTGGTGCAAAGATATGGAGATAGTCATCCCATCGGGCGCTGACACCAAGAACCTGAGTGAGACGTATGCCCATAATGCCGTATTCGAGTCCTGCGGCATGGAGGCTGAAGGAACCGTCGCCATAGAGGATATCGTTGATATGCGTGAGTTCAGAGAAATTATCCTCAACACCTTTTATCATCACCATCGCCTGCTGGTCACCATAGATGGCAAGAGCCTGGTCTTCGACACTTTCCGTGGCTACCTTCACCTCTGGAAGGCTACGCATCTCTGCGAGGGCGGGATCATCGGCAGGAGCATACTTCCCTTTTGCCGGTACCACTTCTATCTGTGGGTCGAACTGCGTGAAGAAGCCCGCCACCATATCATGGAAACCGTTGAAGACACTAAGCACCACGACCAATGCCATAGTGGCAATGATCACTCCCACCACGCTGATAAACGAGATGAGATTGATGACGTTGGTGCTCTTCTTGGAGAAGAGGTAACGGCGTGATATGTAGAAGGGGAAATTCATTCTTATTTTTTCAACAGATCATCGATACGCTCAAGATAGTCGAGGGAGTCGTCGATGAAGAAACGCAGTTCAGGGATGATACGCAACTGATTGCGTACGCGAGTGCCAAGGTCGTAGCGTATGGATTTCTCGTTGGCATTGATATTCTTGAGCAGTTCCTCACCCTTGTCGGATGGGAAGATGCTGAGGTATGCGGTGCAGATGCTGAGGTCTGGAGAGACCTTAGCGCGAGTGACACTTACCATAACGCCATGCATCATGCGTGTCTGACTCTGGAATATGAGACTCAATTCCTTCTGGAGAAGGCGAGCGATGCGGTTTTGTCTTGTTTCTTGCATTATTTAGTTGTATGTTTAATCTCGTATGTTGTAAGTTTTGTTGTATGTTTAATCTTGCATATTGTATGTTTATTGTTTGTAATGATGGTGCAAAGGTACGATAAAAAATGAAATGAAACAAATTAAATATTCTCTAATTCTCTATTTCTTATCAATTTTATTTATCCCCCGATAGTCTTCAGCTCTATCTAAAATTCCCCCTTTGGGGGTTAGGGGGCTTTTAGGGGGCTTTTAGGGGGCTATATATTCCTTCCATTCCTGTTCGAAACCGTTGAACACATTGATATCCACTTCTGTCTGTATGCCTCGCACACGTCCGTCGGGACATAGCTGCCAATAGACGAGGTTCACGTCGGGCTTGTATTCTCCGTAGCGGGCAATCCATACGTTATAGTTCTTCATTAGGTCTGGAGCGGAAGGGAGATACTTATTGACGAAGGTCTGGCTGATATAGAGGACAGGACGGACATTCCACGCAGACTCTACCATTGTGAGCCACTTGCGGATATGCGAGAACATGGCATTGACACCGCCCATCTGCCTTATCTGTGCTGGAGATGGCTCCACATCGAGCACAGGAGGCATATCGCCATGCTGATATCGCGACTTGCGGAGGAAGTGCATTGCCTGACTGGCTCCTGAAGTCTTTGTGGAGAAGAAATGATATGCTCCCACCTTATAGCCATGCTGGCGCGCTGCACGGTAGTCAGCGAAGAAATAGCGATTAACGACAGACTTGCCCTCGGTGCTCTTTATATATATAAAGGATATAGGGTAGTTGACGGTGCCGGAGATATCCTTCTTGCTCTTTGTTCCGAGAGAGGTGATGGCGAGATTGCTCCAGTTGATATTGAAGCGCTTACGTCCCTTCTCATGCTGATAGCGCGAGATATCTATGCCATAGATGCGTTCATTGGTATAGATGATTCTCTCGCCGAGATACTCATCGTCCTTCCATTCACCAATGCGCATTCGCTTGCCGGCAGGGAGCGACATACCGAAGCCATGACGTTTGCCGTGCACCCATTCTCCTTCATAATATGAACCATCCTGTGACGAGAGGCGACCATATCCATGAGCCATTCCCTCTGAATCCATCTCGCCATGGAAGAATCCTAAGGAATCTATTCGGCAATCTTCAGGAAGTATCCTTTTAGGACTTGGACGGCTTTTGATGCGCTTTATTGCGTCAGCAGAATTATAAACGGTGAGGCGCGTAGAGAGGTTTGCCGGCTTCTCGCCGTTCAAAGTGCGTACTATCTGTATGCCGTTGTGCTCATCTGTAAGCTTACATTCCACTCTTACGGTATCGGAATCCTGCGGAACAAAAGCGTAGTATCGGGTATTACGAACAATGGAAAGTGGAGCATTCCTGTCTATCTTCTGTAAGAGAGAATCAACATGAAGGAGTGAGTCGATATCCAACTCCAGACCTTTTGTCTTGCGAGCTACAACATCAAATCCTAGTTCGGTGACGTTGTGGGTTCGTAGGTAATAATTGGTATGCTCATAATGCTCACGCAAGGTGGAGATAAGACGCGCTATGTGAGTTCTCTGCGAACTAATCATAGCGAAGATTTTCTCCGGTGAGGCATGACAGATAGAATCATCCACGGGGGTAAGAATGGATAGTCTTCCACGGCATGAAGGTATTATAGGCCAACGATTTACCCATTGTGCCTGCAACCTTGTGATGACTCTGCCTACACTATCGCTTTTCTCTGCGACGCCAAGGATGAGACTGTCACCTGCCATCTCTGAGAAAGAGAGCAGGGTGTCACCATCAGCGAGGAGCAGATAGCAGTCCTCTCGTTCCACAGTGGCATCGCTGGCGCATAGTTCTTCCTCACTAAGTGGGCGGAGGCGCCAGGCACTTAGTGTCGCAATCATCAACAGTAATGCTATGCTGACGACAGTAATAGCTTTTTTATGGTGATGGAGAAATGTCACTACTTTTCTTTTATTATCTTAATGGTAAGATCTTCTGGGTGAAACTCTACGTCTGCTCGGTTAAGGAATCGCGCTATCGTTCCATCGTTGGCGAGCTGCTTTGGCGATCCTATGCTGATACCCTTCCCCTTCTCCATGAGCCAGAGGTTATCAGCCATCTGGAGGGCAATCTCAATGTCGTGGGTGGAGAGGAAGACGGTCTTTCCCAACTCATGGCATAGGCGATGGAGGAGCTGCATTGTCTCCACCTTTGAAGGGAAGTCGAGGAAGGCTGTAGGCTCATCGAGGAATATGACGGGAGTCTGCTGTGCCAGCACCTTCGCTATCATCGCCTTCTGGCGTTCGCCATCGCTGAGGGTGTGAACCATTCGCGGAGCGAGTTCATCGATGCCCACCTGATGGATGGCATCGCCGACGATAGCGCGGTCATCCTTGTTCAGGGAGCCCCAGAAACCTGTGTAGGGAGCGCGTCCCATACCCACGAGTTCCGTGACGGTCATGTTATGCACATCGGTGCGTTCGGTGAGTACGACGCCGATAAGGGTAGCTCTTTCGCGAGCTTCTATCTGATTGATGTCACGTTCGCCAATGGTTATCGTTCCCTTCAGCGCAGGTTGGAAGGCAGCCATGGTGCGCAATAACGTTGACTTTCCAGCACCATTGGCACCGAGAAGGCATGTCAGTTCGCCGCCATGGAGCGTAGCGTTGATGGAGCGGGAAACTTCTATATCACCATAGCCGATGGTGAGGTCTTTTAATTCGCAGTTCATATTTCCAATGATTCTATGTATTCATGCAACCTTTTATAGAAAGGATGCTTCGTAAGTGTATCCACGCTACCGAGAATGATGAGTTTCATCCTGGCACGTGTGATGGCTACATTCATACGACGGAGGTCGCGAAGGAAACCTATCTGTCCCTCATCGTTACTACGTACGAGGGAGAGGACGATGACATCGCGTTCCTGTCCCTGGAAACCATCCACGGTATTGACCGTGATGAGATGGCGGAAAGGTTTGAAGAACTCGCGCTTCCTTATGAGTCGGCGCAACAGTTGCACCTGAGCACGATATGGAGAGATGATACCCACGTCGATGCGTTCGTCGAGGATGCGCTGCTTTCCTATTCGTGAGTAATACAGTTCGAGATGCTGGAGGGTTAGCTCTGCCTCTGCTTTGTTTATCCTTCCGAAACTCTCGCCAACAAACTGTTCCCTGTTCTCTGTTTCCTCGGGCAGTTCGTCCGTATCATACCAACTGATAGGTATGTCATAGTCAAGTATTCCGCGATACTTTATCTCTGGTGCCGTCTGCAGTTTTCCGCCATAGAACTCATTGCTGGAGAATCGCATTATCTCATCATTCATTCGATACTGCACCTGGAGGAGGGTGACGATTTCGGGTTTGTTCTCCACGATGCGCTCCATAAGAGTCTTGCCAAGACCAGCCTTCAGGGCAGCGATGCTCTTCACCGTAGGAGGTAACTGGCAATGGTCACCAGCGAATATCACGCGCGATACCTTTCTTATAGGTATCCAGCAGGCAGCTTCGAGTGCCTGTGCAGCCTCATCGATAAAGAGCGTGCTGAACTTCATTCCTTCCAACACACGACTGGCAGCACCTGTCAGAGTGCATGCGATGACGCGAGCCTCACCGAAAATCTCGGCGTTGATGCGTATCTCCAGTTCTGCAGCGCGGCTGTTGAGACGGTCAAGTTGCTGATGATATGACTCATTACCGCGCTTCCTCTTGCTCCTCATCTCGCGGATAGCCTTGCGAAGCGACCATAGCTGAGGATAGTCAGGATGAGCTTCGAAACGTCTTTCGTAGGTAAAGGATAGCATCTTGTCGTTCACACGCGTTGGGTTGCCCACGCGAAGCACGTTGATGCCACGATCTACGAGCTGCTCTGATATCCAATCAACAGCCATATTCGACTGTGCACAAACCAGCACCTGACTCTCTCTGCGAAGCGTTTCATTGATAGCCTCAACGAGAGTCGTCGTCTTTCCTGTGCCCGGAGGACCATGAACAACCATCACGTCCTTTGTCCACAACACCTCGTTGACGGCCTTCTCCTGTGTCTTGTTGAGCCATGGAAACTGCATAGGCTGGAAATGGAAATGCTGCGCCGGTTGCTTTGAATAGAACAAATCACGCAGATATGCGAGACGATTGCCTCGGGCATGCATCACTCTCTCCAAGGCATCGAACATCAGTCGGTATGATGTCTCATCGAAAGATAACTGAATGCCTATCTTCTCATTGACAGAGAGTTCGGCGGGAGCATTGTCAGGAACTGATGCTACCATGCGGTCACCATCCACGAAGCTCACCACACCCGTGAAGGAGAAGAACTTTATGCCGTCTTCCTTCACGCAGAACAGGGCTATCTGCCTTCCGTATTCGAAGTTATGCTCTATCTCCTGGTCTTCGGTGCGATATATTTCGATGCACATCTGGTTGAGGGAGTTGTAGAATGTCTTTCCTATCCTCACATTCATCCATGCATCGCCACGCTTAACGAGGCGACGGATTCCGATGGATTCCGTCGCCTGTTGGTATGCCTTCTTCTCATAGTTATACTCCATTTTGAGAAGAAGATGTTGCCGCATCAGTTCTTGAAGTGCTGTTGCCAATTCTTTTCTATTTCTTTATCTTCTTTCCGTTTTCTATAACGATTCCCTTATAGTCTTTGCCAACGCGCTGACCAGAGAGATTGAAAGTGGCAGAAGAAGTCTTGCCATCCTTGCTTATCACAGGATTAATACCTGTAACCCCCTGACGCTGAATCTCTATTGTCACTACCCTAAGACCGCCTGTTACGGTGAGAGTAACCTCTCCATCTTCTGTCACGGTCATCTCCTTCGTAGCATTTGTACCATTAGTAAGAATCTGTGTTTCGGAGAGATTGGCGAGGTTGAAGCCGCGCTCTGCAGTAGCATTGGCACTTCTCCATGTGATGATGAATTTGTCATCTTTCTTCAGGTTAGGAATATAGATGACTGTAGAGATCTCCTTATTGAGACGGAGAGCCTTTGTTTCAACCTGCATCTTGGTAGCAACACAGTCGAAAAAAAGTCCTTCTGTCTCAGGAATTACCTTACCATTAGCTTTCAGTTCCTCTTTCTTAAGCTGGTTCACGTTAGTGTTATCGCTTGCCCATTCGCTTGAACCGCCAATAGCAGCAATAATATTACTACCAATCTTTGTGAAGTCCCATATCTTATAGGTGCCATAGCTGGAAGGTGTTGTTACGTTTATTGTAATAGTTGCAGTAAACGAGCCATAGACCTCGTCATCAACGGTTGCCGTGATTGTTGCTGTACCAGCAGCAATGCCTTTAACCTTGTCGCCATCTATTGTTACTACGTCTGTGTTGCTTGATGAAAGGGTACATCTCGCACCGAGGAGGTTCTTGATAGGCAAGCTATTCACATTTCCCACAAGGACATCAAAACTTTCACTGTAGAAACCAAAGGTCTCATTAGAGATTGCTGATTTCTTTGCGCCAGGCATGAAATAGCCGTCATCGAGAGTAGCACCAGCACCATGTGTTCCTTCGAGAACGGAAGGCACGAGCTTATTCTCAAATTTGCTATATTGGTAAGGCATAACAATCTCTGAAGTGTTGGATGCTGAAGCGAAACTGTTATCGCGAGCAAAGATGTATCGCTTATCACCACTACCTGTGAGAGGACTGTTTACACCTGCTGCTGCATAGTTGTTCTCAACAAGTGCCTTAGCGTATGAATTAATGGTCATGCCCACAGAGTTTCCTGGGCAGTTATGGTAATTGTTCACGAGGTGGAGGAAACAGTCATCGCCCTGAGGGAGACGACGTTGGCATCCCTTGCCCCATTCGTTGCATCCCCATGTAACGTGGAGAACAGTGCTATGATTTGAAACCCAGCCGAGACCACAGGTATAGGCGTGGGAATAGCTACGCTCTGTATAATAGAATTTGTTCCACGTGTATGTGGCATAATCACCACGGGTATCGAGAGCGCCATCCTGAGAATCGATGAATGTGCAATGGTCTATCCAGAGATGTGTTGCATAAGCGTTGTATACAAGGTCAACGCCATCGATATCTACAGCACCAGGTCCTTCAAGAGTAAGATTGCGGATGATGACATTCTCACAGGTCTGGTTTATCTGGAAGATGCCAGCTCTGTTAGGAAGAGAGTATTCTCCTATCTTTTGATACTGCAGTTCCATCATTGCCTTCTTTGTGAAGAAAGCACGCTTGTCGCAGGTTATCTTCTCACCATTAGGTAGCGTACCGGTATATTGATCAGTACTGCTAAGCCCTTCAAGTCCCTGTTTCTTAAGATATTGTATATCCTCAGGGGTGAGAAAAAACTTGGTAGCGAGGACAGCATTGTTACGGCCCACGATGGTCTTGTTCTGCGCATTATCGATTCTCATCTGCGAATCGATGATAAACTTACCCTTACTACCATCGAGAACGATGATATCGTAAGCGTTTATGGCACTCATAATAGCAGAGGAATTATCGGCACCATTGCTTTCGAGAACGATTGTCTTTGGCTGGGCAGCACGCATACCTCCATCGAGTTTATAGGCTGTGCCAGACTCATCAGATACAGTGGCAAAGCCCCAAGCATTTCCATCGAAGTACTCAGAGGCATCTGTCTGTGCCATGCCGTTTGCTGTAAATCCAAAGAGAACAGCGAGTGAAAGTAAAAATTTCTTCATATTCTTATTTGTTAATTAGTTAGTTTTCTTATCAGCGTAAGTCCGTCGCGCAGGGGCACGATTACTTTCTCTACTCTCTCATCCTTTGCCACGAGGTCATTGAACTTCCTGATGCCCATGGTCTGATGGTCACGGTCATAATCGGAGTCAATGACATGACCGTCCCACAGTGTGTTGTCGGCAAGGATAAAACCTCCAGGAGAAAGCAATGGGAAGAGCATATCGTAGGTCTCGCAGTATGTTCGCTTATCGCCATCGAGGAAGGCGAGGTCAAAGGTAATGCCTTTCTCCATTGCTATGCGAGGCACCTCCTTGTTGGCATCGCCGATGATGAACGATATCTTGTCGGCATAGTCGGAGTTCTCAAGCCACGGACGAGTGAAGTCCTCCTGCTCATCGTTTATCTCAAAGGTGTAGAGATGCCCGCCTTCTTCCAGACCTTCAGCAAGGCAAAGAGCGGAATAACCGGAGAAAGTGCCTATCTCCACAATGTTCTTCGGGCATATCATCTGCACGAGCATCTTCAACATGCGACCCTGCAGATGTCCACTCGCCATGCGTCCATGGAGGAGTCGCACGTTAGTATCGCGATAGAGGCGATAGAGGTATTCCGGCTCAGGGTCGGAATGCTCTCTGACATAGGCATCAAGGAGACTCTGTTGCTCTATGAGAGGCACCGTATGCGTAGGATCTGTTGTTAATGATTTAGCCATTTGTCAGTGCACTTACAGCCAATCTATAAGAATCGAGACCGAAACCGCAGATGACTCCCTTGCAAGCAGGAGAGATATACGAATGATGGCGGAACTCCTCACGAGTATGTACATTGCTGATATGCACCTCTATCACAGGGCATTTCAATGACTTGATGCAGTCGTGGAGAGCCACGCTGGTGTGGGTATAGGCACCAGCATTGAGCACGATGCCATCGAATGTGAAGCCTACCTCCTGCATCTTATTGATGAGTTCACCCTCTATGTTGCTCTGATAGTATTCTATCTCTGCGTCAGGGAAAGCCTCACGAAGCTTTGGGAGGTATGATTCAAAGGAACTGTTACCATATATTCCTGGCTCGCGAACGCCGAGCAGGTTGAGGTTAGGACCGTTTATTATCTGTATTTTCATTTTGTTTCTATTTTTTTTCTAATTATCCTAGCTTTTCTAGTTGTCCTAGATCTTCTAGTTTTCCTAGGGTGACTAGGGCTACTGGTATTTCAAGAATTTATTCTTTCAATGTTTCTATGAGCTCTCTCATTCCTTCGCTGGCACCCTTATGTATCTGCATCACGTTGCCGCGTGCTACCACAGGTTTAGGATCGATGAGATAGACTGGCACACCTGGTCTTACATATTGCACGAGACCGGCTGCAGGATATACATTCAGCGATGTGCCTATGATGATGAATATGTCTGCCTTCTGAGCAGCTTCTGCCGCATCGTACATGTTTGGCACGTTCTCACCAAAGAACACGATGAACGGACGGAGCAATGATCCATCCTCTGCCTTCTCGCCATGAGGCACCTCAAGACCAAGTTCACCGAAACCTTCGTGAGGCAGACTCACATGGAAGCGAGGATTGTCCACATCGCGACTGGAACACATCTTCATCATCTCGCCATGTAGATGGATGACTTTCGACGATCCTGCCTGCTCATGCAGATTGTCAACATTCTGCGTCACTACCGTAACGTCATAGTCCTTCTCAAGTTCCTTCACGAGAAGATGTCCCTCGCAAGGCTTCACGTCGCGGTATTTCATTCGCAGCATGTTGTAGAAGTCATTCACATAGTTGGGATCCATCTCCCAACCCTCATGTGTTGCCACTCGCTCTACGGGATAGTTATCCCACAAACCACCAGCATCACGGAACGTACTCAGTCCGCTCTCTACGGACATACCAGCACCAGTTAAAATGACTACCTTTTTCATACTTTTCTTGTTCTAAAATATTAAGAATGCACAAAAATAGTAATTTTTTTGCAAATAGCACAAAGAACTCGAAGAAAAATGTTATCTTTGCACCTTGATTTTAAGATTATTAATAATAATAAGGTAAAAAAACGATTATGGATAAGCTAAGTTACGCCCTCGGTCTGGGCATTGGTTCCCAGTTGAAGGATATGGGCGCAGAGCAGCTCAACATTGACGATTTCGCACAGGCAATAAAGGATGTCATCGCTGGTGCAGAACTGAAGGTTTCTCATGCAGACTCACAGAAGATAGTATCTGAGTTCTTCCGCGAGCAGGAGGCAAAGCAGCGCGCTAAGGCTGCCGAGAATGGCAAGAAACTCCGCGAGGAGGGTGAGGCTTTCCTCGCTGAGAATGCAAAGAAGGATGGCGTTGTAGTTACAGAGTCAGGTCTTCAGTACACAGTTATCAAGGAAGGTACCGGCAAGCAGCCAAAGGCAACAGATACCGTTAAGTGTCACTATGAGGGTTTCCTCATCAATGGCACCGTGTTCGACTCAAGCATTCAGCGTGGCGAGCCAACAAGTTTCCCTCTCAATGCTGTCATCAAGGGTTGGACAGAAGGTCTCCAGCTTATGAAGGAAGGCGCTAAGTATCGCTTCTTTATCCCTTACAACCTGGCTTATGGCGAGGCTGGCGCAGCAGGTGCTATCCCTCCATATGCTGCTCTTATCTTCGACGTAGAGCTCATCGAGGTTCAGTAAAGGTACTGGTTGCTATAGAAAATCTAGGTATTCTAGTAGCCCTAGAATTCCTAGGAGTCCTAGAAAAAAACAAATCAAAAAATAAATCAAAAAAAACAATGAAGAAATTTGCACTTTCAGTGATTGCTGCCATTGCAGCCCTCACTTTCAACTCTTGCGGCAATGGTACTCCATCAGCAAGCCTCAAGAGCGACGTTGACACACTCTCTTATGCTATCGGTATCGCTCAGACACAGGGCCTGAAGGAGTATCTCGTAGAGCGTATGGGTGTTGACACAACTTATATGGATCAGTTCATCAAGGGTCTCAACGAAGGCGCTAACGCTGGCGACGACAAGAAGAAGGCTGCTTACTATGCTGGTATTCAGATTGGTCAGCAGATCTCTCAGCAGATGGTTAAGGGTATCAACCACGAACTCTTCGGTGATGACTCTACACAGACTATCTCTATGAAGAACTTCCTCGCTGGTTTCATTGCTGGAACAACAGGCAAGAAGCAGCTTATGACTGTTGACCAAGCTGCTGCTACTGCTCAGACAAAGATGCAGGAGATCAAGGCTCAGTATGCTGAGAAGCAGTTCGGTGAAAACAAGGCAGAGGGTGAGAAGTTCCTCGCTGAGAACGCTAAGAAGGAAGGCGTAAAGACTCTCCCTTCAGGTGTTCAGTATAAGGTTATCACAGAGGGTAGCGGCGAGATTCCTGCTGACACCTCTATGGTTGTTGCTCACTACGAGGGCCGCCTCCTCGATGGCACAGTATTCGATTCTTCTTACAAGCGTGGTGAGCCTATCACATTCCGTGCTAACCAGGTTATCAAGGGATGGACAGAGGCTCTCTGCCACATGCCTGTAGGTTCTGTATGGGAGGTTTACATTCCTCAGGAACTCGCTTATGGTGAGCGCAATCAGGGTCAGATCAAGCCTTTCTCTATGCTTATCTTCAAGATTGAGCTCAAGGAAATCAAAAAGTAATTCGTGATTAGAATGAAGAAAATATTATTCGTAGCACTCATCTTAATGGTGGGTGCTACTGCTTTTGCAGAGAAGAAATCAAAGAAAGGTGCTAAGGTTGAGGAAAAGCCACAGCCCGTAGCCCTCGTTTCCGGCAGCGACTCCCTCAGTTATGCTGCTGGCTATCAGCAGGTGAACGGTCTCGTTGAGTTCCTTCTCCAGCAGAAGATGGACACAGCCTATATGGCTGATTTCGTAAAGGGTATGAAAGAGGCTATCGAGCAGTCATCAAGCCCAAGTTTCATTGCTCGCAACCTTGGGTATAACATTGCCTCTCAGCTTAGCGAGCGCATGGTTCCAGGTCTTGCCAATGAGTTGAGCGGATGTCAAGACTCCCTCGTTACTGACAAGTTCTTCGCTGGTTTCTTCGCATGTCTCGAAGGCGATACTACCCATTACGATATGGAGAACGCTTCTAAATTCTTCCAGGATAGACTCCGTGCTAATCAGGAGATGAAGAAGGAAATGCAGCGCAAGGCTGGTGCTGACTTCCTTGCTGAGAACGCAAAGAAGGAAGGTGTCATCACAACAGCTTCCGGTCTTCAGTATAAGGTTCTCGTGAAGGGTGATGGCGTTGTGCCAAAGAGTGATCAGGAGGTTAAGGTAAAGTATGAGGGCAAGCTCATCAACGGCAAGGTCTTCGACTCATCCTACAAGCGTAGCGATCCTATCACTAAGTTCCGTTGCGACCAGGTTATCAAGGGTTGGACAGAGGCTCTCACCATGATGCCTGTTGGCTCTACATGGGAACTCTACATACCTTACGACCTCGCTTATGGTGATCGTGGTGCAGGTAGTGACATTCCTCCTTATTCTACCCTTATCTTCAAGGTAGAACTCATCGGAGTGGAGTAATCTTATTCAAATTGAGCAAGTTTGCAACTTGCTCAATTTGAAGGGAGTTAAGGGAAGTTATGGGGAAGTTATCGCTCCTTCGTCGCTTTGGAGTTATTGGGACGATAGTACTGAGCGCTCATTACAAACGTCCCTATAACTTCTCTATAACTTCGCGCCTCAAGGCGCTAACTCCTTTTAACTCCTACAAGTTGAGTACATGCGAATATACGACTATTAGCATCTTTTTTGGTGGCATCGGTAGTTTGCTGTGCAAATGTTCAAACAGCAGAACTCTCCGGTGCCACCAAAATGTTTATTGCTTATTTCACCTCTTCGCCAAAGAGAGTAGCAGAGGTGCTGCCAGTGATGCGGACGCGGACGGTTTCGCCTATGTGGTGATTGCCCTTGTCGAAGACTACCATCTTGTTCTGTTCCGTGCGACCACAGAGCTGTTCGCGTGAACGTTTGCTATAGTTCTCAACGAGAACATCAAATTCCTTGCCTTCATCAAGTTTATAGCTGGCTGCAGAGAGTTCATTCTGCAGGGCAATCATCTCATTCAGACGACGTATCTTTTCCTCTTCAGGAATGTTGTCTGGGAGATGCTTTGACGCGTATGTGCCAGGGCGCTCTGAGTATTTGAACATGAAGGCGCTGGCATATCCCACTTCTCGCATAAGAGAAAGGGAAAGCTGATGATCCTCTTCTGTCTCATCGTGATATCCCACGAAGATATCGGTGGTTATGGCGCAGTCAGGGATGATACGTTTGATGGCTGCAACGCGGTCAAGATACCACTCGCGGGTGTATTTGCGGTTCATCAGTTTGAGGATGCGGTCACTTCCGCTCTGCACAGGCAGATGGATATGCTTGCAAACATTAGGCATATCAGCGATTACCTGAAGTGTCTCGTCGCTCATATCCTTTGGATGGGAAGTGGTGAAACGCACTCTCATCTCAGGAACGGCTTCTGCAACAAGGCGAAGAAGCTGAGGGAAAGATACGGAGGCCTGGGCCCCCTCCCTGCCTCCCCGAGGGGAGGAGACTTTAGTTGCTAATGAAGGCTCAAATGTATCTTCAGAAGTCTCCCCTCGGGGAGATTTAGAGGGGGCCTTGTATGAATTCACATTCTGTCCCAAAAGGGTGAGTTCCTTATATCCACGGTCACGGAGGTCACGACATTCCTTGAGGATGGAGTCAACGTCACGTGAGCGCTCACGACCTCTTGTATAAGGCACTATGCAGTAGTGGCAGAAGTTGTTGCAGCCGCGCATGATGCTTACGAAACCGCTGATATGCATGCCGTGGGCACGCTGAGGGAGAACGTCACGATATGTCTCTGTGAGGGAAAGCTCTGTGTCGATAGCCTTCTGTCCCAGTTCGCATTGTGCGATGAGCGTTGGAAGGTTGAGATATGAGTCAGGACCTGCCACGAGGTCGGCATGATAGTCGGTGATGAGCACATCCTTCACGCGCTCTGCCATACAACCGAGCACACCGAGAATTCTTGGAGTCTTACCCTCCTGAGGAGTTGATAGGCTGCGCTTCATCTTGAGGTTCTCTGCATGGAGTGTCTCAAGGCGACGGAATATCTTGTTCTCCGCATTCTCGCGCACAGAACATGTGTTCAGAAAAACAGCATCAGCACTGTTTATATCGTCGGTGGTGTCATAGCCTGCCATCTGCATGACTGAGGCAACCACCTCAGAGTCTGCCACGTTCATCTGACATCCGTATGTCTCTATGAAAAGTTTCTTCATTGTAACCGTTTGTTTTTTATAGAAACAAAAAGACGGCATACACCGTCTTTCTGAATGCTATTCCTTTATTATAATATGTAGCACCCACGAAGGTAGCCCGACCGGGAATCGAACCCGGATCTACTCTTTAGGAGAGAGTTGTTCTATCCATTGAACTATCAAGCCCCATCTATATGTGCGCCGTTAACGCTTTTCGCACGGCGTGCAAAGGTACTTACTTTTTCTCAATTAAGCAAGAAAAAGAGCATTTTTGTGCTTATTCCAGGTAAGAGATTAGAACTATGAGTCATAGAAACTTGAATTCTTCACTCTTCGTTCTTCACTCTTCACTCCAACACTATACTCCTGGCTGACGACGACCGATGCGAGCCTCTACCACGTTGATGACGTAGTCGCCGAGTTTCTCACATTCATTGATGAGGTCCATATACATTGTGCCGATAGCATAAGAGTACTTATGGTCGTTGATGTCAGAGATATTCTGCTCCTTCAGCTGATTGCGGAAGTTGTTGATCTCCGTCTCAATATTGAATGAGCGGTTAGCATTTATCTCCTCCTTATGACCGCGGAGCATAACGCCCATGTGGGTAAGACTCTGGTCGGTGAGTACGAACATCTGGTTGATGTGCTCATACTGCTGCTCGGTGAAGTCTTCCTTTGAAGTGTGGAGACGGTTGATGGTACGGGCAACATTGTAGCAACTGTCGCCGATAGACTCTATCTCGGTGATTTCACGCATCATAGCGCGGATCTTCGCCTTGGTGTCATCGGAGAGGTGACGGTCGCTGACCTGATCGAGATACTTTGCTATCTCCACCTCCATATTGTCGGATATCTGCTCGTACTTCTCAATGCGAGAGAAGAGTTTCACGAACTTTGTGTCATCTGTCTCGGTGAGCAGTTCGCGAAGGAAACCGAACATACGCTGAGTGCGGTTAGCGAAGTTGTGAATCTCCTTCTGTGCCTCAAGGACTGAGAGTTCAGGAGTATGCATAAGACCGCTGGTGATGAAGCTGAGACGGAAGTCGTCCTCTTCCTCCTGTATGGTCTTCTTGCTTGTTATCACACGGCAAACAATCATCTCAATCTGTGGGATAAACCAGATGAGGATGGCTGTGTTGATGACGTTGAAGGTGGTATGGAACGTAGCGAGAACGAAAGGCAGGAGCAATGGGTTTGGTGCTTCTGGATTGAAACCTACGATACCGCAGATGAAGTCGATGAAATAACGGAAGATGCAGAGCACCCAGATGACACCGAAGATATTGAAAAACATGTGTCCGAAGGCAGCACGGCGAGCCTGTGTATTTGCTGTGAGGGCTGCAACGTTGGATGTAACTGTAGTACCGATATTCTCACCCATCACCAATGCTATGCCGAGATATATAGGCAATACGCCTGTAGAGCAGAGTGTCATCGTGATAGCCATGACGGCAGCAGAGCTCTGTACGCATACTGTCATGATACCACCGATGAGGAGGAATATGAAGTAAGACAGGTAGTTGTCGTCGAATGACTGGAAGAATGTCATCACGGCAGGGATGTTCTCAAGGTGCATCTCTGTGCCCGTAGCCTTCAATGTTCCCAAACCGAGGAGAAGGAAGCTGACACCGAAAAGGAAATCGCCGATGATGCGCTTGTTCTTGGAATAAATAAGTAGGATACCGATGAAGAATGCTGGCCATACGAAGTCTGTGATATTGAAGGAGAAACCTGCCGACATAATCCATGCCGTGAAGGTTGTTCCGATGTTCGCACCCATGATGATGGAAATAGCCTGTGCGAGGGTGAGCAGTCCGGCGTTGACGAACGATACGGTCATCACCGTGGTTGCTGTTGAAGACTGTACGGCTGCGGTGACGAAAGCACCTGTCAGCATACCTGTAAAACGGTTGGTTGTCATTGCTTGCAATACGTGACGGAGTTGTGAACCAGCCATCTTCTGCAAGCTCTCACTCATTGATTTCATACCGAACATCAGCAATGCCAGCGAACCGATGAGTTTCAGGATAATCCAGATAGACATAAATTGTTTTTTGAAATTGGTATTAAAACATACTTTAACTGCTCTTGCAAAATATAGTGTTGCCCGACGCAGCAAAAATCGATGCAAAAATAATAAAAAAATCTTAAAATCAAGAAAACGTGTTGTTTTTTCTTACTTTTTGCACTCAAAAAACGCATTAAAATAAAATCTTGTTACAACTTTTTGTCTATCTCGCGGAGTTTTTGTAACTTTGCACGCTCAAAAGTAATACATTATTAATTTAAGGAAAACATTTCAATGTCATACCTATTCTCTTCCGAATCAGTTTCCGAAGGCCATCCAGACAAGGTGGCCGATCAGATCAGCGATGCTTTGCTCGATCAGTTCCTCGCATACGATGACGCTTCTCGTTGCGCCATCGAGAGCTTTGTGACTACCGGTCAGGTGGTTATCATGGGCGAGGTGTCATCAAAGGAATATATCGACCTGCAGACTATTGCTCGTCGCACAATCAATAAGATAGGATATACCAAGTCGGAGTATCAGTTTGATGGCAACTCCTGCGGCGTTCTCTCTGCCATCCACGAGCAGAGTGGCGACATCAACCGTGGCGTTGACCGCAACAAGAAGGCTCAGACGGAGGAGGAGCGCATTGAGGCAGAGATGAATCAAGGCGCTGGCGACCAGGGCATGATGTTCGGCTATGCTACCAACGAGACCGACAGCTATATGCCTGTGAGCCTCGATCTCTCACATCTTCTCGTGAAGACTCTCGCCGATATCCGTCGCGAGGGTGACGTGATGCCTTATCTTCGTCCTGACTCAAAGTCGCAGGTGACAGTGGAATACAGCGATGAGGGCATTCCTCAGCGCATCGACACCATCGTGGTGTCAACCCAGCATGATGACTTCATCAAGCCGGGAGTGCCATCCATCACCACTCAGGATCAGGCTGACGAACTGATGCTTGCAAAGATTCGCGAGGATGTCATCAATATCCTTATCCCTCGTGTGAAGGCACAGATTAAGTCGGAAAAGGTTCTTGCCCTCTTCAATGATGATATCACATACCACGTGAACCCAACAGGTAAGTTCGTTATCGGTGGTCCTCACGGCGACACAGGTCTCACAGGTCGTAAGATTATCGTTGACACATACGGTGGCAAGGGTGCTCATGGCGGCGGTGCATTCTCTGGCAAGGACTCTTCGAAGGTGGATCGCTCTGCAGCATACGCAGCTCGCTATATTGCAAAGAACATGGTGGCTGCCGGTGTGGCAGATGAAATGCTCGTTCAGGTGGCTTACGCTATCGGCGTGGCAAAGCCTGTCAGCATCTATGTCAACACCTACGGCCGTTCAAAAGTGAACATGACCGATAGCGAGATTGCCGTTAAGATAAATGAACTCTTCGACCTCCGTCCTAAGTTCATCGAGCGTCAGTTGAAGCTTCGCCAGCCTATGTATCTCGAAACTGCTGCCTATGGTCACATGGGTCGCAAGAATGAGATAGTCACCAAGGAGTTCACATCGCTCTATCACGAGACAAAGACCATCGAGGTGGAACTCTTCACTTGGGAGAAACTCGATCAGGTAGATCGCATCAAGGAGGCATTTAACTTAAATGACTAATTACGAATTACTAATTACTTGTTTACATTTGAGGGCGATGGGGGTAACTAACCCCTATAAGCGTTATTAGTAACTAAGTAATTCGTAATTAGTAATTCGTAATAAAAAAGAATGATTCGTTCCGATTCCATACATACCATCCAGCCAGACATCTCGTCCGAACAGGGCGAGATGATGCTTGATGCCCCTATGGAACATGGTTATCCTATACGCCATCCGTATCAGGTACTTAGAATGCTTCCGAAGGATGCCACTCCTGCCCAGCAGGATTCTGCCATTCAGGCGGTGTTCCAGCCAGGCGAGATACACTATTCCGAGCGCCCTGATACATTGCGACTCCCCGGACAGCCTCTTGGAAAGAGTGTCAGGGATGTCTCCCTTCCGCAGTATTACAAGGAGTCGTTCTTCAAGACCGACACGCTTTTCCATCCCGAACTGAACGGTGGACGAATGGGAATACCTGGCGATCCTGTGCCATACAGAGCGGCGAATGATGATGTGATAACCATCGTCTTGCTGATATGCTTTATGATGACGGTGCTCATGGTGTCCCGTTCCCTCAGGTTTATCTTCGTGCAGGCAAAGGATATCCTCTATACCTTTAGGGAAGACTCTGTGGAGATGAAGGAGACAGCGAGCGAGGTCAACTATCAGATATTCCTCTGTCTGCAGGCAGGACTGCTCCTTGCCCTCTCGTTCTTCTTCTATGCACAGGAGACCATTGGCGAGACATACATCCTATCGTCTGAGTATGCCTTGATGGGTGTGTTCTTCTCTATCTTTATAGGATATTTCCTCGTTAAGGAACTGATGTATAGCTGGGTACACTATACCTTCTTCGAGTCGCGACAAAGGAGGCAATCTATGGTGACGAGACTCTTCCTTACGGCAATGGAAGGAGTACTGATGCTCCCTGCCGTATTGGTGCATACATATTTTGGCATGTCGTCAGTTTCGTTGCTCACTTATGCAATAATTGTCATCATTTTGACGAAAATACTATCATTTTACAAGACATACACTATCTTTTTTAGAGAAAAAGGGCTTTTTTTGCAGAATTTTTTGTACTTTTGCACCCTCGAAGCAGTACCGCTCGCTATGTTGTGGGGAATACTGCTGTTTGTCGCTGATTATTTGAAGGTAACATATTAACATACGATTCACTATATTTATTGTAACAAAAGATGGTTAAGAAGATTCTGATATCACAACCGAAACCAACTAGTGATAAGTCTCCTTATTACGACATTGCTAACGATTTCGGTGTGGAACTGGTCTTTCGTCCGTTCATTAAGGTAGAAGGGATAACAGCAGCAGAATTCCGTGCACAGAAGGTGAATATTTCTGATTATTCTGCAATTGTATTTACATCGCGTCACGCTATTGATAATTTCTTCAAACTGGCTAAGGAGCTTCGTGTAAGCATTCCTGAGGACCAGAAGTATTTCTGTGTCACAGAGACTATTGCCCTCTATATCCAGAAATATGTTCAGTATCGTAAGCGTAAGGTGTTCTTCGGTTCTACCGGTAAGATAGACGACCTTCTCCCTGCAATGGTGAAGCACAAGAACGAGACTTACCTCGTGCCATTGAGCGATGTCGCTAATGATTCCATAACAAAACTGCTCGACTCTAAGGATCTCAAGCACCGCGAGTGCTATATGTATCGTACTGTGAGCAATAACTTCAGCGAAGAGGAGATAAAGTCCTTCGACTATGACATGCTCGTATTCTTCTCTCCTGCCGGTTTGAAGTCTCTTCATGAAAACTTCCCTGACATGAAGGCTGGAGATGTGAAGATTGCCGCTTTCGGTCCTGCCACGGCAAAGGCTGTGAAGGATCTCGGTCTCACCCTCGATCTCGAAGCTCCTACGGAGAAGTTCCCTTCAATGACTGGTGCCCTCCGTCGCTACCTCATCGACAACGAGGAGTAAGCCCCCTGCCCTCCTCGCTCGCGCTAAAAGCCCAGCCCTTGTCATTCGCGCTTGCGCTCGTACGCATAAAGCGCGGAAAAATAAAGAATATGAACCACCCAGAAGCCTTTCCTAAATCAGAGAAACTGGTAAGTCGTAAGCTTATCGACCGTCTCTTCACCGGAAGAGGCACCAAGGCGATGTCTGCCTTTCCGCTCAGGCTCGTATTTATGTGTCTCGACAAGGACGACGAAGCGCTGTATGTGAAAGGTCGCACCACGGCAATGGCAGATGCACAGATTATGATATCCGTACCAAAGCGATGCTTCAAGCATGCCGTTGACCGCAATAGGGTGAAGCGTCAGGTGCGAGAGGCATATAGAAGGCATCGCGACCTCTTCTCTCTCGCCGAGGGAAAGTATCTCGCTATGTCGTTCATCTGGATGGATAGCAAGCATCATGAATCAGAAGAGGTAGAACGGAAGGTGATGAACCTGCTGAAAAGGATGGAGGAAAGACTTGGCGAGAATAAAGAAAAGAATGGAGGAGATACTTGATGCTTAGACTCCTGCGACGCTTCTTCACCTTCCTGTTGCTTATGCCTATCGCTTTCTATCAGACGTGTATCAGCCCCTTCACCCCGCCCTCTTGCCGCTTCACTCCCACCTGCTCACAATATGCTAAGGAGGCAATCGTCAAGCACGGACCGCTGAAAGGACTCTGGCTTGCCATCAAGAGAATATCGAGATGCCATCCCTGGGGTGGCTCAGGGTACGATCCCGTCCCATAAACATTCCCCTCGAAAAACCGAATCATCGGAAAATCGACCCCTCGAAAAATCGAAAAAAACAAAAAAACAACAACATATGAAAAACTTTGTAGAAGAACTTACCTGGCGTGGAATGATCCACCAGATGATGCCAGGCACAGACGAACTTCTCGCCTCTGGTATGCAGACAGCATACCTCGGCATCGACCCAACGGCAGACTCTCTGCACATTGGTCACCTCTGCGGCGTGATGATGCTTCGTCATTTCCAGCGTTGCGGTCATAAGCCATTGGCGCTCATCGGCGGTGCCACAGGTATGATCGGCGACCCTTCAGGCAAGAGCCAGGAGCGTAACCTCCTCGATGAGGAGACTCTCGCACATAACGTGAAGTGCATCAAGGCACAGCTCTCTCACTTCCTCGACTTCGAGAGCGATGCTCCAAACAAGGCAGAGCTCGTAAACAACTACGATTGGATGAAGGACTTCACCTTCCTCGCTTTCGCTCGCGACATCGGTAAGCACATCACCGTCAACTATATGATGGCTAAGGAGTCTGTTCAGAAGCGCCTCAACGGTGAGGCTCGTGATGGTCTCTCATTCACAGAGTTCACCTATCAGCTTCTCCAGGGCTATGACTTCCTCTATCTCAACGAGCATAAGAACTGTAAGCTTCAGCTCGGCGGCGCAGATCAGTGGGGTAACATCACCACTGGCTCTGAGCTTATCCGCCGCACAAACGGTAATGAGTGCTACGCCCTCACCTGCCCACTCGTAACAAAGAGTGACGGTCGTAAGTTCGGTAAGACAGAGAGTGGCAACGTATGGCTCGACCGCAATCGCACCTCTCCATATCAGTTCTATCAGTTCTGGCTCAACGTGCCTGATGAGGATGCAGAGAAGTATATCAAAATCTTCACATCCCTCGAGAAGGAGGAGATTGATTCTATCATCGAGGAGCATCGTCAGGATCCAGGTCGTCGCGTGCTCCAGAAGCGTCTCGCTGACGAGGTTACCGTAATGGTACACTCTCAGGAAGACCTTGAGATGGCTAAGGAAGCATCAAACATCCTCTTCGGCAAGTCAACGAAGGAGTCTCTCCTCAAGCTCGACGAGCAGACCTTCCTCGACGTCTTCGCTGGCGTTCCTGTCTTCAATGTTGCTAAGGCAGACATCATCGGCAAGCCAGCCATCGAACTCCTCACCGCTGATGCTGCAGTATTCCCTTCAAAGGGCGAGATGCGTAAGCTCACACAGGGTGGTGGTGTTTCCCTCAACAAGGAGAAACTCCAGGATCCTAACTACGCAATCCAGGAGTCAGATCTTCTCGACGGCAAATATCTTCTCGCTCAGCAGGGCAAGAAAAAATATTTCCTCATTGTTGCAAAGAATTAAAATATTTTTTGTACCTTTGCATCGCAATTCAGCGTATTGTCCCATGGTGTAATGGTAGCACAACAGGTTTTGGTTCTGTTTGTAGAGGTTCGAATCCTCTTGGGACAACGCAAAAAGGCCTCTCTCATCTTTCCGATGAAGAGGTCTTTTTTTTTCGAAACTCCGCGCCGAGGAATTTGCTCGCAACGTTACACGTTGCACAAAATTCTTATAAATCTCTAAGCCTCAAACGATTAAGTGCGTGCAACGTTTGTTCAACGTTTCACGCACGTTACACAAAGGTTAACACATTTGATTCGAGCTCTCACCATAAGTTTTCTTCTATCCATAATATTATCAAGAATATCGATGTGCATCGATTATGTAACGTCCGAAAACGCCTTATCTCGCACATATCCAACACTTTACAAAGAAATCGTGAAACGTGTAACGTTATAAGAAAATTCGCGGTTCCGCACCAGCTTACTCTCACCATCTATTCTTTTCGCTCGATTTCAGAAACACATAGCTTTAGCACCCCTAACACATAGCTTTAGGGTACCTAACTCAATGCTTTAGCCCTTGAGTTTGGCCGGTGTTCCCGTTTTCTCCGTTAAGGTGTTTTCACCACATCTTGCATATGGCGTTTTCCAAGCGGAAGATAAAACTACGCAACGCTTGTTTTCGGTTTTATATTAACAGAAAACGCACAGGACAAATGCTTTTCTTCTTCCAAATCTACAAATCCCTACGAAATTTCACAATACAATCAATGCAGATAGGAGTATTGATGGATTCCTCTACAAATACGTTTGCAGGATGCATATCCTCCAGATGCAAACGTGAAGATATATAGTTGACCCCATTGCCGTCTTGAATATCATGAAAACCTTTTACTGCAACCATTTCATCGATTTCCGTTTTTGTAGCCAGTCGCTTACATACAATGTAAGGTTGAGTAAGGATTATTCGGAAAAGACCATCTGCATCACGGGTAAAACCTATTATGCGCATGATAGTTTGAGGAAACAAATAATTATGTAAAGCAATGGCTTCAAGCGCTCTACCCAACGTAGCATAGATCGAGGTTCGTAGTTTCACAACATGAGTATCTCCTGTACGTCCATATACTTTTGCTTCCGCACCCTGTGCTATGATAGGACCATAGTTGTCCGTCAGCATCTCCTCGGCATGCTCTATCCACACACCTTTTTCCTCAGCCCAACGCTGCAATTGTTCTTCCTGCGCTTCGTCTATCTGCCAGTTTGGAAGCGTTGTTTCGCCTCCAGAAGCGTTGCAACCTGCGCTAAGGCTTTCTCTCGTGATATTACATACGATGATCGCCCCAACGAGGAGCGGACCAGCAGAGCAGACTCCTGCATGCTCTGGTTGATTAAATTGAGGAAGATCTCTTGTGCCATTGAGTATTTCGTTTGTTTGTTGATCAATTAACTGGATATCCATATTAACGTTACTATAACTATTCTTCCGCAAAAATACACATTTATCCCAACACCTCCAAACATTTTAATGTTATTTATAAAAATCAGGCGAATGTTTGTTTTCTCGTCCGATTTTTACCTTGTATTTGGCCCAAACGTCATCGTTATTATTATTACTCTTTCTACTCTTCTCTTATCTAGTCTTCGCACGCATACGTGGTTCCCGCGCACGGGTCGCCCGCGTCCGTGCGAGGCAACTCCTGCATTTTTTATTGTTGTTCCTGTTTTCACCGTTAAGGTGTTTTCACCACATCTTGCATGTGGAGTTTTCCAAGCGGAAGATAAAACTACGCAACGCTTGTTTTCGGTTTTATATTAACAGAAAACGCACAGGACAAATGCTTTTCTTCCTGCGCGGAAAACGGTGTCTTATCAAGACACACAAAACCGCTTAACGCGGAAAACGATAACAAGAAGAAAACTCATCTGTCTTATCCGTGGTCGTTATAAAAAAGTATTTACGAAAATTCGCGTTTAATTCCCGGGCATTCACGTTGCCAGCGCAGCGTCCCCCGCTTCGCCAGAAGCCTCCACCTGCGAAATCCCCCTCTTTACCCACCTATGGAATATAATCAAAAAAAAATGTAACATTTTCAAAAATGCTGCCCTGAAACCCTCTGAGCGCCATGTTTCATGTTTTCTCCCCCCTTTCCCTACCCCTTCTTTTTATCATTTGTTACCAAAACCTCCCTATGTGTTTCAAAATCAATGTCCGCACATGAAAACGTTTGCGCATATTAGAATATATTATTAATTTTGCACCCGCTTACAAAACAAATCACTTACAACGAATATAAACAACCAAAATCACTTACCAATCTAACCTCTTAATTCGATTCGTGGTCAAAAAGAACCATCTGTTCATTCAGGTAAATCTGTGTTCAAAAAATCAATTCGTATGATTCGTGATATTAGTGTTCGAAAATAATAACAACCTTCGTGGTATGAAATAGAAGATTAAAAACTAAAAATAAATCAAATGATGAAAACAAAACAAAAACAATCAAACCATCTCATCAGGATGGTAGCCCTGCTGGCAATGCTGCTGGTAGGCATTAATGTGTCGTGGGGACAGACGTCTTATGGCAAGGCAGAGATTAATGCGGCCCCAACTAGTACTTCTGGGTGGCATCTAATTACTGAGAGTGGTAATGTTAAGGCATGGTACACTGAAACATCTAACGAAGGTACCTATGGTGGAACACAAATTGACAACAAATGGTTTGTAAAACTCGCAAGCAATGGTATTATAAAGATACGCGTTGCTAAGGGTGCTGTTTCTGCAGGGGATATTCTTCGAGTAGAAGTGGGGCATTTTTATGATAACACTGATGATGCTACTCTTGGTTTTAAGGTTAATGGGTCAAATGGATCAGTCTATAAATCAAATGTGACAGATCGTAATATCTATTCATTAGACTATACCCTTAAAGCAGAAGATATCAATATAGACAATGATGCCCCAGACTATGACTACATTCAGTTTGATCGAGGTGACACTTATGGCGGCTGCGCTTATCACAGCGTGGAGATTTTAAGATACACACGCTACACAGTAACTTGGGATGGTTCAAATATACCTTCGGGTTGTGATGCATGGTTTACTATTGATGGTGATGCTACGCAGTATAAAGCAACAAAGACTGGTGTGCCAGCAGGTGCAAGCGTTACCTTTCATGGCACAGACTCTGGCAATGATAGTAAGATGATAAACGGTTGGAACAACCCCGGTGGTGACTATTGGGGATGGGGACCAACAAAGACTGTTACTGTTAACAGCGACATTTCTGTTAAGCCTGACTTCCAAGACTGTATTCTTCTTAAGTTGACTACCTCTCCTGCAGAAGGTGGTACTGCTACTGTAACTGTTAATGGTAACGACGCAAACGGAAAGAAATTCTTCCAAAGTGTAAAACCTACATTCACAGCAAATGTTAATACGGCTTCAGGTTACACATTTGATGGATGGTATGATGGAAGTACTAAGATTTCCTCAAATCTTTCATACAACGCAGACTTCTCTGGAGGTGCGATGGTAAAGAATATTGTTGCTAAGTTCAACGCTCCATCAACAGCAAACACAATCACTAAGCCTGGTTGTGGTGGCGTCTATATCGATCAGACAAAGCTTAATGCTGGTACAGCAACATTATCTATCAGTGGTGGTGCAGGAACAGTAACAACTGGTTCAAGTGGTGGTTATATTAGCCTCAAGTTTGACCAGGCCTATGATTTTACTGATCTCAAAAAATATACTGTAGGTGGTAGTGCCGTAGCTGCTAATCTCAATAATGTAGAATTCTTAAAGGATAATACAGGTATTGCAAACGCTAATTTCTATCAGGGCTGTAATGATAAAGACCTTACAGACGGTAATAAAAATAGTGTATTGTCATCTGTAGATGAAATTCGTTTCCACTTCAAAGCAAATACAACCACAAAGATTGATTATATCTATTTAGAGGTATTGCATGGTCGTCCTGCTAAACCTACTTTGGCAAGCCCAACTACTACAGAGATGAAGATTTTCTCTGATGAAACTCTCCAACTCCGTATCACCAATACTGAGGGCTTCTGGCGTGAATACACTAATGATACTTATCAAAATGAAACAACAGTTCACGGTGTTGGCGTAGATGCAGAGGGTAAAACAGACTGGAAGCCTTCATACGATCTCACTGGGCTTACTCCTGGCGACTATTACTTCGGCATCAAGAATGGTGGAAACTGTGCGGAGAATAACAAGTACCATGAGAGTGAACTCGTAAAGGTTCATGTAAAGGTGATTGAACCTATCGCAAGTATTGATGTAAACGGCACAAAGCGTTACTATGATGTTTATGCTCCTGCTGGTATTACTTCTTCAGAGTCAAGTAAGGTGGGTGTTGTAATCTCTCTCCATGGTGCAAGCAACGACTACGATAATGGTCGTGTTGACTTCAACGGCATTGCTGAAACTGAAAAGAATGTTGAAGGAAAGAAATTCGTTGTTGTTTACCCTCGTGGTCTTATGCGTCAGCTTCGTGGCACAGAGCGTGGTTGGGAGTCTTACACAGAAAACAATACAGAAGATGTTGACTTCTTCAAGGAGATTGTCAAGGAATTGAAGAAGACATACACTGTCGATGACAACCGCATCTACCTCGCAGGTTTCTCTAACGGTGGTATGATGGCATACAAGGCAGCTCATCAGGCAGGTGACTTCTTCAAGGCATTTGCTTCTGTTGGTGGCTACCCTGTAAACGAGTCACACCTCTTCCATGCTGGTTCGCAGCCAACTCCATTCATCCATATCCAGGGTAAGGCTGATGGAATCTTCCCTGATGCAACATATCCATTGAATGTTGTTGCTCACAACATGATGTTCAGAAATGGTGCAGACTTTACTCCTGCTGGTGATGGTAATGGCGTTATCAACCCACATCTTGCAAATGTAGAGGAAGACTGCCATAATGCTGGCAATGGTGGTGCTGCTTACTATATGTATAAGGTGGAAAACATGGGGCACACATGGACTTACGACTGGAACAATGATGGCAAGGATGACATCGCTGAGACAATGTGGAAGTTCTTTACTAAGGACGGTCTTACAAACAATCTTGATAAGACTCTGAAGTTTAGAATCTACGACACTGCTAACTTCTGGAATGTAGTAAATACAGGTAAAACAGGTGGCATCCAGGTTGGATACATTGGTTTCGATAAGCCAAACGGCAAGACTGTTCTTACATACGGTGGTCTTACAAATACAAATATAGCAAATAATGCAGAATACAACAAGGATACTAACAACAAGAATCTCTGGCACTCACTTCAGTTCAAGGGCGTAGTTGGTGGTACACCTCACTATTTGAAGCTTAATATCACTACTACTGGTGCAGCAACAGACTACTTTATCATTAAGTTGGTAAAGACTGGCGAAACGACTCCAGTGGTAATCAGACGTTATCAGGCCAATGCTGAGAATGGTGACTTCTTCATTAACTTTGATGCTTTGAACGGTTGGAACGAGTACAAGCTCGTTGTTGAGAGAAGTCGTGAAGACCTTGACGTTCATGTCAACGGTGTTGAGTTCCACTCTGGCTCTGCCGTAGAGAATAAGGCATTCTTCCCTACTGACTTGAACAATGTTCTTAAGGGTATGAATCCTATCTATCAGCCTGTATATGGTCAGACTTATGATGGTATTGCTAAGGAGTATATTCCTATAGCCAATATTCCTGCTAACGATAAGGTTACAATTGCTGATATTCTTAAAGCTGGCGGAAACGCAGTCGTAACGATAAACTCGTCATCTACTACAGAAGATTCTAAGTTGTTCTACAATATCGCAATCAGTAACAAGGAAGGTGAAGAGAAAGGTCATAAGAGTAAGAATCTATACGTCCTTGGTACAGGATATACTTGGGATTCTACTAATGGTATTGCACTCAGTCATTTTGGACCTGCCGGAATGCCTGCATACATAGCTGGCTCGGGCGATTTCCCAACAAAGGGTGTTATCGCTATGAAGGTTCAGGGTACATTCAACCTTAAATTCCTTCTTTATAATAAAGCAGGAGATACTTACGGTTCTGCTAACAGAAAGCTTAAGGTTTACTATACCAACGATCAGTTGAATGGCGAACTTAAGGAGTGGAAGGACTGGGACTTCTATGGTACGCGTAATGAGACAAATGCAAATGGTAAGAATCCACTTGAAATAGCTGTTCGTATGGCACAGCTCGGTCAGGATGGTACAAGTACTATCTTCCTTACTTATGAAGGTTCGCAGACCGATGATATGGTATGGCTTAAGGGTATTATTGCCCATCGTCCTGACCTTAAGGTTACTATCGGTCGTACAGATAAGCTTCGCTATGATGGGGATTCTCCTAAACATGATAATGACAAACTCACTTGCTTCGGAGAGAACAAGCCTTATCAGTGGAACTTCGGTACTTCTTCATTCTCTGCTATAAATCCGGAAAATGGTGATGAAGCCAAGAAGATAAACGAGCACGATGGCCGTACTTACATCACAGGCCTTGGTCCTAATGGCGAAGACCTCGGAGACCACCTCCTCGTATATAGCGATGGTGCAAGTCTCAATAACAAGGCAAGCTTCGATGGTCGCCCATCAAACGGCAGACATAAGGGATTCGAAGATGACCTTACCGATATGAATGAGCACATCGAGTTTAACCATCCTACAAAGTATTCTGGTACTCATGCATCTGGTGCAGAGCAGAATGGCTTCGATAAAGATCGTCGCTCATTTACTCCAATTCTCTCTAATGGTTTGAAGGTAAATGTTACAGGTTCAGGTTGGTTCTCTATCGCATGTTCAGCTCCTAATGGTCCTGTAAACATGAAGGTGCTCAGTTCTACTAACGGTGGTACTGCTTACATCAACCTCCTCCGCGAGTTCAGAGTTGAAAAGTCAAACGATCCTAAGCCTGAGACTGACTGGCAGACATACCGCGTTTACCTCAAGGCTCACGCAGAGAGGGATGGTGATGACGGCTTCTGGGATGGCGCTTATCTTGAGCATGATGCTGTTTATGGTACAGATGTTCCTAAGCTCGACCCAGAGGATACTCAGATGTCACTCTATGTGGTATTTGATGCTATTGATGGTGTTACATATAAGGATGGCGAAACTGCTGCTGACGCTCAGCTCAACATCCACTATCTCCAGTGGGTTAACGAGATGCCAGCTGACTATGTATTCCAGCGCGAGGAAGATCCGAAACTTCTCAATTCTCTCCAGAGCATAGTAAGTAATGGTACTGAAGAGAAACCTGGTCTCTATTGGCAGGCTGGTAACGACAATATGTGGGAAGATGGAGTTGCTTCTATCCCAACAAAGACAATTACTCCAAAAGAGTATTCTTCATCATTCAACTCAGGTGCACAGATACAAGATGCCGTTATTCCTGGTGTGGACTCTGGATATGGTTCTGCTTCACGTTTGTTAGGTGGCGAATGGAATGTTGCAGCTAACGCAAACTCTGTAGCTCATACAGAGGTAGCTTATAAAAATGGAGCTAAGAACTATAGCAGTGATAATGCAAATGTTTATAGCACTAGTCAGGCAAATGGAACAGTTTCAGATCAGAACCTTGAGTTCGCAATTCCTATCTCAGGTTCGTTCTTCCGCTTCATGCCAATGAAGAACCAGTTCATCAGCACATGGGTTGTACCTGAAGCTGGTAAGTCAACAAGCATTTACATCCTCGATGAGACAGGTAAGCCTATCCCATTCTGCGATGGTGCTGACACTAATGGTGAGACTAACAAGAGTAAGATTACTCAGGAAGCAAGAGAACGTGGTTGGATTCATGCTGCAACTTATCCTGGTGGCAAATATACTGCTAATCCAATGGTCGCTGATGGTACAAAGGCTCTCCGTATCGACTTCGCAGCTCTTGCTGGCAAAGAATACTTCATTGTAACAAATGGTGGTAAGATCTCTCTCGCTCGTCTTCAGGCTACAGATAATGCATGGCGTGTTGCTGTAGAAGAAACAACACTAGATGCTTTGACTGATAATAATAACAACTATTCTGCTATTAGCTCAGCAATGTCCGGCACTGGTCGCTATATTAAGTCTGTTACACTTAACCGTGACTTTACTAAAAACAATTGGTACTCTCTTGTATTACCATTCTCTATGAACGAGAAGAAACTTGAGGAGGTATTCGGTGTAGGTACTAAGTGTCTCCACTTCACAGATGTGGATACAGATCATAACGTTACAAAGCTGACTCACCACTACTATAACATGATTGTTGCAGGTCGTCCTGTATTCATCTGCCCAGGTGAGAGCGTTACAAATCCTGAAATTACGGATGTAACTCTCCAGACCTCAGAGATTGTATCAACAACAACGGATAATGGCAACTTTATGTTTACTGGTTCATACGACAATCAGACTATAAACAATGGTGACCTCTTCATGAGCAATACCAATGAGATAATGTACCTGAAGGTTGATAAAGGATATGCTACATACCCAGGTATGCGTTCTTTCATAAAGAACGTAAACAATTACAACTTTGAGAATGGTAAGTTGCCAACGGATATATCAAACGGTGCCAAGACAATGTTCTTGAACTTTGATGATATGGATCCTGAGTTTACTACAGGTATCGGGGAATTCATCACAAGTGAGTTTGGCGAGAATGCTGTGGTTGTAACAAAGTCAACAAAGGTATATGACCTAAAAGGACGCGTTGTAGCTAATGGCGCTGATATGACCAATCTCCCTGCTGGTATCTATATCGTAAATGGTAAGAAGTTCATCGTAAAATAATTGTCCGATCGTTAAACATTAAAAAAAGAAAATCAAAATGAAAAAGTTTTATATACAGCCTTCAATAGAGATTGAAATAATGGATGCATCGGACCTTCTTGCGGGATCACCAAAGTGGGAATCAGAAACCTACGATGGAACTCAAATAACTCCACAGACAAAAATTCAGGCTGGTGATGAAAGTAAATTCGCCAAGGGCAACAATTTCTGGGGTTTCGATGAAGAAGACTTCGACGAGGAATACGATTAATTGACTCACGGGGACAGGGAACCCCTCCGGGTCTCCCTCGCTCTCTCAACTCTCTCTATAACGCAAAGGACAGGATGCAGCAATCGCCGCTTCCTGTCCTTTGTCTTTTCCCCGGCTCTTTGCTTCATTTTCGCTTTTCGAAGAAAACTCCTTATTTATTTGGATGTATGAAATAATGTTTGTATATTTGCAGACGGATTATTTATAGTAATATGAGGACAAGAGAGGAATATATATCGTTAATAAGATCTCATGAGCAAGAACTTAAGGAACGCTTCAATGTACGCTCCATTATCTTGTTTGGCTCTGTTGCAAGAAATGAACAAAGAGAAGGAAGTGATGTTGATGTATTCGTTGAGATGCCAGGTAAGTTTCTACTTGCATGTGCTACAGCAGATTATCTTGAGGATTTACTGGGTTGCAAAGTTGACTTGGTACGCAATCATAAAAATATAAGTGATTTTTTTCTTAATAACATAAAGAGAGATGGAATTTCAGTCTTCCCAACAGCGTGAACTTGTCACACATATTTTACTTCAGATAAAGAAAGCAATAATTGACCTTAAAGAATGGAACAAGGATGTTAGGTCTATGGATGATCTTTTGACTTCCGCTGGAGGTATGCAAAGATTAGCTGGTAATTGCATGTTAATACAAGCAATAGGAGAAGGCTTTAAGCAAGTGGATAAACGCACCGATGGCGAACTTCTGAAATTACGTAATGATATTCCATGGCGTCAGATTATTGGTATGCGTGACAGAATATCTCACGGCTATTTTGAGATTGATATAGATTACATAGATGATGTCATCAATAATGACTTGAGTATTCTTTTGGAGGCGACAGAATATCTAATAGGGGTGTGTGACATATCTTGACTATGTCCTCCGGGGCTCCCTCGCTCTCTCAACTCTCTCTATAACGCAAAGGACAGGATGCAGCAATCGCCGCTTCCTGTCCTTTGCCTTTTTCCCGGCTCTTTGCTTCATTTTCGCTTTTCGAAGAAAACTCATTATTTATTTGGATGTATGAAATAATGTTTGTATATTTGCAGACGAGTTTGTAAATATAATATATATGACACGTGAAGAAGCTATGGCAAGATATATGCTTGCCAAAAAGAACAAGCAAGAGATGATTTCAAAACTCGAGGTGATTATGAAGGAATCCTATGAGAGTAGGACTGGTAAGAAAGCAAATTATTTCTTTGCGATGTGATGATAATCCGAAGTTAACGGAGATAATTGCGGAATATACCGAGACTTTACAACTGCTAAGTAACAAACCTTCTTGACAATCTCCCTCGCTTTCTCAACTCTCTCTATAACGCAAAGGACAGGATGCAGCAATCGCCGCTTCCTGTCCTTTGTCAATTTTGATACAAAAGTGTCGGGTGATTGTTACAATTATTTATTTTCTGAGGGAATAATTTGGGTATGTAAAGGGTTATTAGTACCTTTGCATTGAAGAAGAGAGGGAGAGTTACAAGAATGATTATAATAACCTAAACAATAAAGTGAATTATGAAGAAAATCGTTATTGCCATGATGATTCTCTGCTGCCAGTGGGGAATTATGGATTGTAAGGCGCAGAACTTCGGTTTCGGTGGTCAGCAGATTACCGTAGAAAACATGCACTGCAAGGAGAAGATTGCTGATGTAAACTATGCCGATGATGGACAGGCATTCCACACTATGGACATCTATCTGCCTGACTCTCCTGCAGGGAAGAAAGGATATCCTGTAGCTATTCATATCTATGGCTCGGCATGGTTCAGCAACAACAGCAAGGGCGCTGCTGACCTTGGCACTATCTGCACGGCTCTCCTGAAGGCAGGATACGCTGTTGTTTGTCCTAACCATCGCAGCAGTCAGGATGCGCAATGGCCTGCTCAATGCCATGACATCAAGGCTGTGATACGCTATATCCGTGGCAATGCTAAGAAATATAACTTCGACACAAAGAATATCTGCACTTCGGGCTTCTCTTCCGGTGCTCATCTGTCATCGATGATGGCGGCAACAAATGGTGTGAAGAAGACAAAAGTGGGCGCCTTGGAGGTGGACCTTGAGGGAAATCTCGGCAACTACACAAAGGAAAGCAGCGAGATAAAGGCTGCAATCAGCTGGTCAGGTCCTATCGACCTGGAGAACATGGATTGCGCAGGAAAGCGCGATATGCAGTTCAGCCCTGAGCAGGCTCTGCTCGGTTGTCCTCTCACCCCAGAGAACCACGACCGCTATGCATCCCTCTCCCCTATCACCTATCTTGGAAAGAAATCCGCTCCTATAATTATCTTCCACGGCACAGCAGATAATGTAGTGCCTTTCTGCCAGGGTGAGGAATGGTTTATGGCTGTGGAGAAGGCTGGCATCAGGACAGAGTTCTATCCTGTGGAGAATGGCGGTCACGGTTTCAATATGTATTCTGAGGAGAACCTGAAGAAGATGGTGGAGTTTATTAAAAAGTGAAAAGAATGAAAAAGTTATTATTTACGATTTTAATTGCTTGCATTGGAATAAATGCAAACGCATACGACAAACAGTCGATGGACATTGATGTGAATGGCACCCAGAGAAACATGGTGGTGTTCACGCCTGACAATATGGAGAAGAACTTGCCTCTGATGATAATCACTCATGGCATGAATCAGAATCCAGAGTATCAGATGGAGAACGATCATATCTACGAGATGGTGGATACGGCAAAGTTCGTGGTGGCATATCTGCGCAGTAGCAGCAACGTATGGGACATCAGGGAGAGCAACGACCAGAACTTCGTGGAGAATTCCATCGTGGAGCTTTACAAGAAGTTTAGCATTGACCGCCATCGCGTATATTGGTCAGGTTTCTCTATGGGCTCGATGCTGATGTATCATTGCATGCACAACATGCAGGGAAAGATAGCTGCCTTCGCTCCTACCAGCGGCATTATGTTTATGGAACAGCCTTGGGAGAAATGCCAGAAGCCTGTAAACCTCATCGAATGCACCGCTTATGGCGATGATGTATTCAAGTATGAGCAGTTTAAGATGCGCGAATATGTGGAGAACATGGCGAAGATGAACAAGTTCACGAAGTACACCGATGAGACCTTCCGTCCTGCCGAGGACTATGACGGTAGGATGGAGACATGGACAAACGACAATGGTAACATCGTGAAACTCTTCTCATTCAACAATGGCGGACACTGCCCAAAGCCAGGCAATGGTCCTGTCATCTGGAACTTCTGCAAGCAGTTCAGCCTAACAGATGCGGAACTTGATCCACTCCCATAAAATTGGGCTATAATATACATATTGACTCCATTGAGTGTTTTTACCAAAAATTATCAACGATACGCCAAAAATTTAATTCCAAATATAATATTTAATCTTTAGAAAATTTTCGGATACAATTTTTGGCGCATCGTGGGTAATTTTTGTTCTCATCAAAAAATGCAACCTCAGCATATTGCCGGGGTTGCATTTTTTATTTTGCCTTGCTCTGACATGCAAGGAAGAACGAAATTAATATGTGAGCAGTGGCTCAAGTTCCTTTGCCTGCTCAACCATCTTCTCTATCTCAGAAAGAGCTGGAACACGGTTTACAAGGTTCTTTGCCTCATTAACCTCATCAAGCTTTGCCTTGAGATTAGCAGGAACGCGATGCTTGAGTTCCTTTACGGTGTCAACGCCAGAAGCCTCGAGAAGCTCTGCGAACTGACCAGCAATGCCATTGATACGCATAAGGTCGGAATGGTTTGTCCACTTAAGGATGAGCTTCTCGCTGATGCCAGTAGCCTCTGCGAATTCCTTACGTCCCTTTGGGTTTGCACACTTTGCGAGGATATCCTCTGTAGTGTTAATACCTGCAGCATTGAGTTTCTCACCATATACTGCACCTACGCCTTCAATAGTTTCTACTTTGTAAGCCATAATACTTTAGTTTTTAGGTTATAAGATATTTGAAAGTTAAGTCCTTCTCATTTATTGTATAGGTGTGAGATACCACCTTACGGTCCAATCGAGATGCTCTCCTGGCTTGAGATTGGTATAGGCTCCCTGCTCTTCCAGTTCCACATATACCTTTCCCTGATGCACATACACCTGTATCTCTGCCTCATCGGGAGCAGGCTGTGAGGCGTTGAGATCATCAAAACGCTTCATGAGCTGCAATCCCTTGTTCCTATAGCCAAGCCATCCCTTGCCGTCAGCATTTATCTTTCGCTGCTTCTCTGCCTGGTCTATCTCGAAGTATTTCAAACCATCGCGGTCAACGAAGTTCATGAGTCCGGCAGGAGTGATGCTCTCCATAGGTGCATCGAAGAAGATAGTGCCCTCAGCTGGCACACGGGTAATCTCCCATGGTGCCACCTTGCGATCCTCGGTACCTTCATTTATGATGCTATAGGTGATGACAAAGCACTTGTCTTTCTTGTCCACGGCAAACTGCTTCTTTATTCGCAGAGGTATCTTCTTCGACAGTTGGCTCGTCATTATTATCTTGCCTTTCTGCTTCTCCACGTCATACTTCATGATGTCATGCTCACGAACAGGAGGCCAGTTCCACTCTTTCTGCGGACTTGTCCAGAACGTGCTGCCATACATATTTGGCATAGGATTCTGGGATATCACCTCAGTAGTATCATAGCGGAGGGATATTATACGTGCTCCATTTGCTGCATCAATGCGCATAGAAGCCTTGCCCACTTTCAGGTCATAGTACTCACCTTTATTAAGTGGGGCTGGCTTAAAGAACTGCGCATTGCAGGTGATGGCAGCGAAGAGCATCAATAGCAATAGGTTTCTTGTCTTCATGCTTATCTTTACTTAAACAAACGCTGTGCGAAGTTTGTGAGATATATGCGCCAGTTCTTCCAGATGTGTCCCTCACCTGTCTCGAAATATTCGTAAGGATAGCCTTTCTGGTCGAGATACTGACGGTAGGTCTTGTTCTGCTCATAGAGGAAATCGGTGTTGCCGATAGCTATCCAATAGAGCTTTGGATGTGTAGCGAAGAGCTTTGCGAGCTGTGCCTCAACCTTTGGATCAGCAGAAATCTGGGCGTTGATGTTATTGCCATGATTGCTCTGTCCCATCTGAATAGCAGCCGAGAAGAGACCGATATAGTCGAACTTGCCAGGATAGAGCTTTGAGATTGCGTATGTGTGATAGCCACCCATTGAGAGACCGCAGATAGCTGTGTTTTTCTGTCCCTTCAGCACATGGTAGTTCTTCTCAATATAGCTCATAACATCTTTGTAAGCCTCCTCAGTTGTTGCCTTTGGCTTGCCCTCCTGATGTCCCATGAAAGATGGCTTATAGAAACCCTTATGCCACTCACCAGGAGCAGCATCACAGTTGGCATTGCCATTGGTCATAACCACAATCATTGGCTTTGCTTTGCCTGCAGCGATGAGGTTGTCGAGAATCTGCGCTGTACGACCGAGTGTTGGCCATGCCTCCTCGTCGCCACCTGCACCATGGAGCAGATAGAGAACAGGATATTTGCCGCCCTTCTCATAACCGGCAGGGGTATATACAGTCATACGACGCTGTGTGCCGAGAGTTGGAGAATTGTACCACACCTTCGACATATTGCCATGAGGAACATTGTTTACCGAATACAAATCGCCGCAGTCTCCCTTCTCCTTCGTGATGATGAACATATTGGTGAAGCTCACAATGTCACGGTTGCGATACACATTTGATGGGTCGAGGTAATCGAGACCATCTACCTTGAACTGATAGGAATAGAGTTCAGGAGCAAGAACACCAGTCGTATAGGTCCAAACGCCTCGCTCTTCCTTCATTTCCACGCTCTTTTGGAGGAAGTCACCGACGAGTTCTACCTTTACGGCCTTAGGAGCCACAAGACGGAATGTAACGGTTCCATCCTTGTTTATCTCTGGGGATGTGAGGTCCTGTCTGTTGAACAGTGCCTGCTGTGCCATAGCAGTCGTGCCTATCAGCATGGCTGCAACAAATGTTAGGATTGACTTTTTCATTTTCATATTTGTTTTATAGGTTAGATTTCATCTTTATCTTACTATGAATATATCCCTAGTATCAGGATTTATCTCATTAGTTTTTTCGAATAATCACTCGTCATAATCTTCATCAGATGGCAATTCCTCGTATCTATCTGGCGGAGGAAGAATATCCGATGCCTTGAGTTTTGAAACAATCGAACGACCTGTTTGTTCCTCAATACTCTTACGTGTATCGGCAGCAATCTTTCCTCCACGATGGGCAATCTTTGCACTCTCACGGAATCCATGAGGGTTCTCTGATTTGGAAATCTCAACAGTAGCTGCTTCTGCCACCATGTTCAATGCCAGTTCCATTGTGGTCATGTTGTCTCGCAGGCTCTCTTTCTTCAAACCTTTGAAGCGTTTATAACCTCCCGTTGTCATGCCCGACCATTCCTTTGTTATGATGTCAGTAAGTGTTGCATACTGCTGTCCTTCCTTTACGCCCGAACGTTGCCATTCATCAGTCAGTTCCTTACGTGCCTTTATGGTTTGTAGTCGTTGGTTTATCCATCGCTCGCTGTAACCTAATCGTCTGTAATCAGCAAATGCCTGGTCGAAGTTTAGCTCTGGGTCTTGCATCTGGTCAAGACGATCACTTGCCACCTGTGCCATCCATTGTTTGAATGGCTCTGCCTTCTTTGATGGGATGGACTGGATGATGCGGAAGAGTGCTTTTGCGTCAGCAGCGTCTGTCGGATGATACTTGCCATCAGCAGACAGCATTTTCAACTTCTTACAATTTGTAAGAGGTTCATCAGCACCTTCCTTTCTTAGACGTCCTTTCAGAACAGACCAGTAAGTACTTGCTTTCTTTGCATCCGTCTGTTCTGTTAATACCGATACTACATCAACAATAGAAAAGTACCACTGCTGGTCCTCATCTGACCATACTGTGCGTACCTTCTGGCCATCGAATACTTGTATCTTATGTGATTTCTCTTTATCGTCGTTCATGTTTTATACAAAATTTGATATCATCAATCTTCTAACCAGCGGTAGAATTCGTCTTTTCCATTTGAATATGTTAGTATTCTGCCTTTCGTGACATCTACGTTATCATTAAGTTTGTATTTGCTTTTTGAGTCCAAAGGTATATATTTGATTCCTCCACTTATCTTACTAAATTGCACCACTAATCCATAATTACTCTGCACAACTTCTGCTTTAGCGAGTGCTTTAAGATCTGATTCCGTAAGTCTTGATTCTTCTATTAATTTGTATCTCGCATGTGCTTCAACTCCAAATAGTTCGTTTTTTATAAATTCTTTACCATCTTTAATTATATAATCAAAACTATATTGTGACGTATAATCTTTAAATACATACAATGTTGTGTCTCTATATTTTTTGAAATTATTAATATATTCTAACTTTACATCGTATATCTCACAATAAACATTCTCACCACTAGAATTAGATATAAATTTTGCATAGTTCTTTGGAAATTCAAAATATATTTCTTCATGTTTAGGGTCTTTTTCTAACGACACAACACTATCAAATCTAAGATCATTTAATTCCTCAAATTTATCAATAGTAAAATATTTGATCTCCTCAAAGCTGTTTTTGCACTTTTTATAGGTATCTGGTGACTCTATTTTGTCTGAATTGTTTTTTATCCATTCTTTAATAGCTTCGTTATTTTGCCCTGTAACGTACCAAGTCAAATCACATTTTGTATGTTCTCTATTTGTGTATTTGATATCATCATTATTTACCAGATCGTTGAACAACTTTAAGGATTCTTGACTTGTTAAGTTTAATAGTCTACTCATTTCATTAACAACAAATGAATTGGGTAAACTAGGAAATATGACATTTTCTTTATATTCATTTGCAAATATATGATATAGCGCATCATAGTATTTCGTATAGTCTTTATTATGCTTGAGTAGATAATATTTATTCTGCCAATATTTGGTGTTCTCATTAAGTTTTTCTATCTCTTTTTTATATTTGTCTATATTTAATTGTAAATTATAAATTTGTCCAGATAAATTTCTGTTCCTGAAAAACAGAATCACTAACGCAGTAATTAATATAACAATAAAGATATAAGAATTCATAATTTATATTACATTTATGATGTTATTGCAATACCTTATTTCTTCTCTGCAGTGCCACAAGGATGCTGCGCTCTGCCATTGGGTTGAGACCGCGGAAAGTGATGCATTGCTTAAGTTCTTTCAAAGGCATATCAAGCAATAGTTTGGCTATGCACTCATCAGCGAAGGAGTTGGAAACGACATTTACTCCTGTGAAGTTAAGGGCTATGCGTGACCCCTCGGTAAACATAGGGCGCAGTTGCTCACGTATCTTTGCTCCCATCTCACGGGTACCGAAGTCTTTTGCAATATCGCTAAACTTGAATTCTGTTGTAGAACTACCATCTGTCCATAATGTTTCCAACTCATTTGTTTCAACAAACGATTCATTATACTGTGTTTCTGCATCAGTGCGATGGTCAACAACATCATTAGGGTTTATCTCCTTAGATGTAGTTATCTCCATATAAACGATGGTGCCTTGCCACATACCGTTTTCTATAACTTCGGTGCTGTCACCCTTGTGAATGAGTTTATGATTGCCGGAATGGAGAATGAACTGCAGACCTACGTCTTTCATGAGGCGCGAGGTGGCATAAAGACCGAAACCCATTCCCTTACCATCGGTAACAGAATCCTCTATACACATGCGAATGGCATCAGCCTCAGTGATGTCACGGAACTTCTCATTCTCTGCAAGAGACTGGCGAATGCCCATACCATCATCAGCAACAAGAACGCGTAAGACAGCTTTACTGGCATCAAAGTGCGTGATAGCTGTACCTAACGGTTTGCCAGAATGTATATGAACATTGTCAAGTATCTCGTAGAAACAATAGCTCAACGCTTGCAGAATACTCACCTCAATCTCGAAATGAGAAGTGAGTGTCTGCAACACCTGCTGATAAACATCGTTCAGCGAGTGTGAATCGAAGATATCAATAGAGATGTTATTTGTCTCTGGGAAATATTGTTTCAATAAAAAAGCAACGTTCATATTATATCTTGTTTATTCTATTTCGAAATTGTATTTTGTACATGGGACTCCGCGAAGCGCCTGAGCACCTACGGAGCGCAAGAAATGGTACATACCCTTATCTCTCACACCAGTCACCTCTATCCAACGCTCTATAGCCTATGGCTTCGGCAAGATGATGGGAGAGTACATTCTCGCTTCCTTCGAGGTCTGCGATGGTGCGGGCGACCTTTAATATCCTATTGTACGCGCGAGCAGAAAGATTAAGGCGTGCCATTGCAAGCTTAAGCATCTTGAGACCAGCCTCATCGGGTTCCGCAAACTGATGAATCATGCGCTCAGTCATCTGGGCATTGCAATAGATTGCCCCTCCTTTGCCTTCCGAGAGGGAGTTGAAACGCTGCTCCTGAATCTGCCTTGCCTTTATGACACGCTCACGGATAGCCTCGGAAGGCTCCCCCTGCGCTCTGTTAGATATATCATCGAATGGTACGGGAGATATTTCACATTGGATATCTATACGATCCAGAAGAGGACCGGAAATCTTGTTCATATAGCGCTGTATCTGGTTTGGAGTGCAGACACAGTTGTGGGTAGGGTCGCCATAGTATCCACAAGGGCAAGGATTGGCACTTGCCACGAACATGAAGGAGCAAGGATATTCTATGGTATATTTCGCACGGGAGATGGTTATCTTTCTGTCTTCCAGAGGCTGACGTAATACCTCAAGAGTCTTTTTGTTGAACTCAGGAAGTTCATCTGCAAAAAGGACACCATTATGCGCAAGACTTATCTCTCCTGGCTGAGGATTGGCACCACCTCCAACAAGGGCAACCTGCGAAATAGTATGATGAGGGGAACGGAAAGGGCGCTGGGAGATGAGCGTTGCCTCCGTGCCAAGTTTGCCAGCAATGGAGTGTATCTGTGTGGTTTCAAGACTCTCGGAAAGGGAAAGAGGGGGAAGGATACTTGGAAGGCGCTTTGCCATCATCGACTTACCCGAGCCTGGAGGACCTACCATTATCATATTATGACCTCCTGCGGCTGCAACTTCCATAGCACGCTTAACACTTTCCTGACCTCGAACATCGGCAAAATCAAGTTCATTATTAATCTGCTGTTCATAGAAAACCTTACGGGTATCATAGGAATATGCTTCTGCTGTCTTTCTTTCAGAGAGGAAATCCACCACATCGCGTAATGTTTCCATACCATATACCTCAAGATTATTCACCACAGCAGCCTCGCGGACATTCTCTTTCGGCACGATAAGTCCCTTGAACTTCTCACTTCTCGCACGAATGGCAATAGGTAATGCACCTCGTATAGGAAGCAGATGACCATCAAGCCCCAATTCACCAACCATCATATACTCACCCAGATGGAATGCTGGCATATACTCGCTGGCTGCAAGTATTCCTATTGCCAAAGGAAGATCAAAGATAGTTCCCTCTTTCCTAAGATCGGCAGGAGCGAGGTTCATCGTAATTGATTTATTAGGAAAACGGAATCCAGAATAGAGGTATGCTGTGCGTATGCGACTCTGACTCTCACGTACAGCCTCATCGCCAAGACCTGAGAGATGTATGGTCTGACCAGACTCTACGCTTACCTCCACGGTAACCGTAGTAACTTCCAGTCCGTTTACTGCCGCACAATATGTCTTTACTAGCATCTGGGTTAGGATTTAAGGTGGGACTAGCATTTCCCACATAATAGGTTGATTGCGATTTAGGTAAATATACCAACTGAATGCAAAGATACACATTTTTATTTAATTGCAAGAAAAAATATAGTAATATATTCTTTTTTCTCAACGTTTAGTCTTATCTTTGCAAAAGAGACTTACTAAATTACGTCTATGGTGTTCAAACTCTGTCCTATAAGAAACATATACTATTGCCTTTTGCTATTAGTTGCATTATCAACAATGCTGCCAGAGCCTTGTCATGGTGCAACTGAGAGCGCGAGAAAAGAGAAATCCGATGTAGGGAAAAGAGCGGCAAAGACTGTAAGTTTCTTAGACGAGGTATTCCTGCTTGCCGACAAATGCAGCGACAAGCAATGGCACTATGAATCACAACTATACTTCAGGGGTACACTGGAAATGGAACGCAAGAACATAGCATTGCGACTATTGCCCAATAGAAGATACTTTGAGCATGGAGGAAGACAGCTGCTTACTGAGGACTGCGGAATACAGCAATATGACCATCCTTACACATTCAATCGCCATATTGATGCTACATACGGACCAGTACCTGATGTGAGCATGGCAGGAGAAGAGGTGCTTGACTTCAACTGTCTGACGATATATAACGAATACATGATTACAGACCATCTATTATCGCCTCTGCAGCGCGATAATGCGAAATGCTACAGATACAGAGTTGATTCTATACGCAAACCATATATCTACTATACATTCAAGGCGAGGCGCAGAAACACTCAACTAGTGTCGGGGCATTTTGTATATGATGTTTCACGTCAATGTCTGAAAAGCATGGATTTCAGCGGGGAATATGGTTTCCTTACATTCTCCATGAAAATATACATGGGCTCAGAAGGCAATGAACGCTACTGGCCAAAGAGAACGAATCTGACGTTCAAATACCGTTATTTGGGCAACGTATTCAAAGGAGATTGTCTCTTTACGCAGAAATATAATGTGATAGAGGAACGTAAAAGTATAAAAAAGAAAGAAAAAAAGCATTATGACATAAGCGATCAATATGTTGTACGCATTGACACAACGAGTTTGAAGATAGATTCTTCACTGATTGCAAATAATCGTACGATACCACTTAATAAAAAAGAGATTTCTTTATATAAGTATGCTCACGAACAAAATATAAAGAGCCTAAAGGAAAGAATAGAGAATGACAGACGCGACTCGCTTGATGGGAAGAAGCTAAAACCATGGTATAAGGTGGTTGGTTCTGTGGGTGAGATGTTAGTAAACCGTCATAACTTTGACACATCTGAGAATAGCTATATACGCCTATCCTCCCCAAATATCAGTTTCTCAGGATGGAAAGGTATCTCATATCGTCAGGATATAAGGTATAGCATGACGACAAAAAGCGAGAGAACCTTGGTATTCGAGGCTACAGGAGGATATAACTTCCGACCAAAACAGTTTGTATGGCAAGTGGGAAGTAACTATCTCTATTCACCTATCTTAAACGGGAGACTTTCTTTCTCCATAGGAAGCAAGGGAATGATAGACAGCGCACAGGATATTGCCAACTTTATTGTAACCGAAGAGCACACATCTATAGAGGAAAGTGATGAACCTGGTTCAGATGAAGACGTAGTATTCAACCACACGGAGATGCGCCTGGAGAATACCATAGAACCTATAAGTGGACTTAGACTTCTGGTAGGTGGTGTCTTCAATATTCGAACTCCCAGGACAGATAGTGAAACCATTCATAAACTTGGACTGAAGGATTCCTACAGATCATTCTCACCACGCATTAACGTAGAATACACTCCTTGTCAATATTACTACCGACAGGGAAACAGACGCGTGGCAGTGGGAAGTGATTGGCCAACAATTTGCGTTGACTGGGAAAGAGGTATAAAAGGAATGCTGGATAGTAACAGCAACTATGAAAAGTGGGAGTTTACTCTCGCCAAGGACTGGACACTTGATGCCTTGCATAAGATAATGGCAAAAGTAGGTGGAGGACTATTCACGAACAAAAGAGAAGTAAACTTCGTGGATTACAGATATTTCTACAACGGCATCATTGACTATAACTGGAATGATGATGTAAGTGGTGTATTCCAACTATTGAGCAACAGATACTATAACAACGCATATAGATATCTGCGCGGACACATCGCATACGAAACCCCTACCCTTGTGCTTCGCAACGTCAGTACAAGATATCTGCGCAGTGAGCGTTTCTATCTCAATACTCTCTTGACTCAGGAACTGACTCCATACATCGAATTCGGCTATGGCATATCATCACACATCGCCGATCTAAGTGGGTTCACTTCATTGGTAAAGGGAAAGTTTGACAAGGCAGGAGTGAAATTTACGTTGCATTTATTTGATTAAGTGATTGGAAGAATAGGAGAATGAAAGGTTAAGAGATTTGAGAATAAAAATAAGGCGCTGCGGAAAACCGTAGCGCCTTATACATTATTATAATTTATTGATAATATCTTAAGCCTGTGCTTCCTCTTCCTTAATCTTACGACCGAGAGTGAGGTATGCTGTTGGTGCAGCAATGAAGATAGAAGAGAGTGTACCGAAGAACACACCGAGGATCATTGCGAACGAGAAGCTGCGGATAGAATCACCACCGAGGATGAAGATACACAGCAATACGAGCAATGTAGATACAGATGTATTAATAGTACGTGCAAGAGTCTGGTTGATAGAATCGTTGAATGTGATCTGGTAGTCCTGCTTCTTGTGGAGCTGGAGGTTCTCACGGATACGGTCGAATACAACCACCTTATCGTTGATAGAGTAACCGATCACAGTCAGGATAGCACCGATGAAGGTCTGGTCAATCTCAAGGCTCCAAGGAACGATGTCGTAGAGGAGTGAGTAGAAACCGATAACAACAACGGTATCAACAGCGAGAGCAACGATAGAACCTACAGAGAATGCTACGTTACGGAAACGGAGCAGGATGTAGAGGAAGATAGCAACAAGGGCAACGAGTACGGAGATGATAGCACCGTATGTGATGTCCTTAGCTACCGATGGACCTACCTTTGTAGAAGAGATGATAGAACCACCATCACGAACGTCTGGGTTCTTGAATGCATCAACATTTGGCTGATTTACGAGACCTGCCTGCTTCAGGCAGTTGTAGAGGATATCCTCTGCCTCATCGTCAACTGTTGGGCTGTTAGACTCAATCTTGTAGTTTGTGCTGACACGGATTGTCTTGCCGTCTGTACCGATAGCGATAGCGTTGGTGTTAGCGCCCTGGAATGCCTGAGCAAGGATAGGACGAACTGTCTCTGGCTCAACTGCCTTCTCGAAGGTTACTACATAGTTGCGACCACCTGTGAAGTCGATAGACTGAGAGAGACCGCGAACAACGAAGCTACCGATAAAGATTGCAACGAGTACAGCGTAGATAGCATAGCTCTTCTTGAATGCAGACATGAACTTGTATGTTGTGTTCTGGAGGATAGAGCGGCCGAATGTGAGGTGGAGCCACTTGTCCTTAGCCATACGATTCTCATAAACGAGACGTGTGAGGAACACAGCTGTGAAGAATGAGCATACGATACCGATGATCCATGTGGTAGCGAAGCCCTTGATAGGACCTGTACCGATGGTCAGCAGGATAATACCTGTGATGAGAGATGTGAGGTTAGAGTCGAAGATAGCAGAGAAAGCGTTGCTGTAACCAGCAGCGAGAGCCTGCTTCATACCGAGACCACGACGAAGTTCTTCCTTGATACGCTCATAGATAAGCACGTTGGCGTCAACGGCAGTACCAAGTGTAAGTACGATACCAGCAATACCAGGCATTGTCAATGCTGACTGGAACGATGCAAGGATACCGAGTGTGAAGAAGAAGTTGATGATAAGTGCGCAGTCAGCCATGATACCAGGGATAACACCGTACATCACAATCATATAGATGCAGAGGAGTACGAACGCAATAGCGAATGACCACATACCCTGCTCGATAGACTGCTGACCGAGTGTAGGACCTACTACCTCTTCCTGTACGATACGTGCAGGTGCAGGCATACGACCAGACTTAAGTGTGTTTGCAAGGTCCTTAGTGTCTTCGATAGTGAAGTTACCAGTAATCTGTGAGTTACCACCAGAAATCTCACCGTTTACACGTGGAGCTGAGTAAACTGCATCGTCAAGAACAATAGCGATAGCCTTACCTACGTTAGCCTTTGTGAGCTGAGCCCAGAGACGAGCACCTTCTGTGTTCATTGACATGCTTACACATGGACGACCAGAAACGTGATCGAACTCATCCTTTGCATCAACGATAACGTCACCCTCAAGTGGAGCACGACCGTTTGTTGATGTTACCTTAAGAGCGTAGAGCTCATAGATAGACTTATTGTTCTCGATGAGGTCAGATGGCTTAGCACCCCAGAGGAGCTTAACGTCAGAAGGGAGAACCTTCTTAGCATCCTGACCGTAGATAATCTTGTTGATAGCAGCAGTATCGTTCACGTTAGCATAACCTACGAGAGCGAGTGACTGACCACCTGTTGGCTGGAAGATAGAGAAGAGAGGGTGCTGCTTCTTAGCTGCCTCTGACTGTGCGTCAGCATTCTTGGCTGCCTTTGCAGCCTCAGCCTTGCTATCATCCTTCTTAAGCTGGAACTTAGGCTGTGCCTCTGTCTTTGCTGCAGAATCTGCCTTAGCCTCCTCAGTTGCCTCTACCTTTGTAGTATCAGCCTCGTTGCTGCCTGCGTTTGCAGCAAGCTGATCGAGCTGAGTGAGGAGAGGAATGATTTCCTGTGCGCTGTAAGTCTCCCAGAACTCAAGGTTTGCAGAACCCTGGAGGAGCTTACGAACACGCTCTGGCTCACGTACACCAGGCATTTCAACCATGATACGACCTTCCTGGTTCTCAAGCTTCTGAATGTTTGGCTGAACAACACCGAACTTATCGATACGGTTGCGGACAACGTTGTATGAGTTGTCGATAGCAGCCTGCAACTCGTCGCGGAGAGCCTTTTCAACTTCTGCGTCGGTGCTCTGTGTAGAAACCTTACCCTTCAACTGCTGTGTAGCGAAGATCTCTGCAAGGCGATGGCCAGGAGCGTTCTTCTTATAAGCGTTGATAAAGAGGGATATGAAATCACTCTGACTTGTCTCCTCTTCCTTCTTTGCCTCCTGCATTGACTTAACGAATGCAGCGTCTGTCTTGTGGTCTGCGAGAACCTCAACGACATCAGGAACACTGATTTCGAGGATAACGTTCATACCGCCCTTAAGGTCAAGACCGAGACCAATCTGAGTTTCCAAACATCTCTGATAAGAATAGATGCCGAGATACTTTACAGAGTCCTTGTAGTTCTGCTGATCTACAGGATTCTCAATCTTGGCAGCCTGGCTGTCATAGTAGCTTGTTGCTGCTGTAAACGACAGGTAGAAGATGCTTGCAAGCGTCAGAAGAATGGCGGTTACAATTACAATTCCTTTGTTTTGCATTTTGTTTTGATTGTTTATTTATTATTATTTTTTTATTTTTCGAAACTTTTCAGGTGTACTAGGAATCACCAGTTTTACCATATGTGCATGGAGCGAAAAGGGCGCAATACGTCCTTAATGCGCGCATACAACGTGCAAAGGTACGCATTTTTACTCACATTCCGAAATTTAACTGCCCAAAATCTTACTTTTTGTCACGAAAAAGAGCATTTTTAGCATTATTTCAGGTATGTGATGATAGGAAAATGGTCAGAAACATCGATTGACTTGTCAACAAAGGTGTAGCAAGGAGTGAAATTTTCCGAACACATTATGTTGTCTATTCTTACGAACATTCCGTTTTTCCTATAGGAGAATCCCAAACCTCTTCCCGCATTTGTATAGCAATCGATGAGGTTCCCTTGTATTATTTTATGGGCATAGGATATTGGTATATCATTGAAGTCACCACACAGAATAATATCCTCTCCTTGGTGGCGAGAAATGAAAGCAGCTACCGAATCAGCCTGAGCTGCGCGGATTACGGCGGCATTTGCAAGTTTTCTCACTACAAACTTCGACTCCGACTTTATCTGCTGTCGATGCATATTTCCCTTTACCATCACACCAAACTGCGCTTTTTCCTCATCAGAGAAATGGTTTGTCTCCAGATGGTTGTTGACAAGGATAACCTCTCTGCCTTCAACGTCGAGATAGAAAGCTGCGCTTATGTTACCTGCAGTCTCATATTCTATCAGTTCATGACGGATTATAGGATACTTACTCAATACAAGAAGTTGAGAGCAACCATGTCCCCTGCATGTATCCTTATATGGCATCTGACTCTTTATAAGCTCATCTATCAAATCAGGAACATCATAAACCAATGAAGATTCCTGCAGACAAACTATGTCGCAACTATTGTCAGCAATATACTGTAGAGTCTCACGGCGTAATCTTGATTTCTCTTCATTGGACAGTTCACGGCTCTGAGTGCCGAAATCCCATGTGTTAAAGGACATAACCTTGATACAACCTTCCTCTGGTGCCACACCTGGATTAACAGGACAATATTTCATTGCGGGAACAAAACATACGAGGAAGCCCACAACAGGTAGCGCGAGCAGGCGCAAGCGTACGCATGCCCATACCATTAACATAACGATATTGGCGAGAAAAAACAAAGGAAAAGCATATCCTGAAAGTGCTAAAAGACTACACTTACGAGGATCAATCATATCGGCAAACCCTGTAAAGAGCATACCGATAATGATTATTATATTGACAATTATGAGAAATCTAATGAATATTTTTTTCAAAGTTTACTTCCCCTGATTTATTACTGACAAAGCCTGATAAACTCCGCGAATAACTACTTCTTACTTGCCTCAAAAAGCTTTCTTTTCTCATCTTCCGAAAGACAAGAATAACCAGAACGACGAATCTTATCGAGAATGGCATCTATTTCCTCTTCTTCTTTACGCTTCTGTGCGTTATAGTCCCAATCCTGCTGGTGTGGATTTACTGTTTCTGCAGTATGCCATTTCGTCTTCTGACGAGGTTCCTGAACGGTACCACGGTCTATCTTAAACCATTTCTTTATCTTGCTTAGTATCGTTGCACCTTCACCACGATCATAACTTGTACCCTGATAGTTATCCCATCCCTGGAAATTGCTTCTACGCGATCGTGCCACGCTGCGCCAATGACGTATAAGGAAGAAGCCGAAGAGCATACCACCAAGATGGGCTACATGGGCAACGCCATCAGAAGAGTTTGACAATGCGAGGAAGAGTTCTATAGTTGCATAACCTATGACGAACCACTTTGCCTTGATAGGAACAGGAAGTGGGAATATGAACATACGCTCCTCCGGATATGTCATACCGAAAGCAAGGAGAATGCCATAAATACTGCCGGATGCTCCTACGGTTGTCCATCCATTGAGCATCATAGGACCTTCTGGCCAGATACTCTCAATACGGAGAATCTGTCCTACTGTCGCACCCTGCGATGATAGGTCAAGGAAAAGACTACCAAACTGTGCCAGTTCCTGTATGAATCCAGCTCCAACACCACACACGAGATAATATGTGAGGAAACGCTGTGGTCCCCACGTACGCTCCATGACACATCCGAACATCCACAGTGCAAACATATTGAAGAACAAGTGCGTCAGACCACCATGCATGAACATATATGTGATGAACTGATAAATATGGAAATAGCTTGCCTGCCAGTAATGCAATCCGAAAAGGTTTGTCATTCCTGGAATAATCATCGTAAGAAGATAGGCTACCACATTGATAATTAGGAGCCAACGGGTTATTGTAGGTATGTTCTGCATATTCTTATTGTTTCTTTTGGTGCGCAAAATTAATAAAAATATCTATCAAAACCACTTAATTAAAGACAAAAAAGGATATTGTAATGCTTTTTTTGTACTTTTTCAAAACTTTTTTATGTTTTTGTTTGTATTGTTAAGCAAATGATATAATTTTGCAATGGAAAAGTATAGCAACATAACTAATTAAAACATATTATTTTATGAACAAAGCAGAACTCATCAAGAAGATTGCAGAGAAGGCTGAGCTTTCTCAGACAGACAGCAAGAAGGCTCTCGAGGCGACTATCGACGCCATTAAGGAAGCACTTGCAGACAACGATTCCATTTCACTTATCGGCTTCGGTACATTCAGTGTTGCAGAGCGTCCTGCACGTGAAGGTTTCAATCCTCTTACCAAGGAGAAGATACAGATTGCAGCAAAGAAGGTTGTTAAGTTCAAGGCTGGCGAAGCACTTACAAAAACATTGTAACCATTTGTAATCCTTAATACATAAAAAAGGCTATCGGGATTTCCGATAGCCTTTTTTGTATTGTTGGAAAACAGTTTTTTAGAGCTGTGGACCAGCAGCAACGAGAGCCTTACCAGCCTCATTAGTTGTGTACTTAGCGAAGTTCTTGATGAAGCGAGCAGCAAGATCCTTTGCCTTCTCCTCCCACTGGCAAGCGCACTCGTAAGTGTCGCGTGGGTCGAGAATAGCTGGGTTAACATTTGGAAGAGCTGTTGGCACCTCGAAGTTGAACATTGGGATCATCTTTGTCTCAGCCTTGAGGATAGAACCGTCGAGGATTGCGTCGATGATACCACGTGTATCAGGAATAGAGATACGCTTACCTGTACCATTCCAACCAGTGTTTACGAGATATGCCTTAGCACCGTTAGCATTCATCTTCTTAACGAGCTCCTGAGCGTACTTTGTTGGGTGGAGCTCAAGGAATGCCTGACCGAAGCAAGCAGAGAATGTTGGAGTTGGCTCTGTGATACCGCGCTCTGTACCAGCAAGCTTAGCTGTGAAGCCAGAGAGGAAGTAGTACTGAGTCTGCTCAGGTGTAAGGATAGATACTGGTGGGAGTACACCGAATGCATCAGCTGAGAGAAAGATAACGTTCTTAGCAGCTGGTGCAGATGAACCTGGCTGGATGTTGTTGATGTGGTTGATTGGGTAAGAAACACGTGTGTTCTCAGTAACGCTCTTGTCGTTGAAGTCGATAGTACCGTCCTCAGCAACTGTTACGTTCTCGAGGAGAGCGTTGCGCTTGATAGCACCATAGATGTCTGGCTCGTTCTCCTTAGAGAGGCCGATAACCTTAGCATAGCAGCCACCCTCGAAGTTGAATACGCCGTTGTCGTCCCAACCATGCTCGTCATCACCGATAAGGCGACGCTTTGGATCGGTAGAAAGAGTTGTCTTACCTGTACCAGAGAGACCGAAGAAGATAGCTGTCTCCTTACCCTCCATGTTACAGTTAGCAGAGCAGTGCATAGAAGCAATACCCTGAAGTGGGAGATAGTAGTTCATCATTGAGAACATACCCTTCTTCATCTCACCGCCGTACCATGTATTGATGATAACCTGCTCGCGGCTTGTTGTGTTGAATGCTACGCAAGTCTCAGAGTTGAGACCGAGCTCCTTGTAGTTCTCTACCTTTGCCTTAGAAGCGTTGTAGATGATGAAGTTTGGCTCGAACTCAGCAAGTTCCTCAGCTGTTGGCTGGATGAACATGTTTGTAACGAAGTGAGCCTGCCAAGCTACCTCAACAATGAAGCGGACAGCCATACGTGTATCCTTGTTTGCACCGCAGAATGCATCAACAACATAAAGATTCTTGTTGCAGAGCTCCTTAACAGCGAGATCCTTTACCTGTGCCCAAACCTCCTCAGACATTGGGTGGTTGTCGTTCTTGTATTCCTCTGTTGTCCACCATACAGTGTCCTTAGAGTTCTCATCCATTACGATGTACTTGTCCTTAGGAGAACGACCTGTGTAGATACCTGTCATTACGTTCACTGCATTGAGCTCAGTGTTCTTACCTACCTCAAAGCCCTCGAGGCCAGCCTTTGTCTCCTCTTCGAACAACTGCTCGTAAGAAGGATTGTGGAAAAGCACTGTAGAACCAGTGATTCCATACTTAGTCAAATCTAAATTTGCCATGTTTTCTATTGAGTTAAAAATGTTGATATTTAGCTTTATTATTAATCCTTACATATTAAATAGCATACTCATGCAAAAATCTATACCCTAAAAGACATGATGCATCAAGCCCTATTTCGGTGCAAAGTTACTAAAAAATAAATTCTTGGCAAAAGTTTTCTGCCAAGAATTATAATCATTAATGAAATTTTCACACTAAAAAACAAGAGAAACTACATAATGTCACATGTTTGCTATATGTAGTTTGCAAATTATTTCTCCAATTCCTTTATAACCTCGTCGGCCTTCATGTGTCTTCCTACAATCTTTCCGTTGGAAACAACAATATTGTCAGGCACAAAAGCAATACCAAGAGTACTTACGAGAGGTGAATCCCACATCTTTCCGTCACACACTACAGGCCACGGCAGACTGTCATTTTTTAGTCTATCCTTAGTCATCGTTACAGAAGGATCAAGACTTAAGCTCACCACTTTCGGTTTGCTTCGACCTTCATCTTCAGCTTTCTTTATAAAATCACGCACAGTCCTATGAAGGTTCATGCCGTCATAGTTCCATGAAGCCCACGCTATGATTACTGCCTTTCCTTTCAGAAGGTCGCGCGAATATACATTTTTACCATAAATATCCTTGGCAGCGAACAAAGGTAGCCTATCGCCTACCCTTGCCTGAGACACTCTTTGTATATCTTCAGAGAAACGACCGTTATGAGAGTCTGCCACACCAACTTCGTCTATTACGGAAGTGAGTTGCTTTGCTTTACGAAGATCTGCATCTGGCCTTTGTATGAAATACTTCCTAAGCAACCAGCGTGAAACGATGGATTTAGGATTCTTTCTTATAAAGGACTCTGCCTGAGTACGTTGGTCTGGAGGTGACATTCCATCGATGCTCTTGCTCCATTCTGTCATCATTTCATTATCCTTCGTGCCAGTAATCTCTATATCCTTTATATGCGAGGCATCTGCCTTCATATCAACGCTCTCTCCTGGATCTACGAAGACTGGAATCTCTGAGAAGTTTGGCAACACCACAACAATTATGCCTTCTCTATCGCAAGGCAACTCATAGGCAAAACGGCCACCTTTTACATGAATCGTATCTATGCCGTTCACCAATCCATCAGGACTATAGACATAGAACTCTGCCATATTCATCTTCAGAAAGCGTCCTTCAAGATGAAAATGATGACCATCAGTGCCACAAGCAGCAATAGCCGCAGTCATTATGACCACGGCTATTACCTTTATGAATATCTTATGTTTTAGGATAAAAAACATAGACTATTAGCTATATCGAGCAGTCGAACAAATCGGATTATCGAACAACCGACCTCCTCGAAACTACTCTTTTACATTAACGAACTCAAGATCGTCATCATAGTATGCCTTGAGGGATGGATTCTTGCTGAAAGCATCCTGAAGATAGCTTGTAGCTGCATACTTATTCTCCTGACGTGCGCCGAGGATAGCGTGGAGATAGTCTGTAAGACCATCACCCTGCTTGCCAATCTGGTTGAATGTAGCACGTGCAGAAGCGTAGTCCTCTGCAAGAATCTGAGAGAGAGCTGCCATGTTGTTATATACACCATTGTAGTTCTCGGCAGCCTGCTTGTAGTTACCCTTCACAAGATTAACAGCACCCTGTACCTCATTCAAACCTGCAGAACGACCTGCCTTTGAAAGGAATGACTCAGCCTCACTCACGTTACCATTCTTCAATGCGATGAGAGCATAGTTAGACTGTGGCTCGCCAGCCTGTGGATCAGCAGCAAGAGCGCGCTGGAGATAGAAACGAGCAGACTCCATATCACCCTTTGCCAACTTTACAGCTGCTACATTATTATATGCGCGATAGTCATTAGGATAAATCTGTGCGCACTTAGTGTAAATCTCTTCCTTCTTGTCGATATTGCTTACAAGAGTAGCATAATAGAGAATCTCATCAGCGCTGAGTACACCAGTAGTTGTGTTATACTGTGCTTCAATCTGCTCATCACTACGACCAATAGACTCATAGTTGATAATCATACGTGAACGACGGAGCTGTGGAAGGATCTGATCAGCGAGATCACGGAAACCCTGACTGAGGTTCTTGATTTGTTGTTCACGCTCCTGAGGATCCTTATACATGCTGAGAACACGAAGGATAAGTTCCTTGTCCTGGATATCACTTGCTGCTACGAGCTGCTGGAAACCTTCCCAGTCCTGCGCGGTATAGTTACCTGTGATAGGGGCATTTACCTTGTTTGCCTTGAGCTGTGAGTCTACATACTTCACAGACTCCTTCTGACGCTTGCCAGCAAGCTCAGTGTTATACTGCTCACCACCATCAGGAGAAGCGTATGCCAACACCTCTACATCCTGAAGATTATACTTCTCTGCATCAGCATTGATCTTACCAAGGAGTTTAACAAACTCCTGAACAGAATTGTTCTTGAGCTCGCTCTTGCGGAGCTGTGCCTGATTGATAAGGAACTTGATGCTTGCCTCCTGCTTTGCCTTACGTACCTGCTGGAACGTATCAGGAGCAATAATGCCACCACCCTGAAGGAGTGCCTGACGATAGAGACCTGCAGTAGCGATGATACCATCAGCTACCTTCACGGCAGGAATGCTTACCTGCTTCTTGCCTACGCGAGCGTCGAAAGTGAGGTAAAGCTCTGATCTGTGCATGTCATCAGTATAGTCGAATGCATCACGCATATTGTAGTGGCCACCGAGCATGTAAGATACAGTCTGATCATTACCCAATACTTTCTCACCCTGGAATGTAGCACCTTGTCCACGCTGTACCTGCGAACCATAGCGCAACTCAGGAACGACTGTTACAACAGCCTTCTTGTTCATATACTTCTCAGGGAATGCACCATAAATAGTTACTGGCACCTGATTTGCCTGCAGTTCCAACGGATTTGGTGTCACTTTGAAATTGTCAGCAGACAAAGGACCGAGCTTGGAAGAGCAAGATGTTATCGCCATAGCACCCATCGCTACAGCAACGATTGAAAGGATAAAATTCTTTTGCATATTCTTTTAAATAGAGAATAGTGTAGTATTTGGATTATAACTTATACACAAAAAGACTTTCTCAATGCCTTATTAATTGGTATAGAGAAAGTATTTGTATGTGCCGCGAGCGGGACTCGAACCCGCACGACCGTTTCGGGTCAAGGGATTTTAAGTCCCTCGTGTCTACCAATTCCACCATTGCGGCAGCCGTATGGATGGTTTTTATGTAAACCGGATGCAAAGGTAATGATAATTCGTGAAACAAGCAAGCTATTTACATTATTTAACAATGCAAACCCACGAATTTCAGTTATTCAGCCCTTTCCGTCATTCTGTTATTCTTCACTTTCCTTCTTCAGCATTCATTACGCAGAGGTTATTTCAGCAATCTGTTTGTGAGCTTCTTTACACATTCTTCATTAAGGGCTTCGGTATAGACACGGACATCCTGAATGAGGGTTCCGGAAAGCATAGGA
>JAZQOH010000014.1:0-72992 GCA_045627725.1 Prevotella sp. | reverse complement strand
ACAGACAAGACTCTTCTGAAGGATCTTTTCAGCAAAACTAAATTCAATGATGTCAAAGAACAAAGCGGTCTTGATGGACCAGATTTATTTGAAAATTTTAAATTTTAACTCGTCCCTAATTTTTAGTGGACACTAATGTTTCAAAATGGAAATTAAGTAAAAGGGGAATGAAGTAATATGATACAAGTTTCGCATATGCTCAACTTGTTTAGGAGTTAAAAGGAGTTAAGCACCTTAGGGCGCGGAGTTCTTGCTCTGGCAAGCGTCTCCTTCGTCGCCGAGCGAAGGAAAGTTAAGGGACGTTTGTAATAAGCGCTCAGTACTATCGTCCCCATAACTCCAAAGCGACGAAGGAGCGATATCTTCCCCATAACTTCCATTAACTCCCTTCAAATTGAGCAAGTTACAAACAAAGCGAAAGTTGAATTAATAATAATATGTTTATGAATATGGTGCGCAAATATATAAAAAAAGACTAATAATCACTTTGCAAAACGTCCAAAAAGAGAAAAAAAGACGTTTTGCAAGGTATTTTTGGATATTTTATTGTATATTTGTAGCAAAATTTTTATTAATATGAAAAAGAAGATTAGTATTTTGTTTGCGGTGTTTGTCCTGTGTGCCATATCGGCATCGGCAACAGGTATCAGTAAGAGCAAGGCGCAGGCAAAGGCAGCCTCTTTCTTCCAGAAAGGATTTATGAAGGACTTGTCGAAGGGCGCCGAGGTGAAATTGGTGAAGGAGTATGCGAGTAGCGAGGAAGCTCCTGCCGCCGTTTTTGCGTTCTCCCGTGGCGAGAACGTAGTGTTTGTCTCGGCAGAGGATAAGATGCCTGCCATCCTGGGCTATTCGTCGAATGCAGACGTGAACAATCTGCCGCCTGCTCTGGAAGCTATGCTCCGCTACTATGCCCAACTCACGGATGCAGTTCGCGAGGGCAGGATAGAGGCTCCAAAGCTCTATGCGTCGGCAGAGACAGTCGATTCTCTTCTGCATACATGCTGGAACCAGTGCGAACCTTTCTGCTCGCTGTGCCCTTATTATAATGGGGAGCAGACGCCTAACGGCTGTGTATCAACGGCTTTCGCTCAGGTGATGAAATATCATAAATGGCCTGTTAAGCCTACAGGCAAGACGCCTGCATATACAACAATGACAAGGAAGATAGAAATGCCAGAAATAGATCTCGAGTCTCATACCTACAATTGGGCGGACATGATAGATATCTACAAGGAAGGCACATACACCGAAGAACAGGCTCAGGCAGTGGCGCAGCTGTGCTATGATGTGAGTGCGGCATCAGAAATGGACTATGATATAGATGGTAGCGGAACAGCTTATGGCTATGCTGCAGAAGCTATGCGCACCTATTTCAAGTATAACAAAGGGTTCCGCATCGACTATGCCGAATTCAATACAGAAGAAGAATGGGTGGCTAAACTGAAAAACGAACTCAATCAGGGACGTCCATTGCCTTATGATGCACAGACAGATACATATCCTCAAAATGGCCATTGCTTCGTGATTGATGGATATGATGCCGAGGGACTTTTCCATGTAAACTGGGGATGGGGCGGAAGAAGTAACGGTTGCTTCCTCATTACTACGCTCGACCCGAAAGAGCAGGGCATCGGCGGTGCTACTTCCGGCAAAGGTTTCTCTATGAGACAACGCACTCTGTTTGACTTCGTTCCAGACCGTGATGGAACATCAACTCCTGTAGAGAAATTCTTCTTCAGATATGTCAATTGTGAGGCTTATCAAGGTAGTGACATCACGTTGAAGACACTAACCAACTGGGGCGTGACAGAATTTCATGGAGACCTGATCATGCAAGTCGCTGACAAGGAGGGCAATGTGATAGGTCAGCAAACGATAATGAAAGACGTTCATAGCACAATAGATAGAGAGCATGACCAGCCTGCCACGCTCAAAGATTTCGATTTCAGTGGCTATGGTGACGGAACATACTACACCGAGTTCATCTTTGTGTCGAGCGCTACCGGGGAGGAATATCGTGCGAAACATGTGAAGCCAAATTGTCGCATTGTTGTGGAGAACGGCAAACTGAAGTCCATCCTCAACAGTGCTATATTGGAGGGAAAGATTACCAGTTGCGAAGTGACCAATTACGAAGATGAAGAATTATCATTGAAAATCAAATCTCAGGTCACAAATGTCGATGATATCAATTTTGAAAAAGATTATCAGATAAATGTGATGGCTAAGTGCTATTGTCCAGAGAACGGGAAATCAGACTCTGATTATGGAAAATGTGTTACATTACTTGAGCCTGGCAAATCGATCACCTTCGAGAATGATTTAACTATATATCTCATTAGTATCCTGGATAATTTGGATTCTGCTATGTTTCAAATGTCACTTTTTTATCCTAACGGAGAGCTTGACGTTAAAGAGTATCCTCTAAAGAGTCTTCTCCCTACCGGCATCAAGGATATCAACGTAGATTCACAGCGTCCTGCTAAACGCCTCGACTCTAATAGGCATATCGTGATTTGCAAGGGCGACAAGGTATATAATGTCGTAGGAAGGAGAATCAATTGACAATGTACAATTGACAATTTAGACAAAACACCCCCGGAGGCTGATACCTTCGGGGGTGTTGATTTATGAAGTTCCGTTGTTGATTTATGAAGTTCCGTTATGTCAATTATGATTCTTCACGAAATAAAACAGGCCTTTGCCCTGATGATAATGGTCGCCATTGCGGTCATAGATTATCGTTAGGAGTTTGCCGTGATAAGGGACGCCATCGAGGCAGAAGTAATCCCACGAATCAGGGATGTGGGGATGCAGCTCTATCTCATCATCAAGGCGAGGGGTGAGTCCGCAAATGCCCGTGATGATAAGGTCGCAGAACGTGGAGTGATTATAATAGCGTGAGCGTTCCCTGTCGCCCATAAGCCATTGTCCGTCCTTTTCATCGAGGTATTCGCCGATATAAGGGCGTCCTCTGCGACTCTGGCATTCCACGTATTTCTTCAGATGATGATGCCAGATAGAGTCAGCACTTATCGCTTGAGAGAGAACAGGATAGTTGTTCATCACATTGATGAGCGCCGTGAGCGTCTGACTTGTGGCAAAAGGCCATACTGCTCCGTCCCACTCGCATGAAGGCTTTCCAGGGCGATAGCGCTTGCGGAAGAGAGGATGGCGACGCTCTGCCGTAGTAATTCCGAAGGGAGCATCGAAGCCTTTCTCATCCATCAGTTGCTTCCAGGCAGGAGCAAAGCGTTCTGCATCATCGGCAGGGAGATTGAAACACCAAGGTATGTAGCCTATCTGTTCACGGACTTTCGCGAGAGTGTCGGCAGTCGTCAGCGTGCCATAGAACTTCATCTCCTTGTTCCATAGTTTTCCATCGATGAGAGAACGGAGGTCATCTGCCTTCTTTTCATATTCCCTACCCATGGCAGACCCTTCATTGAGCCACGCAAGAGCCTTGTAGTTGCCATACATATAGCTGTTGATGGTAGGGCGACGATTGTTCACCTTGCGTCCTCCGCTTATCTGCTCCTCCATGCCGTCCTTCACATCGCGCTGCCAGAAGAGTCCATCGCCGTAGCTATTCGACTCCTCCCATCGCCTGACGTCAGCCTGGAGGTCGAGGTTGTACTCCTTCATCCAATCCTTTGAGCCGAGCACAAGGGAGCGTTGCATCATGGCATAAGGCAACCACGACGAGAAGGTGTCGAGGCGGAACATAGGCTTTCCCTCATCACCACGAAGCCATACGTTGACATACTGGGAGAGATAGGTGGAATCGCGAAGCCAGCGAGCCTCCATTATATGATGGCCAAGGGCGCAGGCGATGAGGTTGTACTTGTCTGCATACGACCTCTCCACGAGGAATTCATTGAACACATAGCCCACTGGCGTCTCGCGGATAGCCTTTCGCAAGGTCCACCAACGATAATAGTACATCTGCTCAAGTTGCTTGTCGGGACACTCAAAGCGAGGCACGTTCCTCTCCATCCATTCCGCCGACTCGCTATTAGGTATCGCCTGAACGATGTTCTCATCCTCCATATTATTGAAATAGTCGATGAGGGAATGAGGGAAAGATATTGTATGATTAATGTTGTATGTTGTATAATTATTGTTTGTACCTGTCCTTAAATTATTAATAAGGTATTGCGCCTTTCCCCCATACTTGTCTCCCTCTCCTTGGGAGAGGGCTGGGGAGAGGTTTGAGAGGTCCAGGTCATCCCCCGGAAGGCGATCTGCCGGAGTATCGGGAGTGGGCGAGAAGCGCTGCTCTCCTGTTCGGAATGCTATGCGGGTAATCTTGCCGACAGGGGCAAAGAGCATCCTTGGTCCCACCTTCTTTCCATCCACCCAGATGGTGACATTGCGGGCATCGAGGTCCACATCCACCTGCAGATGATATGCCCTGCCTGCCTCATAGCCCTTCAATACATTATTATATCTCGCCCCGACCTTCACCATCAGGTTACCATCTGGCTGCCATTGTAATCTGCTGCAAGGGCTCCCCTTCTCATCAAGGAAATCCATCTGTAGCATACCATGGTCATTCTGCATTGCCTTTACATCGAAGGAAACGGACAATCGGCGCGTTGCAGGAATTACCCTCTCTGCCCTTGCATAGTCGTATGGATCCTCATCAGCGAGCGAGAGCCATCCATTCTCTATGCCCACGGGAGCGAGGATGAGCGAGTTGATGTTCCAGAGGTCGAGAGTTTTGGTATTGGAGAAGTTGTCATTAGCTTCCAACAGTTCCTCGGTGCGGAGGGGAACAGGGATCTTCGCCACCCACATATCCTCTTTGTTCATAGAATAGCTCACCCACATATTGCCGTCAGGGGGAGTGCCGTTGCCAGGGAGAATACCCCTGACATACTGCGGACCGTAACTCTTATAATTGCCACCGTAGCGCATAGGCGAAATCTCTCCCTGCACGAGTGACAGCGTTGTGTATTCTATTCCGTCAACACTCGTTGACACAGCCAAAGGCCAGCGATATTCGGCTGGGTTATAGACCGTTGCGTAAGAGCCGTCGCTCAATCGCTGTCCCCATATCTTTGCATTGCTATTCACGAAGCCCCGTGCTCTTGCCACAGGCTCTGTCCATGTCTTTCCGCCATCATGGCTCTGCGAGGTAAGGGCATGTTTCCATAGTCCGACGATAGTGTTGTCATCAGGAAGCGTGTAATAAGAAAATGCCTTATACACATTCTTCAAAGGCAGACGGGCATCACCTCTATCGCATTCCTCCACGAACTGCATCCAATAAAGCGGCGATGACATTATCTCATCGCATGCCTCGCGGAATCTCCTGTCCTTACTCTTCGTATATAGAGGCCATATAATCTTCTTTTCCGTAATTTGTTCTCCCTCGCCTTTGGAGACGGCTGGGGAGAGACCTTTGTTCAAATAGAGGAAATAGATAGGTCCGAGCGTTCCATCTTCCTTCACTTCCCTCACCACACGACCTATTCCGTTGCCGTCGTTAGGGTCTGATTTCGGCGTAGGGCAGAGTCCGTAACTGCCAATAGCAAGAAGTTTCTCGCCAGTCTTCTTTGAGGACACATACCACCCCACCCTTTGGTGCATCACAGCCATCATATCATTGCCATAGTCAGGGAATAATGTTGCAGGAGAAGTCCAATGATATCCATCAGCAGATGTCTGAAAGAAGGTCTGCGAAGGAGGTACATGTTCGCTCTGTGGATCAGAGAGATAGTGCACCCAGAAGCGTCCCTTCCAGTATGCCATCATGGGCTGATGGTTGTAAGTCCAAGGCATTATATTGCGCGACGAGTCGGGATGCTCCCTGTCAGCACGCATTATCTGTATGTTATGCACACCGATTACAGGGCTCAGTCCTCCGTCATGGCGATAAGGGTCGGAGATTGTCTTTCCGCTATAATATACCTGTTGCGAAATACAAGGGATAGCAAAAACGAGAGATAGCAGTATAGTCAGTATGTGTTTCATAATTTTCCAAAGTTACAAGGGCAAAGATAATACTTTTTGATGACATTAAAGAAACTTTTTTCTCTTATCTCAAAAAAAACTCGTATCTTTGCAAAAACAAAACGAAAAGGTACACTTCGTGCGGAAAGCCGAACAGGCACCTCCATACACTTATCTCAAATATATCTCCCTATGAAACATAACGCATTAAGAATCATCATATCGTCTCTGTTTCTGTCTTTATGCTCCACAATAGTCGTGGCACAATATCCCACCATCCCAGACTCCGTGAAGGTTCGCGGGGAGAGGATGCAGGCAGAATGGGACGTATTGGACAGCATAGCATGGCAGAAGGCGGTGCCTGCCGTTATGGAGGGAATGTTGTCGGGTAAACCTTTCGTGCCTTGGTGCTCGGAACCTCTCCAACTCCCCCAGGCTTCCATCTCTGCCTTCCCTGGTGCAGAGGGTGGCGGAAAGTATAGCTTTGGTGGTCGCGGAGGAAAAATCTTCGTGGTGACAAGCCTTGCCGACTCTGGGCATGGCACTCTTCGCGAGGCATGTGAGGCAGGAGGTCCTCGCATCATCGTCTTCAATGTGGCTGGCGAGATACATCTTGAACGACCTATCCACGTCGTTGCTCCTTATATCTCTATCTACGGTCAGACGGCTCCTGGCGATGGTGTCGTCATCACAGGACAGACGATGGAGATTGACACTCATGATGTTATAATAAGGTATATGCGATTCCGTCGCGGTGCCCTCGATGTGGCATTTCGCGATGATGCCTGCGGAGGTCAGGGTATCGGAAATATCATCTATGATCATTGCTCCGCCTCATGGGGACTCGATGAGGTGATGTCCATGTATCGCCATGTATATAACCGCGCTGCAGGAGGTCAGATGCAGAAACTTCCTACCGTGAACATCACCATTCAGGACTGTATCTTCGCTGAAGGTCTCGACCTCTACAACCATGCCTTCGGTGCAAGCATAGGCGGTCATAACACTCTGTTTATCAGGAATCTCTTTGCAAACAACATCTCGCGCAATCCTTCCATCGCTATGGATGGCGACTTCAATTTCGTCAATAATGTTCTCTTCAACTGGTGGAATCGCTCGATAGATGGTGGTGATGACAATTCCCGCTTCAACATCATCAATAATTATCTGAAGCCAGGACCTGTCACGGGCTATGATGTGGCGAAAAAGAAGACGGACAAGAATGCTTCCATTCGATGGCGAGTGCTTAAGCCTGAGGCTTCGCGCGATAAGAATCGTGCTGATGAGTTTGGTCTGGCTTACGTAAACGGCAACTATGTGGAAGGCTACGATGCCGTAACAAAGGACAACTGGGATGGAGGCGTTCAGCCATCGGGCGATGATAAGGCTGCCATACTCAAGCGTCTGCGTAGCGATAAGCCTTTCTTCATACCAGAGATTAACGAAATCTATTCAGCAGAGAGAGCCTACGAGTATGTTCTCAATAATGTGGGAGCCACCAAGCCTCGTCGCGATGCCGTTGATGAACGTATCGTTCGCGAAGTTCGCACAGGCAAGATAGAATATGCCAAGGATGCCAAACCTTTTGAGTCTCCTTACGTAAAGCGCCGCCTTCCTGCCGATAGCTATAAGATGGGCATCATCACCACTCCTCAGCAGGTGGGCGGACTTCCTGAATACAAAGGAATCTCCCACACCGACAGCGATGCTGATGGCATCCCTGACGAATGGGAGATTGCTCACGGCCTGAATCCTCACGATGCCTCCGATGCCTCCCTCATTCGCGAAGACGGCTATATGAACATCGAGAGATACGCCAATAGTTTGTAAAAGCCCCACCTAACCAAGTTCCTCCCCTTGGGGGAGGTCAGGAGGGGCTTTACATCGTGCAGATAGTGTCCCACGTCATGAGGTCGGCGCGGACATAGCCCTGCTTGCCGTTGATATTGATGAGATACCAACCATTCTTGAGACCGAGACAAGGGTAGCATTCAGGAAGGTCGCCATATTCATTGCGGATAGTGCCAACGATTCTGGATGAAGTGGAAGGATTCTCCCTTACATTCACCTTTTCCTTGTCTGTATATACCACTCCCTGACCATCCACAGCGCGATAGGTGACAATCTTATTGCCTTTCTGTGGCACCTCGCCATAATCCTGCACGCTAACGGTATAGGTGTCGGTATTTGTGCGGAGCCATCTTCCTTCCACGGCTCCCGTCTTTTCATTCACCACTACCTTACCTTCATGCTTCACTTCCGAGTCCTCACGCTGGAGGAACTCCAGTTCCTTATAAGTGAAATCTGCCGTTGATGCCTTCCATGTAGAGTCAGGCATATACCAGAAGAACTGCGAGAAATAATCCTGCAGGTCCTTATCCCTGAACACATAGCCGCGATGAGCGTAAGGCAGGTTACGCAGGATGCGAGTGTCTATCCCTGGTTTCCCACTCTCTATATACATCATTCCTCGCTCTATTTCGTAGCCCACACTGCGGTCATAGAATTCGCCAAGGGTGAAGTGCTGTTCATAGTCCGAATTAATCTGTCCGTCAATATCCCTATGATATGCTATGAGCTCATCGGCAGAATTTATCACCAGCTCTTCATCAGGAGTGAAATGATCCGAATGCCACTCTATCTCACCATTGCGCAGGCTCACCTCAAGAAGAGGTTTGTCAAACTTCTCCGTATCATAGTTGTATTCATGTCTCTTGCGAATCTTTCCCATACCCTTTGTTACGCGGAAAGGAGCAGACTCAAATATGCCACTATCAAAGAAGAAATGCTTTGCCGTGTTCTTTGCCTGTATGCGGAGAGTGAAATCATCAATGGCATGATTTGCCCAACGAAGGGCAGGTGAGAGCTTGTACATCACATGGAAAGTGGTGGCAATGCCATAGCTCATCTGATACCTGTATGTATGATGCACGATGTTCTTTCCCTCGCGGAAAGGAGCCTCGAACTTATATACATAGGAATAGCCTACTGTGGAATCACTCTCTGCATTATAGAGAGCATCCACCTCGTCAGACATCTTCCATTTCGTAAGGTCGAGAGGAGCACCATCCTTCGTATTCTCCGCACAGATGTCATTGGCATAGCCGAGCTTGCTGCCATTCATCGTCACGGTGAAGTCATTAATATACGGATGCTTCCTGTCTTCCGTCAAACATTCGCGGGCATTATAAGGCGCATTCGCCTCGAATCCCATCATTACGGTCTTTGCCTTCCCTTTGTTCGTGAACTCATAATACACATCCACATCGGCAAAGCCATCGTCGCAGATGGATATTGTCAGCACCTCCTTGCTCACGCTGATGTCCGTCTCCACAAGCGGCATAAGCTGGTTGCCACTAACGAAATACACACCATCATTCGCCTTGCATACTGCGATGCAAAGCATAGACATAAAGAATACTATAAAGCGTTTCATATTCACTATCATTTATTACCGAGGCAAAGGTAGCAAAATCTAATCAATCCACCAAATATGCGATGTATAAATATTCAATTATATAAGTGATAGTAAAATAAAAACTTCCGAAGTTATATTTCACCATCAGAAAAAAGGGACATATCAGATTGACTGACATGCCCCATTTATTAGGTTTGAAACTATCCTCTTTTTTACAAAGAGAGAGAGTTGTGTGGGTCTAATTATTCGATGCCTTCGATGATGACACAACGGTTTGCATCATTCTCCTCGAATGGCTGAACAGTATCGCCGAATGATTTAGCATCGATGCGAGACTCTGGAATACCAGCCTCTACGAGTGCCTTAACAGCTGCAGCAGTACGCTGCTCTGAATACATCTTGTTAAGGCGAGCATTACCTGTGCCCTTGTCTGCATATCCTGAAACAGTGAGATTCTTCTTAGGATACTTCTCGAGCCAGTTCTTACACTTTGCAATAACAGACTCTGTGATTGGACAAGACTCACGAATCTCGAAGGTGATTACCTCATGGAGAGGTATTTCCTTCTCAACAACAGGAGCTGGCTTTGGAGCTGGCTTCTCTACAACTACTGGCTTTGGCTGCTCTACTACAACAGGCTTTGGTTCTGGCTTTGGCTCTGGCTTAACGCACTTCTTGTGACCGAACTTATAAGTAACGGAAATCTGTGCTGTTCCCATCCAGTCGCAAGAGTTGTTGTACTTAGAGTCGAAACGATCGCTGAGGTTGTTGATGTCAAACTCTGCACCTACGCTCCAGTTCTTTGCAATGTTATAGTCGAGGAGGATACCTGCACGGATGTTATGGCTGAGAAGACTTGTGTGTGTCTTGCCATCTCCCCATGCGTTTGTTATATCATCAGTAACATTCTTTGTAGATACAATCTTGTCGAACTCTGCATTATCCCATGCATAAGCGAGACCGAGACCTGCTACAAGATATGCATTCAACTTGTTGTTAGTATTCTTCTTGATGAGGTTAGTAAGATTAACCATCACGTCGAAGTTGGAATTGATGTACTTGAATGTGTACTTGTCATTCACTGAACGAAAACCATTCTTTGCCTCATAGCCATTTGCCTGAAGACGGAGACCTACTACAGGTGTGAACATGTAACCAGCTCCAAGACTGAAAGTTGGATTGAACTGCTTGCCTGGAGAGAAAATAGTATTGACACCTGCCTGTGCCTGGATGAAGCCATAAGGCTGTGGGTAATAACCCAGCTCAATAGCTTCTGCATTGCAGCAAGAGCAATCACCACCCTTACCACAGCAGTCCTGTGCCATAACAGAAGTGCTGAAAAGGCTGCTTATTGCAACTGCAAAAAGTGACTTGATAATGTTCATAGTTATGATTTTTAATTATTTCAAACCAAGGATAGTCTTTGCAAGCTCATTCTCAGGATCGATTGACTGGAGCTTAGAAGCTGCTTCCTTAGACTGTGGGATATCGTTAGCAATCTTGAGATAGTAAACAGCGAGATACTGATAAGACTCCTTCAGACGGTTTGTGTCTGTAGCGTTCTTCTCGTCCTTAGCATTGATGATCTCAATGAGCTTCTCATAGTGAGGCTTTGCCTTACCTGCCTTATCTTCTGGATCGAACTGGAATGGGATGTGTGAACGCTGGTATGTTGCGAAGTCTGCTACACTTGGGAACTTCTCTGCAATCTGTGCATAGATAGCGTCAGCCTTTGCAAGAGCAGCTGCCTTATCCTCTGCAGATGTGTTAGCATCGCCAGCCTGTGCCATATAGATAGAAGCATTGTTGCTGAGGATGTATGCGGTGATGTTCTTCTGACCCTTTACATAGATGTCATAGTACTCACCAGCCTTTGCATAGTTACCCATTGCCTTGTAAGCATCAGAGATGTTCTTGTTAGCATCAGACTTTGTCTCGTCGTTTACAGAAGCATCGTCGATTATCTTCTGATATGTAGCAATAGCCTCTTCATACTTCTTAGCACCGAGGAGAGCTGCGCCATAGTTCTGATAGTCAACAGAAGAAACCTTTACAGAGTCAGACTCATTGAAGAGACGGTCACCATACTTGAGAGCCTCGTCATAGTTCTTGAGGTTTACCTGATTGAACATAGTAAGACGGTTGAGGGAAGCATAGCGTGGGAACTTGTTGTTACCAAAGCTTGACACCTTGAGAGACTTCTCGAAATTACCCTTCAGGAAGAGATACATAGAGTAGTCGGTGAGCTGGTAGTTCTCCATCTTGTCAAGAGATACCTTGTCATAGTAAGAGATAGCAGCGTCGAGGTTGTTAGCACGTCCCTGGATTTCTGCAGCTACGAGGTCAACAGGATACTCTGGATCAATCTTACGGAGTTCCTCAAGCTTAGCGATAGAACCTGCTGGGTCAGTCTTTGAGTTGATCTGAGCATAGCGACGGTATCCTTCTGGATCCTTTGGCTCGAAGTAGATAGCCTGCTCGAACCAACCTGAAGCAGCACCACCGTCATCCTGAAGAACGGCGATATCACCCTTCAAAACATAACCTACAGCCTTTGTCTTATCAGCCTTGATAGCGAGGTCTGCATACTTGTTTGCATTGTCAAAGTCCTTGACACCGAGATAAGCACGACCAATGCCAGCAACTGCCTTTGCGTCCTTCTTAACGAGTTTGTAGATGGCATTTACCTGCTTTGCTGCATCAGGAGCCTTGCTCTTAATGATCTGTTCTGCCTGAGCAACATTTGGATCCTGTGCTTGAGCCATTACAGGAGCAGCGATGACTGTCATCAGTGCTCCAATCAAAAGATTTTTAATTTTCATAATTTGTATTTTTATTTTTGTTAATTGCGATTATATTCTATTTGACTAGGACTACTAGGAAAACCAGAAAACAAGAAAACCTAGGAAAACCAGGACTATTAGAAGAACCTAGAAATCATTTATCTGAACCTCTCTTACACTGATATTACCGTAGGCTGGCAGGAGACCTGCCTTGAAGAGAATCATCTGTCCCTTTTGCGAGATAATGAACTGAGCATAACCATGAGGCAATCCATAACGACCGCGTTCATCATTGAGAAGTGCATAGATGCGACGGATGAATGGATATCTATCATTATAGATAAATCCCTGATATGGCTTGAAGGAATTATCCGGTGTAGCAGGATCTACTTTTGAAACCTTCATCACACGTATCTGTTTATTCCACGTGAGGTTTGTACTATCATGCTTATCATTCAACCAGTTACTTCCTATGATGCCGATGGCTCCTGGATGCTTTTCCACATAGTCAATAACGTCGGCAGACTTTTTCGTTGCAAATACGTTAGGACTTGTGATTGGCTTTCCACCAAGAATGGAATCTTCAACATAGTGGACTGTACTTGACTTGTCATTATCGAAGGCAACGATAATCTCACCTCGCGAAGCACTCTTAGGATTAATATCCTTCCAGTTTACTACTTCGCCTGTGAGGATACGTTTTACATCCCTTACGGATATACAGGAATCGGTATTGCTTTTGTTGGCAATGAGAGCGAGGCCATCATAGCCAAGATGTATGGACATAGGGAAACGCTGACGAGCTTTCAGATTTTCAAGTTCGGACTTCTTGAAGTCGCGAGATGTAATCATCATTAAGAGTTTGTCGGAGAGAAGAAGGTTCATGCCCTCTGACTCACTCATATACTTAGGTGTTACCTTTGCCTGTGTATAGATAGAATGGAATACGTCCATCTCCTCGTCCATAATCGGAGCAAAACTCTCATCTGCACCATACGTAATGGCACCAGAAGAGTAAGTGTCAACGCGCGCATTTGGGTCCTTCTTCTTTTCGTTGCATGAAGGGAAAATGCCAAATGCGAGCACTGACAGGAATACTATAGTAAATATTGAAGACAGATATCTCATTTTCTAATAAGCTATTACAGGATATTACCCCCTTTTATTTTATACGAAACACCCTTTATATGCCAAAGAGTGACCTTTATTTATTGTAAAGAAGTCCCTGGGCAATTCCCCAAAAGAGGGGAGAAACCCAAGGACTCCTTTTATGTTAATCCTACGCTGGGTAAGATATAAAGTTCTGTTATCTGTAGTATGAGATTACTGGAGACGGAATGTTACAGGGAGTGTGTACTTCACACGTACTGCAGAACCATTCTGCTTACCAGGAATCCACTTAGGCATTGAGCTTACAACGCGAACAGCTTCCTTATCAAGAGATGGGTCAACTGACTTAGCAACGCGAACGTCGGTAACGCCACCGTCACGCTCTACGACGAAAGTACAGATTACACGACCCTGAATGCCGTTCTCTTCAGCTACTACAGGATACTTGATGTTCTTTGAAAGATACTGCATGAGAGCTGCTGTACCACCTGGGAATGAAGGCATCTGCTCAACAACGTCGAACACCTTGTTCTCCTCTTCCTTTGGCTTAACTGGCTCTGTTGCGATAACTTCCTTAGCCTTGAGCACTTCACCGTTCTCATCATTACCCTCAACGGTAGCGAAACCTACAGCTACCTTAGAGTTCATGATTTCGTCCTGTGACTTGATTTCGTCCTCAGGCTTAACCTCATCGTCCTTCTTAATAACAGGAGCGGTGAACTTGATAGATGACTTAACCTTCTCAACTACCTTCTCAACCTCTTCCTGCTTAACAATCTGCTTACGCTCAACCTTAGCTTCCTTCTTCTGCTGCTGCAGAGCTGAGAGCTCGGTTACCTGCTCCATTGCCATGTGCGCTGCCTGATACTCATCGTAAGCATTCTTAGCAACCATGAATACCATGACTGCAGCGAAGAGGATGAGCACAGTAACGATAGACCAGAAGTTACGACGACCAGTCTGCTGGCGAAGTACGTAAGCACCGTATGCCTTGTTACGATTTTCAAAAATAAGATCGGACCAACTATTTTGAATAAGATCTAATGATGCCATTTTCTTTTCCTTTCTTTAAAGTTAGATTAAACATTATAGACTTACTCCTTGACACCAGCATCCTCGAGGAGCTTCTTGTCTTGGTCGCTAATCTTGTCAATTACATATTTACCTACAGAGCAGATCTGCATCTCATCGAGAGCGTCAGTCATATTCACATACTTAGAATTGTCTGTTGCCTTGATGATGATGGTCATGGTAGAAATCTTCTGACCGTTGATTTCACCATTCTTGATCTTCTTAAGTTCCTCATCATACTCAGCCTGACTCATGTTAGGATTCTCATGCTTCTTCTGATCGAGCTTTGCCTTTGCTGTCATAACGTCAAGGATTGGCTGTGTGCCGTCCTCTGTTACGTGACCGATGAGCACCTTACGAATACCATCCTTACCCCATGTTGTCTTCTTGAGACATGTAGGATCATCGTACTTTGGCATACCCTCTACATAGTAGATCTGGTTGTCTGCAGTAACGAAGATTGTGATGGTATAAGAAGCCTTAGATACAGACTTATCCTGATCGGTAAGGTTCTTATCGTTGGTAGGCATACTCAACTCCATTGTCTGAGGCTTAGCCAAAGTGGTACAGAGCATGAAGAAGGTGATAAGCAACATCATCATATCAACCATAGGAGTGAAGTCCACTCTGGTCTGTTGCTTTTTCTGTCTGCTTTTTTTCTGTTTTGCCATTGATTAGTCCTCCTGGGTTTTGAGTGATGTAATCAGGTAATAACGGTTCTCGTCAATATCCTGAAGCTCGTTCATAATACGCTTGATGATGCTGTAAGGAGTCTCTGAGTCTGCCTTGATGGCAACCTTGATGTCGCTGTTAGCAGAACGTGCTGCCTTCACCCACATCTGGAACTCACTTTTTCCACCGTCAATACTATCAAGAGGGATACCAAGTTCCTTAAGTGTCTCGTGACGCTTCATCTCCTCCAGGTTGAGGTAAGCCTCGAGCTTGTCGATAGGAGCACCGAACATTGGCTCTGCCTGGAAAGTAGCAGCCTGTGCCTGAGTGAGCGAGATACCGAACTGATCAGTAACATCAGCGCAAACCTCAGCAAGCTGGAACTGGTTGTCCATACTCATGAATACCTTGCCTTCCTTATCGACAAGGATATTCAGGACATCCTTCTCTGGAACCTTGATCTCCGATACAGAAGATGGTGTCACAACCTTTACAGGCTCTGGCTTCGTAAATGTTGATGTCAACATGAAGAAACACAGAAGGAGCACCATGACGTCTGACATAGGAGTCATGTCAATCCAGATGTCCGATTTCTTAATTTTTACTTTACCCATAGCGATAAAAGTTTTAAAGGGTTAAACGTAAAAATTAAGCTTCCTCGTGATTTGCCTCGTAAGTCTGAGCAATTGTGTAACCAATCTCGTCGAGAGCGTATGTGAGCTTGTCGATACGGTTAGAGAAGAAGTTATAAGAAATTACTGCGAGCCAAGAGGTCAAGATACCGAGAGCGGTGTTGATGAGGGCCTCAGAGATACCAGTTGAAAGAGCAACAGAGTCACCACCACCACCAGAAGCAAGAGCAGCGAATGACTTGATCATACCTGTTACAGTACCGAACAGAGCGGTAAGAGTACCGAGTGTTACGAGAGTAGCAAGGATAGGCATGTTCATCTGGAGAGTTGGCATTTCGAGCTGAACTGCCTCCTCGTGAGCCTGCTGGATCTTAGAGATCTTCTGAGCCTTCTTGAATGTTGTGTTAGCCTCCATCTCCTTGTAAGCTGCGAGAGATGCAGAAACTACGTTTGCGATAGTACCAGCCTGCTTGTCGCAGAGAGCCTGAGCACCAGCGAAGTCGTTCTTAGCAAGGCAAGCCTTGATAGCTGGAACGAACTTAGCGATAGACATCTTACCGAATGCTGTCTTCTGAGCAAGGATACGCTCGATAGAGAGACAAAGCACTGTGAGCATGAGAGTGATCAGCACTGGCACAACCATACCACCCTTATAGATGGTACCGAGCATGTTACCATTGAGAACTTCACCTTCTGGGTCACCGCCAACGAAGTTAGCTGGGTTACCGAGAACGAACTTAAAGATACATACTGCAACAATGAACATTGCTGCGATGATCCAAACTGCATTACGAATGCCCTGGAAGCCTGCTGACTTCTTCTTTGGGGCTGCTGGCTTTTGTGTAGCTGCCATAGTTTTGTTAGTTTTTAGTTATTAATAATTGAGTTAATGAATTTTTCTTCTTTGTATGTTAGCAAGCGGTTAACCAGAACACGTTGTGTGCGCAAACAATCACACACTCCGTGTCTTTTCAAACGCAAAGATAACAAATAAACTTGAACTAATGCAAGCTTTTAAGGAGTTTTAACAATAAAAATGTTATTTCAATCTGCCGAGACAGTCCTTAATACGCTTCATCGCCTCACGAATATTGTCATCGCTAGTAGCATAACTCATGCGGAAACACTCTGGATCACCAAAAGCATCACCACCGACTGTTGCCACGTGACCTACCTCAAGGAGGTACATTGCGAGGTCTGTTGAGTTATTGATAATTCTCTCACCATCGGTCTTTCCATAGAAGCTTGTGCACTTAGGGAAGAGATAGAATGCTCCTTGTGGCACGTTGACCTCGAGACCTGGGATATCCTTCGCAAGCTCTACGATAAGATTACGACGGCGTTCGAATGCCACGCGCATTTCTTCTACGCATTCCTGAGACATAACATAAGCTGCTTCTGCTGCCTTCTGGCTAACAGAACATGGTCCAGATGTATATTGTCCCTGGAGCTTGTTGCAACCTTTAACGATCCATTCTGGAGCTGCCATATAACCGATACGCCAACCTGTCATAGCATAAGCCTTGCTGACACCATTGATGATGATAGACTGCTCCTTCATGCCTGGAAACTGAGCGATGCTCTCATGCTTGCCTACATAGTTGATATGCTCATAGATTTCATCAGCGAGGACATACACCTCAGGATGCTTCTTCAGGACATTTGCAAGTCCTTCAAGCTCTGCCTTGCTATATACGCTACCTGTTGGATTGCTTGGAGAGCAAAGAATGAGCATTCGTGTCTTTGGGGTGATAGCAGCCTCAAGCTGCTCTGGAGTAATCTTAAACTCCTGGTCGAAGCCAGCTGTGATATGCACAGGAGTACCACCTGCGAGGAGTACCATCTGTGGGTAGCTCACCCAGTAAGGTGTAGGGATGATAACCTCATCGCCTTCATCAACGAGAGCCATTACCACGTTACAAACAGCCTGCTTTGCACCGTTGCTAACGAGAATCTCAGACATAGAATAGTCAAGTCCATTCTCATTCTTCAACTTTTCAACAACAGCCTTTCGCAAGTCTGGATATCCTGGAACAGGAGAATAGCGTGACCAGTTGTCATCAACGGCCTGCTTTGCTGCCTCCTTAATATGATCAGGAGTATTGAAGTCGGGTTCACCGACACTCATGTTGATAACATCAATTCCCTGTGCCTTCATCTCACCGCTCTTCTGCGACATTGCGAGAGTAGCGGATGGTGCGAGTCTATTAAGACGATTTGATAAATGTGCCATATTTTCGTTTAAATTTTATGCAAAGGTACTAATTTTCTTTCTATTTCAAAAAATATTGTCGTTTTTTTTGTCATTCCGCAAACTTTTCGGTTTCCGAACACAGAAAAGAATACACATTATTATATATTTAATAGGAAGAAAGTCCCTTCTCTTTTATTCTTGCAATCACATTTTCGTTGACATTGCGAATCTGACGCATATCATGAAGCAAGCGAACACGGAACCTCCACATTCTAAAATAAAGGATAACACCTAAAGGTAGGATTATCGCAGCTACCACGTTCTTCCATTTCGTCTCAAATGGGCGTGTGTGCGCCTTCACCGACATCACTGGATACTGATTGAGATATGCCACGAGGTATTTATCGCGTGTATTTGACAAATCCTCTATCACTTCATCGAGACGCTTTGCTATATCTTCAACTTCATTGTCCGCCTGATACTGGAAGAATACCTTCACCACACTTGGCATTCGCATGAGATGATGAGCGCGTGCATATCTCTCGACATCCTTCGTAATATTGTTGAGTCTCTCAATATCCAAATTGTAATCTGGATCATTGATTATTACGTCCTTTCCACTGATATTACGCTTCAATCTCATTCCAAACAAACGCATAAAGAAATTGCGATATGCATCCATATTGAACACCACGGAGTCCTTGTTCGCCTTATAAGTCACAAACGTGGCAAGTGGAATAAGTACTGCAGGGGCAAGACCTTTACCAAACCATATAGGCCAAGCACCGAGACGCGACATACGGAAACCTGTGTTGTCCAAAATATAGAACACAATAAATACAAGTACGGAGATAATGACAGGAACACCAAGTCCTCCTTTACGTATAATTGCGCCAAGCGGTGCACCAATAAAGAAAAATATCAGACAGGTCAAAGCCAGCGTAAACTTATTAACCGCCTCTATCCAATGGATACGAATCAGACGATCTCCATCTGATGACATCAACTGCCTAAACTCAAGATCCTGTGTTACCATCTGAACCTTACTCAATGCGCCTTGCATTGTATTACGCTTTTCCTGTGGAGTGAGTCGAGCCATGATACTGTCATAGCTATTATTCTTATCCTTCGCCTTAGCTATAGCGTCAAGAGAATCCTTCTTGTTAAATTCCCGAAGGGCAAGATACGTTCTTTCTACATCAAAGCGCACTGAACGACCGATACTATCATACTCGTTATTGAGAGAATCTATTGATGATAATATTTGCCTGAGACTCTTTGCCTGCGCATTGTTAGAGAAAATAGATGCATCAGCAAGGTTGAAACCATTATCAAAATCGAGGACTATACGCTTTGTAATGAATGATTCTCTACGATACGGAACATTGGCGTTGCCAGCAAGTTCCTGCGAGCGCATATTCTCGAACCACTCTCCGCTGTGCAACGTCAGTAGCAAATGCTGCTTATCTGCCGTAGATTGTAACATACCAGAGTCTGCAAGGATAATTGCAGCGTCCTCATAACTTTGCGTCATACGATAGATCATAATGCCATACAACATGCCAGTCTCCATGTTCTTCTTCTGTACATAGAGATTACTGTTTGGTATGCCATCATAGAAAATACCTTCTGGAATCTCAAGCTCTGGACTCTTCTGCCTCATCGACACAAGCAGTTGAGCAAGATTCTTGTTGGCTTCTGGACCAATATTATTTTGGAAATAGAATGACCCACACGCAATAATAGCCGTAATGACAATAAGGGAACGCAGCGACTGCATAAGCGATATTCCAGCTGCCTTAATCGCTGTAAGCTCCGAGTTCTCACCGATATTACCCATCGTGATGAGAGAAGAAAGAAGAATAGCAAGTGGTAAGGCTTGAGGAACAAGCATCAGAGACATGTACCAGAAGAACTGAGCAAGCACGTCAATAGAAAGTCCTTTACCAATGAGCTCATCAACATAACGCCAAAGAAACTGCATCATCAACACAAAAAGGCTGATGAAGAACGTGCCGGCAAAGAGCAAAAGGAACTGCCTTGCCATGAATATATCCAGTTTCTTAATACGTAGTGTCATATGTTCAAAAAAAGGTTTCACCTTTGCAAGGTGCAAAGTTAGCACAAAAACATTAAAGTACCAAACAAAAGGATACAAAAAAAGGGCTTCCGCTGAAGCCCAACCTTTGTTAACCTTAAATCTAATACTATGAAAAACACGATGCAAAGGTACTGGTTTTACCGCATACCCGCAAATGTTTTTTCGATTTTTTGTGCACGAACACAACTTTATTGACAAAAATCAAAGAGATTAACCCGTAAAAAACTGATAATTAACATAAATCATTTATGTCGATTTGCTCTTTGCTCACGATATTTTGCCTTTTGACGAGCAGATCCAGACCCATGAGCACCAGTAATATACTGTTTCTTCTTTGCTTTCGTCTTTACCTTGTCGTCCTGCTTTGGCTTTTGCCCTCCTCTACCGAAGTTTATGCCATTGAGGAGAATATCTTCTATATCACTCATAAATATATATTCCCCCTCCCTATGACAGGAGGGGGACTGATAAGTATTTTTTAGTGGTGGAACAATCTAACTCCAGTAAATGACATGGTGATGCCATACTTGTCGCAGGTCTCGATAACATTATCGTCACGTACAGAGCCACCAGCCTGAGCAATAAACTCTACACCACTCTTGTGAGCACGCTCAATGTTATCACCAAATGGGAAGAAGGCATCACTACCGAGAGACACCTTTGTGTTCTGTGCAATCCACGCCTTCTTTTCCTCACGTGTAAGTGGTTCTGGCTTCTCCGTGAAGAACATCTGCCATGTACCCTCAGCAAGTACATCCTCATAATCATCAGAGATATACACATCGATAGTGTTATCACGATCAGCACGACGAATGCCTGGCTTGAAAGGGAGGTTCATAACCTTTGGACACTGACGGAGCCACCAGATATCAGCCTTATTACCCGCAAGACGCGTACAGTGGATACGGCTCTGCTGACCAGCACCTATACCGATAGCCTGACCGTCCTTCACATAGCAAACAGAGTTTGACTGAGTATATTTCAGTGTGATGAGCGCAATCATCAGGTCGCGCTTTGCCTCTGCAGTGAAGTTCTTTGACTGAGTAGGGATATTCTCGAAGAGAGCATCGTCAGCAAGGTTAATCTCATTGCGGCCCTGCTCAAAGGTAATGCCGAAGCACTGCTTTATCTCCACAGGAGCTGGCTTATAAACAGGATCTATCTTTATCACGTTGTATGTACCCTTACGCTTATCTTTAAGAATCTCAAGAGCCTCATCAGTATAGTCTGGAGCAATAACGCCATCCGAAACCTCACGTTTGATGATACGAGCCGTAACAGCGTCACAGGTATCAGACAGCGCAATGAAATCACCATACGAAGACATACGGTCTGCACCACGAGCGCGAGCGTACGCACATGCTATTGGACTGTCATCAAGACCTTCAATGTCGTCAACGAAAAACACTTTCTTGAGAGTTTCCGAGAGAGGTACACCGACAGCGGCGCCAGCAGGGCTGACATGTTTGAAACTTGCTGCTGCAGGCAGACCTGTTGCCTCTTTCAATTCCTTTACCAACTGCCATGAATTGAACGCATCGAGGAAATTAATATATCCAGGACGACCATTGATAACTTCAATAGGCAGTTCGCCCTCTGTCATATAGATGCGAGAGGGTTTCTGGTTGGGATTACAACCATACTTCAGTGCTAATTCTTTCATTATTATTCTGTTTTATGATTTTACCTTTTTAATGGTTTACGCTTTTATGACTGCAAAGATAATAAAAATAATTCAATTTTCGTCATTCTCCTCACCTTTTTCCTCATGAAGGGCATCCTGCAGTTCCTTCCAGTTCTGAAAACCCACAAGTAAAGCAAGATGATCGAGAGTCTCTTCTGAAGGATGTTCGTGTTTCTTCAGTAGTTCCCAAGCCTTACGGAGATTTATTTTCGTATGTTTCATTTTCTCATACCTTCTATTAGAAAAAGTGTTGTAATCCACAAAAACGTAACAAGGCTCATCTTCACCGACATGATGAAGTTGAGCCTTGATGCTTTGTTCGCTATAAAGCAGGTTGAATTACTTGTTTGTAACAACGCGCTTCTCAGCGATACGTGCCTTCTTACCAGTGAGCTTACGGAGGTAGTAAAGCTTAGCGCGACGTACCTTACCGTGCTTGTTCACTTCGATTGACTCGATAGCAGGAGACTCGATAGGGAAGATACGCTCTACACCTACAGTACCAGACATCTTACGAACTGTGAAACGCTTCTTGTCACCATGACCAGAGATCTTGATGACTACGCCACGATAGAGCTGGATACGCTCCTTTGAACCCTCGATAATTTTGTAAGCGACAGTTACAGTGTCACCTGACTTGAACTCAGGGAACTTCTTGCCGGTTGCAAATGCTTCTTCAGCAACTTTGATCAAATCCATTTTGTTGAATTGTTTTTAAGAAATTATTGTTGTTGTTATCGTTCGAGCGCAACATAGCGGAAGGAATTTATTGCGTAGTAAAACCATACAGACTACGTCTTCCACCATAGGTTACGCCGGAAAGCGGGTGCAAAATTACTCATTTTCAACGGAATGACCAAATTTTTTCTCCCTTTTTTGCATCATCAACCATTAAATTCCTTATTATTTAGCACTACACCGAGTTGCTTCATACCATCCATCATTATCTTTAGAGGAGATTCGAAGCGCACATGACGCACATATTTTGTTTCCTCCACGGCAGGCATGGCGTCGAGAATTTCCTTGCGAAAGATTCCCTCGTTGCGATATGGATTGATTGTAAAATAGCCAACACCAAGAGATGTCAGATTCTGGAAGAAATGCGTACCTTGCGAAGGATCTACACGATAGTTGTCAAGACCAACCTCCACAATCAGTTTTGCAGCACTGATATGAGGCCACTTCACAGGGATGCCGAGCCAATAGTCGGAAGAACCCCAACGCCCCGGTCCTGCAAGGATATAGTTCTCGCCACGATCAAGGAAACCTCGATTGATGCGTTCAATGTCATCTGCAACATATGGGTTGTTGGACGCCGTAAAGTTCTCATCGGTCTTGACGTATACGACATCAACGATATCGTCAACTATGCCATGACCAAGACTGTTCTCTGTGCGAAGAAGGCAGTCTTCATCAGGTATCTGCGTAAGATCCTCGTTGAGAGTCTGCTTGGCATCCACGATAGGACGTATCTGCAAGAGATAGTATTCTGCAGTTCCATCAGGATGTATGTTACATGCAAGTTCTATCTCTACAGGACGACGCATAGCCTCAGAACCAAACTTCATTGACATCTGCATCAGTTCTGGTATTGGAATGATACCATCCTTCAACACACCTGCGAAACTGACAACCTTACGTCCGCCTTCGTAAAGGCCATCACGAATGACTGAGTCATAAGGGTCGTAAGTAGAGACTATATGATTCAGAGCACCTTCCTTGTCTGCCTCCTTTACGCGCACACGATGGATATTAAAGCCATCATCCACCTTGAAGTCCTCATTCATATCATTGAGATCAAGTGCATAGAACACAGTCTGCGTCTCTTTCAAGGCAATTTCCATTTCGCTCATCTGCAATACCTGTTGAGGATGATAAGGGCAAACGCGAAGTGTTCTACCACCATCAACGATATACTTTCCAAGGCCAAGTGCAAGAGAGGCAATACCCTCCTCCGACTCCTCATCTCCAATAGGATAATAATTCAACGAGCGAAGTACACCACTCATACTTGGATAGTAATGGTTACCATGTTTCTCGCCTATCACCTCCTGAAGAATTACTGCCATCTTTTCCTGATCGATAACATTGCTGGTAGCAGTCATATATGCCTTTGAGTCGCGGAAATACACCGAAGCATACACACTCTTTATAGCTTTGGACAGCATACGAAGCATCACCTCCCGATCCTCAAGGTATGGTATCATATATGTAGAATAGACACCTGCAAACGGTTGGTAATGGCTATCCTCGAGCAATGAAGACGAGCGAATCGCCAAAGGACATTTTGTCGCATCTATAAAAATCTCACAGTCATGACGCAGCGACTCTGGTAATTGAGCTTGAAGGAACGCCTCAAGTATTTCCTCATCAGAAGCATCACTGAGGGCAATCTGATAGAGTCCGTTTGACTCCATGAACTGATCAAAAACATCTGTACACAACACTACGGTCATAGGAATTGACACTGAGACATTGTCAAACTGATGCAGTTCTTCGCTACGCTTTATTATATTATCAAGGAACGCGAGACCACGTCCTTTACCTCCGAGCGATCCTTCGCCGATACGAGCAAAGTGACTATAGGCATCGAACTTCAATCTGTCAAACACAGCAACAGTACCTATATTCTTCATATGTCTATACTGTACGATAGCATCAAAGATTATCTGACGATGGGCGTCAACATCCTGCAGTTTATGCCAGGTGATATGCTTCAGGAACTGCGACACTGGGAAAATGGCACGGGCAGAGAGCCAACGCGACACATGGTTGCGCGACACATGGTAGAGCATCGACTCACGCGGTATCTTGAATATATGATCCTGCAACTCCTTGAGGGAGCGGACACGATGCACAACCTCCTTTGTTGCCGGGTCTCTGAAAAGGAAGTCTCCGAAACCCATATGAAGTTCCATTTCCTCACGCAGATCAACACTCATCTTTTTCGAGTTCTTGTCTATGAAACGGAAACCTTCTGCCTCCGCCTTTGCACGGTTCTCACTCTCTGCACTCTCCATAATAAGGGGTACATATTCATCACAAGAACGAATGTATCGAAGCAATTTGAGTCCTGCCTCACCATCCTTATGCACATCATCCTCTGAACCTAACTGGAAATAACCACTTATAGGGAATCGTGCATCAGAGATAACACCAAGCATATTATCTTTATACTTGTCATATATCTCCACTGCCTCGTTGTAGTTGCGTGCCAACACTACCTTTGGGCGTCCACGCATACGTAAAGCGGCTGCATGAGGATTGAGAGCCTCCGTTGCAAAACGCTGACTCTGCTGAAGTATATAATTATAAAGATGAGGAAGAATGGAAGAATAGAAACGAATGCTATCTTCCACCAGCATAATAACCTGAACACCCGCCTCCTCGATGTCATGGTCAAGATTCATCTTATCCTCGATGAGTTTAATAATGGAGAGAATAAGATTTGTGTTACCAAGCCAACAGAACACATTATCGAAGATAGACAAATCCTCATTCTGCATACGACGAGTGATACCATGACTAAATGGCGTAAGCACAACACAAGGGAGATCCGGGAAATCCGTTTTCACCGCACGAGCAACAGTGAAAGCATCATTATCTGCATTACCAGGCATACAGATAACAAGGTTTACATCCGTAGAAGACAATACAGCACGCGCTTCCTCCGTTGTACTCACCTGTGTAAACGTAGGAGGGTATCGAAGTCCCAGTTCGGTATATTCATTGAATAGTTTTTCGTCAATACGCCCATCATCTTCAAGCATAAATGCATCGTAAGGATTAGCAATGATAAGCACTCTGAATATGCGCTTCGTCATCAGATTCATAAAAGTCACATCGCGTAATGGAGTCTTACTGTCTTTCATCTTGAGTGGTTGTTGTTTATGGGGTTAGGTTTAATGACTGTGAGATACTTTTACCGCTCCGCTTCGTAGATTTTTTTCTACTAGCAGAGCGGCGCACTTGCTTATTGGTTGTTTAAGTTTGCAAGTGCAAAGATATAGAATTCCTTTCAATTCACCAAATCAAAAGCAAAGTTTTTTCAGCATTTCGTCAAGTCCATTCATCGGGACCAGATATGAAATGAAGCCTACTTCCTTACCAGCCTGCACGTTGGAACGGCTGTCATCAAAATATATCGTCTCTGATGGATTTATGGAGGTTTCCTTTATCATCTCCATAAAAATACGTGTATCCGGCTTAGCCAAATGCATCTCATATGAAAGGAAAACCTTATCAAAACAATCGTTTAGGGAAACACCATGTTTCTCTATCTCACCAACGGCATAGTTCCATGCTGTTTCATAGATATTACTAAGAAGATATACCTTATATTTTTTTCGCAGGGCAATGATAAGATCAATACGTTCGCGAGGGATGACATCAAGAACGGCATCCATAGCATAGAGAATGTCATCGTTTGTCACATCTTTGCTACACAGCGGATGCATTGCCTCACAGAATGCTTCCGTTTCCATTAGTCCATTAAGATAAGCGAGCAAAGGAGTTGCAATTTCTTTATCCTCCAAACAACCCTCAAAGTCGGGTAGACCAATGCTATTAAGTGCAGCTGTATCACGCTCCAGGTCGAGATTAAGAACAACTCCTGCAAGGTCGAGAACTATATTCTTTATTTTCTCTGCCATACTGGAGTATAAGTATCTGTGGAATCTTTTTCTTCCGTTTCAAAATCAAGTTCTGGAAGTTCTTCCGGTTCCTCCCGGAAAGGAACACCATAATTAGGATGATATACTGAAACTTCCACTGCTGCAATTCCCATTGCAAGCATTCCGAGACGCTTGGCGGCTTCGCGAGAAAGATCTATAATACGTCCTCGGGCATGTGGACCTCTATCTACGACCTTAACAATAACCTCCTTGCCGTTAGTTAGATTCTTGACCAAAAGACGGGTGCCAAAAGGATGAGTGCGATGTGCGCAAACAAGAGAGTCATTATTAAGGCGCACCCCACTGCTCGTCATAGCCCCATTTGCCTTCCGAGAATAATATGAAGCCTTACCTTTCTGCTGGCAGAAGCCCTGCAGGAAGGTAAAGCACAAGAGGATTATTATGATAAAAAATCTATTCAGTAATCTATCTTAATTATTAATTATTAATTGTTAATTATCAAACTACTCCCTGAGCCATCATTGCCTTTGCAACTTTCATAAAGCCTGCAACGTTAGCGCCTTTCACATAGTTGATATAGCCGTCAGGCTGTGCGCCATACTTGCAGCACTGCTCATGGATATTCTTCATTATCTGATGCAGACGCTGATCCACTTCCTCTGCACTCCACTGCATACGCATAGAGTTTTGCGTCATCTCAAGACCTGACGTTGCCACGCCGCCAGCGTTGACCGCCTTACCAGGAGCGAAGAGGAGACCAGCAGCAACGAACTTCTCCGCAGCTTCTGCGGTGCATCCCATATTGCTGACCTCAGCAACGCAGACAGGATTGTTTGCAATGATATTGTCTGCATCCGCTGCGCTCACCTCATTCTGTGTAGCACAAGGGAGATAAATGTCAGCCTTCTGCTCCCAAGGACGCTTGCCTTCGAAGAACTTTGAACCAGGGAATTCATCTTCGTATGGCTGACATACGTCATTGCCAGAGGCACGAAGTTCGAGCATATAGTCTATCTTTTCTCCACTGATGCCTTCCGGATCATAAATATATCCATCAGGACCAGAGATTGTTATCACCTTTGCACCTAGTTCGGTAGCCTTCTTTGCAGCACCCCATGCCACATTTCCAAAACCACTGATGGCAACAGTCTTGTCTTTCAGATCACTGCCACGGGTTGCCAGCATGTGTTGAACGAAATAAATAGCGCCATATCCTGTAGCCTCAGGTCGTATGAGCGAGCCACCCCACTCCACTCCCTTGCCAGTGAGCACACCTCCATACTGACGGGTGAGTTTCTTATACATACCAAAGAGATAGCCTATCTCACGAGCACCAACACCGATATCACCAGCAGGTACATCCTCGTCAGGACCGATATTACGGAACAGTTCCGTCATGAAGGCTTGACAGAAACGCATCACCTCATTGTCACTCTTTCCGCGGATAGAGAAATCCGAACCACCTTTTCCTCCACCCATTGGTAACGTTGTGAGGGCATTCTTGAAGGTCTGTTCAAAACCAAGGAACTTCAATATCGAGAGGTTTACAGATGGATGGAAACGTAAACCACCCTTATACGGACCGATAGCACTATTGAACTGCACGCGATAGCCAAGGTTTACATGTATCTCTCCTTTGTCATCCACCCATGGAACGCGGAAGGTAATGATACGCTCCGGTTCTACTATGCGTTCTATTATCTTCGCACGTTCAAACTCTGGATGCTGTTCATAAACTTCCTTTACTGATTCAAGCACTTCGCGAACAGCCTGTAGGTACTCATTCTCACCTGGATGCTTCGCAGCCAAATCCTGCATTAAATTCTCAACACTCATGGAATAAAAGATTTAGTTTAGGTTATTATTAAGTTTGACATTTTGTCATTGTTCAAAGGCAAAAGTAACATTTTACGATGAAACGACAAAATGTTTCCCATGTTTTTTCACTATAAAAATTACATTTTGTACTTTTATGCAATCTCCACTATACAAAAAAGCAGACCGTATCGACTCACGTCGTCCAGTCTGCCAAATCACTTACTAATCTAACCTAATTGTATAAAATTTACCTAAAACTTATTTTGCTATTTTCTTTCCTTCAACAATGTAGATGCCACGAGTCTGTGGATTTGCTACACTTTGGCCTGCAACATTGTAGATACCATTGACTGATTTGCGAATACCAGAATGCACCTCAGTAATGCCGTCTGTAGTATTATCAACGGTGATAGTCTCTGACATCGCAGAAAGCGCACCATGCTCATTTACTGATTGGACGCTTACCACGTCGCCGTTCTGTGCAGCATACGAAGCCTCTGTAGGGAATGCTACAGGTTTGCCGTTTACTGTAACGACGTAGCAGATAGCATAGTCATCCTTCTCCCAGGTCACCATACCGGCAGACTGAGTGAGCACTGGTTGAGCAGTCTTCTCAACTACTGGGAGTGGATTCCACATACCTGTCTGTGGGTTTGTTGATCCATCACCAGCCATCACGTTGGAAACAGTATATTCTGCAACTTCCTCTGCTGTGAGATAGTTCTTAGAGTGTCCAGAGATTTCGCCCTTTTCCTTATCAGTATAGTGATAGTAATCGATAGACTTCTCAGAGAGCTTCACGCCGTTCTTGTCCCAGATGTCATATACAGCCCAGAGAGCAGGAATACCACCCATTGTCTCATACCAATAGCCCTCGTAAGGCTTCACTTCCATCTGTGTGTGGAGGAAGACAGTCTTTGGTTGGTTGTGCCATGGACGACCGAGGTAAATCTGATAAGAAGCAGGATCTGCAGCATATGTTGTTGTAATCTTTGTATTGTTGAACACATAACCCCAGCGTACATTCTCAGAGTGGTTAGGAGCAACGATGTAGCCACCCTTGTTGCGGTTGATGTTGAGAGTACAACCCTCGAACCAGATGTCAGAAGAACCATAGATAAAGTCAACGGCACCCTCGATGGTTGAGTTATTGATAAATGTACGGTTATAGTCACCACCATTGTAGTATGTATCCTGATAAGAACGGATGTTACAGTTATCAAATACTGCACGGTCTGCGCTTACGTTAGCCGAGAGAGCCTGAGGACCTGCAAGGCCGAGCTTTGTCCAGTTTTCGTTGTCGAGAGTGACACCCTGCATAAAGAAGTCTGTCCCATTAGCCTGTACCTCAAGTGTAGCACCTGCATTGATATGATACCAAGGACGTGAGCCGTCACCAAGCTTACCATCAAGACGATCAGAAGCGATAGTCACCTTGTCTACGTCCTGACCGATAAGGTGGATGTTTGGCTTGTTTACGTTGATGATGTAGCAGTTAGGATCGTACTGTGAAATACCGCCGTTCTCGATGCGAGTCTCCACTCCGTTAACTACGATAGTGCCGTAAGAGTCCTTGAAGGTCTCATTTTTATCCTTGTAGTAACCCTCCTTAATATAAATAAGGTATGGCTTCTCGTTATTGCTTGGAGCATCGTTGATAGCAGCCTGGATAGTCTTATACTGTGCAGGCATATCAACAGTAGCAGCAATCTTAGCCTCTGGGAGATTGGTGTCAACGATAGCGTTGAATGTGCGTGCCTGTGGCTTTTGACGGTCCATAACGGTGAAAGTCAGTTCTACAGCATCGCCAGCATTGCCCGACTTATCCTCCACGAAGCCCTTAGGCATTGTGAATGTATATGTCTTGCCGTACTCAAGGTTCACATACTGGAACGATACAGAGCGTGAGTTCCATTGTGGAGCGAGAGTCTTGCCATTGAGAGCAGCTGTTGCGCCAACTACAGAACCGGCCTGAATGCGCTCGTCGTATGAGATTGTGATATTGCCTGTAGCGCTTACGCCTATAGCTCCGTTAGCAGGGATAGTGCCTGTAACGACAGGAGCGACTTCGTCAGCCTCTACCTCAGCTTCGCCAAGGATATATACGTTACCCACCCCCGACTCAGAGTTTGAATAATAGTCAACATCAAGCCACTTTCCCTTAACAGCGTATGTGCCAGAAAGAAGTTCATCACCGTTTGTCAAAATGCGAAGTGTCACGAGGTCCTTGTTCATCATCTCTGTTGGAATGTCAAACTCAAGACTCTTCTGTACGTTTGCAGTCACCGACCATGATGTGATGTCTGTGAAATTTATTCCGTCAACAGAAGCCTGTACCTTCCACTCCTTTGCAGCCATATTCTTTGCAGCCATGTCGCCGAGGAATTTGGCAGAAGTGAACTTCTTTGTTGAGAACTGATACTGGAATGCTATCTGGCGAGTCTCGAAACCGTTCTGATAGAGACCGTTGATAGAAGAAAGAACAACGCCAGTACGATTGCGCACCACAGGAGTACCACCATCCATAGTATAGAGTTTCTGGCCGTCAGATAGACGAACTACCTGAGCTGTAGCATTACGCTGGTCATCCCAAGCCAAGTCGGCAGGGAAAGGATAGTTTCCTGTTGTTGCGTAAGCGTATGTATTGACAGCGCTTGCATCGAACACAGCAATGAAGTCCTGCACCTCATAGTAAGCAACGAGGTTCATATCTGAATTAACAGTCAGTTTACGAACTGCCGATGTGCCAGCATTCTCAAACTCATCGTTCCACTTCATGAACTTTACCACAGGCAACTCATTTGCCACTACGGTAATCTCTGTGCCAGCCTCGTATTTACCAGCATGTTCATTAGGAGTGATGCTTACAGAGCCGAGTGATTTCTCTGCATCGTTAATGCAAGATGTGGAAACAGTATAGACTGGGACAGTCTCAAACACAGCCGTCATTGTCTTTGCTGCATCCATTGTCACCTTTGTTATGGCATCTGTAGATACGGTCTCACCGTTTCCGTTCTGCCATTCCTTAAACTTATAGCCAAAGTTTCTCTTTGCTGTGAGTGTTACCTCTGTGCCTGGCTTATAAGCAGAAAGATCTGGGTCGACGCCGATGGAACCAGCCTCTGCAGGCATTACGCTCTTCGTAAGTGCATACTTCGTCGTAACGACAGCCTTACCAATCTGTGCATCGATGTTAAAGTCCTTCAATACAGCACCTGCAGCGCCGCTGTTTATCCACCAGTAAAAGCGGAGATAAACGGTGCCTGTGAATTCCTTGAGAGCAGCGATGTCTGTAGCGTCTATTGTTGTTGCCACATTGTCAGCGCCGCATGTCTGGATATTGTTGATGCTCTTCACGTCACTCATATAAAGAGGAGTAGCATCCTCTGCATCGGAAGTAAACACACCCATCTTGTAGGCTGTAGCGTTCTTCTCTACATAGAAGTCGCCGAAGAGTTTGTTGATATTGAGCTGATAGCCCTCTTCAATCTCAACCTTGAAACCCCAGAAGATATGGTCGTCAAAAGCCTTAACGGCATCATTATGTGTCTTACAATAATTGCGGATACGTCCGTCAGCAGCGATAGTAGTTGTTGTTCCGTGTGTCACGTTGCCTGAGCCGCTTGAATAGTTATTGCAAGAGCCGTTCAAAATACTTACCTTCACATGTTCTGGAACTGTACCCATGAGTTTCTCCGCAGCATCAACGAACTTTGTGCCATCTTCGCTGAGTTCGCGTCCCATACCGAAGTTGTAAATTGTAGGATCCATTTCTGGTTTCTCGCCCTGTGTTGCTGTAGCAACGCCATGAACTGTCACGTCAGAGAGACAGATTGTCTTACCCGTAGCAGCACCATTATACCAAGGATAGACACGAATGTAAAGGCGCTCACCTTCAGAGATTTTGAGTGTTGGCTGAGCCTCTACATAATAGGCTGTGTTACCAGACATTGAAACGTTAGCATAAATCTGCTGTGGGTCAGTAAAGTTAGAGCTTGTAGAGTAGTAAACCTTGCAGCGCATACCAGAACCGCCTGCACCTGCAACATACATGGAAATCTTGTCTATATTAATGTCTGTCTCAGCAGGAGACTGTACAGCGAACTGTATATAGCGTGTAGATACCTCATCTATCTCGCCAGCAGGCCATGCATCGCCTTTTATGCTGTTGCGCTGAGTCTTGTGCGAAACATCATAACCGCATCCTTCAGGCCATACAGCTTTGCTATTGATGCTACTGTAGTCCTTAGCATACATGCCTTCCCAAGTCTCAGGAAGAGCATCAATAGGACCTGTCACTACAGCCTCTGCGTTAGATGTCAAAGGCCATACTACGCTGACGTCCTCGCCATCCTCAAGAGATACAACCTCTGTAGTCAGAGCCAGTTCGCTTGATGTAGAGCCGTTTGTAGCCTTCAGAGTGCCAGTCATGTTACCACTTCCTGTACCTGTTACCTTCACGTAGATAGGAGCGATAAGAGTAGAGCCAGTATAGTCAATCTCTACTGTCTTGTCATAGGTTGCCTTATCCTTAGAGATAGTATATTCACCATCAACGGTGAATGTTACCTTGCCAGCAGCAGGTGTCAGTCCGAAAGCGGAAACATTAAACTCTTTAACGAGCGACTTGCCTGAGTATGTCTTGCCCATGTCGCCAGTAGTTGGAGAGAAAGAGATATCGCTTGAGAGGATGATGTCCTGGTCAAGTTCCTTCAGTACAGCAGCCTTCTTTGCGTCTGTCTCACCACCGTTAGCCTGATTGTGAACCAATGTAGCAAAAAGACGTGCAATGAGTGTAGCACCCATAGGTCCAGGATGTGTGCTGTCGTCCGGGCAGAAGATATTGCTTGTGCAGTATGCCTCTCCATAATTGAGATACATGTTTGCAGTTGCTGTTGTCAGGTCAATGAATGGCACGTCGTCATACTCCTTTGCCACCTGTTGCATCTGCCATACATAGTCCATAGTGTGGTCATCGGCAGCAATTTTGTTACCTGTAGTAACCTTTCCATCAACAATCTTATTGAAATTGTCGCCGAGGTCATGACGACCATTACGACGAATAGTGTTTCCTGAGAAATACTTACGGCAGATAGGACCGCAAAGGATAGGCTTCACGCCCATCTTCTTTGCTTCGTCAATGTACGCACGCAGGTACTTTTTATATGTATCGAATGGTGTTGTGCCACGATAGTCCACCTGAGTGCCACCGAGAGCATTCTCCTCATCACCGTCTGTACCCGATGACTTCTCATCGTTGTGAGCAAACTGGATGACGAGAATGTCGCCAGCCTGCATCTGGTTTGAACCGCCAGTAACGAGAGTTGGCCAATAAGCAGCCTCCTTGTAGAAAGACTTCGAGGATGCTCCCGACTTGCCTCGGTTGTTCACCATGATGTTATCAGCATTGAAGAACTGTTGAAGCATCTGTCCCCAACCGCGCTTCGTATCTGTATCAGCATATGTCTGCATGGTCGAGTCGCCAATAGTGTGCACCTTCTTCTTACCCGCAGCATCAACATTTGCGAGTGATAGTGTCAGGAGACACATCATCATAAATAATATTTTTTTCATAAATGTTAGTATTTGGATAGATATAAGTTATCAATCTTTATAGTTAGTTGTATTGATGTTTTATAGTTAGTTGTATTGATGTTCCGTACGGTAACAATATATATGTGCCAGTAACATATTTGCATGGCAACATTTTTCATGGTGCAAAATTACTGATATTACACCAAACACTGGGGGAAATTCTTTTCAAAAGGGTGTAAAAATGCGTCAAACAACATTCTGGGCGGGGGATAAGACGAAAAAACGTCCAAAGTTTTAATAACCCTTGGACGTTTTTCACAAATTATCAATTACCTTTTTCGACAAGTTCTAGCACTTGCCAAAATTATAATCATTTACTCTCTTTTACAAGTCTCACCTCATAAATTTCACCTATCTGCTTACCATTCGCTGCCACGAACTTCACGCGAACCTGTTTCTTTCCTTTCAAGAGAGATGCAGGAATCTCGTAGGTTTCAGACTTGAACTCAGAGATGCGATACTTACCTGTATTGTTCACAGACTTGACAAGAACATCGTCAATGAAGATATCAAACTCGTGACTCTTCCATTCTCCTACACCCCAATACTTGAGTCGGAGACTAAGATTTTCCTCACCATTGGTCTGCATCAGGTAACTGAAGTAATGACCATTGCGAGCATCACGGAAGAACACATTGTTCGTATTGCCTGTAAATGATTCATCAGTCTCCATCTTATGATCTGTCTCTGGCTGCTGTTCTCCTGGCTGAACCTTATCCACGGTTCGAGCCTCAAGTGCCTGACGCTCCTGTTCCTGTTTTGCGAGATTATCGATATATTGCTTATAACTATTCTCCGTCAACGCAAGCCAGTAAATCATATAGCGACTATCATGAATCTCAAAGAATGGTTGCAATTCACCGTCTATCTTGTTCTGCATCTTCGTTTCGAGAATGAAGTGAAGCGGCTTTCCCTCTACAGGCTTCAGCTGAAGTGCGATATTCTCTATATTATTATTTATAAGGATAGGAGCTTCATTGATTGGAAGTTTTCTTCCTCCTGCATACTGACCGAAACGACTATCATCAGCAATGAGATGATGTAAATCTTCCGTGCCGGTCTTCATACCGAGGAGTACAGGACCATACATCAATGCTACATACTGTGGTTCATTAGGCAGATATTTCATGCTTGCATGCATTGGGAATTTTATAGTAACCACGTCACCTTTCTTCCATTTGCGTTCAATGCTGACATACGAAGAAGGACCGGTCACAACATTTACAGGTTGTCCGTTTACGTTCACCTTAAAGTCACCTGGCTTTACCCAACCTGGATATCGCACCATAAGATTAAAGTTGCCTTTACCCTCAGCGACTATCAGTTTACTACTCTCAGAATATGGGAATCCTGTCTCCTGACGAAGAACAATGCCTTTTTCTTTCCAATTGACCTCGGAAGAAACAAAAAGGTTAACGAACAAAGCATTGTCAACATGAGTATAAATAAACTGTCCATACTTTCCATGATTCTCCATACCAGTACCGACACAACACCACATTGCCTCATTAGGAGCTGAATAATTACGATAATGACGTGGGCGGGCTGGTGTAAAATAGACATATCCTCCATGCTCTGGGTGCTGGGTTGAGAGGATATGATTGAATGTTGCAAGTTCATAGAAGTCTGCATATCGTGCCTCCGGATTACGACGATGAAGGTCTTCCGTAAGCTTCAGCATGTTATTAGTATTGCAACTCTCAGGTCCGTCGATGTCATTAATGAAGTCCATGCATGCATCCTTGGCAGGGAAATGCTCTCTACGACTATTGCCACCAAAAGCAAGTGAGCGTTCTCCTGTGACAATATCCCAGAAGAAGGAACCTGCCATGTGGTAAGTTTCATCACCACTCAGCTCTGCAATACGTTCAAAACCTACCGCCTTTGGCACCTGAGTGTTTGCATGCATATTGTCAAGACAGTCCTGACGCTGTGACATTGGTGTGAAGAGTCTCTTATGTGAGAACCTTTTTGCGCAATCGAGGTATTTCTTATCTTTTGTGATAGCGTAAGCATCCGCTATCACCTCGTTCATTCCTCCATGCTCATTGCCAAGCATTCTTTCCATTTGTTCATCGCTGAGCCCTGCAGTAATATCTATAGCCCAGTCACAAAACTCAAGGAAGAGGACTTTTGCATGCTCATTTCCGCAATAAAGCCATGCATCACGAAGTCCGGCATACATCTTATGTAGATTATAGAATGGAGCCCATGAACCATTATATACTCTAAAGTCGCCCTTCTTAAAATTTTTCCATATATTCTCACTATTAGGCATTCCACCCATATAGCCTTTGCCCCAGTCTGGATGGTTCTTCTTATTTGCTTCTGCGCACTCCGCCACCTCACTGATGATATATTCCATCCTGCGGCGACACTCCTCATTACCCGTAGCGGCATTAATTGCCATTGCAGTAAGATAATGTCCTCCCACATGTCCATCGAGACCATCCCAATTAGGGTATGTCTTTGCCTTTGGCTGCAATCCTGCCTCCTTACGGAAAGGAGCCATCAATCTGTCACAATCGTATTTCAGGAGTGTTTCGATATTAAGATCTCGCGCATGCTTCAGCGGACCATCCAATATCTTCACATCGCCCAGAGGAAACTCATTGGCATAAAGTTTATCCTGAGCATTGCAACTTAATGCCACAAATGCCATAACAGCAGAGGCTAACATCCTCATTCCATTTCTTCTTTTCATCATTGTAATGTTTAGATTAGTAATTTGACTGCAAAATTACCATAAAAAAAGGAACAACGGAAATCGTAATGTTTCATAAACTATACATAACGTCTCACTTACTATAAATCATCAACTTTCCCTAAACTCCTTCGGCGTCTTTCCCATGGAAGCCTTGAAGCACTTTGAGAAATACTTCGGATCAGAGAAACCACATGAATAAGCAATATCAGAAGTACTCTGCAATGTAGTAGAGAGTAGATGAGCGGCACGTTTGATGCGAGCCTCTTTGAGGAAGTCTGCAGGAGTAACACCTAATAACTGCTTCATCTTACGAGAAAGACTACTACGTGACATCGCTGTCGCATCTGCGATATCGTCAACACCAACATCGCTGTTGCCAATGTTATTCTCCACAAACTGCACAAGTCTGTTCATGAAGGCCTCATCCACTGATGACAACTGCGGATTTATGATTGTGGTCTGTACCTCAGGCACAACAACGGTTTCATCAACTTCCTTCTCTGCATCATTACTTTGTGAAGGCACTTGCAATGCATCCATCTCACCATTCAGCAGAGCGAGATATGCCTCCAGCGTCTCTTTTCGCTGACGGTTGATACTCCTTATATATATAAAGGTATATGTGATGCCTGCTATTACAGCAATGAGAAGGAGGAAGAATAGGAACTTCGCAAAGACCGTTTCATAAAAACGTGGTTCTACAATGATGGTAAGGGAACGATAATTGTCTTCATTCCAAATGCCATCAGAGTCTGTAGAACGTATTGAAAGAGTATAGGTTCCTGGTTTCAGATCATAAAGAGACACCTCATTGGAAGTTGTCGGTTCCGAGAATCTCAAACCAGTCATAAAACCATTCTCAATGAAAGACGTAGAATAGCGTTTCTTTTCCAAAGATGCATAATCCAACGAAGCAAAGCGTATCTTGACACTGCGCTGATATGGATTCAAACGTAGGGTGTCAAGATGATCTACTGCATATAGAATATTATCATCAGGAAGCGATATGCTAGTCAAGGCTATATGTGGCACAAAGGATCTCTTATCAATATTCTCTTGCGAGAGTATCACCACACCATCTTCCAAAGCAACCAACATTCTACTCTTATCCAACAACAATGGGGATGCATCTGAGAATTTCAGTTTTGTCTTGAAGAACTCCTTCGAATAACATTTGAAATCATTGAAGGCATACGTCAGCACCAACTGATTGTTGCATTGAATGACACGGCGATACTTGTCTATCGCACTTACCGTATATGCAGCATCTGACCCCAGACCTTCATGGGTGGTCACATGGCGGAAACCTATCGTCTTATTCTTCAAATCCTTTGATGATACTATATTCAAACCACCACTCTCCGTCGTTATGACGATATTGTCCTTACCGTCAAGAAAGATATCCATAGTGGCAGAGCAACTGAGACTGCTGGCACGATTAGCTTCACGGGCATGACGAGTAACACTTACAGACTTCCCTCGCTTCTGTATGTCCTTGATGACCAGAAAACCCATTGTAGAGGTCGCCAACAAAGTGTTCTTGTCATATAAGCACAAACGGCGTACCCTGATACAATCCTTTGGATAGCCATTACCTATCATACTCATAAGACTGAAGAACTTGGGTTCCGATGAATTTGGGTTCTCCACATAGCATACACCACCGCCAAGGGTTGCAAGCCATAGGCATCCATTGCTATCCTCCACTATATCATATATAGCATCACAGGGCAATGGCTTCACCGTGGAATCCGTAGAGCGGAAATTACGGATAAGGAATTGTCCATTGTTTTCCGTAAGTCTGAATAGTCCATCAGGCTTTGAACCAAGCCATATATTTCCTTTCGAATCCTGAAAAACGCAATATATAGGCGAGAATGAAGTACGTTCTGGATGAAGTTTTCCATCATTGCCAAGGAAACCGATAATGTTCATTTCCTTATCAAAGACTGCCACGTTGCTCTGTCCCACGGATGACTTGCTGCATATCCACACCCTTCCCTTGGCATCGCGGAACATAGCCTTGACATCTGCCTGCTCCACTGCAGCTACTCGCATGAACGGATATTGCAAAGGGACAACCTTATATATGCCGGCATTACCTACAGCCCATATATTTCCTTGTCTGTCCTCAAACTCATGATGAACATTTGTCAGTGTTGTGTTTCCAAATGTAGCATCATGTGGCGTGCCCCATGCAGAGGTACGCTCTCGCTCCATTCTCTGCAATATCTTTGTCTTTATCTCCTTACTTACAGCAGAGAAACGATACGTGCGAGTGTCAAAGCGGAAGATATCCTCATCCACACGGCAGAGGAAAGCGCCATCCTTGTCAAGTATGAAGTCTCTTATTCGGTCATTGGTCACATCATTGCCATCTCCAGGCTGTACCTTGAAGCACTCAAAATCCGTTCCATCAAAGCGGTTCAAACCGTTCCATGTCGAGAACCATATCATGCCCGTCTTATCCTGCAGCACCTTCGTTGCATGCCACTGCGATAATCCATCGAAGTCATCATAAAACTTCACAAAGTACTCTTGTGCTTTGCCTTTCTCTATATCAAGCCCCTGTGCTTTGCTTATATCACTATGTCCCTGTGCTTTGCAATTCATTGCAAAGCTCAAAGCAGCCATAACCAGCAGCATGCTATATACCAATATTTTTCTCATACCAATCACTCCCCACTTACTTCTCCACTCCAAAAGCCACTCAATATCCTTCCGCATTTTTCACTTCCCTTCTGTTCTCTTCTGGCAGAAAAATAGCGTTCATCCGTAAAGGTATCAATGTCGCTCACCATTACGTTTTCCGCTTTCAACCCCATGGCAAGCAGCTGTCTGCGGTTTATCTCTTTCAAGTCAAGATGCGGCTTTATTACACATCCATCATTAGCAGAGCCGTCATTGGCAGGAAGCACTATCGTGACATCATCCATCATAAATCCTGCATCTACAAACGTCTGATGCACCTCCCACCCTACTTCAAAGCTCTGTTGAGAGATGCCTGGACCTATCACTGCCTCACACTCCATCGGTCTTGTTTCAAAAAGTCTCTGCATCTCCGCTATTGTTTTCTCTACAATACGTTTTACTGTTCCACGCCATCCGGCATGTATTGCGGCCATTGCATGATGCTCTTTGTCATACACAAGGACTGGTATGCAATCTGCCGTACTTATCCCAAGACACACATTCTTCACATCACTCACCACTGCATCAACGCCTTCCATCATTGCCTCGCGCTCTTCCTCCGATAGAGAGAAGAACGACTCCCTAACATGAAGCACCCTATCCGTATGCGTCTGATGGGGACGGGCGAAGCGCAAATCCTCATTTCTCGCTCCCATTCCGAGAGCAGCAAAGATAGCCTTCGCATCGCGTCCTATAGTGCGATCCGTAGTAAAAAAAACAGGTTCCATGCCCCCTTTGCTATATAATGGAGCATTACTCTTTGATAGCAAGTGATAATTCATGCCACAAAAGTAAGAAAAAAAGTTGATATTAGTATTAAAATTAAGAAAAATGATGTAATTTTGCAACCTGCATAACAAAATCGGCAAACATAATATTACCTACACATCAGGCAAATGACAGGAACAATAGTAAATACAATATGCATAATCGTGGGCAGTACGACAGGTGCCATACTGCGCAAGGGAGTTAAGGAAGAATATAGGAATGCCCTCTTCAATGCTCTCGGAGTATGTACCATACTGCTAGGTGCCAATGCTTTTGTACATAATATGCCGAAGAGCAACTATCCCGTTCTCTTCATCGTCAGCATCGCTCTCGGCGCTGTCATTGGTCATGCATTGAATCTATACGGCAAGTTCAATAAACTGGTGGACAAGCTTCGCAAGGGGAAAGAAGGCAGTTCCCGTCTTGCCCAGGGACTATCCACAGGCATTCTGCTCTATTGCATAGGTACATTCTCTATGCTCGGTCCTGTATTGTCGGCACTTCAGGGCGACAACACATACCTATTCACCAATGCTACGCTCGACCTTGTATCAAGCGCTGTACTGGCATCCACGTATGGTATAGGAATGGTATGGGCGGCACCGGTATTGTTTTGCTGGCAAGGAATGTTCTATACCATTGCAAAAATATCAGAAAACGCTATCAGCGCCGATCTCATAACGGAATTATCTATCGTTGGAGGAATACTCATCACGGCATCCGGTTTCAGTATCTTGAACATAAAGGACCTCAAGACACTCGACATGATCCCTGCATTATTCATTCCTCCCCTATTCTTCCTCGTACTCGAAATCTTCTAAGTCCTCTATCTCGCTCTCGTCGATATATTCTATATCGTCGTCATCGAGATATTCGATGTCATCATCATCAGACTTTGGATTAAGGTCATCATAAATCTCTGCATCAGCATCGCGGTCTTCGTCATACACCTCTGCAGCAAGATATGACAAATCCTTGTCACGATGTACGAGGGTATCCTCTGCTATAACACCTGCTATCTTATTGCTCTCGGCATTGAGTTCCTTCCATAAGAGGTCTTTCAGTTCTTCGATACCAAAGCCTGTCACAGAAGAGATGAACACTACAGGCAGGTCATCAGGAAGAGTCTCCTTCAGCATCTCTATGAGTTCCTCATCGAGTAGGTCGCTCTTTGTCACAGCCAGTACACGATGCTTTGACAGCATCTCTGGGTTGAACTGCGCCAGTTCGTTGAGCAGGAGTTCGTATTCCTTCTTTATATCATCGGTATCTCCCGGTACCATGAAGAGTAATAATGAGTTACGCTCAATATGGCGAAGGAATCTGAGACCGAGTCCCTTTCCTTCAGAAGCGCCCTCGATGATACCTGGGATGTCTGCCATCACGAATGACTGATTGTCCCTATATCCCACAATACCGAGACTTGGCTCAAGTGTTGTGAAAGGATAGTTGGCAATCTTTGGCTTTGCAGAGGAAAGGGAAGAAAGCAATGTTGACTTTCCTGCGTTTGGCAGTCCCACAAGACCTACGTCGGCAAGGAGCTTCAGTTCCATGATTACGGTCATCTCCTGCATAGGTTCTCCAGGCTGTGCATAGCGTGGAGCCTGATTTGTAGAGGTGCGGAACTGGAAGTTTCCCAATCCTCCTCGACCTCCTTTCAGGAGCATCACCTCCTGACCGTCTTCCATAACGTCGCAGACATACTTTCCCGTCTCTGCATCATATACGACCGTTCCGCAAGGCACGTCGATATATACGTCCTTTCCATTGGTGCCATGACACTTGTCACGACCACCATTACCGCCATGTTCTGCAAAGATATGTCGCTGATACTTCAAATGGAGTAACGTCCAGTAGTTATGGTTTCCACGCAGTATGATGCTACCGCCTTTACCACCATCACCACCGTCTGGACCACCATTAGGGTTGTACTTTACATGACGCAGATGCATCGATCCGCGTCCACCCTTACCTGAGCGACAAAGAATTTTTACGTAATCTACGAAGTTACTTTCCATAAAATAGCCACTGTCCCCGCCTTTTATGTTGGGGCTATATTTGCCACTGTTCCCCACCTTTTAAGGTGGGGCTAGAGTGAATCTTTACTTTAGCACGCCTTCACCGCCTCGCTGATAGTCTCATAGATAACATCAATGCTACCCATGCCCTCTATCTTAGCATACTTGCCCTGAGCAACATAGAAGTCCTTCAGAGGAAGAGTCTGCTTATAGTAGTTGGCGAGACGCTTTTTTGCTGTCTCCTCATTATCGTCGGCGCGTCCGCTGGTCTTACCGCGAGCGATAATACGCTTGATGAGTTCTGCATCCTCCACTTCAAGACCGATTACCACGTCAACCTTCTCACCGCGCTCTTCAAGCATCTTGTCAAGAGCTTCAGCCTGAGCAATAGTACGAGGGAAACCATCAAAGATGACACCAGGGATATCCTTACCCTTTGAGTCAAGCACATTAGCGAGAATGTCAATGATGAGTGAATCAGGTACAAGGTTGCCATCATTGATGTATGATGCTGCCACCTTTCCCAGTTCCGTCTCTGCCTTGATTTCTGCACGAAGCACATCACCAGTAGAGATGTGGGCCACTCCAAATTCTGCGATAATCTTATCGCTTTGTGTTCCCTTACCAGAACCAGGAGCACCGAAAATTACAATATTTTTCATTAATTACCTATAAGTTTTGTTACCTTAATCTTTTCACCTCTCTTCTCATCAGTCCTCTCTCAAGCTATATATATCCCTCAACTCTCTACCCATACCGTCATAGTCGAGACCATACCCAACGATAAATGCCTCAGGAAGCTTCATTCCTACATATTTCACGTTGAGTCCTTCCACCTTGCTGCGCTCTGGCTTTGTTGAGAAAGCACAAATCTCTACCGATGCAGGTTTGTATTCCTTAAGACGATCTGTCAGAAACTTCATACTGTACCCCGTCTCAACAATGTCCTCAATAATTACCACATGACGACCTGCCACTTCCTCTGTCACAGCCAATTGCTCCGCTATCATACCAGTTGACTCTGTTCCAGAATAACTCGCCAGTTTTGTGAACGCTATCTGACATGGAAAGTCTATGGCACGGATGACATCAGCAGCAAAGACAAAAGCTCCACTCAGCACGACAACGAACACAGGATTCTTATCGGCATAGTCATCATGCAGTTGCTTTGCAAGACAATCGACTGCCTCCAGAATGGTCTTCTCTGGTATCGACACTTCGAAGACTTTGTCCTTTAATCTTATGCTTTTATTCATGCAAATCGTAAGTAAGTGGACGGAATTAATTTTGTTCGTTTACTTTTTTGTTGCAAAAGTAATAATTTTCTGCGAATAATTGATGATAATTCATATCTTTTTAGTATTTTTGCGCAGAAAAATAATAATAAATGACGTGAAAATAGAAAATGAAACTGTTTTTATGTCACATAAAAAGACCATTTCGCGATTTTTTGTAAGGAAATAGCAACGCATGAAGATATTTACAAGTGCTCAGATACACGAGCTCGACAACTACACCATAGAGCATGAACCCATCACGTCAATAAACCTGATGGAACGCGCAGCCACAGCCCTCACAAAGTCCATCACCAGTCTTTGGAGCAAGAAAACGCGCGTCGTCGTCTTTGCTGGTCCAGGCAACAATGGTGGCGATGCACTTGCCGTAGCACGAATGCTCATCGATCAGCAATATGATGTACAGGTATATCTCTTCAATACCAGTGGGCATCTATCCAATGATTGCACACTCAACCGCGATCGTCTGAAGAAGATGCGCAACCTCAACCACTTCGTTGAGGTCACTCAGGAATTCGACCCTCCAGTACTGGAAAAGGATATGCTCGTCATCGATGGTATTTTTGGTTCTGGCCTCAACAAGCCTCTCACCGGTGGTTTCGCATCTCTCGTAAAATATATCAACGCTTCTGATGCACAGGTTGTCAGCATCGATATTCCTTCGGGCATGATGTCTGAAGACAACACCTACAATGTTCGCGCCAATATCATACGTGCCAATGTCACTCTCACGCTCGGCAGTAAGAAACTTTGCATGATGATGCAGGACAACCAGTCTCTCCTTGGTAAAGTCATCGTACTCGACATCAACCTCAGCCGTGAGTTCATCAAAAACACAGAGGCTCAATATTCCATTATCGAACATGACGACATCCTCGCGATGATGAAGCCTCGCGATGAGTTCGCACATAAGGGTAGCATGGGACATGCCCTTATGATAGCTGGCAGCTACGGCATGGCTGGTGCTGCCATATTGGCATCAAAGGCTTGCCTACGCTCTGGCGTGGGAAAAATGACAGTCCACACCCCAAAGCGCAACTATGAGATAATGCAGATATCGGTACCAGAGGCTATCATGCAGATGGACAAGGAGGAGACTATATTCTCACAGCCTGCCGACCCTACAGCCTACGATGCTATCGGTATCGGTCCTGGCTTAGGACAGAATGAGAATACAGCAATCGCTATCATTGCACAGATTCGCAGCAATAAGACACCTACCGTCCTTGATGCCGATGCTCTCAATGTCTTGGCATCCCATCGTGCATGGATGCAACAGCTGCCTGAAGGACTCATCCTCACTCCCCACCCAAAGGAACTGGAACGCCTTATCGGCACATCCTCGAGCGATGACTTTGAGCGCCTGACCCGTGCTCGCGAACTGGCACAGCAACTCCGTGCCTATGTTCTCCTCAAGGGACACAACAGCGCTCTCTGCATGCCTAACGGACAGATAATCTTCAACTCCACAGGAAACGCAGGAATGGCAACAGCAGGTTCCGGCGATGTGCTCACTGGCATCATCACAGGACTCCTTGCCCGTGGATATGCCCGTAATGAAGCAGCCATCATTGGTATGTATCTCCATGGTCTTGCTGGTGACCTCGCCGCCAAGGAACTTGGACAGGAGAGCCTCACCGCAAGCGATATCATCGCATATCTCCCTAAGGCATTCCTTGCAATAAACAAATAGAATCCCCTCGATCCCTCGAAAAATCGGCCCTCGAAAAATCGAAACATCGATCCCTCGACCCCTCGAAACATCGACCCCTCGAAAAAACAGAAAAAACAAAATCAATGAAATCATCCCTCAAAGCAACCGTCCTTGGTTGCGCCCTCGCCCTCTCCCTCGCCCTCTCTGCTCTCCTCCCTACCGCTTCCTATGCACAGGATGCCGTTATCGAGGGCACTTCATATTATCTCCCTAAGACCGCTTTGCAGTTCACCCTTCTCATAGAGAAGAAGACATTCACGCCAGGTGAATACGCCGACTATGCCATCAGCTACCTGAAGCATAGCGAGGCTGTCCTCGATGCAAAGACATCCTATCGCATCCTCAATATTGATGCAAAGGCCATCGGTGTGGCTGACACGGCAAAATATCACACAGCGAAGATAAATCCGAAACTCTCTATCCACAAGATATTCACCAATAATGATGGCATGCTTCGCTCCGTTAACATGGAGCCAAAGCCACTTCCTGCAGAAAAGCATTTCTCTCCTGCCAAGAAGCCTCAGCCTCTCCGTCCCCGCGACTATATGAGCGAAGAGATCCTCTCCGCCGGCAGCAAGTCGAAGATGGCACAACTCTGTGCTGAGGAAATTTATGAGATTCGTTCCTCTCGCAACGAACTCACACGTGGTACGGCAGAGACTCTTCCTAAAGATGGCGAACAGCTACGCCTGATGCTCAACACTCTCAACACTCAGGAGAAGGCACTCCTCCAGCTCTTTGAGGGCATCACCGACTGCGACACCATCGAGACAGTCATCACCATACAGCCAGATCGCGAGGTATCAAACCGCATCCTTTTCCGATTCTCTGAAGCCTTCGGCATGGTCAGTGCCGATGATCTTAGCGGTGCTCCTTACTATCTTACTATCTCCGACCTCCATCAGACTCCAGAAGACACCCGCACCGACAAGGAGAAACTAAAGGACAAGGATGAAACAGGTCTCTATATCAACGTTCCTGGTCGCGCGCGTATCAAGATTAATAAGGAAGAAAAGACCGTCAAAGAGTTCGACACTCCTTTCGCCCAATTCGGTCGTTGCGAGAATATCTCCCCTCTCCTCTTCAGCAAGAAGGTCTCCACCTCCTATGAGATTAACCCTGTCAGCGGAGCTATTGTCAACCTCCAGTCAGAGGAAGTTGGCAAGTAAGTAATGGTGGAATAATAACTGAAAATCTTTAGAAATTCCCTTTGCAATAGTCATCTGTCGGCACTTCTATATACGCTTCACTATCCTTTGCAAAGTCCATAAGCCTACGGAACGTATAGTTCAGGCTAAGGATATCAGGATTTCCCACAAGAATGAGATTTAGGCGGGCACGTGTCATCGCCACATTAAGTTTACGGTCAATCGTCATATTGTCCTCCTCGAATACATTATTCGTGAGGAAGTTCAACTGATATGACTGATGCACCGTGAATCCATAGATGATATAGTCACGCTGACTGCCTTGATAGCGTTCCACGGTATCAATGGTAATATCATGAAGGACAGAAACACCATACCTGTCTATAGCATTCCTCACTGTGGAAATCTGATTGCGATAAGGCACTATGATACCAATTGTCTTTTCCGCAGAGAAAGATTTCTTCGTCAGTTCATATATCTCTTTCACCGTAGCGGCTATCATCTGAGCCTCTACACTGTTTGTCTTCACTGAGGGAGACAGCTGTGGTCGTTCCGAAGCCACAAAGGCAACGCGATGCGAGGTCAGCATCTTTCGTATGCCATTAGTGGTATCAATGGAAGAATTTGGCAACAGCTGATGCTCAAGAGGTACTATGTCCAAACGACCGGAATAGAACGACACATTTGGGAACTCAGCAATGTGCCTATGCATTCTACCCTGACGAGTGAGCATATAGACGAAGCGTTCATCATATCCGTCAGTAGTCTTGAACTGAGAGAGGAGACGCTCAAAGAGTGACAGGCGACAGTCTGTCAGATTGATGGCATTGAGGTCTGTATCCGTTACGACAGATTCCTCTGGCGACTGCTGCACCACTGCAGGCAATTGTTTATGGTCACCAATAAGCACAAACCTATCAATAGCATTCATACCTTCTGTATGAGCACTAAGAAGTCCTATTAGATGCGGCTCGAGTATCTGCGATGACTCATCCACGATAGCAAGGGAGAAATGCTTTAGGCAAAGCAACGAGATATTGGAATTGATGGCAGCCGTAGTGCCACAGAACACCCTCGTCTTTTTTATCAACTGATATATGCCATTGCCTCCCTCCACCTTCGCCGAGCGGGCACTGAGAAGATAGTCCCTATACTCTGCGGCACATGAGAGGTCTGAGCCTACACGGAGGAAATCGAAATCGGGCTGCTCTGCCTTTATCTCCACAAGCTTGCTGCATATCTCGTCCACGGCACGATTGGTATATGAAAGGAGAAGGACATTCGTGTCAGCCTCCAGGAGTTCTTCCTTCAGCAGATTGACAAGTCCGTAGGATGTCTTTCCCGTGCCTGGAGGACCAATGATGAGGAAAAGGTCACGAGCCTGCTTAGCCCTTCTCACGAGAGTATTGAAGTTGCCATACTCTCCTTTAATCTCCTTCGCCTCATCCACCTCAGGTTCTCTCTGCGAGAGGAGAAGATTGCGACGCGACTTTGTGGCGGAGAGGAAACTATGCATCGCGCTGTAGAGACCTCCCGTCATCGATTCAAACATATCATGTTCTATCGCCCAACGGGTGTCCTCATCATAATCGAACACTTTGCTGTCTGTCTGGCTATAGCGCAAACGCAACTCTATCGTATCTTCCTTGATATCAACAATTCCCGCCCTGTTCACCATCTGCGCACAGGCATTCGGCACCTCGCCTTCTTTATAAGGAAAGAGAATCACGATGTCGCCAATGCGGAAGTTGGATGTATCGGCAGATCGGGGATGAAGGAACCTGAGCGTAATCCTCTCCACCACCTTCTCGTTCTCATCCTCATAGCCATAATCCTCTATTACGAGGTCATCATAGATATTGCCCGCAGCCTTCTTATCCTCCAGAGTATCATGCCACACAGAGGCAAAACCGCTGTTCTCCTTCTGCTTATTGCCCACCTTCGTAAGCAGTTGCTCCTGCTCCAGGAATTGCATAAAGCGAAGATAATACTTACGTTCAAGGTCAGAGGCATTATGGATTGGGGAAAGCAACTCCGCCAACTGAGGTCTGACGAAATTATCCCACAAGCGCCCTGTGATGCGCTTCTGATTGAGTTTCTCCGGCGTCAGCGTAGTGAGAATCTCCATACCCTCCTTCGCATAGAGAAACTCGCTCCACGCGAGCAGGTTTCTCATCTTCATGGCGCGAAGGAAAAGCTCCGGCATCGGTGATACAGGAAGAAGTCCCTTGGAATATCTGGAATAGAGGAGCATCATGCGAATATCAGATGCATAACGCTGAAACTCATACTGATACAAGGCGCGATAGAGTATTGCCTGCACGCTGTGAGTTTCCCGTGCAAGCGGAACATTAGGATCGCATCCCGCACTATACGGCACAAAGTCGCCCTTGCCGGATTTCTGCTCGATGATGGTCACATCCTTTCCCTTGGTATGCAAGAAGTCGAAACGTCCCTGAATGCCAAGCACCTCACTGAAGAACGATGGCTCCAGCACCACATTATCCCTATCATAGTCTTCAATCATCGAAGGCAGTTCGTTGCCTATCAGGTTCTCTATGTTGCGCTTCTGGTTCCGGGCATTTTCCATAAACTCCGCATAGCCCTGCCTATCCCTCAGTTCCGGGCACGATATCATTGCCAGCGCATTACGGCTGACGAAATCCTTCACACTATCCTCAAAAGTGGTCTCCCTGCCATGTATTGTCTCGTCAAGGAACTGTCCGGCGAGGTTTCCCAGATGGATGGCAGAGGAGTTTGCCTGAGCTTTTATCTTGCTGATGAGATTCACAAATGGCGACTCTGCGTATGTCTCAAAACATCCCGCAATGGCGGTGATGTTGATAAGATAGTCGGGCTCAAGTATTATGAGTTCGGGGAGATACACATCGCCTCTCTCGGCCTTTCTTATCTGCACGAGATTGAGCTGTGCTCCTTCCCAGAGTATCTGATTAAGGTATGCCCAACTGCCATTGCCATCGCGAGTAAGATACTTATTCTCATCACTATAGCATACCTGTATCGTCGTATTATTCTCCTCTTCTCTCGCCCAGATATATTTCTCATCCCATCGCTCCACGATGACACGAAGCACCTTCTCGTCAAACTTTCCCCAGCCTGCCTTCCTGTCTGCCTTGGGAAAATGGCTCTTCAGCGACTGAGGCATCTCTTCCTTACCGTTGAGATAATACACGAGCAGCGCTGTTGCCTTCAGGTTATGAGGGAAGTTTCTCAACAGGTCTTCATCAGAGATGTCGCTCTTACGGTTCCTTTCAGGGAAGAGTTCCTTACGCGCCAGCTGGATGACATTGGCAATGGCAAAGGGTATATCATATTCCTTGATGCAGTAGTCCACTTTTGAGAATAGTCCTACGAACTCCATCGTGCTATTGAGCACTGCCTGATTTACGGCATGAGCGAAAACTACACGCACAAAATCATAGCGCTGGCGAATACTTAGTCCGTCAGCACATGCCTTTTCCAACTGAGCATAGAACGTTGCAGCAGAATCCACTATCCTGCCGTTTTCTGAAACCTCATTAAGATATTTCCGCTTTGTATATACGTTTAACTTCATCTATCCCTTGACGTGACCATTTTCTCCTCCCCTATAGGGGGAGGCTAAGGAGGGGACTTTAAAAAAAGATGCGAGATAACCGAAGCTATCCCGCATCATTATATATAAAGAGAATTATATTCTGCTTTACAAGGTGCTTATTATCCGAGCTTACCGTCAGAACCGAGTACGTTCACAATCTTGTGGATGTACATCTTCTTCATGTTGTCACGAGCAGGTGTGAGATACTGACGTGGATCGAAGTGTGATGGGTTCTCAGCGAGGTGCTTACGAACAGCAGCTGTCATAGCGAGACGAGAGTCAGAGTCGATGTTGATCTTACAAACAGCAGACTTAGAAGCCTCACGGAGCTGCTCCTCAGGAATACCGATAGCGTCAGGAAGCTGACCTCCATACTGGTTGATTGTAGCAACCTCCTCCTGTGGAACTGAAGAAGAACCGTGGAGAACGATAGGGAATCCAGGAAGCTTCTCCTCGATAGCGTGAAGGATATCGAATGCCAATGGTGGTGGAACGAGGATACCCTGCTCGTTGCGTGTGCACTGTGCAGGAGTGAACTTGTAAGCACCATGTGAAGTACCGATAGAGATAGCGAGAGAATCGCAACCTGTACGTGTAGCGAACTCGATAACCTCCTCAGGCTGTGTATAGTGAGACTCTGCAGCAGAAACCTCATCCTCAACGCCAGCGAGAACGCCGAGCTCAGCCTCTACAGTTACATCAAACTGATGAGCATAGTCAACAACCTTCTTAGCGAGAGCGATATTCTCCTCGAATGGGAGGTGAGAACCGTCGATCATTACTGAAGAGAAACCAGAATCGATACAATCCTTACATGTCTCGAAGCTGTCTCCGTGATCAAGGTGAAGAACGATTTCAGGCTTCTCACAACCGAGCTCCTTAGCGTATGCAACAGCACCTTCTGCCATATAGCGAAGAATTGTTGGGTTAGCATACTTACGTGCGCCCTTAGACACCTGCATGATAACAGGAGACTTTGTTTCTACTGCAGCCATAACGATAGCCTGCATCTGCTCCATTGTGTTGAAGTTGAAAGCTGGGATAGCATAGCCACCAGCAACTGCGCGCTTGAACATCTCACGGGTGTTAACAAGTCCGAGATCTTTGTAATTAACCATAATATAAATGTATTTTATAAATTAGAATAAACGCTTTTTTATTTCACTGCAAAGTTAACACAATATTTGCTATCCTCAAAATTTTTACAAATAAAATATGTCAAAAAGGCAGTTTTGGGAAACGAAAACCAACAAATTATAATGTTGACTTTACAAAAAAGGAGCGCGAAATAGTTAAATATTAATTATTTTATCGTTAACATTTCATAATATCAAAAAAAAATAGTACCTTTGCACCCGCTTTTGATGCAATAGACATCATATAGCAAGGATTGGTCCGGTAGCTCAGCTGGATAGAGCAACAGCCTTCTAAGCTGTGGGTCTCGGGTTCGAATCCCGACCGGATCACCCTAAGAAAACGCCTAAGTGATAGAACTTAGGCGTTTTTCTTTTATAATCGGAATATAACATAAGGTGTTAAACCATTGTCTTCCACTACTACTCTGGGAGAAGAAGGCACAGCCTTTACCTGTACCACATAGACTGCATCATTACTAAACTCTTTATCCACCACCTTTTTAGGAATGACACAACTGGTGGTAATGAGTGAATTACGCTTATACACCACGGGATTATGCTCAATGGCATAGTCGGGAGCCTGATTCAGCATCAGTTTCACTATACGGATATTATAGGTGAATGTGACAGGGCCAGTGACGTTCTGAGGCATCGCAGGTGTCCATATAAACTGCATATTCATCTCATCGACAGTCACCGTGTCAGTGAGTTCCATCGCCATGGGCACTGTTATACGAGGAGCCTTCGCCGTGCCTGTGACGTTGCTCCCTGCCGTCTGCATGGGAGGGAACATATCTATCACCTGCCCACGAGCGGCGACAGGCAGTATAGACAGCAGTAATAAAAAAAAGTAACAAAATTTCATGTCAGTGGGTATTTTCATTTTATCCTTAATATCACTTAGTTTCTCCACGAATAAACAGTCGGGTATAGTTGCGTGGTGCATTGGTATATACTGTCACCGACTTGCGAAAATGACCACTTATGAGTTTTGAGCCATCGAATGTCACCTTCAGTACAACTTCTTTTTGCGGAGCTATCGGTTCGCGGGGATACTCCACCTTGGTACATCCACACCCTGTAGCAACATGTTTGATGACCAATGGAGCATTACCCGTGTTGACCAACTTAAACTCATGCGTCTGCACAATGCCCTTGTCAAACGTCCCAAAGTTGAACGTCTGATGATCGAAAGCAAAATCTGATTGCTTCACAGTCTGAGACGTCGATGACTCAGACTGTGCACAGACAGAATTTGTGAAAAGAAAAGATATCAGCAACAAATAAATTATCTTTTCCAGACAACAATATGTATGTGTCATATTTATTTCCAATTACAGATCAACCTCTGGCATTATTGATCCCCAGATTCCATCTTTGTTATCATCTTTAGTAGGGGTCAAGTCATATTCTGTACGATGCTTAATAGGTTGCTTTGGGGTTGTCTTACCTTCATAATCACCATTATATTCATCAGTATAGTATGGTGTTATTGTATAGTACAAGCACTCATTGGTACTATTGACTGGCTGGCAGTTTGATACCATTTCAAAAACAGCAGTATATCTACCCGTTTTCAACTTATTGAAAGGCACCTTCTTGCGAAGCAGTCTATTTCCATTCGTATCATAGACATGAACCTTAAGTCCCCATTTCCTGAGTCGTGAACCAGCAACGACATCAGCAACAGCAATAAACTTGAATGTTGACAATGTGTTGAAATCGATGGATACACCACCTGCTTCACCTCCATTGATATCAACATATCCACCACCGTCATCAAACAAGGAGAAATTATAGCACTGACCTCCATAGGTCTGTTGTGTATAAGCGACTTCAACTCTTGGTTTACCTAACTCGACAGAACGTTTGTTTTCACTGTCAACAATATATGAGCGCATACCCTTACTATTTATTTTGTAGAAGACAGGAACAAGAACCATTCTTTCTACATCATCGGTGATAGGTATTTCAAATTCAAACTTATAATCTTTAAGTTTTGAAAAGTAATGTTGAGTCCATCCTCCTTGTATTTCTTGCAATATCGCTTCATCAGTCAAATCATTAGACAGGTATTCGTAAAAACCCTCAACAGCCTTCTCATCATACTCGTTCTTATATACACGCAATCCTGCATAATAGTCTGATCCCAATAATGTAGTTATGCCACCAAGATCTGTATATCTATATGATGTTGTACATTTGAATACATTGTCTTTATAATCATAACTATAAGTCATATTATCTATTGTCGGCTCATATTTGAATGCAAAGTTAAAGATTCGCTTGCTCGCAATCGTCCAGGTCTTGTCCCACAAACTCATGCCCAGAGGAGCAACAAATAATTTTATGTCACCATATATGTCGCTATAAAATTTAAGATTCCCATCAAATTCAGGTTCGTACCATGTCTTTTCTTCATTTGAACAAAAATCCCATGTCAAACCAGCTTCGGCTTCAGCCTTTATATCTAGATTTCCGCCAAGTTCAACACCAAATGTACCAGCAACTTCAACACCAATAGCAATACGCCCACTTATGCCTACTGTCACATTTCCGTTGATACTAACCTCAGGGCTATTAAACGAACCGTCTTCTATTATTTCATTATCAATATTTTGTTTCTCTCCATTTTCAACAATATATCCAGACCTGGTTTTTTTTGTAGTATATTTAAACTTTCCAGTGACAGAGCCAGAGATTTCAAATATAGGAGATACACCTGCTGAAAATATTAGACATATAGGAACTGGACCTGCCATAATCACAGGAGTACGCACAGGTCCGACTGACGGTAATGAAAATTTTTTATAAGATTCAGGTATCAAATCTCTCATCCTAACTTCATCATATTGAGCGCTTAGTGACCTTCTTCCTCTTGAGGTGTTCTGCTCTGCGTTATTTCTAAGTTCTTGAAAAACAGGATCACGTTCGCCCAAAATTCCTTCCGTTAGTTTACCAATCTCTTTAACATCTAGTTCTGTATCATTCTGACCTGTAGCTGCCGCTCCATCTAACCCCATACCAGCCTCTAATCCAATCTCGAGGTCACTCCAAGAGTCCGTATATTGCGATTCATATTTCCGAATACTGTTACGTTCCATGTGCGAAACAGTATGAGTAGTGTATGAAACTCCTATACCGATTTGCCAATCTAAAGCCTTAGCCCATGCACTTTTTCTATTGTTCTCACTTGCTTCTTTACACACTTTCTTTAGGGTACTATAAAAGTTTTTCCATACACCGAATCCTAATTCCGTACCACTCTTTAGTCCAGAAAAACTTTTTGTAGAAATAGCTACATCTATAAGACTATTATCCATAATAGAGTCTTTGACATAATCATCATCACTTCCTCTGGTCATAATATTTTTTTCATCCCAATCACTCCAATAAACCACGGTGGAATCATTGAGTTTTTCATAGCATTTATCTTTGTATGTTTCAGGATCATTGACATCAATTGGTAGGAGATCTTGTTCTACATCAAGACAATAATCCAAACTCTCATACACATCATCAATAGACACATGTGTGGTAACGACCTTGTACAGTCCACCCACTGGTTCCACACTAAGCACTTTGCTATTAAGGCCGTAAGGCAGCACATGAGATATGCTGGCAGCAAGTTTGCAACCAACGTATGGCAACCACTTCTTTGGGGTGTCGCCCTTGAAATACAGAATGGTGTCAGCCTCCACCTTCTCTATATAATCCTGCACATTATCCGTGACATAATTGACGCTATCGCGGAACTGATAAGTCAATGTGCCATATTCACACTCCACGGTATATGGTTCATCCTTTCCCCTTTCCTCCATCGGAGTGAGGAATTCTTCCATGCTAAGACTGCAGCCAGTCAGTACAAACGCAACAACCAGTAAGTATATTGATTTCTTCATGTTATGTTTCTTTATTATGGATAAGTATTGACTTTTTGTCCATTAAAATTTAGAATTCCAGTTTATATAGGTTAGAAATATATCCATGTGTCTCACCATCGAAGACCATGCCACGTCTTGCTTTCTTCAACAGATGATTCTTCCGGTCATAGCATTGGAATACAATCCTTTCTCGGAACGCTTCGTCTTCATCTTCACCATAAACTACATTAGGATCTGAGTATATAGCCTCCATGTTTGACAAAGAGCCACCAATGCGCAAAACCACATACTGCTTACCTTTGGATTCCTTCATAACACCTATTCCACGGCATTCTTCTCCGCAGAATGCCGCAACAACCATATCCTCAGGATTGAATGGCTTTCCATCCATAGTGATATCTGCATAAATCACCATCTCATAAGGATTGTCATAATCTTCAGAATTCCATATTGGGAATACATACAATTCGTATGATGCATTTGCTCTCTTGGATACGCTTGTTGCAGATATAGTAGTCCACCCTTCATTCTTTGCAATGATATTATTGTCATACGCTGTGGCAACGGTTTCATCGCTGCTTTCCCAATATACATCAGAAACTGTCACATCGTCAGGATTGAATATGGGGCTAATGGAAAATTCCTCGCCTTCCATAGCGTAATATGTCTCTTGTCCGAAATACATATCAAGCACAGGCAGTTGCTCAGGTTCTTCCAATTCCATAATATCACAGGAACAATAGCCGCATTGGATTATGCAGCCAAGAATCAGAATTATTATGTTATGCCTAATCCTTCTCATTATTTCATAGGTGCTTTTACTGTTAAGACATTTGAATTACTACTCTTTCGTCCATCTTTACACTGGATAAACACGTAGTATGAGGCTGATTCTCCGTTTCGGATAGTTCTGTCTTCAAAATATCTGTCTGTGGATTCCACAGAAGTTACAAAAACAGGTCTGGCATCTTTGCTCGTTTTCCTATATACACAGAAATACCATTCATCATCCAAAGGCAGATTCTCCGTATCTGTTTCCCATGCCAAACGTGTTATTTTATCATCGACATTAAATTCACCTTCGAGTTTAATGTTCCAGTTAAACAGCATAGGACCTTCCCATCTGACGCTATAGGCGAGTGACTTACCACTTGACAAACCATTACATGAGAACGACTCCATAGAGTAGGTATAACGTCCGCGTCTCGTGTAAACAGGATTGTCGGTGAAGGTAACAAGATTGCCTGCAGCGGTGAGGCTATCAGCATCGTATCTTGCCATAACCTTCCACATCTTAGGACCTTCCTTATCCAGTTTCCTGTATAAGATATGGTGCGACAATTGCTGGTCATTACCACAAGCCCAACGCATGTTGATTCCATCCTTGCTGACCCACGCTGAATCAAGATGTGCCTTCGATGGTATAAGGTTGCTTGGACGGATAACCTGAAGCACAGGAGTAAAAGGTCCCTCATTCGTTGAATAGTCAATAGCTCTTACCTTATAGTAAATATACTTTTGGTTAACCTGCATATCGACAGTATCAACAAACACCTCATCCTTCAACATGCCTTCAGAACGCAGCATGAAACTATGCGTTGTATCATTGGCAAATACTACCTCATAGTACTCAATGTCATCGTCAGCAGGATCATGTTCCCACGTCAGACGTACAGTTCCATTATTAGAGTTCGTCTCTGCCTTTAAGTTGCGGAGCACAGAAGGCGCCTTCGCATCTTGCAGACGTATCATCTGAGGCAAGGAATACGATACATTTCCAGAGTTATCATAGGCTCCGATAGTCACAATACCTGTAGTGTAGCCTGTAACGTCAACAGTGAACACCGTATCTCGAGTGGTGAACAGTTTATCCCCTAACTTCTTCCATTCATTTCCTGTGATACGTTCATTGAAGTATAGAGGCATATAGCCTGCAAAGTCTTCCGGTATGGAATCGTGACGAATATGGAAAGTTGCCATAACGCCCTTGCTGAGATCACTAGGATCGGTACGGTTGATGACGATGGAAGTGAGTTGAGGAGCATTAGGACTTGTCTTATCTGGGAAATGCACCTTGTATGTAGCACTTGGATCAGTGATATCTCCGAATGCATCATGAGCGAAGATACGATACTCATAGTCGCCATCATTGTCCACTACATCCTTGAAGAAATGGTCAGAGCCACTGCTATAAAAATCCATCGAGAGATAGGTGTTTTTATTTACTCTTTCCCATTTTGTCTCGCCATCACGTCGTCTGTCAATCTCAAAGGAAGAATATTTTGTGCCTTTCCACCACAAACGTACAGTATTAGGACCTGTTATACTGTCACCTATGGTGATGTCAAACTTCTCCTTCTTGTAAGGATTGTTCGTTATGCGTTGAACATGTCCAGACGCAATAGGTGTAGTCTCATTTTCTGGAATGATACTTGGCTGAATGATGTATTCGTAAGTGTGTCCTTTCTCCACATCCCTGTCAACATAGCGCATCGCCATCTTGTCTGCAAGATCAGGTCTCCACTCTGACAGAAGAACAGAGAAGCCGAAATGAGTCTGCTGATCATCATGTATGTCAAGAAGCGAGCCCATCGTTCCTGGATGACTCTCTGTCTGGTCTGGACGCAACTTGGCATCTCCGTAGAGAAGCTCTACTGCCATATATGCAAGAGAGTCACTCTGTGGATATTTATCAATGAATTGCTCTTTTGTCAATGGTTTCAAAGCAGTAGCTATCTCCTTCATAGAGTGCGTAGTGTGATCTATTCGGGTAATTGTCACACCTACGTTGTGAAGACGTCGCTGCACAACATAGTCTTCACCTGCCCAACGCAGCACAATACTGTCGCCATAAGAACGTGCCAAAGCATGAATATGCGCATATACTATGCCTTTGCTTGGTTGTGGAAACACATCGGGATCAAGACTTGCAGCCTTGACTATAGTATCTTCATCATCTGCATTCTGCGATGCAAAATACGCTGATGAGACGTTTCCTACATTAGCCAGCATCATACCTACGGCGGATGCTACTATACTAAATACAAGTGTTGATTTCTTGAATATGTTCATTTCTATAATTGATGTTCTATTTTTTACTTCACAGCTGCGAGAAGAGTATGTATGTTGCCTCCCGAAGCAACTCTATTCAACAATGCGTCACGAACACTCTTAGACAATGCCGTGAACTTACTTATCTCTGCACTGCTAAGAGTCGAGAGAGCTTGAAGGACAACTGTTTTCTTCGCTATGGAAAGTCCTGATGGGATATATTGACTCAAGTCTGTCGTAGTGGACTTTTGTACAATGGTTTCCGTCTTCTGCTGAGCGCTTTCCGCTTTTGGAGTAACTTCTGTCTTCTGAGTCATCTCCATCTTTGGTTCGCTTTCGTTGCTCTGCTGAGATCCGCTGGTATTTGAAGTCGTTCCGGTCTTTAGAAAATCTTCGACTTTCTGAGTGCTAGTATTATTCGTTCCACCCACAACAGTGAAAGTGCCGCTGCTGGTTGCAGAAGTGCTTGCTGTGACGCGCTCTGCTGCATCTTCACTGATTGCAGATACCTTGCGGTTGTAAGTTGAAAGAGTGTCAAGCATCTCTTTTGAACGGTCATAGTAGTTGGTACCCTGAATGAGATAGTCTTTCACTGTCACATGTTCATTTTCCACTTCCTTATACTTTTTCAGAGTGGACATTATCAGTGTAGCAAGTTCGTTTTGATTCTTACTGATATTGTTGCTTGAGTTTCTGAAAGCAGAGAGACAAGAATATACAGCATTACACTGGTCTGTGGCAACAGAATATATCTTCTTTATCTCATTGGCATAATCCTTCTTATAGCTGCTGTTTGTTTCTGCGTTATAGAGTTCCATGAGGTTTATTGCTCCATCATACTCTACGCTCGCCCTCTTATCTGTATCTGCATTCTTGATAGTGTTGTGAGCCTCGCTATTACTTACTATGCCCTGTTGTGCCAGCTGACTGGTAATCTGAGCATTTGTCTGTTGGAAAGAACTTACGCTTACATGGTAAATCACACTGCGCTTGCCTCCATGAAGCTCTACATAGATGCGATCATGATTTGCCTTAAGTCCGATATTCTCCCAGTTCCAGTGTTCCATAGTAGAGACGAACTCTGGTGCATCATCTTTCTTGGCAAAGTTGTCAAAGACATACTGCGCTTTACTGTGCGAATCATTCAGGAGACTATTGATCTTATCTTTGTTTGCCATGAAGTTCTGCATCTGCTTGTAGCCATCCTGTACCTGCTTGACGAGGTCCTTCATGTTCTGGTCAGAGAGTTTTATCTGAGCAGCCTTCTCCGCAATCTGCGACACCAGGCTTGTGCACGATCTGTAGTCAGCATCAGCCTTGATATATGAGCTTGACGAAGTACCTGCTTCTTTGGCTATCTCACTCATCGTGCTCTCCAGACCTTCCAAAAGAACCGTAGCCTGCTGATTGTAATCAGCTGCTTTGCCTGACATATCCTTATACTCCACATAGTCACGGTTGCTCACAGCCTCAATCTTCTGCTTCAACGTAGTATTGAGGTAGGCATCTGTTCCATCTTCAAGCATATTATCGAAAGTCTTTGTCATGGAAGAAATGACACTATTTACACCTTTCTCGTATTCGTGCGCTTTCTTCACGTAAGACTCCATTATGACATTAATAGTACTGATGTTTTCCAGAGATGAAGCTACCTTCTTTGCCATCTCCTTTGCTGCATCAGTCTCTTCGCCGATACCCTCAGCCTCAACCAGTCCAGTAGTAATACCAACCGAAACGTCAGAGTTGTTTCCTTTGTAGTCATGTGAACCTGTTGACTGTGCTGTACTTGAAGTCGTCAGAGGATTCTTGATAGTAATGTATTTGGCAGCATAGCCATTGAGCAAGTCACCACGAACGGAGTATTGTCCAGTGCTGTAGTCATAACTGTTCACACGATATGCATAGAATTCAGCGTTTGCAATGAGTTTCTTTGCATCTGAAGCATTAAACTTTGAGTTCACTGGAGTCTGAAGAACTTGATTATTAAGCATATAGACAAGCCTTGCATCATACTCATCTGTCATCTTCAGCGAAGTATTAAAATTCAGTAGTTCCAAGATGACGTTATAGGTAAGATCCTTTGCAAAACGATCGTGCTTATCCTTCAGAACACGCCAGCCTACACCATTATTGAAAGTCTTATATAGGGACATCTCAGTGGCATACTGACTTCCTGATACTGTAGTAAGGACAATCTGATAGTATGGCAACTGCAGGAATGACTCAGTGTTGACATAGTCTTCAAATTCTGGCTGTGTCTTGAGTTTTGTCACTTCTGAATTTACCGTAATATACTGTCCGCGATGCATATTAATATATTCCTGTGCCACCTTTGCAGCGTTTCCTGCAGTAGGAGCAAGACTATAGCACTGTGTCGTTTCATCTATCAAGAGTTTATTGAAGGTCTCAACATCATCATAACGCTGTGATATTTCTGCTGTGATGGCAGACACATAAGTCTTCAGAGAATCTTTCTCATTCTTTCCTGCAGGAATGAAAGGATATGCTCTGCGGTCATAACCTATCAGATAGTCATGCTCACCACTCTTTGGCTCAGGCACAGGCCATGAACCATAGCCTTTGCTATACTGGTCGTAATCATAGAAGAAGAGTTTCTTTATCTCCGGCACACCGTCGGCAATGTTCTGATGTCTTTGTTCAAAGGCGAGACTGCCTTCATAGACACCTGCAACACCAGCATTGACAATCGCACTCTGAGATGTTGTTACATCGAGCTTTATGTTCTTGTTATCGAATGACCATCCACCAATGAATGCCCAGTTGCTGAGATAAGAGAGATACCAGAATGGATCGGTGAAGCGAAGCAGTTTGTTAGAAGAACTGCCAGTGCCGTAAGTATTCCATGCAATCATTACGTCATTCTTCATACCGTCGTACGTATTACTGTCAGTATATCGTATGAGTCGTGATGCCACAAATGGTTTCTCATAAGGAAGATTTGTTGCTATACCTTTTTCATCTGGCACACCAGTGCGCCAGTTGGAATCAGAAACCTTGATATGAAGTTTTCCTATGTTGAGTGTATCTGTAACGATATTATTCTCCTTGTCGTTGGAATATGTCACATAGTCGAGCAGAAGGATGTAATTACCACCATTATAAACTCCATAGAACTTTCTCTTTGGTTCCATGTTACACTTGTTGTCCTTCACATTCCATGCATTCTCCACATTGTCAATCTGCGCACCCTTTTCGTTGGTAATGCGCCATATGAGTCTTCCCTTGCGATAAGCAGTGTTGCTGATATCGCGTGTAAGGGCTATGGTTGGTGCTACGGCATCATTGATATGAACGGTGTTGTACTTTTCCGTTTCAATATCTCTTACGCCGTCACGCAGTTTGTTGTAGTAACTTGGAAAAGCCACTGCCACATATTGTTCCAGATCGCAGGTGTCAGCAAACTCTGTCTCTGCTTCTGTGCGGAAATAATATATTTGCTTCTGAACCCAAGGTTTATGCTTATAAGCGCTTGCGTCGGTGTCGAATGTAACAGGATCGACCTCATTTCCATGATCAATCTCAAAGGCACGACCGATAATCTCAAGACGATAGAGGTAGTTTGGCTTGAGATTCTTATTGAGAGTGCTAAGATCAAGAACGTGATGTGTTGGATTACCGCCATTGATTCTTATATTGACATACGATTCCTTGCACCAGTTCTTGTATTGTACAGAGTTTGGATTCATCAGATCAACTTTCTCGCTGTTGTACGCCATCGTTGCAGCAGTCAATGAATCTTTCAGTTCGTACGCATACAGACGTGCATACGTACCATAGTTATGATCACTATCAGTATATCCCTTGAACACGAATGTTCGCTCTGCTTCCATTTCAAGCAAACTTGCATCACCGTTGTAGTTAGCCTTTATTCTGTTAAGCTCATTCTCATCAAGAACACGGAAGTGCTGGTTGAGCTGCGCATTACTATTTATATAAGGTGCTGTACGTACTACATCAGGTATAGCCTGACTTACAGACCAGCCATTAGCTCTGACAGTATCACCAAGCGTACACATATCGTAGAGGATGAAGTTGTCGAGAGGATTGCCCACGAAGAGCTGACAATGATTACCGCATGTGAATTCAAACTTCTTGTCGAACTTGACAAGACCATCGAGGAGATTTACCTTTGCACGCAGTTTTCCATTGAAGTATGTAGGGTTAGGACCACCAAACTCCAATACGCCACCGATACCTGCGCTTACCAATGGAATGTCCTTTTTATAGAAACCAAGATCTATACGGATGCCGAGTGCAGCAGCAAGGTAAGCATATAACTGTCCCTGTCCATACCATTCCTTGTAACCAGGATGACCATTTGTATTCACACAGGTTGCACCGTGAAGCTTGCGTAAAGAGATATCGAACCCTGCCAAAGCATCAATACTTCCGTATACGATACCAAGGTCAAGAGCGAGGTTACCATAGACCTGAGCACCGAACATCACACCACCAACAACACTGCCGCCAAAGGCTGCTGTAGCTTGGGCACGCGCATTGTTAGCAGCACCAATACCATCGCTCTGCACAGCACCATTGGTACTGCCATCAAGGAACTGTGCTATCTTTGCAGGAATGTCAGGAAGGGTGCCATCACCTGGCAGCTCATTACCTATACAGATGTAAGCATTAGCACCGAGGGTGAGACTCACAACCTTAGACTTAAAGTCTATAATAGTGATTTTACACCTCTTGTCTTCTGCTGGTTCGCCTACGTAGAGATGCCATTTTACCTGACTCAGTTTCTGACCGTTCTGCTTTCTTGTAATCTTGAGGTTCAACGCTATATCAGCCTTGCCGAAACTAGCTACCTTTTTCTGTTCTTCTGTATTTGCCTGTGGTTCACCTCCATTCTTCTCTCCATCAGATTTTTCATTGTCTGCAGAGAGTTCCTGAAGGTTACCAGTAGGAACCTCTTCAACCGGTGGACTATACTTATCATTGAATGCCTGCAATTTTGATGTCAATTCTGTATTCTCCATGGAAGCATCAACAGTGATATCGAGTTGTATATATTCATCGAGATCATTGTTTGCATACAGGAGTGTGACATCAGACTTCACAAGACTATCAACAGCAACAATATGTCCTTGGAAGAGGAATTGTGAAAGACGATCGTTCTCCTTATCGTAAACAACCGTACATGTAAAATCACCACCTATCAGTCCATCACCGCCAGTTGCAGAAATGCTCATTCCTAGAGCAACACCTATAACATCCTTCTTAGGTTTCGGCTTTGTATCTCCAACGGAATCAATGCTACAGTTGAAATACAATCCACCCTTTATACCGTTAATCTGGATTGGAGGAATAGGAATACCGGCAGCACCACTTTTAAGGCTAACAGCGCCATATCCCCATGTAAATTCATCTTCCTTTCCTTTATTGTGAGTATAGAAACCACCTGTCATATCAAGATTAAAAATATCACCAGGAAGTTTCACTTTAAGATCTGCACTGAAACCATCGTCTTCATCTCCCTCGACATTTGTTAATTTGCCATGAATATCAATGCCACAGAATGTCGTTTCGACGCCACAAGAGTCGAGTCTTAATCTGTCAAACTCAACATCTAAGTTGGATATATCGTCTATGTTATATACATCAGTAAGAAGAGTAACACCAGCCATAGCACTAATGTTAAGTCCTTGAACCAGCGCGACCTTACCGGCAAGACTCAAGCCGACCTTCATTCCACTGCTATTTGCAGACGATCCTTTCTCATTAGTATTTTGACTATCACCCGCTTCCATAGAAATGTTATATCCTGTCAGCGTGAACTCAAAAGGACCAAGTTTCTTTGACATGGAAGCCAACGACCAAGCACCTGTATGGAAATAGAATGTCTTTGCTTCGTTATGAAATTCCTTTCCTTCCTCAGACAGAATCAAATGAGATTCGTCAAACTTATTGTTCTCGATCTTTGCATTTTTCTGCATTTCAGCAATATCCTTGAGCTTGGAATCCCAAGGTTCGCAGTTAGCAATTCTCAAACCAACGAAATGAATATCAGGAACATTAATATCAAACTTCAGTTTATCCTTAATTTTACTCTCTACCCAGTCACTGCCAGCAATTCTCAACGAACCGCCGAGAACAAGTTCTACCTTCGTGTCGAGTTCACCTTTCGATGCAATCTTTTCCGAAGGCATAGCTTCTACAAGGAAGTAACTCTGTTTCTGTAACAGGTTGAGTTTGGCGAGGAACATGTCGAGTTGCATTTCCTCGTCCATTTGCTTCATTCTGAACACATAGGCAGTCTGTTTGTCGGTAGAATTATCCTCATACACTACTTCATGTCGCAGTATCTGACAATCATATCCGATAGATGCCATTTCGCCTTCCTTATCCTTGAGCAATGGTACACCTACAGTACCATTGAAATAGCAGCCCTTAAAGTCATCCTGAACCACCTCAATACCAATCTCATCCAGTGAGAATGCCCATCCTCCAAGTTTACCAGTCTTGGCAGACAACACATTATCAGCAGACAAAGCGAATGTGAAACCTGAGTCATCTATGAATAGATTCTTCAATGCAAGCTTTAGACGGCGATCATCTTCTGTTCCGAACTCAAAAGATTTAGGCATTCTTACTGAAATCTCGCTGAAGTACAATCCTTGCCAATCTGTATAGCCATCTTGTGTCAGGTAAGACTTATCATATCCTTCAGGGAATGGATTACCCTTCATGTTAGCAGAATTGCGATAAAGAGAGTGGTCGTAAGTCAATGCCGATGCAGTAAATGTCCATCCAGGTAGGTCTTCCACCTCAAACGATGAATCAAATGCTGCATTATCAATAAGGAAGTCATCCCACGCTGATATACTTGTTCTGAAGTTGAGTACAGGATGTGCTGTTTCAGAAACTGTACCATCAGCCATAACTTTCTTCAGTTTCTCGATTGTGATGTCGACATCGAGTCCAAGCATATCCAACGATGTATCATCTGTATCCAAATCGGTTTTCCATGCCACATAGCAACCATCCTTTGGCTCCAATACATTAGTTGGTGCCTTGAATTTAATCGCATTATCTCCCTTTATCTTGATGTTAAGATCAGAGAGAAGAGCAATAGTGCCTGACTCTGGCAATATACGGTTAGGCGAAATACACAGGCGAGGAGCGCCAAATACGAGAACCTCTGTATCTGTCACTTTATTATCAGGTATGGCAAATTCTCCAATAAGGTCCATTGTTGCATGTGTTGGTGCAAACTTCATGGTACCTATCTGTATCTTCATCTCGCCAGGGATATTCTTGGTCATAGCATCTGGCAGAGATAGTGGCAGAAATATTTGACCATCCTCATTACCTGTTAACGCATCCCATATGTTGGATGCTGTCTTGAAAGAATCGTAATATGTAGCAAAATCATATTTATCTGCAAGATTCTGAATGGCACTGGTTGCTGTACCTGTAATGGCTGACGCATAAGGAATGCCTGAATCTTTTATCACATTGTCAATACCCCAGTCACTGAATAATTCTGCCACAACACCGGCCTTATTATTATTTTCCTCAGGATAAGTCGTAGCTTGTCCCTCATAGACAATATCATCAGTATTTATCTTAAGACCATCAAATTCTACGCAAAGCATCATTGTCAGACCTAATGGTTCCCATTTGACACGACCTTTGCCCTTAAAACCATTCTCTGCATCACCGCTTTCAATCTTATCGATTTTTAGCTGATACTCGCCTATTGACACATAGACTCCCTTCGCAGTCAGTTGTTCTTTAGTTTTCTTCGTCGGTTCCAAGTTGTTTATCTCTACAGTGTTGGAACATTGGAAATATTGCTTAGTGAGACGTTCAACAACGGCAAAATCCAATATATTGCAGTCATTGCTGAATGCAACACTCTCGCCATGCTTCACAACAGGATTGACCCTAAGGACAATATGGTCGTTAGGGCTTATTGCTCCTGCAATATCTTCCCACTTGATAGTATATTTCAATTCCTCTATCTCGCCAGAAGAAAAGATAGGACTACCATCGAAGACTGACGAAACATCCCCTTCTTCACCTCCATTAAAGAGTTCGACCTCATAGGCGAATTTCAAGGTGTCAGGCTGTAATCCTTCTCCTCCAAGGTGCCACACCTGGTTCCATTCTACTTCTATATCAACGCCAGTAAACTCTTTTCTTGCAGATGAAGCGAGGAAAACAGGTTTAGTTATTTTAGGATTGCGGAAAGAATACATGGCAGAAGGATCTATTTCATCCTTATGACTCACATTACCCATCCATATAAACAAGCCAGCATCATCATCGTCTTTTGGCTCGTCCTTCTTTTTGTCATCGTCTTTATCGTCGTCTTTGTCCCCAGTATCGTCGCCGTCATCGTCCTTCGTATCATCTGAGGCATCATCATTCTGTATTTCATCTGCCTTTGACTCGGCGGTAGCGATACGGAACAAAAGATACTCGCTCTTACCATCATTCTCCACCATACTATAGCGCATGGCATCTTTGCTCGAAGACGTCTGTGATGCCGTTATCTGTGCAGCATATAACTTATCAGTCTTGAACGAACTTGAGATGACTGTCATTGGCAGCATCGCCGTTGTCATTGTCAAGTGAGATTTATCATATACAGGAGCATTATACTCTATAGCATCAGCAGGATCCTGATGAATCTCCTGATTCACCTCCACTATCTTCAGCCTATAATCATAGTCAAACGCTATCTCTGGACGCATAGCCAGCACAGGAGCATCCCACATAAAAGTTGCTGTTCTTGCATCTACGGTTGCAATACCATTCTCATCAAACTGTGAGGGTGCTACAAACTTTGGAGCCTGAGCCTTATAGCAAACACGGAAGAAACAATTACCACCGGTAGGATTACTTACGACAACAGGAGTGGCAGTTTTGGGATTTGACCACTTGTATGCCGTGAGATACATTTCATACAAACCTTCTGGAAGGAGTCCAAAACTACCATTGGAATAATTATTGAACAAATCCTGAGCAGTAGAACTGAAAGCATTTGCCGGGATATGGTTGAACAACTTCTTCATTTCCGAAGATACCAACTGCTTAGTCTCACCAGAAGCCAATGATATAGGCATTGGAGACTGATATTTAGGTGGCGTGGAAATACTAAGGCCCGATGCAGGTTCCACATGCTCTATCTGCATCACCAGATACACATTTTGGTCTGTGGTGGTGTTATTGGTCACCATCACATTGAAGAACTTACCTGGATCATTGAGATAAAGCAACAACTGAGGTGGCAGGATTTCCTGCACAGGAGTAACGGTAACGGTTATGTCCTCGGCCATCACACGAGTGAAACCGAGCAACAACATCATGACTGTCAGTATGTAGTAACGTATTTTACGCATATTATTGTCCTATATATAAATATAAGGTGATAATCCTATTCTTTTAACTTTTGTGAGATACTATGTGAAGAGACATCGTCCTTAACGAACACCATCCTTATCCTTCACCTTACGTTTTATCTCTATAAGAGAGAACGTATAGGCATAATTGAGCGAACAAGTGATATCAATAGCATCAAGATCTGAATGCGTCTTTGTGATATTCACATCTCCATATCTGTTGAAGTTTGCAGATGCAGAGAAGTTATGTACCTTCTCCACAATATATCCTACACTGATATCCGCACCCATACTAAGGCTCTTGGACTGTTTCTTTATCTCGTTGTAGCACAAATTACAGTTGGCACTGACATTCAGGTTTTGTTGCTTGAGGAATGAACGACTTGCTCCAAACGATACAATGTCACTGGTATATTTCTGCTTATATCCTTCTGACTGCTGATGACTATATGCCAGATTGAAGGTAACATCCCATGGCTTCACATCGCAACTGTAGTTGGCACCCAGTGCCTTTGTCGTTACGTCAGACTGCCCTGTTGAGAAAGGATTGCGATCCTTATTCTGCGTCATATTAGCCGATACTGATAGTACGTGTCCTAAAAGGTCTGTATCTATGATGTATGTAGGTGACAGGCTATAGCTTGACATCTGTCTGTTTACTCGGGTAGTATCATTCACATGAGATGTGCCATCACTCTGTTTCTGTGTATATCCATTATATGTCGCGCTGATACTGAAATTACTTCCCAATCTCCAGGAAGCATTAGCTGCATACACAAAGCCGCGTGTTGTGTACATCTGCTTATTTGTTAAGTTGTCCTCCTGACCATTGAAGTTGGCCGATAGAGATATGGAACGTAGCAGGTTTGTACTGACACTTACACCAAGACTCTGGTAGTTGTTTGACATGTAGTATGTTCCAAGTGACGTATAATCAGGCTGAACCATACGATAATTAATATTGGCATTGAAGCCTGGGAAGCGGAGATTCAATGCCGCATCACCTGCGAAACGCATGAGTGAAGAGTAGCGCACATCGAAAATCTTATCCCATTTCTGTGCTTCCTCTACATTTATCTTATCTGACTGAGTATCGCTCGTGAATACTGAGGTGGCGACATTGGCACTGAGACTTGCCCATTTCACCGGTGTCAAATTACCTTTTAACCCGATTACGATATTTTCCTGTGGAGATATGATATCGCGCCATGCTTCATTTACAGTGTTCAGACAGTCGTACGCGCGTAATAAATAAAGGTCTATATAGTTCTTACCCGTTCCATATCCAGCCTTGAAACCCCATCCCATGCGACGGTACTGAGGTCTGCGAGCCGCAGGATCTGTAGGATCATCATTCACGGCACTACGAAGTTTTCCGTAGAAAGCACCAAAACGCATCTTGTCAGACGTATATTCCAATCCTACACCATTGAAAGACATGTTCATCACATAGTTTGAGAACGCCATAGACGACTGACCTATGTGACCATGCCAGTTCTTATACGAAGGACTCAGGTTGAACGTAAAATGTGGATATGAGAAGCTTGTATTATCATTGGAATAATAGAAAGAGAACGGCATGGATATTCCATACAAACTGATGTTGAGGTTTGCATACACCGTGTTGCTCAGTGGCGAGCCATATGTATTGCCCGATGATGAGTATCGATATGTATTCTGTGTGCCCACAGCACCTGTAATGATGAGAGGATCGCTCTTCGCAATATCTGAGATAGTCTGTTGAGAGACGCTTTGGGCACGCATAACTGACGTGGACATCATAAGCAACAAGGCTATGATGCATCCTTCTATCAGTGTATGTTTCTTTAAGTTCATGCTTTTCTTTTTTATTCCTTGAGATACAAAAAGAGTTTCTCTCTGTCGCGAATACATTTTCATACATCCACGACAGAGAGAAAGAGAGGGAATTACTTCAGTATTTTCTTTCCATTAACGATGTAAACACCATGCTTGCCAACTGTGTTAACACGACGACCACTAATATCGTGTGTCATCTTGTCTGTTGAAGCCTCTGAGTTCACATTCTTGATGCCAGTTGCATGACTGCCAGAAGATAGGACGACTGGCTTAGACAATGATCCTGCCATAGCCGAGTATGTAAGAACATTATCAACGTCATAGAAGAAATCCGTATCTTCATCATAGAGCTTGAAGGTTACCTTCTCGCCTGCCTTGCCTGCTACGTTGATGAACATTTTGTTGCCCTTGACGAACTGACCCTTACCACGGCACTCGCCATCAACAAAGGCACCGATTGTGCAAGACTCATCACCTGTCATTCCGTCAAGTTCTGCAACGATACACATATTGTCAGCAAACTGAGATGCATCGTAGTTCCAAACATTTGTCTTCCTTGCAAAAGCAGACTTGGCTTCTGCAATTGGAGCTCCAGGGAAACCATTGAGTTCATACTCATCATCTGGTACGTACTCATAAGGATAGTCTCCGAATGCGATGCTGGTGTTCTGAGGAGAGAGTGTATAGTACATATAGCCCTTGTTTGCCTCTATGACGAAATCACTGTTATACAGCCATTCTTCTCCATCAAACTCAGCAAAACCGTTCTTGCCTATGAGACGGTCACCTTCCTGTGCGTTGTATGAAACATCCCAATAATTAGGAGTGAGATAGTCAACAATGTTTGCAAAGTAATGACTATACTGTAATCCTGTGCCAATCCAGTTGTAACCGCGACGGGTGATTTTCTTTACAGCACTTTCATATGCATAATATGGACTATTATAATTATCGCTAAGAACAACGTAGTCATAGACGTCAGATGTGCTCTCAGTCTTAACCTTATACATACCATCGCTGATGCTCAACTGACTTATAGTTCCGAATACACCATCAGAAGGGTCATTATAGAGAAGATCTGTCTGTGAACGCATTTCTACAACACTGTTGCCTGTGCTCTTGTTGAAGTTGATAGCACTAAGAGGGATAATACCATCGCTATTGAATGCATTAGGTGCAATCCAGTCCCAGCCTTTCACGAGCTTCATCTCTGCCAGACAGTTCATGTTTACGGCTTCATTTGCTTCCCAATCAGCTGTAGACCATGCTTTCCAGATTATCTCGCTATTGTTTACAATATCACCATAAGCTACAGTAGCTTGAATACTGCCATTGCGCAAACCGCGAACCTTCCACCTGAGACCTGTTTCATCAAGCTTTTCTACGATGGCACATTCATTACCGTTATCATAATGCATTTTTGTGATGAGATTAACCTTTGATGGATCATATTCCTCACGAGTACATGTGAGAGTAATCTCTGTGTCACGATACTTTGACAATTCATAGTAACCTTCCGTGAACACGAAATGAGGATTGCCAGCGAACTTAACAATGAATGACGCAGGAGTAGCATTAGGATAGTTTACTGCACTTACAATAAACTCATATTCTCCTTCTGCATCTGTTGCTTTGCCTTCCCAGTCAAGAAGTTTATCTTCAATACCTTCTTCATAGAGGGAAGCGTTTACATTTGCCTGAAGATCTGCATTTGCTGCATCTGCAGGAACAACGTGAGCATTGGCAATCAGCAGTTCCTTTACATTATCGCCTGGCTCTACCTCAAGATAGCCCTTGCCATTCTTCATGGTAACACCTTCATTTACAACTACTGCTGTAACAGGGTTGTATATATTTACGGTAATATTTGCTTTGTTAGATTCGTTGAATGGATCTTTCACCAACTGAACTGTATAGTGGAATTCTCCTGCCTGATTGAATTTTTTAAGGGCTGCCGGTGATTCCTGACCCGCAGGAGCTACTATCTCCCAATCTGGGAAGGTTGCCTCGTCTGATACGCTTATACCGAGCGCGTCAACAAGTTCCTGATAGGTAGAGCCTACAGGCAGATCTACCGTATAGTTGGTGACATACAACTGTGCAGGTACGAATATGCTCACCTTGAAATCCTTATAGACGTTTGGATCAATAGTACTCTCTATTCTATATGTGTATTCACCTACTGGAGATGTCTTGTACCAAGTGCTCACCTTCTGAAATGCAGGTGTGCTGCCCGCTGGCTGAGTAATTCCTACGTTTTGCTGATATGCTGTAGATGGGAGAATGGTTATTTGACCAAGCTTTTGCCTGAGCACATTATAGATAGCATCTTGATTTGTGAATGCAACGACTGAACTGTTTCCAAAATGACTTTGGTCGAGAGTATTTGTTGACTTCACATACACTACATCATTCTCTATCTGTATCTCTGTTGGAACAGAATACACTGTGATATTAATAATAGTCTTTACTTCTGGATTGCTTACACTCTGTACGTAGTACTGATATGTACCTGCTGCTGGTACTACATCTGTTGTGAAAAGTTTCTTAGCTGGATCCACAGGTACAAGTTCGTATTCCTTGTTTGTTGCGTTGTAAGGAGTGAAGTACACATACATCCTGTCACGTACCTGTTGCTCTGTGATGGTTACCAAATCAGTTGAATAAGAAGAGAAAATTGCATTGATAGCTGTAACAGGAATTGCCTCCTGAGTAACAGTTATGGCACATATAGCATGTTCACCAATCTTAGCGCCATCAGCATTCTGAAGTTCTACATACACTTTATCTAAACTTGTTGGGTTGGATACAGCCAACACGTTAAAGGTACCAAGAGATGAGGATGTACATTCAATGTTACTAGAGAGTGATTCCCAACTAAAACTAAACTGGGTGAGAACCTGTGACTCGCCCTTTAGTGTCGTAACTTCGTTTCCTTCAACATCCACATACTTCACTGCTGCTTCACTGCCAAGATTGATAGCATAAGGGAATGATGAAGATGTGTACTCCTTCGATTCAGGAAGCTTAGCACCTCCTACAAGGTCAAGATTAAGATCAATTGGAGGATACTGCTGTTCACCATCGAATGTCGCAGTCTTGGTAAACTGATACTCAACGCCATCACAATAGGCCTTGAAGGTAATGCTTTTGCCGAGGTCATTTGTTGTACCATCGCTGCCATCGTTACCATAGACACGAACAACAAAGTAACCTTTTGTTGCATCCATCTGACCTACACCGCGACACTCATCACCGATGAATGCAGCAATTTCAAGATTTTGGCTTGATCCAAGGTACATTTTTCCATCAACCTTAACCTGAACATAGACAGGGGTCGATGTGATGTATTCAGAATCAGAAGGACCTGTCCAATGTTGTGCCCATGCTCCAATACTCATCAGAGTCACAAACAAGAATGTTAGAATTCTTTTCATACGTTGTACATTTATTATTAATTATATTTACTGTTTTACTAATTGGTTATTAATAGCAAAATTCAACAACTCTATCTGATTGTTGATGCCAAGTTTTCTATAGACATGGAGCTTGTGTGTTTCTACGGTACGAACAGAAATATGAAGCTGGTTTGCTACTTCTTTCACAATAAGCCCTTGAGCAAGAAGACGCACAATCTGCATCTCGCGAACAGTCAGTTCGCTTACCGATTTTGCATCTTTCATCCCAGAATTCTTGTTAGCTGTTTTAGTTTCTCTATCCATTTATTATAAGTAAAAATTATCAAAATTCTCCCACAAAATTAATAATATACATTATAATATGTAAAGCCTTACCAACCCTAATTCACGAAAATACGTATATTTACGTATAAAATCTACGTATTTTTCTACGTAATTTCAAAAATAAACTTAAAAATATACGTATTTTTTCGACGTGATAGAAATATAGTTAGTACCTTTGAACAAAAATAAAAATAACAGAAATAATGAGAAGTTTTTACTGCTTGTTGATGTTGATGGCATCTGCATATTCATGGGCAAACCAGCCGATAGAGAAAATAGAATCTACACTGAAGGAATATGACAAGGCTGGACGCAAGGAGCGTTTAGTTATAGCAAATAATTTCTTCAAGGCAAACGAGGATTATTGCGAAGAGAAG
>JAZQOH010000013.1:0-70007 GCA_045627725.1 Prevotella sp. | reverse complement strand
TCGCATCTGTCCTTCGTATGCTGGCTTGAACTTGCCAAGCTTGAGATCGATCGCCACAAGACGACGCAAACCGCGATGGAAGAAGAGGAGGTCGATGAAGTAGTCCTCGGAATCTACGGTGATGCGCTTCTGGCGATCCACGAAGGTAAAGTCACTGCCCAGTTCCTTGATAAACTCAAGCAACTGGTTGAGGATGCTGTTCTCAAGGTCTTTCTCTGAGAAAACATCGGGCAACCCCAGCATATCCAGGAAGTACGTGCTGCGGAAGACTATATCTGGGTTCAGTGTGTCCTCTTCCCTCAGTTCCTTGAGCTCACGCCTTATCACTTCCTCTGGACGCTGGCTGATGGCTGTTCGCTGATATAGCTGACTGTCTATTTTCTCGTCGAGCGTACGGGTGTCCCAATGCTCTATACGACACATCTCCATGTAGAATTGACGTTCGAGAGAATCTTTGAGTGACATTAGAGAGCGTAGATGCGTCCAAGTCAATTGGGTACGCGCTGCGTACATAATGTCATCCTCCGAAAAAAGGTACGCACTGCGTACACAATGTTTCAGTTTCTCAGTTCCCCATCCTGTGCCATACCTTTCAGTCAGTTTTACTGACAGGTTCTTGAGTATCTGCTTGCCATATTCTGCACGCTGATTGTAAAGTACATCTTCCTTGATGCGCTTACCAACATGCCAGTTCATCAAGCATGCTTCTACATTGACGTAAGTTGCCACATGCCGCCTTGCCTGATTTATTATAAGGCATACGTCATTGAAGAGAACTGCACTTTCTGGCTGTTGCAGTATTTGGAGGTTATTGTCTGTGCCCATTGAATTTCTTCATGATTTTCATCAAACTTTTAAAGTGCAAAATTATAAAATAATTTCGATATAGCCATCCTTTAGCCAGCAGAAAGTTTGATTTTTTATATTTGACATGCAAAGTTACCACTGGTAAAAGGCCTACTATCAGAGGGATATTTCCTCGTTTTTATATTGAAAAATCCTTATCTTCAATCACGTTACCCTCAGCATCAGTAATGCGCCAATTGGTGATGTTGCGCTGTTCGCTTGCTATGCGAACTCCGCATTTAGTCACCTTGCGACCGTCAGCCTCATAAGGAATGGCGTATCCCTTATCATCAATCTGCGCCAGAGCGTTCTCTACGGTATCATCAACTTTCAATTCGAGTACGAAGATGTCTGTCTTGGTCTTGATAACCACATCAGCACGACCGAGTATGCTTTTGACTTCGGTATCAACTTTGCTGTTAAGGAGTGAGAATACAGCATACAGGATTAGTTTATAAAAAGCTTCTCTTGTCTTTTTTGCCATCCACTCCTTTTTTGTGATAATGTCATAAGGAAGACTGGCGATCCATGAACGTAGCCCTATAAGTGCTGTAGATAAATCACCATTCTTCAAAGCTCGTGCCATTGCCAGAACAGCAGCATCACGTTCCAAATCGTCTGCATCCATGAGGTAATTGGTCAGACTTTCTATCATGCCCCGTCTTACTTCGTAATTAGGGAAGTGGAGTGTGTAAGAATCCAAATCTTTGTCATTCGAAGCTATTGTAAGATACCCGCTTTGGTAAAGCAGAGGGATTGGTGAACTTGCCTTCTCGCATGGGACATTAAAAGCATTGATAGACAACTCCGCTCCATCAAAATCAAGTGGATTGAACTCAGGATGATGCTGAAGATGTTCTATCAGAGACTTAGAGGTTCCGGAATCGAACCAATATGGATCGGTCGTTTGTTTGTCTAAAGCTTTCAACAGGCTAAATGGTGCATAGACATCCTTGCTTCTTGGTGAGAAATGATAACCATCATAGTTCTTCTTTAGCAAAGCATATGCTTCATCCACAGTAACATTAAGGGCATCTGCATATTCCTCAATACATGGACGGAGAGTTGTATCTAATTCTTCTTGCGTAATACCGCATAATCCAGAGTATTTATCATCAAAAGATATTTGATTCAGGTTGTTCAACTCTGAGAATATACTGAGTTGTGAGAACTTTGTTACACCAGTGATGAAGACAAAACGCAGATATTCGCCTTCATCCTTAAGCACCTGATAGAACTCGCGAAGTAAGGAACGCATTGCGTCAAGTTTATCAGGCTCACTCATTAATCTCATGATTGGTGAGTCGTATTCATCAAGGATAACGACAACCTTCTCACCAGTCTGTTCGTATGCATTGTGGATCAAACGACTAAAGCGAGCACCCGGAGTTTCATCGTTTTCATCTCTTCCATATATTTTCTCGTAGTTACGCAGAAAACCTTCCAACTTCGACTTTGCTTCAGGAATGGTACAGTCCTTCAGACCACTCAGGATAAAATGAAGCACAGGGTATTTTATCCACTGCTTTTCTAACTCCATCACCTTCAGTCCTTCAAACAATTCCTTCTGGCCTTTGAAATACGCCTTAAAGGTATTGCATAGCAGAGACTTGCCGAACCTACGAGGACGAGCCAAAAAGATATAAGTATATCTGTCGGCAAGATCGTACATCATGTCTGTCTTGTCAACATACAACATTTTCTGTTCCCGTATCACCTGGAACTGATCTTTGTCGATTGGGTATCTGAATTTGCTTGTCTTCATACGATTGCAATGTGGCTTTTATCACTTGTAGCCGACATATTGTCGGCAAAGCTACTAATTTTTCTTCAAATATCATTCAACAAAGATGATTTTCACGCAAACTTTAACAAGATTTGGCAAGAAAACGCTCTATAATGGCAACTTTGTGCTATGTAGATGTCAAATGTGAAAACACGTAGCGAATACACCAGCCGTCGCATCATCAGCCGTGTGGTAAATGATTACGACTTGTTCTCTGTCAATGGCGACGGCCTCGTATGCGTATGCGTCCGTGAGCGCGCCCCTGCAAGCGTCCGTGCAAGCGTCCGTGCCGATGTCCGTGCAAGCGTCCGTGCAGGCGAACCTATTATCTAAAGAGATAGAGAATAAAGAAAGAGAAAAAGATACCTCCGTAGGTTCCGTTATTGTGGTGGGTGGTATCCGTTTCTCACGGTGGTAACAGTCGTTTCTCACGTTGGAAACAATCGTTTCCTACGGTGGAAACGAAAAAAGGACCTTAATCGAAGGTTAAGAATGAATAAAAAAAGAGTGACGGTGAAGTGACGGTGAAATTCACTTTCCCTTGGTGTTTTATTCAATCTGCGCGACTGGGTTTCACAAAAACATAGTCAATCCTTCACACCTAGAAAAGCTTGATATGTTAAATCTTATTAAATACACAATAAATTTCAAGTCACCTTTTGCCGTTACGAAAAATAATCGTACTTTTGCAGAAACAAAATACATTGGCTTATGACAAAGAAATTACTCTTCATATTAGCATTAACACTCAACATCGGTATTTTTACCCCTAAGGCAAACGCTGCTGCCATGATGGAGCTCATTGAGGTAGAGCAACAGCCACAGATATCCGTTGTCAACGGAAACGTCCTTCGCATTGAGGGGGCAAACGGTAAAATACTGGAAATATACAATGTGGCAGGTGTCAGAATAAAGACCGTGAGAATAGAAGGAGCAGAATGCCTTCAAGAGCTCAACCAGACAAAGGGATGCTACATCGTAAAGATAGGAAAGACCGTCAGAAAGATTTCCATTAAATAACGATTGACAATTGACGATTGACAATTAAATTAAAGGGACCAGCCAGCAAATGAGAACATGCCGACTGGTCTTTTTTTCAAAACCTATATTCTTCTCAACAATTCTAAACACTTCCATTCCTGCAATGACAATAGAGGAACTTCACGATCCAGCGAAGAAGCGCAAAGCCTTCACCGCACTCGTAAACCAGTATAGCGAGAAGCTGTATTGGAAGGTCCGTAGCATTGTAGGACGTCACGAGGATGCCGACGATGTACTCCAGAACGCATTCCTCAAGGCATGGACGAAGATCGACGACTTCCGAGGCGACTCAAACATATACACCTGGCTCCACCGTATCTGCGTCAACGAAGCACTCGACTTCATCCGCAAAAAACGCGAACTTCTCTCTCCTGACGGCGGGATGAAGATGGCGGAAAGGATGGAGGCAGACGAATACTTCGACGGCAATGAGACACAGCGAATGCTTCAATGCGCAATAGAGACTCTCCCAGAGGCACAGCGAGTAACTTTCGTGATGAGATATTTCGAAGACCTGCCATATTCGCAACTGTCCAAGATCCTCAACACTTCTGAAGGAGGACTGAAAGCCAACTACCATCTTGCCGTAAAAAAGATAAAAGAATACTTTGAGAAAAATTGACAATTGACGATTGACAATTGACAATTATAAATGACTACCGAAAAAAATACTAAAAAATTTTCATACAACCATTAAACCTTTTAGTAATACCATCGTCAAAAAAATAAAGAAAGAAAAAATGAACAACGATTTCAAGGACATATTCGACAGCAAGGAATTGCAGAACAATCCGTTCAGAGTGCCGGAAAACTATTTCGACACACTTACTGAACGTATCATGAATCGCATACCGGAAGAGAATAGCATCGCTAATGCAGAGAAGCAGAAAAAAGGAAGAATACTTTCTCTACGCTCACTTCGCTGGGCAGCTGCCATCGCATGTTTCTTCGTGGTCGGCACCACTTCCATTCTCTACGTTTCCAACAGCGAAAAATCCTCGCTCGCAACAAACAATGCCGACACGATGTCATTACCTATTTTCTCTGCAGACAACGACATCGTAACGGAAGCTGCTGACTATACAATGCTCGACAACGAGGATATGTATCAATTACTCGCAGAGGAATAAATCAGTTAACAGGGAACAGTTAACAGTTAACAACGTACCGAATAACATATTGTTATACAAGAGAAACAAATCATTAATCATAGGAGGAATAGATAATGAAAAGAATAACAACATACCTTTTCCTAATCATCCTGACTACACTAGTACCTGTTACTACATTGGCGCAGCATCACAACAGACGCCCAAAAACGGAACAGGGAGGAATGCAGCCTCCAAAAAAGTTTGACCCAGGACAGTATCAGCGCGACCTTGAAGCTTTCATAACAAAGTACGCCTGCCTGACAGAACAGGAAGCCCAGAATTTTTTCCCTATCTTCCGTGAGATGCAGCAGAAAACTCGTGCCATCTACATGAAAGGAAAGAGACCTAACATGGCTGCTTTCACAGATGACAAGCTCGCTTTGGAGGCAATAAGAAACCACGACTTACAGGAAATAGAGATTAAGAAACTACAACAGCAGTATCACAATCGTTTCCTCAAGGTGTTGCCAGCAACAAAGGTCTTGAAATGTATTTTCGCAGAAGACAGTTTCAATAAGAAAATGATGAGAAACATCGGTAAGTAACCCTTGCCGATGTTTTTTTATGGCAGACGAAGAGTGCCACTTTGTCACACCTTGTCATACTTTCCTCTCCCACTCTGCCATATTTTCCCTTTAGGATGCTCATTCCCTCGTTTGGCACGCATTTCGTTTACATATGAACGAAAACGTTAACGAAAACTATAACTAAATAAAAATAAACATTATGAACATTCAACCATTAGCAGACCGCGTGCTTATCGCACCAGCTGCAGCAGAAGAAAAGATCGGTGGCATCATCATTCCTGACACAGCAAAGGAAAAGCCACTCAAGGGTACGGTAGTTGCTGTAGGCAACGGCACTAAGGACGAGGAGATGATCCTTAAAACTGGCGACCAGGTGCTCTACGGTAAGTATGCAGGCACAGAACTCGAATTCGAAGGCGAGAAGTATATGATGATGCGTCAGAGCGACGTACTTGCGGTGATTAAGTAAGCCCCCCTCCTGGCCTCCCCGAGGAGAGGAACCGGAAGGGCAAAAATATAAATCGAAACATCGATAATTCGATAATTCGAAAAAAAAATAAAAACAACAAAACAACTATGGCAAAAGATATTAAATTCAATATGGACGCCCGCGACCTTTTGAAGAAGGGCGTTGATCAGCTCGCAAATGCAGTAAAGGTTACACTCGGTCCTAAGGGACGCAACGTAGTAATCGAGAAGAAGTTCGGCGCTCCTCAGATAACAAAGGACGGTGTTACCGTTGCTAAGGAGATAGAGCTCGAGGATAAGTTTGAGAACACAGGTGCACAGCTCGTTAAGAGCGTTGCTTCAAAGACTGGCGACGATGCTGGCGACGGAACAACAACAGCAACAATCCTCACACAAGCTATCGTTACGGAGGGCTTGAAGAACGTAACTGCCGGTGCTAACCCTATGGACCTCAAGCGCGGCATCGACAAAGCTGTTACTGCCGTTGTTGACTACATCAAGGAGAATGCCGAGAAGGTGGATGACAACTATGACAAGATTGAGCAGGTGGCTACAGTCAGCGCAAACAACGATCCTGAAATCGGTAAGCTTCTCGCAGAGGCATTCCGCAAGGTATCAAAGGATGGCGTTATCACTATCGAGGAGTCAAAGAGCCGCGACACATACATCGGCGTTGTAGAGGGTATGCAGTTCGACCGTGGTTACCTCTCAGGCTATTTCGTTACTGACACAGAGAAACTTGAGTGCGTGATGGACAACCCATACATCCTTATCTATGACAAGAAGATCTCTAACCTTAAGGAACTCCTTCCTGTTCTCCAGCCAGCAGCAGAGAGCGGTCGTGGTCTTCTCATCATCGCTGAGGACGTAGAGTCTGAGGCTCTCACAACACTCGTCGTAAACCGTCTGCGCGGTGGTCTTAAGATTTGTGCAGTAAAGGCACCAGGCTTCGGCGACCGTCGTAAGGCTATGCTTGAGGACATCGCTGTTCTCACAGGCGGCCTTGTAATCTCTGAGGAGAAGGGCTTGAAGCTTGAGCAGGCAACACTCGACATGTGTGGTACAGCAGACAAGATTACTGTCAGCAAGGACAACACAACTATCGTGAACGGTGCTGGCGAGAAGCAGCTCATCGCTGACCGCATCCAGCAGATAAAGAAAGAGATAGAGAACTCTACATCTTCTTACGACAAGGAGAAGCTTCAGGAGCGCCTTGCTAAGCTCGCTGGTGGCGTGGCTGTTCTCTACGTTGGCGCAAGCTCTGAGGTAGAGATGAAGGAGAAGAAGGATCGCGTTGACGATGCTCTCTGCGCTACACGTGCAGCTATCGAGGAAGGCGTTGTTGCCGGTGGTGGTACAACATACATCCGTGCTCTTTCTGCCCTTGAAAACCTCAAGGGCGACAATCAGGAGGAGCAGACAGGTATCGCTATCGTACGTCGCGCTATCGAGGAACCACTCCGTCAGATCTGCTACAATGCAGGCGTAGAGGGTGCAGTAGTAGTAAACAAGGTGGCAGAGGGCGAAGGTGACTTCGGCTACAATGCTCGTACTGGAAAGTATGAGGATCTCCGCGCTGCAGGTATCATCGACCCAGCAAAGGTGGCTCGCGTAGCTCTTGAGAATGCAGCATCTATCGCAGGAATCTTCCTCACAACAGAGGCTTGCATCTGTGATCAGCCAGCTCCAGAACCAGCAATGCCAATGGGCGGAGCTCCAGGTATGGGCGGCATGATGTAAGAAAGTAATCAGTTAACAGTTAACAGTTAACAATTAACAGTTAACAATTAACAGTTAACAACGAAGGTTCCGGATAACTTTTGTTATAAAGAAGTTAAGAAGTTAACTCCATAATTCAAGAATAAAAAGTGGGACGCTTATATTTGCGTCTCACTTTTTTTTATTACCTTTGCAGAAATTTTCATAAACACTCCTATGTATCTTCTAAAAGAACTATACAAAAGCTACAAGAAACAGGAACCCGCACAAGTGGAACAACTCCCTGGAGCTGGCAGTAATCGTATCTATTACAGAATGAGCGACGGCAATGGTGAGTCGATCATCGGCGTAGTGGGAACAAGCGTTGACGAGAACAAGGCTTTTATTACAATGGCGCAGCATTTCACCAAGAGACAACTGCCTGTTCCGCAGGTAATAGCTGTATCTGAAGACGGATTGCGCTACCTCGTTACCGACCTTGGCGACACGTCTCTCTTCGACACCATAAAGGGCGGACGTGAGGCAGGAGGAAGATACAACAAGCACGAGCGTGAACTTCTCAAAAACGTGATAAGGCAACTGCCTAACATTCAGGTACGTGGTGCTCGTGGAATGGATTGGAGCGTTTGCTATCCTCAGCCAGAGTTTGACAAGGACAACGTACTCTTTGACCTCAATTATTTCAAGTATTGTTTCCTAAAAGCAACAGGTATTGACTTCCACGAACTGAAACTGGAGGCAGCGTTCCGCCTCTTCGCAAAGGATTTGACAAGCGACAGCGATAACTCATACGCCTTCATGTATCGCGACTTCCAAGCTCGCAACATAATGCTTGACAAGGACGGAAATCCATTCTTCATCGACTTTCAGGGTGGACGCAAAGGTCCTTACTATTATGACTTAGCTTCATTCCTATGGCAGGCCTCGGCAAAGTATTCTGATTCCTTGCGCGAGGAACTCATCGACGAATACTACAATTCCCTGAAGAACTATACTGAGGTGCCTTCGGAGAAGACATTTAACGAGCGCCTACAACTCTTCGTGCTCTTCAGGACGATGCAAGTATTGGGAGCATACGGTTTCCGTGGATATTTTGAGAGGAAGAAGCACTTTATCGACAGCATACCTCCTGCCATCGACAATCTGAGGAATCTTCTGGAGAAGAACAACTTCCCCTACCCTTATCTCGTGGAGATTCTTACAAATCTCGTCAACCTTCCACAGTTTGCGAAACAGGAGGAACCTATCCGCCAGCGCGAGGACGGGTACAAAACAACGGATAGCGACGTTCATAAGCCTCACCCACAAGATGGTCCTGCTACATTCTCAAAATATGACGGCAAGGGTCCTTTGGTGGTTAAAGTGTTCAGTTTTTCTTACAAGAAGGGAATTCCTGAGGATGAGAGCGGAAACGGCGGTGGCTATGTTTTCGACTGCCGCAGCACCCACAACCCTGGACGCTATGAGCCTTACAAGAAACTGACAGGTCTTGACGAACCTGTAATTCGCTTCCTCGAGGATGACGGAGAGATTCTCACTTTCCTTGAGAGCGTCTATAAACTTGCCGATGCCCATGTGGAGCGATACATTCAGCGCGGTTTCACATCGCTGATGTTCTCATTCGGCTGCACAGGTGGTCAGCATCGCTCTGTTTATTCTGCGCAGCATCTTGCAGAGCATCTGCATAAGAAATATGGCATTGAGGTAAGAATCTGCCATAGGGAACAAGGCATAGAGGAAATAAAGAAAAGGTGAAAAGGTGAAAAGATGAAAGAGTGAAAAAATGAAAAGAATGAACAGGATAATACGCTTTTTGAAAGAATGGACACTTCCTGTATCAATGATTACGGGAGCCCTTATTTATATAATAGGTGTAAGGATACCCGTTGAGCAAGACTTTAAGACAGGTTTCATCAAGTTTGTGGAATGGCTACAACCTATCATGCTCTTCTGCATGCTTTTCGTGGCTTTCTGCAAGGTGAAGCCTTCCGACCTTCGACCACACAAATGGCACGCCTGGCTACTGATGATACAATGCGGAATCTTCTCTTTGCTCGCACTCTCTTTGTGGCAATTCCCAGAGACAGATCTTCGTCTCGTGATTGAAGGAGGAATGCTGGCTATCATCTGTCCTACGGCAACTGCATGCGCTGTGGTGACGCAAAAACTCGGGGGTGACTCTGCTGCAACTACGGCTTACACCATCATTATCAATATTGCAGTGGCTATCTTAGCACCTCTGCTTCTGCCTATCGCTCATCCACAGCATGGCATGAGTTTTCTTCCTGCCTTCATTACTATAATATACAAGGTTTTCCCATTACTCATCATCCCGCTGCTATTGGCTTGGGTGGCAAGATATTTCCTGCCACGATTCCATAAGGCAATACTTGCGACGAAGGACCTCGCCTTCTACATGTGGGCAATATCCCTTGCTTTCGCTATCACCGTCACGGTTCGTGCCCTTGCGCATAGTAATGAGAGCATGATACATGTTGGAGGTATTGCCATCGCCACGATGATTGCGTGCATCTTTCAGTTTGCTGTGGGCAAGAAGATTGGATCACATTATGGTATGCGCCTTGAGGGTGGTCAGGCATTGGGACAGAAAAACACCATCTTCATCATCTGGCTCGGCTATACATTCCTTTCACCTATCACCGCCGTGGCTGGTGGATTCTATAGTATCTGGCACAATGTGATAAACTCATGGCAGTTGCATAAGCATCGAAAGAAAGCCCCCTACCCCCCAAAGGGGGAACTTTTTATACATCTGAAGGCATAAAAAAAGTCCCCTATGTAGGAGACTTTTATATAAACGAAGAAACACCCTTCAATTCAATTAAGAATTCCCCCTTCGGGGGTTAGGGGGCTTTTCTTACTTATTCTTGAGAAGGTCACGAATCTCAGCAAGAAGCTTTTCCTCTGCAGATGGTTCTGGAGCAGGAGCTGGTGCTGCAGGCTCTTCTTCCTTCTTCTTGTTGAGAGAGTTCATACCCTTAATCATAAGGAAGATACAGAATGCAACGATGATGAAGTCAATAATGTTCTGTACGAACTGACCATACTTGATAGATGCTTCACCAATCTCAACGCTGAGACCTGAGAAATCAATACCACCAGTCAATGTACCGATAATTGGCATAAGAACATCGTCAACGAGTGAAGATACGATCTTACCAAAAGCGCCACCGATGATAACACCGACAGCCATGTCCATTACGTTTCCGCGCATTGCGAAAGCCTTGAATTCGTCTACAAATTTACTCATAATTCTAAAAAATTGAAATGTTTATATTGCAATTATGTTGCAAATGTACTAAATTTTGATTAATTATCCGCATAAATCCAAAAATATTTTCAAAAAAAATCACTATTTTCAAAAAAAGTTATTACCTTTGCAATGCTTTTAGCAAACTTACAAGGATAATATTTATTCACATTTTTAATAACATTAATTTCAAAAAAAATGGTAAAAGTAGCAATTAACGGCTTCGGTCGTATCGGTCGTCTCGCTTTCCGTCAGATGTTTGAGGCTGAGGGTTACGAGGTAGTAGCAATCAACGATCTTACTTCTCCAAAGATGCTCGCTCATCTTTTGAAGTATGACACAGCTCAGGGTGGTTTCGCTGGCAAGTTCGGCGAGGGTAAACACACTGTAGAGGCTGGTGAGGACAACATCGTTGTTGATGGCAAGAAGATCACTATCTACGCTAAGCCAAACGCTGCTGAGCTTCCATGGGGTGAGCTCGGTGTTGACGTAGTTCTCGAGTGCACAGGTTTCTACACATCTAAGGAGAAGGCTTCAGCTCACATCGCTGCTGGTGCTAAGAAGTGCGTTATCTCAGCTCCTGCTGGTAACGACCTCCCAACAATCGTTTACAACGTAAACCACAACATCCTTACAGCTAACGATACAGTTATCTCTGCTGCTTCTTGCACAACTAACTGTCTCGCTCCAATGGCTAAGGCTCTTAACGACTACGCTCCAATCCAGTCAGGTATCATGTCAACAATCCACGCTTACACAGGTGACCAGATGATCCTTGACGGTCCTCAGCGTAAGGGTGACCTCCGTCGTTCACGTGCAGGTGCTCAGAACATCGTTCCTAACTCAACAGGTGCTGCTAAGGCTATCGGTCTCGTTATCCCAGAGCTCAACGGTAAGCTCATCGGTTCTGCACAGCGTATCCCAACTCCAACAGGTTCTACAACTATCCTCGTTGCTGTTGTTAAGAAGGCTGACGTTACTGTAGAGGGTATCAACGCTGCAATGAAGGCTGCTTGCACAGAGTCATTCGGTTACACAGAGGATCAGATCGTTTCTTCTGACATCATCGGTATGAAGTTCGGTTCACTCTTCGACGCTACTCAGACAATGGTTTCTAAGATTGACGACGACACATATCAGGTACAGGTTGTTTCTTGGTACGACAATGAGAACTCTTACACTTCTCAGATGGTTCGCACTATCAAGCACCTCGCTGAGCTCTAAGCAATCGTTTAGAATTCGATACACAATGCCACTCAACTTCGGTTGGGTGGCTTTTTTAATGTTAAATAAGGTGGTATTTTCCGCAACTTAAATATTTCCATACTTATTTTTCTTGATATTGGGTTATTTTTATTACCTTTGCAATCATGATTACCATAATAGGACCTACAGCTTCAGGCAAGACAACATTTGCGGCTCATCTTGCTGCAGATTACATTGCCAACGGTATGAATGCTGAGATAATATCGGGCGACTCGCGCCAGGTGTACCGCGGAATGGACATCGGCACGGGAAAGGATCTTTGCGACTATAAGGTTGGGGACATTGAAGTGCCTTACCACCTCATTGATATTTGTAACCCAGGAGAGAAATACAACATTTTCGAATACCAGCAAGATTTCCTCAAGGCATACGAAGACATCACTTCGCGCAAGGCGCTGCCCATACTTTGCGGCGGTTCAGGACTTTATGTAGAATCTGTAATCAAGGGGTATCATCTGAGTCCTGTACCGCAAAATGAAGAACTTCGCAACACTTTGAAGGACAAAAGTATGGAGGAATTGACTCAAATACTTATTGAACTTAAGAAAAGAAACAATTCCAACATGCACAACACCACAGATGTGGATTCAAAGCAAAGGGCTATAAGGGCAATCGAAATAGAGACATACAACACGGAAATACACACCGACAACAGATACTTCCCTCCTATCAAGACGACAATCATCGGCGTGGATATTTCACGAGAAGAGAGACGCAACAAGATTTCATCAAGACTGAAGAAGAGAATCGACGAAGGAATGACCGATGAGATAAGGAGGATAATAGAATCGGGAGTGAATCCTGAGGACCTTATCTATTACGGATTGGAATATAAGTTCGTTACGGAATACGTCATCGGCAGGACATCCTACGACGAAATGCTCCACGGATTGGAGATTGCCATACATCAGTTTGCAAAAAGGCAGATGACATGGTTCCGCGGCATGGAGCGCCGAGGACTGAAGATAAACTGGATAGACGCCATGCTTCCTATGGAAGAAAAGGTAAGAATGGCAAAGGAGATATATCAATTGACGATTATCAATTGACGATTGACGATTGACAATTGACGATTAAAATTTCAACATACAACTATCAACTTACAACTATCAATTACGTGAAGACTTGCATCATTTTTTGTCCTAAGCACACAGGACTTAAATCAAACCACAAGCGATGGAACAAGATCGCCAGCGTTTTGGAACAGTATGAAATAGCTTACGATTTCATACAAAGCGAGAGTGCGCAGAGCGTGGAGCGAATCGTCATGATGATGATAGGAAACGGATACGACAACATCATCATCTGTGGCGGCGACTCGGCACTTTGCGACACGGTAAATTGCCTAATGAAGATAGAGAAGGAGAAAAGGGATAAGATTACCATAGGAGTAATTCCAAACGGAGTGATGAATGACTTTGCTTCGTTCTGGGGATTTTCCGAGAAGGACATCGTTCACACCGTGGAATCGCTGAAAGAGAGAAGAATAAGGAAAGTGGACGTAGGATGTATGACATATACGGACAACGAGCAGACAAAAAAGACAAAATATTTTCTCAACTGCGTAAACGTAGGTCTTATTGCCCTCACCCAACGCATAAAGAGAGAGACAAGAAAGATTCTCTGGTCGAGGAAGGTGTCATTTGTTGTGTCGCTATTCCTGCTTATCTTCCACAGAACATTCTGGAAAATACAATACACGATAAACTATGTGGAAGAAAAGCACAGAGTGATGACACTTTGCATCGGAAGCTGCACAGGATACGGACAAACTCCTAATGCCGTGCCATACAACGGCATGCTTGACACAACAGTAATAAAGCATTCTGCCTTGACTCATCTTCTGGGTGGAATTTACCTTTTCATCACAAGCAAGATACTGAACTACAAGAATGCTATTTCCTACAGATCAAGGAATATCACCCTCAACCTGCAAAAAAACGTTCCTATGAGCATTGACGGAAAAGTGATGAACGATATCGACACCTCGAAGGAAATAAAGATGTGGGTAGAACAAGAGTGCATCAATTTCATCATAGAAAAATAGTACATTTTATACAAAAATGTTACTTTTTACAAAAAAAACAAACTATAATTTTGCAAAACGAAAAGAAATAATTACCTTTGTAGTGCAATGAAGTATCTGCTCTGACAGAACTCACTTGCAAATGTTAATCCTAAACAATAACTTAAACCTTAATATAGTAACTATGAGTTATCTCAAATTTGAAAAAGCTCAGATGACCAATCTGCAGGAGGGCCTACGCAAGGAATTGTTGCGTACGAATCGTTCGGGAGCCTACTCTTGCAGTACAGTTGTTGACTGCAACACCCGCAAATATCATGGTTTGCTGGTGGTGCCTGTGCCTCAGATTGATGAAGAGAACCATGTGCTGCTTTCAAGTCTCGACGTGACAGTAGTACAACACGGTGCTGAATTCAATCTCGGAGTACACAAGTACCAGGGTGGCGCGTTCAGCCCTAAAGGTCACAAATACATCCGAGAATTCTCTCTCGAGACAGTTCCAACAACTATCTATCGTGTAGGCGGAGTTATCCTCAAGAAAGAGGTTATCTTCCAGGCATACGCTGACCGCGTGCTCATCAGATACACCATCGTTGATGCACACAGCGCTACGACTCTCAAGTTGAAGCCTTTCCTCGCCTTCCGCAGTGTCAACAGCCTCTGTCATGAAAACTGGCAGGTAAACAAGGACTACAAGACAATCAGCGGCGGCATAAAGACTTGCCTGTATGAGAACTACCCTACCCTCTACATGCAGTGCTCAAAGAAGAATGAGTTCATCTTTGATCCTCATTGGAACAAGAACCTTGAATATGACAAGGAACTTGAGCGCGGCTATGAAGGCGTAGAAGACCTTTACGTTCCTGGACACTTTGAGTTCCAGGTAAAGAAGGGCGACGAAATCGTTTTCGCTGCAGGTACTCAGGAGATTAAGTCTTCTACATTGAAGAAACTCTTTGAAGAGGAAGTTGCACTTCGCACACCTCGCGATAACTTCTATCATACTCTCGTTAACTCTGCTCATCAGTTCCATAAGAGAATAAGCGACACAGAGCGATATCTGCTTGCCGGTTACCCATGGTTCAAGGTTAGGGCACGCGATACATTCATTGCTCTTCCTGGTCTTACACTCGCTATCGACGAGGTTGACTATTTCGAACTCGTAATGGATACAGCCCAGAAGGCTATCTATGAGTTTATGGCAGGCAAGCCTCTCACCGGTTTGATCAAGGAGATAGAGCAGCCTGACGTACTCCTCTGGGCAATATGGGCAGTACAGCAGTATGCAAAGAGCGTTGGTAAGGAGAATGCATTCAAGAAATATGGCAAGTTGCTCATTGACATTGCCACATTCATTGACAACAACAACCATCCTAACCTTAAGCTGAAAGAGAACGGACTTCTGCATACAGAAGGCAGAGAGCGCCCTGTTACATGGATGAACAGCATGGCTAACGGACGCCCTGTAGTACCTCGTACCGGCTACATTGTTGAAATCAACGCCCTTTGGTACAACGCTCTTAAGTTCTGCGCAGAGATGGCTGTTGTCAACAAGGATTCTGAAATGGCTGCAGAACTTGAAGCTCGCGCAGATATTGCCAAGGAATCATTCCAGAAGATGTTCGTTAACTCTTCAGGTTATCTCTTCGACTATGTTGAAGAAGGTATTAGCGATTGGAGCGTTCGACCAAACATGATATTTGCAGTTGCCATTGACTATTCTCCACTGGATATTCAGCAGCAGAAATCCGTTCTTGACTTCTGCACACGCGAGCTCCTCACTCCTAAGGGATTGCGCACACTCTCTCCTAAGTCAGGAGGTTACAATCCAATGTATGTAGGCGCACAGACACGACGCGATTACGCATACCATTCAGGAACGGCTTGGCCTTGGCTCGGCGGATTCTACATGGAGGCATGCCTGAAGATATACAAGCGTACACGTCTCAGCTTCGTACAGCGACAGATGGTAGGTTACGAAGACGAAATGCTGTATCACGCAGTAGGTTCTATCTCTGAGCTCTTCGACGGCAACCCACCATTCCACGGTCGTGGTGCTTCTGCCTTTGCCATGAACGTTGCAGAAATTCTGCGCACTATGCGTCTCATCGATAAGTATAACGAATAAACCTAAGGAGGAAAGACACAATATGAAAGTACTTCAATTTGGTTGGGAAATGGCTCCCCATATTTACGGAGGCTTAGCGGTTGCCAGCTATGGTATAACTAAAGGTTTGGCTGCCCAAGGTGATGTAGAAACCACTTTCTGCTTGCCAAGTCCTTTCGGCGACGAAGAGAAACACATGAATTATGTGGCTATGAACGAGGTGCCTATTGCGTATCGCGACTATAGCTATGATGACTTAAAGGGTAGATTGCAGCATCTTACACCAGAACAGTATTACAATTTCCGCGATCATATTTATGCAGATTTCAACTACATGCCAGTAAATGACATCGGCTCTCTGCATTTTGCCCCTGGTTACGGAAGCAATCTTCCTGAGGACATCAACAACTATTCTATAGTAGCAGGTGTTGTGGCTCGTTCGCTTGAGTTCGACATGATTCATGCTCACGACTGGTTGACGTTCCCTGCTGGTGTTCACGCAAAGATGGTAAGCGGCAAACCTCTCTGTATTCACGTACACGCTACCGACTTCGACCGCTCTCGCGGTAAGGTAAATCCAACGGTTTACTCTATCGAAAAGAATGGTATGGATAATGCTGACTGCATCATGTGTGTATCAGAGTTGACACGCCAGACAGTCATCAATCAGTATCATCAGGATCCACGCAAATGTGTGGCTATGCATAATGCTGTATATCCACTCTCTCAGGAATATCTTGACATCGTTCCTCATAAGATTCCAAACGAGAAGGTGGTTACATTCCTCGGTCGTATCACCATGCAGAAAGGCCCAGAATACTTCATTGAGGCAGCTAAGCTTGTGCTCCAGCGTACACAGAACGTACGTTTCTGCTTTGCAGGTTCTGGCGATATGATGAATGCTATGATTGAACTTGCTGCAGCTTATGGTATCGCAGACAAATGTCACTTCCCTGGTTTCCAGCGTGGTAAACAGGTTTACGAGTGCTATAAGAATTCCGATGTATTCGTCATGCCTTCAGTTTCCGAGCCATTTGGTATTGCCCCTCTGGAGGCTATGCAATGCGGATGTCCATCTATCATCTCAAAGCAATCAGGTTGCGGAGAGATATTGACAAACGTATTGAAAGTGGATTATTGGGATATTCATGCTATGGCTGATGCAATCTACTCACTCTGTACCAACGATGGCTTCCACGATTACATTGCCGAAGAAGGCATTAAGGAGGTTAATCAGATTACATGGGAGAAGGTTGGCTTACGCATACGCCAGTGCTACGATCAGCTTTTAAGCCGTGGTTGGTTCAGCAATGACGATTATCTCGCAAACTATATTAAATAAAATAAGGAGTACAACTATTTAAACGAAAATACAGTCATGAAAACAATATGCTTATATTTTGAGATTCACCAGATAATTCATCTGAAGCGCTATCGTTTCTTTGATATCGGTACTGATCACTATTACTATGACGACTATGAGAACGAGCGTAGCATCTCATACATCGTAGAGAACTCATACATGCCTGCCCTCAATGCTCTTGAGGAGATGATTGCCCAGAATCCTGGCTACTTCAAGGTTGCATTCTCTCTCTCAGGTGTTGGCATGGAGCAGCTTGAGATGCATGCTCCTCAGGTACTTGAGAAGTTGCAGAAGCTCAACGAGACTGGTCAGGTAGAGTTCCTCACCGAACCATATTCTCATGGTCTTGCAGGTCTCGTAAATGAAGAGAGCTTCAAGCGCGATATTGAGAAGATGTCGAATAAGATAGAGGAGTACTTCGGCAAGCGTCCACAGGTTGCCCGCAACTCTTCTCTCATCTATACCGATGAGATTGGTTCACAGGTAGCATCCCTCGGCTATAAGGGCATGCTGACAGAGGGTGCAAAGCACGTTCTCGGTTGGAAATCTTCACACTATGTTTACAACTGCAACATGGCTCCAGGCCTTAAGTTGTTGCTTCGTGATGTGAACGCATCTGACGATATTTCATTGAGATTCAATGATACTACATGGGAGAAGTATCCTCTCTTTGCAGATTCTTACATACAGTCAATCGCAAGTTGTCCAGAGAGCGAGCAGGTAGTAAACATCTTCATGGAACTCTCTGCACTCGGCATCGCACAGCCATTGTCAAGCAACATCCTTGAGTTCATCAAGGCTCTTCCAGCTTGCGCTAAGGCTGCAGGTCTTGAGTTTGCTACTCCTTCTGAGGTATGCGACAAGTTCCAGAGCGTAGGTGCTCTCGACGTTCCAGAGACACTCTCATGGGTTGACGAAGAGCGTGACTGCTCTGTATGGCTCGGCAACCAGATGCAGCGTGAGGCATTCAACAAGCTCTATAGCGTTGCTGACCGTTTGCTCATCGCCAAGGATCCAGCTCTTCTTCAGGATTGGGATTACCTCCAGGCTTCAAACAACTTCCGCTTCATGACAACAAAGCCTTCGAATGCATTCATCGACCGTGGTATCTATGATGGTCCTTTCGATGCTTTCACTAACTACATGAACATCCTCGGCGACTTCATCAGCCGCGTACGTGCTCTCTATGGCGGTATCGACAACGAGGAACTCGAGCAGATGCTTACCACTATCACAAACCAGGGTAAGGAGATTGAGATGAAGGATAAGGAAATCCAGCGTCTACAGTCTAAGCTCGCTAAGCTTGATCCTGCAGAGAAGAAACCTGTAGCTAAGAAAGCCGCTACCAAGAAGGCTACTCCAAAGGCAGAAAAGCCAGCAGCAAAGAAGGCTGCTCCTAAAAAGACTGCTGAAAAGAAGTAACATTAAACTTTTTCAATAAAGGAAGGTGTGATTACTTTCATTCTCAATGACCGTAATCACACCTTATTTTTATATATTTCTTACCTAAATGAAGTATTACATAGATGATAACCTGTCACCGATCTCTCAGGAGCAGCTTCTGCATGAACTGCAAAGCGTAAGTGTGCAGCGTAAGGAGAAAGTGCTGAGGTTTCGTTATGATTCAGGCAGACTGCAAAGTCTTAGAGCATACCAGTTGCTGCAGAAAGCATTGGTGGAGGAATACGGAATCAACGAGCCACCAGTCTTCATAGAGCAGGAGAACGGAAAACCTGTCATCGAAGGTCACGAAGATATTCACTTCAACATTTCCCATTGCAAGAGTGGTGTAGCCTGTGTAGTAGGAAATGAACCTATAGGCATCGACATAGAGAACATTCCCTCCGATCTAAAAGATGGTTTGCTCGAATACGTATTCAGCAAAGAAGAGCAGAACATGGTGCATAATGCAAAAGGTATGGATAAAGAAGGCAACGCACTCTCCCCCACCATTATGTTCGCTCGCTTATGGACAATGAAAGAATCACTTGTAAAACTCACAGGAAGAGGTATCACGGGAAAGGAACAGCTCGTCCCATTGCTGAACGAATGGCATAAAGGAAACAGCGACTACGACTTCATCATCCGTCAAAATGTGGAAAAAGGATGGGTATGCAGCGTCTGCTTCCGAAAAGAAAGGTAATCAATTCAATAGAAGAATAAACTTACCTGCAATCTTAGAATATTTTTATAAAAATTAAGAAGCAAGCCCAATGAAGTTAATAAGACAAAATTATTTTTCAATATTTTGTTGTTTTCAGGATAAAAAGATAACTTTGCATAATAATTATTAGACTAATGGGAAAAATTAATAACATCTGGGCATATCTTGACAAGCAGAAATACCTGATTACTATCATATTAGGACTGCTACTAGTCTGTGTAATAGACGAGAACAGCCTCATGAAATACGTATCCTATCAATTGCGCATCAACGAACTGACTGCAGAGATAGAAACATACCAGAAACAATTTGAACGTGACTCTACTCGCCTCAAAACTCTCTATGATGATCCAAAAGGTGTGGAGAGAGTAGCAAGAGAGCGTTACCTCATGAAGCGCGACAACGAAGAAATCTTCGTGATGAGTACTGACAGAGAGGCTTCTGAGGAATTACAAAATGAATTAAAATAAAAAATAATGCGACAACTCAATACTATTCAAAACTACATCTTCCTCATTGGAGCCCTGATGATGGTTGTTGGAACCGGATGCGTAGTCTTCGGAATATTCATTCATTCCATGTCCATAGTCTTCTGCATCGGCGCAATCAGTTTCTCGCTAATGCAACTCAGCCAGACTTATGAAGGCAATAACACAACCATAAAGCGACTGCGCAACCTGATGACCATCGGTGACATTTGCTTTATGCTTTCCGGAATAATGATGATCGAGAGCGTATATCATCTCATTTTCCCATATATGGCTGCAAGCATTGATGGATACAACTTCTATGTACACTACATACACAACAACTGGGTGATACTTCTTCTCATCGGTGCCGTCTTTGAGATCTACACGACGAATCGCATCTCTTATGAGTTAAAAAAACAAGACGAAATGTCTAAAAAATCATAATATTACGCATATTTGTTTTAAATAGCATAAAATTATTTCCGTACTTCATTATTACTATGTAACTTTGTTGTCAATAAACAAAACTCAAAGGACCTATTAAATTTCTATGAAGATATTCTTTCAATTGCTTTGTGCTGCAATATGTTTTGCATCATGCTCCACAGCCTATAACATTAAAGGCACGTCAGATGTACAGAACCTTGACGGACACATGCTCTACCTCAAGACAATTGTTGACGATAAGATCAAGAACCTTGACTCCTGCGATGTAGTTCACGGTCAGTTCTCTTTCAGCGGAACTATTGATACCGTCATGATAGCATCTCTTGTTGTAAATGACGAAAGCATCATGCCTCTTGTCATCGAAGAAGGTGAAATCAACATCAAGTTCAACACAGCACAGCAGACAAGTTCAGGCACACCTCTCAACGATACGCTCTCTTCTTTCATAGAGAGATACAATCAGATAACCAACCAGATAGCAGATCTCCAGCACCAGCACGACAAAGCTATTATGGACGGTGAGGATATGATGAGCGTCACAAAGAATATCCAGTACAAGTATGAACAACTCAATGCAGAATACGACAAGTGCATTACCTCTTTCATAGAAGAAAACTTCGATAACATCCTTGGTCCTTTCGTTTTCCAAATGGCTACAGGAACTATGGAGATACCTCTGACAAATGCATGGATTGACGCATTGATGTCGAAAGCTACGGATAAATTCAAGAATGACAAATATGTCAAGGAGTTCATGGATGCTGCAAAACGCAATCAGGATATTATAACGGGCATGGATGAACCAACTCCACAAATGCCAGAGACAGCGATGCCTGATGCTGACACCCCTACTCCTAACGAATTGGCAAAACCAGCAGAAGAAGTAAGTGAATAATAATTCTTCATTCACTTATCCAAGAAGTAAACACATAAGAAATATCCGATGAACTACATTATAAGCAACGGAACAATAACAAATGAGGGTCGACAGTTTGTCGGCTCTCTTATTGTAACTGCAGACAGGATTTCCAGAATCATAGAAGGTTCGCTTGATGCAGACACACTCAATGAGTACCTGAAGAATGACTATGAGGAGATAGATGCTACGGGATGCTACATACTTCCTGGAGTAATCGACTCCCACGTTCACTTCCGTGAGCCAGGACTTACCCACAAAGCAGACATTGACAGCGAAAGTCGCGCTGCTGCCTATGGTGGTGTGACGTCATATTTCGATATGCCAAACACCAATCCTCAGACAACAACCATCGAGGCACTTAAGGAGAAACAGGCTATCGCAAGGCAGAAGAGTCACGTCAATTGGTCATTCTTCCCAGGAGCAACCAATGACAACATCGAGGAACTCATCAAGATAAATCCTTCAGAAATACCTGGCATAAAACTCTTTATGGGGTCATCCACGGGCAATATGCTCGTTGACAACTATGGTGCATTGATAAAGATCTTTCGCGAGGCAGCCAGCCATAACCTCGTTGTAATGGCTCATTGCGAAGACACAGAAACCATCAATCGCAACATGGAGCAGATAAAGAAGCAGATGGGTGATGATCCAGATGTAATGTTCCATCCCATCATCCGCTCTGAAGAAGCCTGCATGGAGTCATCCTGTCTTGCAGCATCACTCGCGCGACAAACTGGAGCAAAGCTTCACATTGCCCACATCAGCACGGAAGCAGAGCTTGACAGCCTCTCCGGAGACAACATCACAGCAGAGGCAACCGTAGCTCACCTGATGTTCTCCAACGAAGACTACGCAACGCTCCGCTCACTCATCAAGTGCAACCCAGCCATAAAGAAACCATCCGACCGCGATGCTCTTCGCCAAGGACTATCCAGCGGAAAGATAACGACCATAGGCACAGACCACGCACCTCACGATATCAGCGAGAAGCAAGGCGGCGCAGCAAAGGCAATGTCAGGAATGCCAATGGTTCAGTTCTCCCTTGTATCAATGCTGAGCCTAGTGGATGAAGGCATACTAACTCTGCCACAGATGGTTAGACTTATGTCACACAACCCAGCAACGCTCTTCGGTGTTGACAACAGAGGCTTTATCCGCGAGGGATACAAGGCTGACATCACTATCGTTAAGAAGAGCGTGCCATGGGAAGTGACCACGGAAGTGATACAAAGCAAATGTAAATGGAGTCCTGTAAAAGGTAGAAAATACAACTGGGAAGTACGTGCTACGATGTGCAACGGTTCATTTGTACTGAGAGACAGCAACTTCAACAACGAGTTCATTGGAGAACAATTAAGCTTTACACACTAAACACATCACTATCTGTATGTTAAAATTCATATACCACGCCTACCAGTTAATTATATGCGCACCGTTAATTGTTATAACACTCGCCCTTATGACGGCATTTACCGTTATAGGAACACGATTTGGCAATCCACATTTCTGGGCATATCACCCTGGAAGAATATGGAGCAAGTTGATAATAAAGGTGCTTTTCCTTCCTGTAAAGGTAACAGGCAGGGAGAACATCAAGGATGACGAAAGCTATGTATTCGTAGCAAACCATCAGGGCTCCTTCGACATCTTCCTCATCTATGGCTTCCTTTGCAAGAACTTCAAATGGATGATGAAATGGCAATTGCTTAACATACCACTCGTAGGAACTACCTGCCGTGCATCAAAGCACATCATCGTTGACAAGCGTTCTGCCTCAAAGATAAAAAAGACCTATGAGGACGCGCGCAATACACTTTCCGGAGGTATGTCGATAGTGCTCTTCCCTGAAGGCGCAAGAACATTCACCGGTCACATGGGATTGTTCCGTCGTGGTGGATTCATGCTTGCCGACGAATTGCAGTTGCCGGTAGTGCCACTGACCATCAACGGCTCATTTGACGTAATGCCTCGTCAGAAGGACATGCACTTTGCCAATTGGCACCCACTCTCCCTGACAATCCACAAGCCTATATACCCTACCTGCAAAGGCACAGAGAACCAGAAGCGCCTTTCAGAAGAGAGCTATGCGGCAATACAGTCAGCCCTCGTTCCTGAGTATCAGGGCTATGTGGAGAATCCAGACCAATAAAGCGTTCTTTTCTATAGCAGATAAATATCAAATAATATTGAAAATTCTATTTAACCATTTCTTTATTTGCTGAATAGAAAAAAATGTAGTAATTTTGCACTCAAATAAGAAGACAGCAGTTATCCGGCCTTATCGCTGGTTCATTATTCTTCGGAACTTGAACGAGAGGAAAGTCCGGGCAGCACAGAGCACTCTGCTCCCGAAAATAGGAGAAATCTGCGAAGGTTAGTAAGGGTAGAAGAAAATAACAACTGCACCGACATTAGTCTCTGCAGAAATGGTGAGAAGGTGGAGTAAGAGACCACCAGGTTGTTGGCGACAACAATGCTGTACCCGCCAGAGGCTGCAAATTCACATATACCACCGTCCGAGGGTTGCTCGCCCGACTCATTCCGGTGGAGGGTAGAATGCTTGAGTCATAGGGTAACCTATGAACTAGATAAATGATAGGGCACTCCTGCTGCCGAGAGGCATCAGCGAGATACAGAACCCGGCTTATAGGATAACTGTTCTCTTCTTTTTATATAAAAAGTCACACCTTACAAATGAAGATGTGACTTTTTTATTGCCTTATTATTTTATAAGTTTACACTTACATCATCATATCGAGATTCAGTTTAATCTCCTCCAGTTCCTTCTTGATGCCCTTTAGCTTATTAATCAGTTTTGTAGTGCTCTCAGCAGGCTGACGATTGGCACTAAGCACCTTACGCGCAGCAGCAATCTTGAAGCCACGCACCTTGATAAGATTATACACCACCTTTATATCCTCAATATTCTTCTCCGTATATTGTCTTACCCTATTAGCAGAAGTCTTAGGACGCAGATGGGCAAACTCCGTCTCCCAGTATCTGAGAGTCGGTTCACTTACACCTATCATCTTTGCCACCTCACTGATGTTATAGTAAGTCTTCAGGTTTTTATTCAAATTGAGTGCCATAATATCAAGAATATAATGTTAATACAATGCTTCAGTACAATATCTGCAATATGTTTTATCGTCTGCAAAGATAGTATAATTTCCTGAACTTTACAAACTTTCCCTATAAAAATATTACGAATTACTAATTACTAATGACTTATTTACATTTGAGGGCGATGGTATTCGCAAAACATAATTATTCTGCTATTATCTTGCGAATCCTGTCAGCAAAGTCATCATAGCTCTCCCCTTCCCCACATCTTACTGGATTGAGATATTCTACCTCCACCTTATGAGGACGAGGAAGCATATTCTGTCGTGGCCATGCCTCGAATGCTCCACTGATGCGAACAGGCACTACAGGCACGTTAAGTTCCTTTGCCAGTATTGCGAATGTCTTCTTGAACGCACCCACCTTGCCGTTCCTCGTGCGAGTGCCCTCAGGGAAGATAACGAGGTTCTTGCCATCGCCAAGCACTTTTCCCAGCGTACTGATGGAATCCTTCAGCGTATTCATATCCATGATTACCACATTATGGTTGTGGGCAAGCATACGCATGATAGGACCGCGAACATGATCCTTCTTCGCATAGAAATAGGTATTGCGCAATGTCTTGGAAGACAGATGGGTAACAACCAGCGGACCATCGAGGAAACTTTGATGGTTAGGAGCAAGGATAACAGGACCGCTGACAGGAATATTCTCCATACCGCTCACCTTAACCTTGAACATAAGCGAATAGAACCACTTGCACAACCGAGTGAAGATGATGCCCGTTGTCGCCATCTTCGGAATGTTCAGCTTTCCAGAAGTCTTCGTGAGAATCTTGTTCCAGTCAATATCCTCCACCGACAGCTTTGTCTTCGTGCTGGCAATGTGCTCTGCTATTTCAGCAACAGACTTGAACGCCATCAAAGCATCAGAAGACATATTCACGCCAAACGACTGCTCTATGAAGCCTTGCAGAGCCACCTTGTCCAATGAGTCCATACCTAGATCCGTCTCCAGATTGTCAGTAGGTCTCACCTCCATGCGCTTCTCCGCAGAGATATAATCCTTCAGTATCTTATACTCCTGAGTATCAGGCTCTACGATATTCTGAGCAGAAGCGCTACCAGCATTATCAACCTTACCCTCTACGATATCCTTCAACTTGAATCTCTGCAGTTTGTCAAGACGTGTGCGAGGCAGTTCTCCCTGATAGACGATGAGGTTCATCAGTTTCTTATATGGAGCAACTGTCTTGTTGTATGGCTGGAGAAGCTCGTTCTTTATATATTCCTCAAGTTGTTCTGGCGTCATCGTCCTACTCAACTGCTCCTGAGGCACGATGATAGCACAGAGCATATCGCCTTTCTGTGCCACGGCAGCCTCCTTCACGATGTCAGCATAATGCTCCAGTTTCTCCTCTATCTCAGCAGGATTCACATTCTTGCCATTCGAGAGAACGATTATCTCCTTCTTTCTGCCGGTGATGGTAATACGTCCTTTCTCATCAAATACGGCAAGGTCACCAGTATGCAGATAGCCGTCCTTATCGATGATGTCAGCTGTCTCCTCAGGGCGGTTATAGTATCCCTGCATCACGCCCTTACCCTTCGCGCACAACTCACCATCAACGAGCTTCACCTGTACCGAAGGCATTGGAAGACCAACACAGCCAGGGATGATGTCGCCAGGACGAGTAAATGCAATGATAGGAGCCGCCTCAGTCATACCATAACCCTCCAGAACGTCAAGACCGAGCGTCTTAAGTCCGCGAGCCGTGTCAGCATCAAGGGCAGCACCGCCTGATACACAATACTTTATCCTTCCACCCATCTTCTGCCTTACTGACTTGAAGACAAGTCTCGACAAAGTGCGACTCTGCATCTTGTCACATATATTATATAGCGCGCGCGTGAGGAAATTAGCATCCACCTTTCCCTTTATTCCGCGATAGAGAGTCTGCCAGAGTCGAGGCACTCCAATCATGATGCCAACCTTACCTCTCTGAAGCGAACCCATGATATCCTGTGCAGAGAGCGAAGGACAGATAACCACACCGCAACCAGTCACCATAGGGATGATGGCAGTACCCACGAGTGGAAGCACGTGATGCAGCGGAAGAAGAACGATGGTACGCTGTTCCTCATCAAAGATATGCACCTCTTTCCATACGGCATTCACATTCGCCATGATATTCATGAACGAGAGCATCACACCCTTTGGCGAACCTGTCGTTCCCGATGTGTAGCAGATAAGGCAAGTGTCCTCATCGTTGTATTCAATCTTTGCCTGTGGCAATGCCTTCACCTCGTTCATCTCATAGTCATCAATGAGAAGCACCTTGATATCCACTCCCGACTCAGCAATAGCCTCACGAGCCATCGCCTCCTTCTCGCGGGATGTCCAGATAACCTGAGGCCTGCAGTCGTTCATGATGTAGGCTACATCGTGCACCGTTGAGTTTGCATCCACAGGCACCATAATGCCTCTCTTTGCCCATATTGAATAGAGAGCATAGATCCAGCCTTCACGATTTTCGCTGAAGACAAGAACCTTATCACCTTTATTCACCGACAAATGCGAAGCGAAATCATTGATATGCTGGAGCATTTCATTGAATGAAACATTTCTCTCACCATTGATAATAGCAATGCGTTCCGAAGGGGTAATCATATCCATTTTCTATTGTTTTTATTAAACTTTTCGCAAAAATAAAACATTTTTTACGAAAAAGAGAATAAATATCAATGAATTTATTGGTTTTAGGCAATTATTTTGATATAAATTACGAAATTCTATTTTCGAGTCATAATTACTAATTACAAATTACAAATTACGAATTACTTATTTACATTTAAGTGCGATGGGTTTTCGCAATAAATATTCGTATTAAATGTAACTAAGTAATTCGTAATTAGTAATCAATATATTTAGAGTTCGCAGAGCTCGATAGCCTTGTCGAGTGCAGCTGAGATACCATCAGGATTCTTACCACCAGCTGTAGCGAAGAATGCCTGACCGCCGCCGCCACCCTGCATGAGCTTTGCAGCCTCGCGGATGATTTTGCCCGCATTGAGGTTACGCTCCGAAACCATATCGTCAGAGAGCATGATGGTGAGTGTTGGCTTGCCACCAAGCTTTGTGCCTATAGCGCAAACGAGATTAGTTTTAACCTCCTCACGAATCTGGAACACCATATCCTTACACTGCTGAGGATCGAGAGGCACCTGACACTTAACGACCTTCACGCCGTTCACCTCTGTCATCTGCTCCATCACATTCTTGCGGATAGTAACGACAGCCTGTGCCTTGAAGCTCTCCACCTCTCTCTTGAGAGACTCATGCTCCTCCATATACTTGGCGATGACACCCTGAAGATCCTTCGCATTGTTGAAGAGACCTGCGATAGCTTTCATGCCATCCTCCATTGAATAGAGCATTTCCTCGCACTGCTTGCCCGTAACAGCCTCGATACGACGGATACCTGCTGCAACGCTGTTCTCGGAGATGATGCGGAACATACCTATGCGACCTGTCGATGAAGCGTGGATACCGCCACAGAACTCTGCCGAAGGACCGAACTTGACAACGCGCACCTTGTCGCCATACTTCTCGCCGAAGAGAGCGATAGCACCGAGTTCCTTAGCCTCCTCAATAGGAGTATCGCGATGTTCGTCAAGAGGAAGGTCCTCACGAATCATGCTGTTTACGATGCGCGAAACCTCACGGAGCTGTTCGTCTGTAACCTTCTCGAAATGAGAGAAGTCGAAACGAAGTGTGTCAGGGCTAACGAAAGAACCCTTCTGCTCTACATGATCACCGAGAACCTGCTTCAAAGCATAGTCAAGAAGGTGAGTAGCAGTATGGTTAGCAGCCGAGCCATTACGCTTGTCTGTGTCAACGCAAGCCATAAATGGAGCCTCAATGTCCTTTGGAAGTGCTTTGGTGATGTGAACTGACTGTCCGTTCTCGCGACGTGTATCGATGATGTCGATAGTCTCTGTCTCTGAAACGAGAACACCCTTATCGCCTACCTGGCCACCCATCTCGCCATAGAAAGGAGTTGCTGAGAGCACCATCTCATAGAAGGTGTTCTTCTTTACGGTCACCTGACGATAGCGTGTAATCTTACATTCATATTCCGTGAAGTCATAGCCCACGAACTCCTGCTCCTGGTTAGGGTCAGCATCGCCCACGATTACCCAGTCGCCGTTCTCTACCTGTGCTGCGTTTCTTGCGCGTGCCTTCTGCGCTTCCATCTCCACGTTGAACTGCTTCTCGTCCACTGTGATGCCCTGCTCGCGACAAATGAGTTCTGTGAGGTCGAGAGGGAAACCGAATGTATCGAAGAGGCGGAATGCCTTCGAGCCGTCAAGCTCAGTCTTGCCTTCCTTCTTCAAAGCCTCGATAGCCTCAGAGAGCATTGAGATACCCTTGTCGAGAGTGCGGAGGAATGAATCCTCCTCTTCCTTTATCACCTTGCCGATGAGCTCGCGCTGTCCTGGGAGCTCTGGATAAGATGGTCCCATCTCCTGAATGAGAACAGGGAGGAGCTTATAGATAAATGCCTCTTTCTGGTCGAGGAATGTGTATGCATAGCGAACGGCACGGCGAAGGATGCGGCGAATAACGTAGCCTGCCTTTGCATTGCCAGGGAGCTGACCGTCAGCGATAGAGAATGCAACGGCACGAAGGTGGTCAGCGATTACGCGCATAGCCACGTCGATGCTCTCTTCCTTACCATATTCCTTGCCTGAGAGACGGCAAATCTCCTTGATGACAGGCTGGAAGATGTCTGTGTCATAGTTTGAGTGCTTGCCCTGGATAGCACGAACGAGACGCTCGAAGCCCATACCGGTGTCGATAACGTTCATGCCGAGGTTCTCAAGATGACCATCAGCTTTGCGCTCATACTGCATGAACACGATGTTCCATATCTCGATAACCTGTGGATCATCCTTGTTCACGAGCTCACGTCCAGGCACCTTAGCCTTCTCTTCAGGAGTACGAGAGTCGAGATGAATCTCCGAGCAAGGACCGCAAGGACCTGTATCGCCCATCTCCCAGAAGTTATCGTGCTTGTTGCCATTGATGATATGGTCAGCAGGAACGTGCTTCAACCAATAACCAGCAGCTTCATCATCACGCTGGAGGTTCTCCTTCTCGTCGCCCTCAAATACGGTTACGTAGAGGTCGCTTGGATCGAGCTTCAGTACGTCAACGAGATACTCCCAAGCCATGTCGATAGCGCCTTCCTTGAAGTAATCGCCGAAAGACCAGTTGCCGAGCATCTCAAACATTGTGTGGTGGTAGGTATCATGGCCTACCTCTTCCAGGTCGTTGTGCTTACCCGACACACGCAGACACTTCTGCGAGTCGGCACGACGGCGTGGCTCTGGGTCTCTTGTTCCGAGTATTACGTCCTTCCACTGGTTCATACCTGCATTGGTGAACATCAGCGTAGGGTCATCTTTCACTACCATTGGAGCACTTGGCACGATAGCGTGACCTTTCTGCTCAAAGAATTTCTTGAACGAATCGCGAATTTCGTTTGCTGTCATCATATTATTTACAATTTTACTATTTACAATTTAGTTTGCAAAATTACTCATTTTTTATGACTTATCAAAATTAATTCTCCCTTTTTACAATAATATTATGATAACACGCGTAAATACATTATAATTTTTGTAACTTTGCACCTAACAATAAACATACAACATTAAATACACAAGATAAAACATACAACAAACAATAAACATACAACATACAAGATAAAATATACAACAAATGAAATACTTCCTCCTTTCCGCATTCATCGCCTTCGCGTCTTCTGCCTGCCAGAACACCTCCAACGGCGCTACAAAGAGCAGTTTCCTTTCAGAGACAAAGGATATCACCATCCCTCGCTCCAAGTCCATCGCCCAAGAGCAAATAATTTCTCGCCTCGCCTATACCCTTTCCTATAACAAAGCAACACGCATCCCTAACTGGGTGGCATGGCATCTCACCTCTGCACACACCAAGGGACAACACAATCGTAAAGGTATTAAATTCGCTGAGGATGAGAAGGTTCCATCTCCTCGCGCCACCAACCTCGACTATATCCAGAGCGGCTATGACCGCGGTCATATGTGCCCTTCCGGCGACAACCGCTGGAGCGAGCAGGCACAGATAGAATCCTTCTTCTACACCAACTGCTGTCCACAGCGCCACGCTCTCAACGAAGGCGACTGGAACGAACTTGAATCTCGCTGCCGCCATTGGGCAAACTGCTATGGCGACATCTATATCGTCTGCGGTCCTATTCTCGATAAGGGCGTAAACCATAAAACCATCGGCAAGAATCGCATCACCGTTCCCGAAGGCTTCTTCAAGGTAGTCCTCCGTCTCGGCAAGAATCCTGCCGCCATAGGTTTCCTATATCGCAATGATTCCTCCTCCCACCCTATGTCCCATTATGTCCACACCGTCGATGAGATAGAACGCCTCACCGGCATCGACTTCTTCCCTGCCCTCGATGATAAGACCGAGAACAAGGTAGAAGCAGAAGCTGATTTATCTAAGTGGAAATAACCTCAAAAATTAGAGGAACGCATACTTCAACACGAAAAGTATGGCAAGAATGTACGCACCGATGCTTACTTCCTTGCCCTTGCCTGTGAAAACGTGCAGGATAACAAAGGTGAGGAGCGAAAGCAGGATGCCATCTGAGATGCTGTATGTGAGAGGCATAAGAGCGATGCAGACGAACGCAGGGATTGCCTCCAGATAGTTTGTGAAATCAATCTTGTTGACGCCAGCCATCATCATCACACCCACGAGTACAAGGGCTGGTGCCGTTGCCTGAGCAGGGATGCTGAGGAAGAAAGGAGCGAGGAGCAGGGATATAGCGAAACAAACGGCAGCGGTAAATGATGTCATGCCGCTGCGACCACCTGCATTCACACCCGAAGCACTCTCCACGTATGTCGTCACTGTACTTGTGCCGAGACAAGAACCTGCCAGCGTACCTACAGCATCAGCCATGAAAGCCTTCTCCAGATTCTTCACGTTACCTTCTTCATCAGCCAATCCTGCGCGCTGGCTAACGCCGATGAGCGTGCCGATAGTGTCGAAGATATCAATAAAGAGGAACGTAAACACGCAAACGAGCATGTCGAGAGAGAGGATGCTACCCCATTCAAATTTGAAGAATATTGGCTCTATGCTTGGAGGCAGAGACATCACTCCGCTAAAGTTCGTCACTCCGAGAGGTATGCCGATAATCGTTGTCACCACGATGCCGATGAGCAGCGCTCCCGTCACGTCCTTTATCAGCAAGGCTGCCGTCAGAAGTATGCCGAAAATACCGAGCAAAACACCTGCCTCATGCATGTTGCCAAGGGTAACGAAAGTTGATTCGCTGGCGTCGATGATGCCTGCGCTCTTCAGTCCGATGAAGGCGATGAAGAGTCCGATACCTGGAGAGATTGCACGACGAAGCACCTTAGGCAATGCCTTCACTATCTTAATACGTAATCCAGTGACTGTAAGAATAATAAAGCAGAAACCCTCAAGCAACACAGCAGTAAGCGCAAACTGCCATGAATAGCCCATCGTACCGCACACCGTAAATGCGAAGAACGCATTGAGTCCCATGCCAGGAGCAAGGGCAAATGGCAACTTGGCATAAAACGCCATCACGAGCGTGGCGATGACAGCCGAGATACACGTAGTAGTAAAGATAGCACCCGAATCCATGCCCGCAGCCGAGAGGATGCTTGGGTTTACGGCAAGGATGTATGCCATGGTGAGGAACGTTGTGATTCCGCCCATCACTTCCTTCTTGATGGACATTGTCTTGGCATCATAGCCGAACAATTTCTGTAGCATAATGATTTAGTGATGATAAAAAATTAACTTGGTTCGATTTTATTTTATGGTTAATAAGCGCCAATATTTAACAGTAACCTGTTTCTGCTGCAAAGATACGAATTCTTTTTCAAACAGCAAAAAAATCAAACACGAACTTCACCATGCCTATCGCAGCTGTTCTACGGTCACCGCAGGGCGGAAATGCTTGCCGGCAGGGTGTTCATTGGTGAGATAGCGGATGTTGATAGTCTTCGTCTCTCCACCGAGGAGGCTGAAATAGTTGTCTTCGTAGAATGCAGGAAGAATCTGTTCGCCAGTCTTCTTGTTGATGAGGTTAAGACGAATCATTAGCGCAGGAACCTGACTCTGGTTGCTTACGCTGACCGTGAAGGTTGAGTCAGCATTCTGTACAGTCTTTACATCGAGCTTGGCGAGCGGCATCTGCTGTATTGCCTGCCAGTTGCCCTGCTCCGCGCCTTCCCAATAGAAGTTGTCGGCAATCACGTTACCGTTCTCCTTGAGGGCGAGCTTGATGAAATAGACAGCAGGCAAAGCAGAAGAGGATACTTCCGGAGCTGTGGAGCCAGAGAGAGCGGAAGATGCGTTGCCTATGAGGTCTATCGTGAAAGGCTTTTCGGTAGTGTCCTCAGCAGAACTGATAGTAGCAGACTTCTGCCATAGCAGCCTACCTTCCGGCGATACTACCTGCGCCTCTACGGTGAGGTTATCGCGCTGTCCTGCACTCTCGTTCACCACCTCCACGGCATTCGTCGTAGGATTCCACGATACATGTATCGGCGCACAGGCTTTCTTGCTGCCAAAATAAGCGCCATTCACATCGAGGTAATAGTCGTATGTCTGGAACACGAGACATGGCCATGCTGGATGGCTCATCCAAAGGAGGAGTCCGTTACGATAGTTGCTGCGCGATTCAAACAGGGCGCGGAAACCATTATAGTTTATATACTGGGCACGGTCAGCATACTGTTTCAGATTCTGCGGTTCCCCAAGTCCATTCTTGAGGAGAGCGTCATAGAGATGGCAACGCTGAGCACCACCATACACGAAGTTATGCATTCCCCACACATCATTCTGTGGCCAGCGATGCTCAGGGCGGAACATGCGACACATGCTCTCATACGACGGTATGCAAGGGTAGCCACGCTCGCTGTGAAACTTCTTCCTACCAGGCTGCAGATTGTAGATATCCTGCGGAGAAAGAGCGCGATAAGGACCATAGCCACTCACGTTGTATTCTGCAGAGTGCGTGATATATAGACTATTAGGACAGAGGTCTGCCACCATCTCGCAGAGAGGAACGCTGAGCGACTTTGGTGGATTTCCTTCGTTGCGTCCGCAATAGAGCAGGACACATGGGTGTATGCGAGTCTTATGGACCATATCATTGGCGTTGGCAAGAAACATTTCCTCGTCCTTCGGGTCAGGTCCGTCGTAAGGATTGGCAAGCCAGAAGTCCTGCCATACCATGACGCCATAGCGGTCGCAGGTCTCATAGAATTCCTCATCGCCGATTTGTCCCACCCAGTTGCGTATGCAGTTGAAATGCTGATCGGCATGGAAGGCAATGGCTATCTCATAGTCGCGTGCCGTATAGTTGAGATTGAGTTCCGAGAAGCCCCAGTTACCGCCATGGGCAATGAATCGCTTGCCGTTGATAAACATCTGAATGGCCGACTCCTCTATATTATATTGTATCTGGCGTATGCCGCATTTCGTTGTCTTCCGGCATATCTCCTTGCTATCGGCAGAGAACGATACCGTCACGTCGTATAGATGCTGCTCGCCATAACCTACAGGCCACCACAGCTGTGGGCTATCGATAAAGAATGCCTCGAGGTCGATATCGCTCACTCCTGGCTTGACGACGGCCTTCCGGCTCACCTGCTTTCCCCCGAAGTCTATGAGCATTGTTCCCTCTATGGGCTTGTCGCCATAGTTATTCATCGTGATGACTGAAGCCACCTTTGCCCTGTCGGCCACGAGATGACGAGGAAGCGTACCAGGCAGAGTGGTGTCGAAGAATGTGTCGCCTATCGTAATGCCTCGCTTTGCCACGGTGAGCGTCACGTCGTTCCAGATACCTATGTTTCTTCCAGGCACCGTAGGTATCCAGTCCCAGCCGATACTGGCATGGAAGGTAGGATTGTCGGCACCTATCACGCCACCGTTAGGAACGGGCGCATTAAGTTTCGGAATCTTTACTTCTCCATAGTTTTTATTGTGTATTATCTTGACATCGAGCACATTGTCCGACTTTGCATCAACAAATTCCGTGATATCAAAATGCTTTCGCATGAAGGCACCGTCTATTCTTCCCACGTACTTGCTATTGACATACACCTCCGCCTTCCAGTTGATGCCGTCGAAGTTCAGTATCAGCGACTCATCGGCAGCGAGAGCGGGAATGTCGAGCGTAGTGCGATACCAGAAGTCGGCATCGAAGTATGAATCATCTATGCGAGTGAGATTATCGTCATATCGTATGTCTTCAAGCAATCCGGCACGAGTGTATGCCAGTGCTACCGTGCCAGGAACAGGAGCGGGAATCCACTTATCTTCTCCGTCCTTACGGAGTTTCCAATCGCCTGCTGTCAGCGAACTGCAGACACAGAGCAATGCCAAGATAGCAGAAATGCGAGTTATAACAGGTCTAAGCATAATATGTTGGTTTTTATTTTGTTACAATAACTTCCTGAAGCGTAATGCCCGGATCGAGCAGATAGATGCGTACCTTCCTTGCTCCTGCCTTCACAGGAACGAAACGGCGGGTGTAGCCGCGCAATACGTTCCATCGCCATTCTGACGTATAGTCGCCTTCATGGATGGAGAACACCTCTGGCTTCTCGCCGTCGATGCTGACAGCATAGCGTGCATCGCGTCCCTCATAGATGCGGAGTGTTGGCAGAGTGCGTATCTCGAGAAGATGCTCGTCGGTGAGCTCTGGCAACGAGTATTCCAGCCATGGCGCACTATCATCAGCCTCGAACGAAGGTGTCTGGAATGGCAGCGCAGTAACGCCGTCGCTATATCCGAGCAGGGTTATCGACGTGAGTTCCGCATCCCCAGCATCATGCTTGGCGACATAGTCCCTTGCCGCGATGCGATGAAGGGAAGATGACTCATAGTTATGTGGCTGTATACCAGCGAATATTGCACTTATCCTTGTGTTTGGAATGATGTCAGTGAGCAGAAGTCTGTTACTGCCTTTCACCACAGGTATCTCGCCCACGCACGACCACATAGGTCCTACGGTGTCCGTATGCCACACATTGCCGTGAGGCAGGGCTGATGCGCGGAAGGTCTTGCCGTTGATGGTGATAGTGGCAAACTCGTTGTTCTCGGGCAGGAAGTTATTGTTGTTTATTCGTGTGCGAGCCTTCACCCATAGTGGCATACTGCCTTCCTTCTCGGATTCAAAGGTAAATTCCGTCTTGCCGGTCGCAACATTGTTGACCGTCTCATTGAGAATCCATTTCTCCTGAGGCATGGCATTTGCCTTTTCAAGCAAATCCGTGTCCGCAACCTGCATAACTGCCTTCTTTCCATCAAGATACCAGTTAGGATGCCAGTTGAAGAAATTGTCCCATTTGCCTCCAAGCAGTTGTCCGTTGTAATACTTTGTCATCGCGTCCACAACCGTCATAGCCGCTATGGCATCGCCAGCCGTCTTAATGGCTTCTGGGTTGCGTTTGCTTGCCTCTACGAGACTGCGGCGCGACAGCAGCACATAGCGGTTCATTGCTGCAGCTCCTCCTATTGGATATGTGAAGAGTTCGTAATATGCTGCCTTCAGAGATTCCGGCACTTCTTTCTCCAGCTCAAGCGTCTTGCCGCTAATCTCCTCCCATGCCTGCAGTCTTTCGTCCACCTCCTTGTCGGTATATTCCAACCATCGGGTATGGAATTCCTTGCCGTATGCCATGAGCTGATAGTAGCGGTTCTGTATGTCGGCAAGTTGCTTGCACCATTCGTCAGAGACCTCGCTACCGAATGTCTTGCGAATCCAATATTCCGTAAAACGATGTGCCTCAGTTGGTTTCCAGCTGTTCACGTCCCACGCCAGTTCCATGGCAAGCGAGAGTTCCTTTTCTGCCGGCTTGATATCGCCTACGTTAAACACCCAGATATTGCGTGCGCCATACTCGTGCGACTTGGTTAGCTCTGCGCTGACGAGTGCTGGCGATAACGGACTCAGCCAGAACCAGCTGTCAGGATCGCCATGGTATGACAGGTGATAGTAGATGCCTGCCCCACCCTTTCGCGTCATCTCCTGCGGATTGCATAGGTTACGCATAAATCCCTGCTTATCGTCAGACCACAGCAGAGTGACGTCGTCGGGCACCTTCAGTCCTCCATGATAAGCATCGAGAACCTCCTCGTATGTGCATAGCACCTGTGGTATCTCCGTAATGTCCTTGTCAATGTTTCGGGCAAGGATAGCGCGCTGGTCATTGATAGCGCGCTGCATGATTGCAATACGCTCCTCGTTGGTGGTCGCCCCCTCCATCGGATAGTCGTGGATGCCACGCAGACCTATGGTATATGTATTCTCATATCTTCCGTTTGTCTTGACGCGGTCCTCCCAGTATTTCAGTATCGTCTCGCGATTTGTGAGGTAGTTGAAGTCGCCGTAGATGCCAAGTTTCTTCCATTCGTCCTCGTTGTTGCGCAGCATCTGCTCGCAGTGGGATGTTCCCATCACTATGGCATAATCGTCGGCAAGGCGCGCATTCTCTGGGTCAGCATTAAATGCCTGTGTGCCAGAGTGCATCGCTGGCCATAGATAGTTGCCCTTGAGGCGCAGGAGAAGTTCAAACACCTTCTCATAGGTCTTTGGACCTACCACGCCATGCCCCTTGTCGAAAGTCTCCTCTGCCCATCTTGCCCAGCCGCCGAAGCGCTCATCGTTGATGAAGAATCCGCGGAACCTTACCGATGGCTCGCCCTGCACTCGTGTCTTCGTGTCGAGCATAATCTCCGTCCTGTGCTGTGGCGTCACGTCTGCCCAGAAGTACCATGGCGACACGCCTATCTCCTCGCATAGCGTGGTCACTCCAAATGCCGTTCCTCTACGGTCGCTGCCAGCAATGACATAGGCTCTCTTGATGTGCGGTGTAGGGTTTTCTATTGTAGTATGCACAAATGCCTCCCATTTGCCTCTGATGCCCTCCACGTTGATTTTTCCCTTTCTTGCGAGGTCGTCTATGATAGCGCTTCTGCCCAGGGTACCCACGAGCACCACGGCATCGCCACTGACTTTCTTCAGGCTCTTAACCTTCTTCACCATGGTTTGTCCGCCACTCACGCGCATCACGTCGTCAGCAAGCATCTGTGCGGTAATAGCAGCCACCCTGTGGTCGCTCTCATCCACCCATATCGTTGCCGTCTTGCCTTTCGCCATCAATGGGAAGCGTATTTGTGCAAATGCCATTGATGCCATCATCAGCATCAATAATTTCACAATAAGTCTTTTTCTCATATTCTGTTTTGGTTAGTAGTTCCGAATATAAACTGATAACAGTTTCCGTTGCAAAGTTAACAATTTTTCTCATACAAAACGAAAAACTCTCATTATTTCTTTTAGAACTAACAGCAAAAAACAAGGTGTCACACTGTCACGTGTCACACCTTGTTATCGCGCATACTTTGGGGAACTAGTTGAATTGTTATATATATTTTTTATACAGTAATCCTTTTGGGAATTTTGATTGTTGCTGCATACGCACTGTTGCACAAACCGAGTACTGCTTCGGGTTCCTCCCCTGAATATTTTGTTGAAATTTATCTGCATCTTTATACCATATTGTTATGCAATTCCTAAGAGTTGGATTTCAAATACGAGTGTAGAGTAGCCAGGAATATCTGCATCCGAGCGCTTGCCATAACCTTTCTGCCAGGGTATATAAACCTCCCAATGATCACCGACATGCATCTTGCAGAGTGCCATCTGAAAACCTTCAATCAAATCATTCACTCTGAATGCCTCAGGACATCCACGTTCAAATGAGTTATCAAAGACCTTACCACTTATGAGGGAACCTTTATAATGGCAGGTTACAATGCTGCGAGGTGTCACACTTACTTTTCCTTCACCCTGTTCCAATACCTTATACAGTACTCCTGCTCCAAGCGTCTGAATGCTTTCATTGGAAGCAAGATCTGCAAGAAACTGTTCGTTCTTGATTCTATAGTCTTCTTTTTTCTTCACGAATTTATTTTCTTTATATTTGTGTTGGTCTTCCTTTCATCCGCCGAGCTTTTACCTCCCACTCAAGAGGAGAGCCCATACTATTGACTTTTCTATATGGTTGGTATTGACAAGCACTGAATGAAAGCCGAGTTCCTTACCTGCTTTGTAATTATCCACCCTATCATCAAAGTAAATGGCTGTAGCAGGATTGAGACCTGTCTTAGCAATCATCATTTCATATATACGATTGTCTGGTTTGGCTACTCCCATTTCATATGAAAGGAAGAAACCGTCAAAGCAATCTTCTGGTTGGAAACCACATGACTTTATCTGCTTTACACTGCTCTCCCATAGTACATCACTGATGTTGCTTAGCAGATATACCTTGTGTTTCTTCTTAAGTTGAGCAAGGGCATTAAGTCTACTAACAGGGAGGTCACCACAAAGTTCATTAAGGACATTCAGAAGTTCTTCCTTCGTTGCATCCTTACGGCAATAGTTCAGTATTTCATCAAGTGTCTGATCGGTTGGAACAAGACCATCAATAAACTGACGCATCAACTGCTTTATCTTCTTGCCATGAAAAATCCGCTTAAAGCGTGATACGCCCAAGCCTGTCATTGCCTTGGCAACCTTTTTGTCATCGATGTTTACTATGACACCCCCGTAGTCGAAAACAAGAGTATCAATTATATCGCATTTCATATCTTTTAGTATTAAGTGATGATAAAAAATTTACTTGGTACGCAGCTCATCTGACTTGCAAAAAACTTACATACTTTTTGCTGCGTCATGGCTGTGTTCAAGCAAGCTTGCACAGCTCATCTGACTTGCAAAAAACTTCCAAAGAGGTGCTGCCATCATTGCCTGATGGAACTCATCATTCTTAAGCATTCGTAAGACCTCATCCTGTTCAAGAAGCACAATCTTTATGTCTTCCGACTCTTCAAGATGCTGTGTCGATACAGGTTCAACGCCAACAGCAAGGAATGTATGGCTATAGTTAGTACAAGCACCAGCATTGGGACTGATAGTCATAAGCTTTGACCATTCACCCCCAGCGTAACCTGTCTCTTCATACAGTTCACGCTTTGCTGCTTCCATCGGATCTTCACCATCCTCCACACAACCAGCAGGAATCTCTATGCCCGTCAGATGTTGAGCATGGCGGTACTGACGTTCCATCAGGAACTTACCATCTTTCGTTATGGCTATGACATTACAGAACTCAGGATATTCCAGGACATAGAAGTCCTGTATCTCTGCACCTGTTGGCAACTTGACATGTTCACGTCTTGCAGTCAACCAAGGTCTTTTGTAAAGGTACTCGCTTTCAAGCACCTCCCACTCCATTGGGTCTTTATCTCGTTTGCTCATAAATATTTACTGATTCTCTTGATTTATAAGATTCACCACAACCTTCACCATTACGTCCTTCTCTTCGGTGCGACTTTCGGCTATCATGAGGGTGAGGGCGACTAGGGTGTTGTCGGCAATACGCTTATGACCATCGGGAGCATAGAGAATGCCGTTCTTGGAAAGGAACCAGAGGAAGAGCATGGCAGCAATACGCTTATTACCATCACTGAACGAATGATTCTTAACCACGAGATATAGGAGCATAGCAGCTTTCTCTTCAACTGAAGGATAGAGTTCCTCACCACCGAAGGTTTGATAAATCTGACCGATACTGCTCTTAAAGGAATCATCTTTCTCATTAGCAAAGAGTGCAGAACCACCAAACTTTTCCTTCAAACCATTGATAGCATCCATTGCATTATCATAGGTGGCATGGAATGGTTCATCCTTGGTTGTCTTCTCAACAGCAAGCTCTTGATAATCGTATCGGTCAAGTGTGTCAAGTGCATACACGTAGTCACCAATAACATTAAACAAACCTCCAAATTCCTCGTTCGTAACCTTATCCTGCAACGAAATGGCTCGAGACATCAGCTTTACAACATCCTTCAATTCGTTGTAGTGGTCAAGACGACGCTGGTCGATGGCATAACCCTTGACGAGGTATTGTTTGAGAATGGTTGTTGCCCAACGACGGAAATGAACACCGTTTAATGACTTTATACGATATCCTACAGAGATAATAACATCAAGATTATACATTGTTGTTTGATACACCTGATCTCCATCTATACCCATATGTGCAAATTTTGCACATGTGATATTTTCTTCTACTTCGCCTTCTTTATAAGCATTGCGAATATGGCGTCCAATAACAGTTCGGTCACGCCCAAACAGCATAGCCATTTGTTCAACACTTAACCACACCGTCTCATTTTCAAGTTTTACGTCCAGTTGCGTAGTGCCATCAGGTGCAGTATAGAGCATCACCGGACAGTTTTTATTTTGCTCCATTATACTAATCGCTTTAGTTATACCTATTTTTAAATATAGAAATTAGTAGAATTGTTACACATCTTTATGGTTATATCTATATTTCTGAGTATACCAGTTCACCGTTTATGCGTTCTGACTTCATGACATAAATCTTTTCTACTCGTATGGTAGCATTAGGTACTGCAACATCCGTGATTATTACCGATGGATGCTGTACCAATGAGATGTGAGGGACAAATGCAAGTGCGCTGAAAGAAACTCCGTTTGCTGTAAGTCGTTGTCGTAACTGGTTGGCAAGTGAGGTCGCTGATGCTCCATCTTTAACGCCACACCATATTACTCCTGCTTTTGTTGGAAACGAGCCAAGAGCACCTAAAGACAATTCAAATGGCTCAAACTCGACTTCACTAACAGCTTTACGGATAGCTGGTAGGTCGTTGTTTTGCCCTTTTGACGAATTCCTCCTTGCAAGGCTTGACTCTGTTCTTGCTTCGTTCGTCATTTCACCGATGAAAGCAAGAGTCATGTGCAGATTTCCGTATGAGCAATAGTTTCCTATGACTCCTCGTGACTTTAAGGAGTCCTGTATCTCAACGAGTTTATCTTTGAACTCGTCATTGAAACGTATTGCTATGAATATACGAGCCACTGCTTATTTTACAAATCTCTATGAATCACGCTACCACTTGCCTGATGCGTGGCAAGGATAAGTACTTCTGCTATCTGTACATGTTTTGGAGCACTCGCTGCATAGAAAGCCACATCGGCAATGTCGGTACCTGTGAGCGGTTTGATACCTTTATATACATCTGCGACCATCAATTATTTTGTGTAAACATTTTCAATCTCTACTACATAAATGGTGTGCCAGCCTCCATGTGAACCATACTGTTTTTCGATGATCTCACGGTCAATGAAGTTTGCCTCTGTCATCTCTGTCTTGAAGAGCTTACGGCAGTCGAGTGTCATGCGTGACTCTGCGAATGTCATAGCACCAGACTCCAGTTTCAAAGGAGTGAAACCACATTCTTTAACCTTGTCTGTATCGCGACCTGACTTAGTGCCACAAAACTGCAATGCCTTTCGATATTCCTCGCCATAGAAAGAAAGAGTCACACGGTCATTCTCTTCAAGGAAATCGTGAGTATATCGCTCTGGACGGATGAAAAGGAACGCCACAGGCTTGTTCCAAAGTATTCCTACGCCACCCCACGACGCGGTCATTGTATTGAACTTGTCTTCTGTTCCTGCGGTAACGAGCATCCACTCCTTACCAATCAATTCAAATGCGTTCTCTTTGCCGAGAACAGAAATGTCATTTTTTTTCATAATTATGCTATATTTGTTACTTCTTTAATTGTCAGCCCTTTATGTCGGCAGATGTCTTTCTTCTTATCCGCCAAATTCTATATGTTGTGCTTGTTGTATGTGAGGCATGAACTCATCTTCATTGGCGAGAATGGCGTTGAAAGCAGAGGAGTTCGGAAAACGGTTGAAGTATGGATCATTGCTCAGGAACAGGTCTATCTGCGTAATCCTTTTATCACGAAGCATTGTAGTGCGGTAGGCTTCGATACGCTGTCTGATGCGAGGCAGGACCTTCAATCCTTTACGTCCGTCGGCAAATTGCAGCAAGGCAATGACATGCCACACCTTCCTTGAGTTATATAGTTCCTCCCTCTGCTCTGGCGATGTCTTGTGGGAAATGGTGAGCTTTCGTCCATACTTTTGATTAATCGTTTCCATCATCTGACGGAATACTTTTCCATGGGCTGATGTATCTTTCAAACCGTTTACCCCGATGTAATAATGTATCATTTCATGAATGATGGTATCTTCCCATTCCTCTTCCGTGAGGTCAAAGCAGACGCTGAACTTTAGTCGGAAGTCAAACAACTGTGTGCCATGGAACAAAGTGCGACGCTTCTTTGCTGCGCACTGCCCCACGAATGTTCTTGCCCTGCTCAGCAGTATTGGTGGCATCGTAAGCTTACCACCAAACATCAGAGTGTTGAACTCCTGAAATTTCCTTTCGATATAGTCTGTCGTTGGTTTCATTATGGGAGTAGTTACCTCAATGGTCAATCCTTGTCAGGGTCGTAAGCATAATCAAAACACTGGTTCAACATTTCATTGAACTTGTATGTCCGTTTCAGATATGCAACGGCATTCTTCACAAAATCCCTGGCTAAGACATCGCGCTTTGTTAAAGGCTTATACATCTCATAACTCTTCAGACGGTAGTACTCGCTGTGCTTGTCTGCTTCGTTATAGCCAACAGGCATACGCTTCAAAGCGTTATCCCAATTCAAGTGGTAGTCTTCGCCACAAGACAACACAGCCTCATGAAACTCATCAGGCTCGAGCATTATCTGTTCGCGAACGCTTTGCAGGACCTCCTTGGTCGGGTTATAGAGTCCACCGCAAACGAAGTATAGGTCATTAATAGGTTCAAAATGAATATAGTATCCCGCCATACCTGATTTCTTACCTTTCGGACAGACAAAGATGCCGTGCCAATCCTTATATGGGCGTTTGTCCCGCGAGAAACGTATATCACGGTTTATCCTGTAGGTGCAGTCTTTCACCTGAAGCCCTTTGCATCGGGGATCAAACTCCTCCACACCTTTTATAAACTCCTCTGCAATGGCATGGAGCTTCTTCTTCGTAGCCTCGTATTCTGGACGATGTTCGTCAAACCAAGGTTTATTATTATTCTGCGAGAGACGCAGATAAAAGTCAAGAATTTCTTTCATCATTATATACGTTTGAGGTATTCCTTCACAATATATTGGTCCAACTAGCGATACAAATGCAAAGATACACAAAAATATTCATACACGCAAGTGCACAAGAAGAAAAGTGTTTACTAAGAGTAAAATAATCAGAGACTGTTGATTTTTTACAAAAGCGAGAAAAAACATGATTATTTCCAAACACACCATCTTATTTACTAAATATTCTTTAATTATTTTGCCATTCAAATAAAAATTGCTACCTTTGCTAAAAATAGAATCTTACAGACAGAAACCTACGACAAATCAAAATGACAAACAACATACTCGCGATACTCAGGGAGCAAAAGCAGATGCGCATGAAAGGTAGTTTGTACCATAAGGTACAGATAGACCTCACATACAATAGCAACCATATTGAGGGAAGCAAACTGACACATGATCAGACACGATACATATTCGAAACAAACACCATCGGTGTAGAAAAAGATACAGCCATCAATGTAGATGACATCATAGAAACCACAAATCACTTCCGTTGTATTGACTATGTTATCGAACATGCCACAAAGCCCCTCAATGAGGAGATGATAAAAACGCTTCACAGTATTCTGAAATCAGGCACATCTGACTCTCGCAAAGATTGGTTTGCTGTTGGCGACTACAAACGACTACCTAACGAAGTGGGCGGTATCGAGACGTCTGCACCAGAGAACGTACACGAAGACATGCTTGTACTCCTTGAAAACTATCACGCAAGCCTAAGTTCACACCAAGGTGACAAGGAAGAAATGTTTGATGACATCCTTGATTTTCACACACGATTTGAAACCATCCATCCCTTCCAGGACGGCAACGGACGTGTAGGTCGCCTCATCCTATTCAAGGAATGCCTCGCCAACAATATCACGCCATTCATCATAACCGATGAACTACGTTGGTTCTACTATCGCGGTCTTCACGAATGGCCTGCTATTCCTGGTTATTTGCGCGACACTTGTCTTACTGCTCAGGACGATTTCAAGCGCATCCTCGATTATTTCAGGATTGGGTATGAAAGATAATAAGCAAATGAGAAAAGTAATCACAAAAAAGACATGCAGTTCAAAGACAAAATAGTCATAGTCACTGGCGGCGCACAAGGTATTGGCAAGTGTATCTCGGATGAGTTCCGTAAAGAGGGTGCTCATGTTTGCATCATAGATAAGCAAGAGGGCGAACACTTTGTTGGTGACTTGTCAAACAAGTACACCATCGAAGAGTTCTGCAAAGGGGTCATAGAGAAGTATGGACATGTGGATTACATCATCAACAACGCACTGCCATTGATGAAAGGCATCGACGAATGCTCATACGAAGATTTCCAATATGCCCTTAGTGTTGGCGTAACTGCTCCTTTTTATCTCGTAAAGTGTTTGAAGGACAAACTCGCAGACGGTGCTTCCATCATAAATATCTCATCTTCTCGTGACAGAATGAGTATGCCTCAGACAGAGAGCTACACGGCAGCAAAGGGAGGAATAGCAGCGCTCACCCACTCCCTCGCTGTAAGTCTTGCCGGCAAAGCACGCGTCAACTCTATCTCTCCAGGATGGATTGATACTGACTACACTGTGTATGATGGTCCTGATGCAACTCAACAGCCAGTTGGACGTGTAGGTAATCCTCTTGACATTGCTAACATGGTACTGTTCCTCTGCTCTGACAAAGCAGGTTTCATCACCGGTGAGAATATCTGTATAGACGGGGGTATGACGAAGCTGATGATCTACCATGCAGAACATGGATGGACACTAAAAGAGTAAGCGATAATCATGGAACAACCTATATTGAATAGTCATAACAAGGACGAGCACCGTCCCTCTCACACAGCAGAACATCTTCTTAACCAGACAATGGTGAGGATGTTCGGTTGTGATCGCTCGAAGAATGCACATATTGAGCGAAAGAAATCAAAGATCAACTACAATCTCACAGTATGTCCGACACCAGAACAGATTGCCGAAATTGAGAGAAGGATGAATGAACTCATAGGACAGAATCTGCCTGTAACATACGAGTTTGTCACTCGCGATAATATCCCAGAGGGAGTTAAACTTGACAAGCTACCAGATGATGCCAGCGAGACGTTGCGCCTTGTCCGCATTGGCGACTATGACATATGCCCTTGTATCGGACAACATGTTGAGTCAACCAAAGAGATAGGCACATTCAAGATTACGAGTACAAGTTTCACAGAAGGTTCTTCGGCAGATGCCTCAGGCGCAAGCGGAACCTTCCGTATAGTTTTCAAAGTTAATACAGATAAATAGCGACCTCGACTTTGCTGAACTACTGTGCGAACTTCAATATTTTACGTAAACATAAACAAGCAGAGCAAATTGCAATAAGAATATCACAGGCACACCTAACTTGAATTTCCAATGCTTTGTCTTGTGTCTGAAAAGCATCATTCCGCACCATGCACCGATGCTTCCACCTATGACTGCAAGCAGAAGAAGAGTAGCCTCTGGTATTCGCCACCAACCTTTTTTTGCTTTCAATTTATCAATACCATACACGAAGAACGTGATGATATTGATAGCGATTATATAGTAAATAAATAACTCTATGTAGAACATATCTTTATGGTTTTGCGTAAACAGGAATTAGCGTATCATCATTTGGCCAATGAGGCTTATGGAACAGAGGACGTGGTTTTCCACCAAGTGCGTCCCACTCTATCACTCTGACATAATCAAAGTCAGGGGGACCGAAATCAAACGAGCGTCCATAGAGTATTATTGCACCTCGAGCCTCATCTATTGCCCAAAGTCCTCCACCATAGACACACTTTTCCCCATGCTGGAGGAGTTCACGATGAAGATAGACTTGCCCGAAACGCAGATGACCATCACCTGTTATAATGAATTTCTTCACTTCTTATTTCTTATTTATTTTTATAGGTGTTCAGGCGAGCAAAGCTCGGAGCTGATACATAGTTATAACATTTCTCAAGTTGTTCAACAGCATTTAGTATGTCCTCTGCAAAGCAGGAATGATTGCGTAGGAAATCAGACCGTCCGTTGGAAATAAAGTTGTATAATTCTTCATCCATCTGACTAACATAATCCTCAATGGCATATTCAATATCATCCTTTTGCCAATCAAGCGTAGAGTATTGATAGATACGTTGCTTTTGGTGGAAGAAAGCGTATGCCGATTCTATTGCGAATTTACTTATCATATCCTACAGGTCTGAATTGAAGCTGATCCTCAGCAAATACATAATCATGCTGGAGGAGATAAGCTTTTACCTCTTCCGGCTCACGGTTGAATGAATAGCACAACGATTCAAGTGAGTCAAACTCCTCATCACGGAGGAGCATGTTGATACTTGAAACAAGTATTGCTGGGTCTTGCGGCAGATATTCCATGATTTTTGTCGGATTGATTTCATTATTTTTTGATGTTCTTACACTTTTGTTTCAATCGTTTCATGCCTTCAACGCCAAGGATGGTGATACCGCCATACTGGAATGTCTTCGCCAGTCCGAATAGGATGAACCAAAGTACACCTTTGGTTGATGTACTGATAGGCAATAACATCTGGGCAAACGAGAGAATGTAGCAAGGTATGCAACAAAGCAACACTATCACTCCTGTGCGGAAAGACAGTTTGCTCAGCCATTGTTTTAAGATTAAAAATTTAGTCTTCATACTTTCTCTTTTGAATCTATAAGTGCCTTTATTTCATACGGTTTAAGTCCCCATTTCGGAGCGATAACCAGATGTGACGGAGCAGATGACACATAACGTTCTATCTTTATGCCAGAACGAAGATGCTTACGATATTCTCTGACGAGAGCGACATAATCTTCTGCTTTTGTGAAAACGACAAATTCTTCCGGATGTTCTTTGTACTCATCAGCAATCCTTGTACCTTTCAATATCTGCAACTGATGCAGTTTTATGAAGTTGATAGGTAGGCGAGAAAGCATTTCTGCTCCTTCAAACATTTCTTCGCTTGTTTCCTCTGGCAATCCAAGAATCATGTGTACTCCAACCCTGATGCCTCTTGCTGCAATTCTATGTATGGTATCTTCTGCCTGAGCGTAGGTATGTCCTCGGTTTATGCGATTGAGAACGTGGTCATGGCAACTTTCAACGCCAATCTCTATTGTCAGTTCGGTGCGTGAGTTTAGCTCATGAAGATAATCAAGCACATCCTCTTGAAGGCAGTCAGGGCGAGTGCCGATGATTATTCCCTTCACTCCTTCAACAGCCAGAGCCTCTTCATACTTTTTTCTGAGAATATCAACAGGAGCGTATGTACCACTATAGGACTGAAAGTAGGCAACGTATTCCATATCCTTATATTTCTGTCCGAAGAAGCGTTTGCCGGCTTCCAGCTGTTCTGTAATGCTATTTGTTTTACGGCAATAGTCAGGAGCGAAGGAATCATTACGGCAGTAACTACATCCTCCGCTTCCAACGGTACCATCCCTGTTAGGACATGTGAAACCGCCATCAACCATTATGCGTTGACGCTTAAGCATTGTTAGTACTAAAGTTCTATATAATCTCCTTCATTATTAAGTCCAAAATTCTTCATTTCCTTCCTTTTGCATCTTGTCACTGCATTTAGGACAGGTATGACCATCCCATATTCTTAGATCATCGCTCATGCACTGAGGGCAAAGTCTTCCATATTCTGTAGAGAAGCTTGGTGCAACTTCTGCTATCATACCTCCAACAGTCAAAGGCTGAACAGTATGGCAATGCAGACATACAATCATAGATATCTTCTGTCCGAAGAATCCTCTGCCATCGTAGTTATCGCATTCATAACCGCAACTAGTACATTTGTATTTCTGCTTACTTGCCATAACAATTCGCTATATTAGTGTCCACGGACGAAAACGCCCTCTGGCTGATATTCTTTTAACTCATCTTCGAGGATGGTTTCATCCATTTCATCTTCCTGTTGCTATGCCATCATACGACAGTACTTTTCGTACTCTATCGCTGTGGTATTTGTTTGTCTTTATTCATTACTTATACAAGTTTCGCATGCTCAACTTATGAAGAGAACAGCAACGATATGTAAGTTTATTACAGACTTAAAAGAAAAAAGCTTGCTCCATAAGGAACAAGCTTTGCGGAGAGAGAGGAACTACGATTCGAACCCTATTAGTTGTCATACACTCTCATGGAGTGCATAAACCGCTGAAACATAGATATTTTAAATGATGTTAATATCATAAAATTTCATAGGATTTATTTGCGTATCTCAAAAATTGGCTGTAATTTTGGCTGTGAATTTTAACACTGATACTCTATGATAATCAAACGTAACATCATTTTCTGGCTTGAAAAGCGAAAGAAGAACGGCATAGTCGTTGAGGAGAATATGCCTATATCCATGCGTCTGACGTTCAACAGCACTCGCATCAATTTCTCTACTGGATTCCGCATCGATGCATCCAAGTGGGACGAGCAAAAGCAACGTGTAAAGAATGGTTGTACTAACAAAGCGATGCAGTCTGCAGCTGAGATTAACACAGTCCTTAACCAATACGAAGCGGAGCTGCATAGTATCTTCAAGAAGTTTGAGACCCTTGACACAATGCCGACCAAGGATCAAGTGAAAGAAGCCTTCAACAGAATGCATCTTTCGGAGTCTGCCAAAGAAGAAGGTGCTGCTCAGTTAGAGCAAGAAGAAAAGAAGGCAAAGCGCCCTCGCCCATCCGATGTCATGAGAGAGTTTATCAGCGAGAACGAGACCATCAATCAATGGACATGGGGAACCATCGAAAAGTTCAATGCCATTGAAAACCATTTCAAGGATTTCAATGCACGACTTACTCTCGACGAGTACGACAAAGCCCATCTTGCCAAATTCGTTCAGTTCCTAATTGACAAGAAAGACATGCGCAATTCTACCGTCAAGAAGCAACTTGGCTACTTGAAATGGTTCTTCCGTTGGTGTCAAGAGAAGGGATATTGCAATTGTGGCGACTACCAATCCTTTGACCCAAAACTCAAAACGACACCAAAGAAGGTCATTTTCCTTGATGAGCACGAGTTGGAACAACTGGAAACCTACGAGATTCCCGAGAACAAAAAGTATCTGGAACGTGTGCGTGACGTATTCCTCTTCTGTTGCTACTCTTCCCTTCGTTACTCTGATGTTTACAACCTCAAGCGTAGCGACATTCAGAACAACAAGATGCTCATCACAACTATCAAGACACACGATGATCTTGCCATCGAGTTGAACAAGACAACCACTGCTCTACTGAAGAAATACGCTGACTGCGACTTCCCTGGCAATAAAGCATTGCCAGTCATAACAAACCAGAAGATGAATGACTACCTGAAGGAGTTGTGCGAGTTGGCTGGCATTGATACCCCTATAAGCGAGGTGTTCTACAAAGGTGGAGCGCGTCATGAGATTACTACCCCAAAGTACGCTTTGATGAGCACTCATGCCGGTAGAAGAACCTTCATCTGCAAGGCTCTATCAATGAACATTCCTCCAGAGGTTGTAATGAAGTGGACAGGTCATAGCGATTACAAGGCGATGAAACCTTACATTGCAGTCGCCGACAAAGTGAAGGCTGACGCGATGAAACTCTTTGATAAGTAGAACAAGATATAATTTTGAGTATTAGTCGTAATAAATATAGACAAAACATCAAATGGGGAAAAAAGTAATCAAAGAAAACTTCTGGAAGACCGGAGTTGATGGTGACACTAGGCTTACAACAGACGATCTTGGATGGCCAGAAATGCTCAAAGAAGAAGCTTTGTCTGATTATCCAGAGACAATATTCCGACATTGTGTTGAAAATGTTGGTTTTAATCTTTTATTCTATTGGACTAAAGACGAATGTTTTTACACTATAGAGACAGAGAAAGACCCAATTGAGGTTCGGAGAATTTTTCAAGATCCAGAATGGGACGGGAAATGTGAATTTATGAAGGCTGGTATTGAACAGACAGGTCCAAATACGGCTTCAGCAGGTGAAGTCCTGGCCACTTTTGATGACCCCACTCGTATCTGGGCAGAGCTTATGATTGATGGAGTTCCTATAGACAAAGTTCTTGAAGAATCAGCCATTCTTACTTGGGATTAATTAAAATTCTCGATAGCAACTTTTCCCCTTGTTAAAGGTTTGCCTTTTAGCAAGGGGATTTTTCTTTTCTTTCACAGACACATGCTTGTTGGTACTTTTGCAGCGATAATCACGAACGCTAAACATCCGTTGCGCAGGTCAGCCAACTACGAGCAATCATTCTTAATTGCAAGACGCACTATAAAAGGTGTACATCGTCTCATAAAATGCACTTTCCACAGTGCATTTCGCCATTATTACGCGCGTTATATATATTAATGTGTTAAATCTCTTCAAGAAACTTTGGTAATAGAAGAAAAAAGTGTAATTTTGCAGTCACAACTTCCGATTAGTGTTGTTTTGATACACTTTTCGGAACTTAACATGGTAAAATAGCGTATATCTATGATAATTACACGAGACATACTTGAGGCTTTCAAGAAGTGGAAAACCTCGGCTGACAGGAAGCCAATCCTAATCAAAGGTGCTCGCCAGATTGGTAAGACTTGGGTGATGGAGGAATTTGGCAGACAATGCTACGAGCATTATGTCAAGTTCGACTTTGATGAACAGCAGGAACTGGCATCTGTTTTCCAGACGACAAAAGATCCACATCGTATCATCAAGGAATTGGAGCTGTTCTGTGACGTTCCCCTGTTGCCAGAGAAGACGCTTATCATCTTTGATGAAATACAGGAGTGTGAGGAAGCCCTGAACAGTTTGAAGTATTACTGCGAGAATGCTCCCGATTACCACATCATTGCTGCAGGTAGTTTGCTTGGTGTTGCAGTCAAGAAGAAACACATGAAGATGCCTGTTGGCAAGGTGAATGTATTCCGAATGTACCCTCTTACATTCCGAGAGTTCCTGCGTGCTGCCGATCCTAAACTCTATGAGTATGCAGACGGCTTAGATGAGATCAAGCATCTGCCGGAGATTGTACTCAACAAACTGAAGGTTGAGTACAAGCGTTTCATGGTTTGTGGTGGTATGCCAGAAGCAGCTTCTACTCTGCTTGATGGTGCAGGTATGGCGAGTGTCGATAAAGCACTTCAGGACATCCTCGACCTTTACGAACTTGACTTTGCCAAGTATGCCGAACCGCGTGAAATAACACGCATCCGTCTGCTTTGGCACTCTTTGCCAGCACAATTGGCGAAAGAGAACCGCAAGTTTTTGTATAAGGTAATCCGTACGGGTGCACGTTCAAAGGATTATGAAGATGCTCTTGAATGGTTGAAGGATGCTGGCATGATTTACCAAATTTACAATATCTCGAAGCCAGGAATGCCATTGACTGCCTATCAGGAGATCGATGCATTTAAGATTTATGCTTGTGATACAGGTCTTTTGCGCCGTCTCGCCAAATTACCTGCAGACATCATTGCTAGTCCTACGTCTAACTATGTGGAGTTCAAAGGAGCTTTGGCAGAGAATGCAGCATTGCAGTCGCTCGTCACCATTGCTGATGACATACCAAGTTATTGGAGTTCACAAAGTAAGTCCGAGGTTGAATTTGTTGTGCAGACTGACACAGAGATCATCCCTATCGAGGTTAAGGCTGAGGGAAATATCTCAGGCAGAAGTATTGGTGTTTACAATGACAAGTACGCGCCAAACTATCGCTGTCGTTTTTCGATGCTCAACTTGCAGTTCAACGGCAACTTGCTGAGTTGTCCTTCCCCTCTTATTGATTGGGCGTTTGACCTGCTCAAGATTAAGGAAGTATAGCCTCTTAGCATTATTGATTAACCGCTTTATATTGTTACAAATATGACATTTCCTAAAGAAAAAGAGTCTCAGGAGCCGCTGACACAACAATTACGGATGCTCCAAAAAGCAACATATGAGTTCATTGACATAAAGAAACAGGATCGTGTTTCATGGCATAGTATAGAGTACATCTACTCTTACTACACAAAATATTTGTGGAGAAGAAACCATGAATATGATTTTGAGGGTGAAATACTTGATTATCTGAATAGGCAAGGTGAGGCAACCACAAGGATGTTTTTGCAAAGGCTCAGAGCAGAGATGCTTAAGATTATCACATTCTATAGTAAATGGAATGAATTTTATGACTCGTACACTCAGCAAGATTTGTTTAAGCTGGCTTATATGTCAAGCAAAACAGAAATTGAGCGCTATAGTGCCGGAGCCTCTATGCACTTGAAAGATTGCAGCGAACACATTAAGAAGCTAGAGTATGATGGTGAAAAACTTGTATATAGCAATTTACAAAGGATGCTAGAGGCGTTGTCACAATGCCACAAGCGTTACCTTGATTCTGTAGAGGAATATTACGATTCGTTAACTAAGAAAATCAAAGAAACAGAAGAACTCACATCAATTGCTCGTGTAATATTGTTTGATTTCAAGTTGTTCGTCTACCATCTTCAGCAACAAGAAAATATCATCAATAAGTATATTGGAGAGCCTGGTGATATGAAGGCTTATTACCCAGCCGATACTGATGAAGAATTAGAAAGTATAAGAAATGCAGTAGAACCCTATTTTTCAGAAGAAATAATATCGTCTGTGTACAGGTTATGCAACGGAGAACAATTTACGCAACTCGATTTTGAAGCATTCTACAATGCCTTTAATCTTCGTGGAACTGGTGCAGAAATGACTATAAAAAAGCAGGAGAAGCAGCGAGTATATTATTTGATATACAGGCTCGGTGAGCTGCTTGATGATGTTAGACGCTCGTCTTGGACAGATGATTTTCTTGATACACTTCATCTTGACAAGAATAGCTATGGTAAGAAATATAAAGAGGTAGAATCTGGTGATTCAAAGAGTAAAGCGAAGGAATTTGCAGAAGCAGTAAACAGAATTATACGCAAGTACAAATCATAACTAAAGCATTCCTATTTTGAGGACGTGGAAAAAGGTGGCACTTTTTTCCACGTCTTTTGTTTTATGGGCCTTTTACCATAGAAAAAACATCGATTTTGCCATAGAAGCCATGACACTATTAATACAAATCGATGGGTATAAGTGCCACACTTATACATACCCCACGCATTCAGTATTATAGAGTCTCTTAGAGTCTGATTTTCAGTCGCTTTGAACTTTTTTGATAGTGCCACGAAGTGCCACTTGTTGCCACCTAATAAACACTGTACCTTTGCCGACGAATTCAGAAACGTCGCAAGACATAGTCGTTCACTAACACCTTATATAATATGACAGATTCAAATTTAGACAAGCCAATAGCACTATTGACTGTACGTGAGCTCCTTGAGGTAATCGAAGCAACTAAGGAAAAAGACGAGACACGTGAGGTCGGACAAGTATGTGAAGCCGTCAACATTGGTAATGACGGCAAGAGGTATGTTTATGGCATTGAGGGTCTGGCAAGACTTTTAGGATGCAGTAAGGCAACTGCTAACCGAATCAAAAAGTCAGGTAAGATCGATGGCGCCATCACTCAAATTGGGCGCAAGATCATAATCGATGCTGACAAGGCATTGGAACTTGCTAACATAAAGACGGGTGGTAGAGGTTCAAGGAGATAGTTATGACACGAGAAGAGATAATAAACAATATCCGCAAGGAGGGTCTTAACATAGGCAAGAACGATGTTCTCATTGGAATCATGCCAACACAGATACAATCTATAGTCTTAGCATTTCACCGCTATGAGAATTATGTGCCTGATTTTTTTATCACGTCATTGTTATCAGCGGCAGCTACTGCTATTGGCAATTCTTTTCGATTGAGAATCAAAGGACTTTGGACAACAAATCCAGCTCTTTACATTGTTCTGTTTGGAAAACCAGGGTTGGGTAAGACTCCTCCTATTGAAGCTGCATATCATCCAATTAGAAAGATTGACGAGGAGAGACTTCGCCAATATCTGGACGAGAAGAAACTATATGACGCTTCGCCAAAAGAAGGAAAGACTGCACTTGAAAAGCCAGTGCTGATCCAAACGGTTGTTTCCGACTTTACAGTGGAAGCTTTGTTACAAGCCCACTTCTGCAACCTCGATGGTGTAACAGCAGTGTGTGACGAGATAATAGGTTTGATTTACTCTGCCGACCGATATAACAAAAGTAATCTCATTGAAGTGCTGCTTACAGCTTTCAGCGGTGGTCAGCTAAATGTAATCAGGCGCAGTAGCGACACACCAATCTTTATCAAAATGCCGTGTATCAACATCATTGGTACTACTCAAACTGCGCTTTTGAGTCAGCTCAGTGACAAGTGGATGAACAACGGTTTCCTTGATCGAGTAATCTTCATTCATCCACAAGACTCAACCATTGCGCCCTGGGTAGAAGAGGATGAAACAACCTTAGAACAGTCAGCGAAAGCTCAAAAAGACTGGGATACAATTATAAATAAGATTTACAAAATCAAGCAAGATGACCAACAAAAAGTACTAAGTTTCACTCCGGATGCAAAAACTCGTTTCTTTGCCTGGCAAAACTCCATCATATCATCCGTTAATGCCGTAAACGATGAGACGAAGGTTGAAACTCGCGAAATGAAACGATGCCTTATCACTGCAAAACTTGCACTCATCATACAGATTTTACGTCATGTATGTGGCGAAGCGGATAAGGATGCCGTGGACATTGTGTCTGTCGAATCGGCAATATTAGCGAACGAGTACTACGAAGAATCTTACGAATATTTCAAACAAGCCATTGGTATGAACAACGTCAACAATTCAAAAAAGTCCCAGTTTGTCAGCCTGTGTATTGGAGATTTCTCTGCCTCAGACGCGCAACAAATAGGACAGCAGCTCGACATTAACGAACGAACTGTCAAGCGTTGGCTAAAGGATTTGTCGGAGAAAGGCATTTTTGAAAGAATCGAACACGGACGCTATAGGCACAATGTTTAACAACCCCAATGTCCCTTGTCACTATCGTCCTTTTGTCACTTTGAAAAGGGACAAAGGGACAAAAAGGACAACGGTTATTAATGTCTTCAACAACTATGGAACAATATCGTTTTCATCTTGACAACACGAAACCTCGTCGCAAACTGACGTGTCCTTCTTGTGGCAGTCGGAGGTGTTTCACGCCATATGTGGACGATGATGAAGAGATAACCTTCCCTGAAGAGGTCGGTATATGCGACCATAAGAATCGGTGTGGTTACCACTACTCACCTGCAGACTTCTTTCACGATCATCCCGATATACTTGAAAAGTCTGACTGGGAAAAGGAGCTCCAACCGAGAACACCACGTATTGTCAAGCCAGAACCAAAACCTGATTACATAGATAACAATATTATGAATAGAACTTTCCAACAATACTGTATCAATCCGCTATTTATCTTCCTGACATACGTCTTTGGCGATAAGTCAGCGATGGGTATTTGCCAACGCTACAATGTTGGCACATCCAAGAAATGGGGAGGTTCAACGGTGTATTGGCAGGTTGACAAAGACAACAACGTGCGCTCTGGAAAGATAATGCTTTACAATCCTGAGACTGGTCACCGGGTGAAGGATGAACGATACGGAGCCCGTGTCAACTGGGTACATAGCGAGTTAAAGTTGCAGAATTTTCACTTACAACAATGCCTTTTTGGCGAGCACCTGCTTCCTCTACATACAGACAGAACCGTAATGTTGGTGGAAAGTGAAAAGTCAGCATTGATTGCTTCAAAGTTCGTTCCAGAGTACCTTTGGTTAGCTACAGGAGGTATGCAAGGATGTTTCAATGAAAAGGCTTTACAAGTCCTCAAAGGTAGAGATGTTATACTCTTCCCTGACCTTGGAGCATACAATGTTTGGAAAAGCAAGATACCACTTCTTCAACCAGTTTGTAAGTCGGTTCGCATCAGTTCATATCTGGAACGACATGCGACCGAGGAGCAGAAAACAAATGGTCTTGACATTGTGGATTATCTGCTCATGGAACCTACCAAACACATGATCTTTCACGATATGTGTAAGCGGAATCCATGCCTTAAAATTTTGCGAGATTGCCTTCAGCTAGAACTCATCGAAGATGACTCGCGAACTAGAATAAGACCACCTCCTTACCAATTATACTTTCGGCATAAATCTAACGTGTTTATTTCAATTTATCAACTTAATATTCATTTACTTATATGAAAATTATTTTTTCTTTCTGTGGAATCTACCCTGGTTTGATTACCGCAAATGAGGCAATTGGTGGCTGCGAGGTTATCGGAGCAGAGTTCATAACCTGCAAGGAAGACCTCACAAAGCGTGCAAACATGCGTTCTGACATCGAAGACAGCATGGTTGACATCCGTCTGGAGTTCGAAAACGAGGAAGATGACTGTGACATCTACGAGGATCGTTATCGTTTCATCTATGATTTCATCAATATTCTGGCTGAGGAAGGTATCACCTTCGATCAGTTCGTTGTTACATGTAATCTGCTCGATGACGGCAGGCACTCCTATCACATCCTTGCTTCTGTACTTGACGAGGGTGGTTACAATATTGACTTGCGCAACATCGAAAATGTTTGTCAGAATGCTGGCGAGGTGTTTGTTGTTATTGACGAGTTGTGTGACCATTATGTAACTGTCATTGGAGACAACGTACCCGTTACCAAAATGGTGTTGAATCCCATGCCAATGAAGATGAACCTATACGCAGGTCATAATCCTCTTTGTCACGAATTGGTACTCCCTTACAGATCTGCTATTCTTGCAGACCTTAAGCAGAAACTCTTCGGTTAAAGAGTACTATCGCCTTTCAACAGAGAGTCTATTTTCTGACATCATAATGCCACATAGACACACTGTTGCTGGGTTTGAAGATTGAATCCGAGTGGCGTGTGGTTCTGCTACTGCAAAACAATGTTGCTTTCCACATTTGCTACACAGTGGCAGCCACATCCACTCCGATTCTTTTTCCCTCTTTTAATCAGAGTCAATAACCATTGGTAATTGTGCGATGCAAAGAGTTCCGTTACTAGTATTCGTACCCTAAAGGGTTTCGACGGTGCTTGCACCTATAACCGAAACGTTTTTATCTATCGAGATATGCCTTTGTCTTACATTCTACTTCGTCAGAAAGAAAGACCAGGCGCTCTCGCTGCCCACATCCATTGGGGATTGTCGGCAGACTTCAACGGCGCTCCTAAACTCGCACCTTAACCTCTATAAGCATATAACTGATCATGCAGAATAACAAGAATGTTTCAGATACTGCAGTTCCTGCTATGAACAGCAGTATTACAATCCGTGTCTCACAAAAGGAGAAGGAGCACATCCTAGAACTTGCCACAAAATGCGGATTCAGAGATGTGAGCACATACATTCGTGCCAGAGCTCTAAACTTCCGTCCGAAGACAAGACTTACACCTCGCCAAGAGGAGTTGTTAGAGAATCTTGATGGGTGCCGTTCCGACATCTATCACTACAAAAATGCACTTGGAGCCTTGTCGCCAGAAGAGCGCAAAGCACTTCTTCGTCAATACTCTTTTCTTCTTGCTTGGGTAAAAGACTTGGGTAAAATTGGCAACAGATTACTCGCTTTTCTTGAAGCGGTTCGCAAGCCAAATCCGAGCCGTCTTGGCAAAGAAGATGATAACGAAAAGGAGGGTGAAGTATGATTGCAATGGCACGTTCAATAGGTCATGGTGGCAAATACATGGACTACATGGATGGGGAATCGAAAAACAAAAAGCATCCCGAGAAAATCTACTTCGTTCAAAGTCATTTCCTTCAACCGCAACTTGATGGAACCGCTCTGGAGAACGCTTTCAAGAATCGTTGCCGTGGTCATCCCGGAATGAAGAAGTATGCGATTGAGATCGTGTTTAGCCCGCCACCAGAATATACCAAGGATTTCTCATTACAAGATTGGGCTCGTCTCGAAGACGACTTCACAGCAGAGTTTGACGATATTGAGTTACGGTGTCCTAAAACGGGAAAGTTGTGGTCAGAGAAGACTAACATATCTGGCAGCAAACGTGTTTCTTTTCTGCACAAGGAATCAAAAAGTGGTGTGCATCATCTGCATATGGGAGTCTGTCGGGTTGACGAAAACGATAACACCAACAATGACCACATGATTCATGAACGTGCTCAGTGGGCAGCAGAACGTGTTGCCATTAAACGTGGTTGGAAAACAGCGGCACAAGTCCACAAAGAGAACGTTGTAGAGGTCAGCAATATGTGCAGACAGATTCTTATGAAAATGGACACATATTCATTTGATAAGTATATCGCAGAGATAGAGAAACGAGGCTATTCCGTTTCTGTCAAGGAAGGAAATACTGGCTATGCCATCATGAATGGTCATGCAAAATACAAGGGCTCTGAACTTGACGGCAGACACTATACTATCCCCAACCTTCCTTCAACATGGAAGAAACTACATGCCGAGGAAGATCAGAAACGTAGAGAAAAGGAAGCATCCACAAAGAACACTCCTACAAAAATGCAGTACGTTGGTAAAACAGAAAGACCAGCTGCAACTCCAAAGAAACCAACTGTGACATCTTCAACACAGAATCCAACTAAGCAACAACCATCAAAACCAATTGGGAACTACCTCTTGCCACAACATGGATGCAGCTTCTACCGGTTCTATTATGATGGTATTGAATACTGTCGATTCCTACCAGACAAGTTCATTCAGATGGTTGAGGATGAGTACGATTATCGCTACTTTGAGGATATTGACATCCACATTGGATTAGCGAGTGCTATCTTTGCCGGAATCTATGCAGGTCTCATGGCGCAGGCACAAAATTCAGGAGGTGGCGGTGGTGGACAGTCTTCCTCTGGTTGGGGACGAAAAAAGGATGAGGATGATGAGCGTTGGGCAAGACGTGCAATCGCACTTGCCAATGGTATTCGTCCGAAGAAGAGTAAATCAACATCAAGAAAATATTAACGATGGAAGGATTCAATATCGAAGATGCAGAATTTGCGCTTGAACAGGAAGAAAAATCCGAACAGTTCAATTCTGCAATCAATGAACTCACAGAAGTTCGAAAGGAATTGGAGTCTTTGAAAGGGGAATGTTCGGCTCTATGCGAAGGGCTGAACATCCTAAACTCCGATTTCAGCAGTAAGATTACGCAGTTGAAGCAAGCGAACCAAGTCAATGTCACTCAGGAAGCGAAAGCTTATATTGAGGAGCAAGGTTCAGCGATAATCAAGCGCATCTGTAACGATTTGGAAGCCAAAAGCAGAAAGATTGTTGCTCGCATGACTTATCAAACCGAGAGAGTGCAAATACCAACGTCTGCATGTTATGTACTTTGCCTAAGTCTAATCATACTGGTTGTTGGATTCGCATTATTGATATTGCTGAACTTATACAGAATACGCAATGAAATGCTGACACAATTCATTTGGATTGTATGTGGAGCATTTGTCTGCTTTAACTTAATAACAATCATTACGTTTGCATGGGTGCGGAAACGCGATTAAGAGAAGGAGGTTGGCAGTGGCATAAGTAACTGTCAACCTTCGTTTCTTTTTGTTGTCACTTCTTTCCCTTTTTGTCTGTAATGTACCTGAAATGCAATTCGAAGGTTCTGATCGAGCGTAATTTAAGTCAATATTTCGGTTTACACAAACTTTTAACGCTATTTTGGCGATTTTTCGCTCAAATTTTAGTAACTTTGCACGAAATTGTACACGTATGCGCGCATAATGCGCAATAAGTGACAGTCAAAATAAAGACAAATATATTGGAAGGATAGTTATAGGTCTATGAGTCAGAAAGAACAGATACAACTCTTTGAGGAAAAGAAGGTACGTACCGTATGGGACGATGAGAAGGAAGAATGGTTCTTCTCTGTCGTTGATGTGGTAGAGGTTCTGACTGATAGTGCTGACCCCAAGCAGTATATCAAGAAAATGCGAGCGCGTGACCCTGAGCTCAACGCCAGTTGGGGTACAATTTGTACCCTAACTCGAATGACGGCTTCTGACGGTAAGAGTTATAGAACGCAAGCAGCTGATATTAAAGGAATATTCCGTATCATCCAATCCATCCCTTCCCCAAAAGCCGAACCATTCAAACAATGGATGGCTCAGGTTGCTGCCGAGCGACTCAATCAGATGCAGGATCCTGAGAGAAGCATTGACCAAGCTGTTGCTGACTACAAACGTCTGGGGTATAGTGACGCGTGGATCAAGCGTCGCATCAAATCCATCGAGATACGCAAAGACCTCACCGACCAATGGGACAAAGCCGGAGTGAAGGAAGGTCAACAGTACGCCTCGCTCACCGACATCATTACCCGTGCCTGGAGTGGCAAGACAACGAAGCAATACAAGCAGTTCAAAGGTCTGAAGAAGGAAAGTCTTCGCGATAATATGACGAACCTCGAGCTCGCCCTTAATATGTTTGCAGAGTCAGCTACTGCAGAACTCCACAAGGAAAAGAATCCTCATGGTTACAACGCCAGTGCTCAGCTCGCCAAAGCTGGAGGCAAGGCAGCCGAAGCCGCACGACTCAATCTCGAAGAGCAACTTGGCCACAGCATCATCTCACGTGAGAAAGCCACCGATTACCTCCCACCTGCTGACCGCTGGGACTCATTGCCCGAAGAAAAGGATGATGACGAGAACTAATAAATCGTAAATCGAAGAAACAATTAGACGGCGTAACTCCGCATAACATACACGCCCAACGCTCATCATGGCGCAAAACTGTTTGAGCAAATGAATGGTTGCCTCGTGTGACCACTTGCCGGTGGGCAAGGAAGAACATAATGAAAAAGGCGTTTTCTGGACGCTTTGGTTTTGACGATTCAAGAACTTCGCAACTTCAAACAGTCAGTCAAGAACAAAGCAACGGGAAATGCCCCTTGTAAGGTGTATGCAAATATACGCCTCGTTGATGATGTACAGCCATAATTGTACCCAATCGTCAGCGAGCATCATTGTATATAAACCTTTCGTGGGGCTGATCCGCGTTGCTCGTTTCGACTGACTGGGCAATGCGAAGGCCTTTGAATCGTGGAACGAGCGACAGGAGCTGGCTCCACGTTTCTTTTTCTATATGGGATTAATATAAGACAATACATTCTGATTACTGGAGTCGTAATCTTTTGTGGATGATCCACACTAATAAGTTTGAATAACGAAACAGTAATAAGATATGTTCAAAGTAATATGGGATCCCGAACATAATGGCGTTCGACTCACAATGTCATCGAAGGGGGATGCGCTGAATGTTGCTCCTCGTCCGGTGTTCTGGGAGGAACTCGATCTTCTCGGACTCAACAAGAAGGGATGGATATACCCTCACGTTGAGGAACCATTGATGTGGGCTTGTGATCGTCGTTATTTCTACAAAGGTCAGTTTGTCCTTGAAGTAAAGGGCGGCAATGTCTTTGATGCGCCAACCGTTATACAGCAGGAGGGGTTCGAGTCGTTGATTCTGCAACCTGTTGACATGGAGCGCCTCCGTTCACGTAATGAAGACACCATGTTCATCATCGAGCATGAGGCAATGGACTTCATTAACCAAACATACCGCAGATACAAGAACATCCGCGAAGTTTCTCAAAACAACCCAGACCTTGATTTCCAGCGTCTGGCAAGCAACCTTGAAAAGAAGACCAAAGAAGAGCATGTTGTAATCAAAGAAGATTGCGACAGCTTTGATGTTATGCCTTTGAGTAAGGCTGAGGAGTTAGGTAAGGCTCCTATTCTATCTACTAGAACGGATGTATTCGTGGCATCGTTTAGTGGAGGAAAGGATTCCCAAGTTGTTTTGGACTTAGTATCAAGGGTTATACCTTCTGATGATTTTATTGTTGTTTATTCTGACACGGGATATGAATTACCACCATCGTTAGAACTTTATGATAAAACAAAAGAGTTTTATCAAGAAAAGTATCCGGACTTGAGATTTTATATTGCAAAAAATCATGAAGATGTTATAAATTATTGGGATAAGCTTGGTACACCCAGTCGTATACATCGTTGGTGTTGTGCTATAATGAAATCTGCACCATTAAGTCGATTATTAAAAGAAGTAACTGGATTGGATAAACAACCAAAGGCTATGCTTTTTGATGGCGTAAGAGCAGAGGAAAGCGTTAGTCGTGCATCTCGTTCTCGTATTGGAAAAAATGTTAAGCATAATAATATGATTAACATCCGACCTATAATAGAATGGAGCGCAATAGAAGTTTACCTTTATCTATTACTCCACAATCTACCAATAAATGACGCATACAGAAGAGGACTTTCAAGAGTTGGATGTGTAATCTGCCCGTATTCTTCTGGTTGGAGTGAAGATTTGTGTGGAAAACTTTACCCCGAAACGATTGCTCCTTTTATTGAAAAAATCAGAGAAGGCTTAGTGCGTAATAATGTTAGTGGAGTTGAAAACTATATTAAGCTGGGCAAATGGAAAGTTCGTGCTGGAGGTAGATATAATGACAGTAAAGCAAGTTTGAGTATTATTTCAACAGCACCGGAATTTAGAGCAACAATAACTGCACCGCAAGAAAATCTTTTTATGTGGATGCGTGTGTTGGGTGACATTAGCTTTAGCAATGATGCGAACAAAACTACAGGAAGTCTAAAATACAAAAATCAGATTTACAAATTCTCTGTAATTGAAGACAATGAAACTCTTAGTCTTTTTATTGACAATGTAGACCCCAAAGATGTAATCTTTATAGGTCATATTAAGAGAATATTATATAAAACGACATATTGTGAACATTGCGAAGTTTGTGAGGTTGAGTGTCCGACTGGTGCATTAAGCGTACTTCCAATTGTTTCTGTAGATAAGAGCAAATGTATTCATTGCTTAAAGTGCATAGAATTCCACGATAAAGGCTGCTATGTTGCTCACTCCATATGCACCTCTGATGTTAACGTATTAAATAATAAGATAAATATTATGTCTAGCAAATCTAAATCAAGCATAGATCGATACCGCGATGGAATGGGCATGCGCTCTCATTGGGTAGAAAAGTATTTCGATACCTATGAAACATTCTTTGACAATAATGACCATGGTTTGAATCCAAAATATCAAGTTCCTCCATTCATTAACTGGCTTCGTGAGGCTTACATTTTGAATCAAGACGGCAAGAATATAACTGAAGAAGGTTTGTATATGGCAAAGGCATACCAATCAAGGCCACAAACTGTATGGGAGGTTATTTTCATTGGCTTATGCGAAAATTCAGAAATCTGTACTTGGTTCCAAGGTTCAATTGATTTCAATCGTGCATATTCTCGTGACGAAATGGATATTATCCTCCAGGACTCATATCCAGATTTAAAGGATAGAACTCTTCGCAACCCATTCAATTCTCTTCTGAATACATTCAAGGAAAGTCCACTTGGTTCTTCAATCCCTGTTGGAGTTCTTTCAAAAGAGAAGAATAAGGTTATGCTTACTCGTAACGCTCACACAGAGATTTCCCTTTGTGCCGTAGCATACTCGCTTTTCCGTTACGCAGAGCGTCAGAAGCGTTACTCTTTGACCGTTTCTGAGTTCTACGACGACAATCAAAAGGAAGGTATCTACCGCCAGTTCGGTATCAACAAAGATACTTTTGAGCGTCTTCTCCTTTCTCTTCAGGAGGAGAGCAACCATGTACTCCGTGCTGAGTTGAACATGGGCTTGGACAACATCATCCTTCGTGATGACCTAAAATCTATCGACATACTTAAAATGATGCTTTAAGCAAATACAACTATGGCTACAAAGTATTCTGACTATATCAAAATGCAGGATTTCCTGCCAGTTTATGATATGACGGATGAAACGCCAGACATGTGGCGCACCTTCATCCCAACCAAACAATTCTGCGATCTGCTGCAACGCAGTATCACAGCTATAACCTCTACCGAAATCAGTAAGCGTCGCTCCATGTGGGTACGTGGTACATTCGGTACTGGTAAGAGCCATGCAAGTAGTGTGGTACGTCACCTTCTTTGTGATGATGCTACTGAAATTGACTCATACATTCAGAACATACCTAACGATGCTACCAGAGCACAACTGACTGCTATCAGAAAGCAGAAACGTTACTTCCCTGTTGTTCTAAAAGGTGTAGAGGGTGCATACAACATTCCTCGTTTTTCGCTCTCTATACAGCGTGAAACAAAGAAAGCCTTGGTAGCTGCAGGTTATCCCGATCTTATTGTTCGTTCTGACTTTGATGAAGCTATCAAATGGGTAGAAGGCCATCAGTCACGTATTCCTGAACTTCTTGAAAACAATGATGAGTTGGCTTCAGAGGCTCCAAACTATGACAAGCTGATTGCAAAACTTAAGGGTAATGACATCGATGTATTCATGCACCTCGAAGAGGCTCTTGCCGCTGATAAGACTTATCTGACAAGTGACAGCATCAGCGATTGGCTCGTAGAAGTTGAAAAGGCTATCGAAGAAGCTGGTATTGCCAATGGCTTGATTATTTTCTGGGATGAGTTCACCAGCGTTATGGACACCTTGAAGAGTGACCGAATCAACGTGCTTCAGAATATTGCTGAGAAATCACAGAACAATAACGTCTTCCTGTACCTTATCTCGCATCGTACCGAAAGTTCAAGCCTTGACGCAAAGGGAAAGGACATCACCAAAATGAGTGACCGCTATGATAGTGTTGACTATCAGATGGACGAAATATCAACTTATCTGATTTTGCGCCACACCTTCAATATTCCAGATGCACAGAAACTGGCTATTGCTTCATGGGGTGTTAAGGAGAAGATAGACCAGAATCTCTACGATTACCTCTGCGAAAGCAATAATACGGAGGAGAAGGATCATATTCAGAACCTCTTCCCACTCCATCCTTATACAGCATTCCTTTGCTCTAAGATGGCAAACATCATGGGCTCAGCAAACCGTAGTGTACTGAAGTTCATGAATGATGAGCAGAATGGTTTCAAGCAGTTCATCAACGAGCCAACTAACTACGACCAGAAGATGATGCTTACTGCCGATTGGCTCTGGGACTTCTTCTATTCTGAGTTTGAAAATGAACCACTATGCTCTGCATTCACCTCACTCTATTCTTCAAGAGGCAAGGATGTTCACAATATGGGCGATGACTACATGCGAGTTTTCAAGGTTATTCTATTGCTGAATGCTCTTAGCGTCAAGTTCAAGAGTTCTCCTGAGAAGTATGCTCCTAACGATAAGAACTTGAAGTATATCTTCTCGGGTGACCGATGCGCAAGCAAGATGGATGCTATCCTGAACTGGCTTGATGAGAGTAAGATTATTGCTCGTGACATCTTTGGAGAGTTCAAGATTTCTGTGTCATCATACAATCCTGCCGAGATTACCAAAGAGAAGAATGCTGTTCGCACTCAATTCAAAACAGCTGTTGATTATCTGAAATATAACGATAAGAGCAAGCAGGAGATTGAAAGAATCTTCCTTGTTGGTGATCGCCTAATGCGTAAGTGTGAGCCACAGCTTTATGCATGTGAGGAAGCAGAGGCAGTACTTCGCAGTAAGTTGAACAAGTACACTCGCGAAAAGCCAAACTATCTGCATATCGTTCTGTTCTTCTCTATTACAGACGAATCACGTGACATCATGGAGAACCGAGTTAAGGGCTTCTCTGAGGAGTTTGAGGACACTATGTTCATCATTCCTAACGAGGTATTCACTCCAACGGCACAGAACCAGTTCGTAGATGCTGTTGCACAGGCAAATGTTAGCCGTTCGCATTTCAACACTGATGATGCCAGTCAGTTTGAGAATGCAGCCAAGGAGTATGTAGTAAAGTGGAAGAACCGCATGAACGGTGGTACATACGCTATGTACTTCAATGGCAAGCGTTCAAGCGATGGTATCTTCAGCAACATTTATAATGTAATCAACAAGAAGTTCAGCGCACAAATTTTCCCTGCCGGTATGGAAAGTGTCAAGGCTCTCCAGAATGAAGCCATGACATATTTTGCCAACAAGAACTTCAAGGCTCTATCACTCCAGATGCTCCAGAAGCGCACTCGTGACGAACTGCTTAACTTTGGAGGTTCAGTACGTCCTACAAAGCTTATCTTCATGGAGGGCGAGAACAACCTTATTAACGATACCTGCGAGTTGACCGATGCAGCATCAAATGGTAACTCATGGCTCAACACTATCTGTAAAGAAGTTGATCTACTTGTAGAAGCTGCCAAGAAGAAGTATGCTGATCGATTCTCGCTGAGTGATATACTTGTCCCACTCATGCGTCCACCATACGGCATGTTTGCTAATCCTGCAAACTATGCTATACTTGGTTATGCACTCCGTAAACACAAGGATGACCTCTTCAATCCAAGCACCTCACAGCCTGTCGGTGACGAGAAGCTCAACGATATGATTGAGATTCTCTTGAAGATGTGGGATAATGGTTCGAGCGAGACAAGCAACAAACTTCTGCTTCGCTTCGGTTCTGTAGAAGAGCGTAACCTTACAAGCATTCTCGGCGAGGTTTTCAATCTTAGTGTAGTAAAGGGTGTAAGTATGTCAGACCTCAAGAGTCTTACATACGCTAAATGGTGTATTACTGAGTTCTGCAAGCAGATAGCCAAGTACCCATTATGGTCTTTGCTTTATTGTGAAGAAATCAAGACTAAGCCAAACTGCAAGAAGGCAATCAGCGATCTCATCAATCTCTTTAATCAGGATAGCTACCAGTTGGCAAAGATTAAGGAATTGCTCCATGAGATTAAGAATGACCAGATAGACTTGTATAAACTCCTTGCAAAAGCAGCAAACTATCGTGAAGGTTTTGTCAATTTCATCAACACAGTTAAAGATATAAAACCTGAATGGTGGGATGAGCTTGAAGAGGAGTTGTCGCACTTACAGTCAGAAATTGCTTTCCGCAGAGAAGAGGACGTTAAGAGTTGTGTCCTTAATTTCTATATCAGTAAGATTGAGGAACAGCAAGGTGGAGGAAACTCAGGCGGTAATTCTGGTGGTGGTCAACAGGGCGGTTCACAAGGTGGACAGCAAGGTGGTGGTCAGCAAGGAGGTTCTGCAGGTGGTCAAGATGGAGGAACAATACCTCCTGCCTCTGAAGATGACATTAAAAAGGCAAAGAACCTTGTCAAAGGACAAACTATGCCAAGCATGATGTGGCAGAAAGTAGTTCTTGACATGATTGAAAGCCATCCAGAAATTTCTTCATTTATAATCGATTATCTTGGTAGTTAATTGTAATTGCTAATGGATACGTCAGAAAAAGTAAAGATATTCAGTTCGTTCGGTGAGCTGACTCAGGAAATTATTCGAGACAAAGACACTCGTGATATGCTGGCACAACGCTATGCTATCAGATTCATTATGCTCAATAATTTCAATGAGTTTAAGGAACTTGCAAAGTTCATGACCAACATAGGTGTGGACACGCTTGACCTTGAAACGCTCATCGATGCTGGCGAAGATGACACATGGATTACAAAGGACACTCTGAAAGATGCCATCAAAGCATGTAAGAAATCAACCTTTGTTACTCCATTCTCTGAGGTCGTACGTTTCTATAACGATGATGACTTTAGAGGCTTCTTCAATGAGATTATGCTGTTGGAGGATATTCATAACCCGAACAAGCGTATCTATATTCCTTTGATTGGTTTGCAGAATCGTTTTACTGACTTCCTCAATCACTTCGCCCGTATTCAAGAGAGTGCTCCAATCTGGCGATATGATGCAGAAACACAGTCAGTTGAGGTATTCTTTGCAAAGTACAAAGATTTTGTGCTGCCGAATGAATCCGTACAATGTCAGTTGGATTCACTCCGTGACTGGTTGATGTTCTGGAAGAAACAGGCACCACAGGAGAGGATAGTATGCACATCGGTTCCTATAGCCGCCAAATACAAATACTCGAAGCCTGATAATATCTTTAACTTTACTCGTATTGCTAATGCTTACGAGTTTATGACGCAATTCCTTGAACTGCGCTTTCCATTCGTGTATGATGAAGACGAAAAGATATTCTGGGAGCAGTTGCTTAAGAATCTTGACAAGACGAATCTCGACAACTTCTCTTTTGAAGCATTCGTCCGCACATCATTTAATAAAGTAAAGTTTGATGCAGCAGATGTAATTGCTGAATGGACAGATGCAACCGCATCGACCTATGATCGCTGGTTGCTTAGAAACTACGTTCAATATACAGGATTTGCTGAGCTTTATCCTTATATCTGTACATGTATTGACTCTGTAGCTTCTCTATCTGATGAGAATCAACTGATAAGTATGATTGCAACTCGCATTCTCTACAACGATATACAAGCTAACAAATTCTCTGAATATGCAGCCGAGCGACGTGACATAATTGTAGAGAATCGTTACTTATTTGAACAGGTAACTACAGAAGATGACCAGAATTGGCTGTTCGATCGTATTAGAGAGATATTCCAAGGACAGGGAAATCTAAACTCTGCAATAGAATTATGTACTGGCGTATTCGATTTTGAAAAGAAGCTTTTGATGGGATGGTCAGTTTTCAATCCAAACCACAAGAAACTGGGAGAAGCTGTAAGCAAGTTCTATCCGGAATATGCAGCCTATATAAATACAAACAAACCTTCACACTTCAAAGTCGAGAACCAATGGTTTGTTGATTACATCAAGGCATACAAACATGCCAAGATGGAAGATAAGTATCTGGACGAGATTTCGGACTTCATCAAGACAAAGAACAATACAGCAGCTAACTTCTATAAGTGGTATTATGAGTTTGAAGAAACTCGTGAGGTATTGGCAGAAGTCAATTCAAATGTACTTTATCGTCCTGATGTAATATATTGGATAGATGGACTTGGTGTAGAGTTTCTTTCATACATCCTATACTTGATAGGTCAGGAAAACTCTGGCATGAAGGTGGTTCGTTCTCAGATCACTCGTTCATATCTGCCATCATCAACACACCACAACCGATTTGAGGGGGACATCGTAAAGAAGTATGGTGCGCTTGATGAACTTGGTCATGACTCTCATGGCTATAAACATTTCGATACACTTAAAGAGGAATTGAAGGTTATCAAGAGTATCATGCAGGATATTCTTTCAATTTCAAAGAAGCATAAGTGTACTGTGGCTATCGTGTCTGACCATGGTTTGAGTTGTTTGTCAAGAAAGGCTCCATCTAAGAAGTATGATGGCAAGTTCGAGCATGAAGGACGATACATCAAGACAAGTGATGATGC
>JAZQOH010000012.1:0-20772 GCA_045627725.1 Prevotella sp. | reverse complement strand
CAGTCGCCCTCGTCCTTGAAGCGGGTGGCTATCTGCTTCCACACGGCGGCAAGCTTTTTCTCCACCTCCGCATTGGCGGTGGCGTCGTAGGCGAGCGTCTTGATGTCGAGCCAGCCATTTTTTCTGGGGTCGGTCTCGCCGCCACCTTCATCGTGATGGATGTTGACGATGGCCTTGAGTCCTGCCTTTTTGGCATAGCCAGCCACCTCAGCCACACGCTCCAGCCACTTCTCGTCGATGGCATATTCGGGAGCCTGACCGATATGGCCCTGCCAGGTCACGGGGATGCGCACACTCTGAATGCCCTTGGCCTTAAGGCCGTCCATCGTGGCTTGCGTGCAGAGTTTGTTGCCCCAGCAGGTTTCGTCAGCATAGGGAGTGTCGTATTTATTGTCCCAAGTGATTTGGGCATCGAGTTGATTGCCGAGGTTCCAGCCGAGACCCATGGCGCGGCTCACCAGCATGGCTTCATTCACCTCGATTTCAGCGGGTTTCTCAGGCTCAGGTTCCACGTAAGCGGCCTGCTTGATAGTGAGCGTCAGATCCTTACGGCCCACACTTACAGGCACTTCAATGCTACGTTCCTTGGTGTCCTTACTGGCCTCCACCTTGACGCGGAGGGTGCACGACTTACCTGCACCAGCAGCCTTGGTGATGCTATACCACGTACCGCTGGGCACGATGACTTCTTCTGCAGTGGCACCACTGACTACTGCGTTCTGCTGACCGCCTGCAGCCTCAAACTGCAGCACGTTGGGTGCGAGACTTACCTGCACCTCAGGCTCCTCTTCTTCTCCACCGCATGCAACAAAAGCAAACAGCGGAAGAAGGAAAGCAAAAAACAATTTAAGATATTTCATTTGTTACAAAGATTATAGGAATTATCTGTTTAGCACTCCACCTCAACGACGTGATGACCTTCGGCGAAGGGGATGACGTTGCCTTCCACCTTCTGGCCGTCAATGGTCAGGGAGAGGGCAGCTCCTGTGTGGTGGAAATGGATGTCGTAAGTGGCGCCGCGGAACTCGCGGTGAACTGTGTAATCCTTGAGCGCTGCGGGGAGCGAGGGACGAATCTCAAGACCGTTGTAGCCAGGCCATACGCCGAGGATGTACTGCGTGATGGTGATCCAGTTCCACGCCGCGGTACCGGTAAGCCAGCTGTTTTTGCCTTCGCCGGGAGCAGCGGCATCCTTACCAGCTACCATCTGACTATAGACGTAAGGCTCCACTTTGTGGAGCTTCTGGTCGGTGACCCATGCGGGACAAATCTTCGTGTAGTGTTCCCACGCATCGTCGCCACGGCCAGCGAGAGCCTCGCCGATGATGACCCAAGGATTGTTGTGGCAGAAGATGCCGGCGTTCTCCTTGTAGCCCGCAGGGTAACTACTGATTTCTCCCATCTCGACGTGGTAGGTCGTGTAGGCAGGATTGTTGAGCACCATGCCGTGGGGCGAGTCGAGATACTTCTTGCAACTATCGAGCGCCTTATCGACCATGCCTTCTTCGCGTCCGATACCAGCCATCGTGCACCAGCCCTGGCTTTCGATGAAGATCTTGCCTTCCTCGTTCTCGTGACTACCGATCTTATTGCCGAAGAAGTCGTAGGCACGGAGGTACCACTCGCCGTCCCAGCCGTGCTGCTTCACCGCTTCACTCATATTCTTAATACACGTGCGAGCGCGAGCGGCTTCTTCTTGCTTGTCAAGCTGTTCGCAGAGTTCAGCATACTGGTTGCCGCAGAAGACGAAGAGGCCAGCAATCATCAGGCTCTCAGCCTTCGAACCCTCCGTCTTGTTCTCCGTCGTCTGGAACGATTCGTTGGGGTCCCAGGAGAAGCAGTTGAGGTTGAGGCAGTCGTTCCAGTCGGCGCGACCGATGAGGGGCAGCGCGTGGGGACCGAGATTTTCGACCACGTGGTTGAAGGAGATGCGGAGGTGCTCCAGCAGGGTAACTTCCGTGCCGGGCTCATTGTCCCAGGGCACCATCTCGTCGAGGATGGAGAAGTCGCCCGTCTCCTTGACGTAGGCCACAGTACCAAAGATGAGCCACATGGGATCATCGTTGAAGCCACCGCCGATGTCGTTGTTGCCGCGCTTCGTGAGGGGCTGGTACTGGTGGTAGCAACCACCGTCGGGGAACTGCGTTGAGGCAATATCAATGATGCGCTGGCGGGCACGCTCGGGCACCTGATGCACGAAGCCGGCGAGGTCCTGGTTGGAGTCGCGGAAACCCATGCCACGGCCGATGCCGCTCTCAAAGAAGGAAGCGCTGCGGCTGAAGCAGAAGGTGATCATACACTGGTACTGATTCCAGATGTTGACCATGCGGTCGAGACGCTCGTCCGTGCTCTTCACGGCGTAGCGACTCAAGAGGCCGTCCCACATCTGGCGGAGTTCGGCAAAGGCAGCATCGACAGCCTCAACGGTCGAGAAGCGCTCAATGACTTCGCGCGCCTTTTGCTTGTTGACGAAGGTCACGTCGCTCGCCTGGCTCGTCACGAGTTCGCCACTCTGCTTGCGGGCAAGATCTTCGGGGCAGAATTTCTCATCTTGCTCGTTCTCCACGTAACCGAGGAGGAAGATGAAGTCCTTTGTCTCGCCGGGCAGGAGCGTCACCTCGACAAAGTGGCTGGCGATGGGGCTCCATCCGTGGGCGAGGCTGTTGCCCGCCTTGCCTTCGAGCACCTGCTGCGGTGCGTCGAAACCATTGTAGAGACCGATGAACGATTCGCGGTCAGTGTCGTAGCCGTCGATTTTTGCGTTGGTCAGTGCGTAGTAGGCGTAATGATTGCGGCGCTCCTTGTATTCCGTCTTGTGATAGATGACGCTGCCGTCGATCTCCACCTCACCAGTCGAGAAGTTGCGCTGGAAGTTCTCCATGTCGGTGGCGGCATTCCAGAGGCACCACTCAGCGAAGGAGAAGAGCTTCAGCGTCTTGACTTCGGCGGTCTTGTTGGTGAGGCTTACCTTCTGCACTTCAGCCCAAGTCTTGAGAGGTACGAAGAAGAGCACCGAGGCCTCTACTCCACCCTTCTCACCCGTAATGCGGGTGTAGTTCATGCCGTGGCGGCACTCATAGCGGTCGAGGGGTGTCTTGCAGGGTTTCCAACCTGGACTCCAAATAACGGGAGCATCTGCTGTCTCCCCTCCTTTGGAGGGGTTGGGGGAGGTTTTCTTTCCTCTTATTCCACCCGTTGTGAAGAAGGAAGTCATGGAGTAGGAGATAGCCTTCTGCACAGGAGTGAATGAAGGATGCGACGCATCAGCACCTCCGAAGGCATCGCAAGGATTCTCCTTCAGTTCGTTATCCACGGCAAGCAGATAGCCGTCAGGCAATACTACATCGCTATCGAGGATGATGACATAATCGCCATTTGCTCGCTCCACTCCGTAGTTGCGGCTCTGTCCAGGTCCTGAGTTCTCCTTGTTATAATATTTAAGGTTCAGCTTCTGGGCATATTTCTCGCAAACCGTCTTGCAAGGTATGGCACTTCCATCCTCAACGATGATGACCTCAAAGTCGAGAAAAGCCTGACGAGAGAGACTTTCAAGAAGTTCATCTACCTCGTCAGGCCTGTTATATACTGGAACTATTACACTATATTTCATTCCGTATTCAGCAATTTATCCCTCCCCTTTCTTTTAGTCGCTACGCTTTGTAAAAGCATCCAAGGGCTGAGCGGGGGAGGTTAGAAGGGGTTTTATTCCTTTACGCGCTGCAGGTAGCTACCGTCGCGGGTATCAACCTGAACGAGCTCACCTTCCTCGATGAAGAGAGGAACGCGAATCTCAACGCCAGTCTCGAGAGTTGCAGGCTTGAGAGTGTTAGTAGCTGTATCACCCTTGATACCTGGCTCAGAGTGAGTAACGCGAAGAACGGTCTTAACAGGCATCTCAGCATAGAGAACAGTCTCTGTATCAGCATCGCTAACTACCTCAACGATATCGCTCTCCTTCATATACTCAACACCTGTTACGAGCTCTGCAGGGATAGGAGTCTGGTCGTATGTCTCCTGATTCATGAAGATATAATCCTCACCTTCCTTATAGAGATACTGGTAAGGACGACGTGTGATCTGTACGTCCTCGAGCTTCTCACCGATGTTGAAGCGACGCTCAAGTACGCGACCGTCAGTTACATTCTTCAGTTTGATAATCATGATTGTATTGCCCTTACCTGGCTTGCGGTGCTGGAAGTCAATACAAACCCAAATGCCGCCGTCCATACGAACAGCAACGCCTTTCTTTACGTCTTGTGAATTAATCATTGTCTTTCTTTATTATGTATTATCGTTTATTTTGGTGCAAAGTTACTATTTTTCTGCCAAAAAACGAGTGAAAAACCATAAAAAACGACTAAAAACCAACAAATTTACTAATTTTACGTGCTAAATTCAATGCTTTTCTTGCTTATTTGGAAAATAATGACTAATTTTGCACCCTGAATTGCGTGAGATGAGGCAATCTTGTAGAAATTCTATCGCAGATTAATAAAACAAAAATAATAAAACAACAATGAAAAGAACATTTCAGCCCCACAACCGTCGCCGCGTAAACAAGCATGGTTTCCGTTCGCGTATGGCTACCAAGAATGGTCGTCGTGTACTTGCTTCTCGTCGTGCTCATGGCCGTAAGAAGCTTACTGTAAGTGACGAGCATCATGGTAAGTAATATCCTCTGAGTGTTGCCCAACGAGGCTTGCACAAGAAGGATATTCCACTTAAAAGAAGAAATCGTAGGCAGTTCCCCATCTCGGGTGACTGCCTTTCTTTTTTGTATCCTGTGGGATGCTTTTCGTGAAGCTTAGCTTCTCGATGCCTAAAGCTTAGCTTCTCGGTGTCTAAAGCATAGAAACAGGAGTCGTGTTTGGCCCAAACAGAAGGTGAGTTTGGCCCAAACGCAAATTATAGGGCAGAAAGGGTGTTTTTGAGGAAAGTAGGAAACTCTTTCGCGTGCGAACATTAATATTATAAAAAAAGAGCGTGAAAAGTTTTGATATTTCGTTGCTTTGTCTTACCTTTGTAACCGATTATGCCGTTTTTGCTGCGGCTATTGAGACAAAAGATAATGAAAACATCCGAATTCATAAATAAGTTGTTTGGAAAATACCTGTGGGGCAACCTCTTGGCAATGGCTATTCTTGCCTTGGTTCTCGTTGTGGGGGTGAATGTAGGAATCGACCTCTACACTCATCATGGTGAGGCTATCGCAATCCCCGATGTGAGAAAGATGTCGGAGGCAGATGCCGTTCACTTGCTCGAGGAAATGGGTTTCGTTCCGGTGGTGTCCGATACTGGCTATGTGAAGACACTTCCTCCTGGCACCGTACTGGAGCAGTCGCCAGCGGCAGGACTGATGGTAAAGTCAGGAAGATATATCTATCTCACGGTGAATGCCTCTGATACTCCAACGCTCACCCTGCCCGACATCATAGACAACTGCTCATATCGCGAGGCGAAGGCAAAGCTTACGTCGATGGGCTTCAAGCTAGGCGAACCGCAGTATGTGCCTGGCGAGAAGGATTGGGTATATGGAGTGAAATGCCGTGGCGTTAATATCTCTGCCGGACAAAGGGTTTCCATAGAGGATGTGCTCATCATTGAGGTGGGCAATGGTATGCGAGATGCCAATGATTCGCTTTATGTCACGGATCCTGAATATGACTATCCGGATATGTCGGAAGTGGGTGGAGGCTCCGCAGACGATGATGACTTTGAAATAATAGAAGATGAATAATAAGGAAATATACGAAGATATAGACGACCTCGACATCGAGAACGGTGGTGTCACAGAAGACGATGAGGCTCAGGAAGGACAGCTCTATGAGCATTTCCGCATCGTAGCAGATGCCGGTCAGGTGCCTCTGAGAGTGGATAAGTTCCTCTTTGAGCACATGCAGCACTCTTCCCGCAATCGCATTCAGGCAGCTGCAGAGGCAGGATTCATCCATGTCAACGAGCGTCCTGTGAAGAGTAACTATAAGGTTCGCCCTGGGGATGTCATCACCTTGATGCTCTCTCGTCCAAAGCATGACACTACAATCCATGCAGAGGAGATACCTCTCAACATCGTTTTTGAGGATGATCAGCTTATGGTAGTGAACAAAGAGGCAGGCATGGTGGTGCATCCTGGAGCAGGAAACTTTAGCGGAACGCTGATAAATGCCGTGGCTTGGCACATGAAGGATGTGCCTGAGTTTGATCCGAACTCGCCAGAGGTAGGTCTCGTTCATCGTATCGACAAGGACACCAGCGGACTTCTCGTGGTGGCAAAGACGCCGGAGGCAAAGTCTGTTTTAGGCAAGCAGTTCTTCAACAAGACTACACATCGCTCCTATAACGCTCTCGTCTGGGGACACTTCACCGAGGAAGAGGGTAGGATAGAGGGCAATATCGTTCGCGATCCGAAGGACAGGCTCAAGATGACGGTGCTCCCTCCTGGCTCAGAAGCAGGCAAACCTGCCGTGACTCATTGGAAGGTGATGGAGCGTTTCGGCTATGTGACTCTAATAGAGTGCACCCTCGAGACAGGCAGGACACATCAGATCCGTGCCCACATGAAGCAGATAGGACATCCTCTTTTCGGCGACGAGCGCTATGGAGGTATGGAGATTCTCAGAGGAAATCGCTCTTCTACATATAAGGCATTCATCCAGAACTGCTTCAAGCTTTGCCCGCGTCAGGCACTTCATGCAAAGACTCTCGGCTTCGTTCATCCAGTAACAGGTGAGCAGATGGACTTCACCAGCGAGTGGCCAGACGACCTCAAGGCACTCATAGAGAAGTGGAGGGTGTATGTGAACGGCAATGCCAACGGCACAATGGAGGAATAAAGCCGCCCCCGTTCCCATTTTACGAGTGATGAGAACAGAGCGAAAAACAAGAAAAAAACAACGTAAAAATATAACTATGAGCAACATTAAGCGCACTATTGCCATCGTTTGTGGTGGCGATTCTTCAGAACACGACGTATCACTCCGCTCTGCACAAGGAATTTATTCTTTCTTTGACAAAGAGCGTTACGACATATATATCGTTGACATCAAGGGACAGGACTGGCATGTAAACCTGCCTGACGGTTCCGTAGCACCTATTGATCGTCATGATTTCACCTTCAAGAAGGATGGTAAGGTCATCTTCTTCGACTATGCTTACATCACAATCCATGGCGCTCCAGGAGAGAATGGCGTTCTTCAGGGATATTTCGACCTGATTCATCTGCCATATTCTACGAGTGGTGTGCTCGTAGAGGCACTCACCTTTGATAAGTTTGCCCTCAACAACTATATGAGAAGCTTCGGAGTGAGAGTGGCTGACAGCATTCTCGTTCATCGTGGCGAGGAAGATAAGCTCACGGAAGAAGTACTCAAGAAGACCGTTGAGTTCCCTTGCTTCGTGAAGCCTTCAGCTGATGGCAGCAGCTTTGGCGTTAGCAAGGTGAAGGAGTTTGACCAGCTCGCACCAGCCATGCGTAAGGCATTTATGGAGAGTGATACTATCATGATTGAGGGCTTCCTCGATGGTGTTGAGATTTCTCAGGGATGCTATAAGACAAAGGAGAAGGAAGTGGTGCTGCCTGCTACTGAGGTGGTTACCGAGAATGAGTTCTTCGACTATGATGCAAAGTATAATGGTCAGGTGAAGGAAATCACTCCTGCCCGCCTGTCTCCAGAGACATCGGAGCGCGTTGCCAAGCTCACTTCTGCCATCTATGACATCCTTCATGCAAATGGTATCATCCGCATCGACTATATCATCTCTAAGTCGCCAGAGGGAAAAGATGTTGTCAATATGCTTGAGATAAACACAACACCAGGCATGACTGCTACTTCATTCATCCCACAGCAGGTTCGCGCTGCAGGTCTTGAGATGAAGGATGTACTGAGTGAAATAGTAGAGAATCAGTTTTAAAATATGGAATACAAACCAGAATTTGACGAAATACGCCCTCTCAATCCTGATGAGATAAAGCCTACCGTTGAGGAGTTGCTCAATGACCGTAGGTTCATGACGATGCTTCGTGGCTTCGTTCCGCTGCCAAAGGCTGTGCTGAAGTGTATCATCCGTACTGCTTTCATCGGCATAAAGAGCACTCAGGACTTCCAGATTAGGTTTATGAAGCCAATTGTGAAACTGCTCATGCATCGCACATGCACCAAGCGTTCCTTTGGTTATCCTAAAGATATAGACAAGCAGGGGCGCTATGTTTTCATGTCAAACCATCGCGATATCGTGCTCGACTCAGCCTTCCTCGATGTGATGTTGATTGAAGAGAAGTTCCCTCGCACCGTGGAGATAGGCATCGGCGACAACCTCCTCATCTATCCTTGGATAAAGAAACTCGTGAAGATGAACAAGGCTTTCACCGTTCGTCGTGGCTTGTCGCCTAAGGAGATGCTCCGCTCCAGTCAGCTTATGAGTGCATATATCCATTATGCCGTGAACGAGAAGCAGGAGAATATATGGATTGCACAGCGCGAAGGTCGTGCGAAAGACTCTGATGACCGTACTGCAGAGGCTATCCTCAAGATGTTCTGCATGGGCGGAGAGGGAAGCGTTATCGAGCGATTGAAGCATCTGCATATCGTTCCTCTCACCATTTCATACGAGTATGACCCTTGCGATTACCTCAAGGCAGAGGAGTTCCAGTTCAAGCGTGATGTGCAGGGATGGAAGAAAAGCAAGCAGGATGACCTCGATAATATGAAGACGGGAATCTTCGGAAAGAAGGGCGAACTGCACTATGAGGCTGCTCCATGCCTTGATGCTTGGCTCGATACCCTGCCTGCAGATATGCCGAAGCAGGAAATCTTTGCTGCCGTGGCAAAGCATATCGACGAGGAGATACACTCTCGCTATCGTCTATATCCAGGCAACTGGATTGCCCTTGATGAGATAGAGGGTACCCCTGGTGCTCATAAGGATAAGTACAATGATAAGGATGTGGAGACATTCGAGGCTTACATAAAGGAGAGAATAAGTATGGTTCGCGTGCCAAATCCTGATGTTCCTTTCCTTCGTGAGCGTCTCATGACCATGTATGCTAACCCTGCCCGCAACTATCTTGCTGCTGTAGCTGGTAAGAAATAGAATAATCCGCCGTTCCCTTTACGGCATAAAATAATTTGTTTCGATGCGAAAGATCCTTTCTTTTCTATTTATTGCATTTGCATTTGTTGCCTGTTCTCAGGATGCTTACGAGACAGGCGACTCCGCTTTGTCATACCTGAGGGCTGACATGGTGGATATGCATGTAATGGGAACGGATGTCAAGAGCATCGTAACGGATGATGGGGAGTCGCTGAAGTTCAGTTCCCTGCATGTCTCGGACAAGTTGGCCCGTCCCGATACCGTCTATCGTGCCCTATTATATTATAATAAGGTGGAGGGAAAGGATATCGAGCTGGTGTCCTCATCCATAGCTTCTTTGCTTGTTCCAACGAAGGATAGCAAGGTGAAGGAGATGCATCCTTTGACGTATACGAGTGGATGGGTGTCTGCAAATGGCAAATATGTCAACCTTTGCCTCGGGTTGAAGGTGGGCAAGACGGAAGATGGCAATACCCTTCAGGGACTTGATTTGCGTCTTGACGAAGTGAAAACGGATGCAGAAGGTCATAAGCATAGCTACTTGACTCTGCTTCATGATCAGAAAGGAATGCCGGAATACTATACGGAGACCTTCTATTTCTCCATCCCGATAGAGGAATATTCCATAGGTGATGAGTTCCATATCACGGTGAATACATACGGTGGCGAGGTCACTCGCACATTCAGGAAATGATAGAAAGACTGATAGGTATAATAAAGGGTGCGGTAAGGCCAGCGTTGAAGACATCCTACTGGCTTCTCAGGATAATGCTCCCTATCTCTTTGGCAATGAAGATGGCGCAGTATTATGGCGTCATCGATTGGCTCGCACAATATCTTAACGTAATCTTTCAGTATATGGGATTGCCGGGTTCTTCATCTATCGCCTGGCTGACAGGTGCTTGTGTGAATACCTATGCAGGTCTCGCCGTGATGCTTTCCATGCCGATGACGCTGAGGCAGGCAAGTATCATTGCCATAATGATATGCCTTTGCCATGCCCTTCCGCTGGAAGGTGCTGTGGTGCAGAAGACTGGTTCGAGGTTTATGCCGATGACCTTGCTTCGCATAGTGGCTGCCTTCGTGGCTGGTTTTCTGTTGAATATAATGCTTCCGGAATATCCTGAGCCTTTACAGATAACCTTTGCATCGGCATCGCCAGATAGCCTGCTCCTCGTTTTGGAGGACTGGTTCTTCAGTAGTCTTCAGCTTTCGGCGATGATAATCCTTCTCATCTATGGACTGATGCTTCTGCAACGCATATTAGATGACTTGGGATTGATGTACATTCTCACAAAACCATTACGCCCTTTCATGCGTATCTTCGGTCTTCCAGAGAACAGTTCGTATCTCTGGCTTGTGGGAAATGTACTCGGATTGAGCTATGGCAGCGCGATGATGATAGACCTGGAAGAGTCGGGACAGATATCCCGCGAGAAGGCAAATGAGGTGAACTATCATCTTATAATGAACCATTCGATGCTGGAAGATACGCTTGTCTTTGTAGGAGTGGGTGTGTCGGCGTGGTGGATACTTGGCACGAGGATGCTCTTTGCAATTGTACTCGTTTGGTCGCGCAAAGCGTTGAAGCGATTAATAAATATGAGATAAAACGGAATAAAAGCTGCATTTTATGCATAAATATTTGGTGTTTTGCATAAATATTTATAATTTTGCAACCCGAAATAGAATAAATATGCAATAATGAGCACAAGAGTAGAAAGAATTGCAGCGATAAAATCGATAATAACCACTCACGAACTGAGTTCGCAGGAGGAGGTTCTTCAGGCGCTTGCCCGTGAAGGTTTCGTCTTTACCCAGGGCACTCTCTCGCGTGACATGAAGCATCTGAAGGTGGCTAAGGCTGCAAATGCCAATGGCAAGTATGTCTATGTGCTTCCTACGGAGACGATGTACAAGAGGGTGCATCGAGCGCATTCCCCGGAGGTGGTGACTCCAACGGGCTTCGTATCGATAGATTTCTCTGGGAATATGGGTGTGATACATACCCGACCAGGGCATGCGAGCAGTATAGCTTACAATATAGATGCTTCAAAGATAGAAGATATTCTTGGAACGATAGCAGGTGATGATACCATATTCATCGTGATAAGAAACGGAGTGAGCGAAGAGGAGATAATTGACGAACTCACAGTCGCCATCCCTGATATTAAGGAAAAAAAGTAGAGTAAAAAAGATAAAATGGCAGATATAAAGATTGTTGTTGCAGATGCTTCTCACGAGAAGTATGTGGACACTATACTTGAGACAATACGTATCGCAGCAAAGAAGCGCGGCACGGGTATTGCTGAGCGTACTCATGAGTATGTTGCAACAAAGATGCGCGAAGGAAAGGCTATTCTTGCGCTTGATTCCAGCGTGCAGACAGAGCTGGGAGACAAGTTCGTTGGCTTCAGCTATATAGAGACATGGGGTAACAAGGAGTATGTCACTACCTCAGGTCTTATCGTTCATCCAGACTATCTCGGTCTTGGTGTTGCTAAGCATATCAAGAACTATACCTTCACTTTGGCTCGTGTGCGTTGGCCTCATGCCAAGATATTCTCGCTCACCAGCGGTGATGCTGTGATGAAGATGAACACGCAGCTCGGCTATGTTCCGGTGTCGTTCAATCAGCTTACTGATGATGATGCTTTCTGGCGTGGATGTGAGGGTTGTACAAATCATGATATCCTCGTAGCAAAGGAGCGTAAGTTCTGTATCTGCACGGGTATGCTTTATGACCCAGAGATGCATACGGGAGAGCCAACGCCTATCGAGGTGTTCCAGGATGTGATAAAGACACTCACCCTGCGTGGCATTGCATTTTAGTTTCTTGCAAAGGCTCGCGCGCGTATATTATATATAAGGTAGAAAGAAAAGATAAAAAATATAAAAGACTATGGCAGAAAAGAAGAAAGTTGTCGTTGCCTTCAGCGGAGGCTTGGACACAAGTTACAATGTGATGTATCTCACTAAGGAGATGGGTTATGAGGTTTATGCAGCATGTGCTAACACTGGAGGTTTCAGTGCGGAGCAGCTTAAGGCTAATGAAGAGAATGCCTATAAGCTCGGTGCTGTGAAGTATGTTACCCTCGATGTTACTCAGGAGTATTATGAGAAGTCGTTGAAGTATATGGTGTATGGTAATGTACTCCGTAACAACTGCTATCCTATCTCTGTGTCTTCAGAGCGTATCTTCCAGGCTCTTGCCATTGCTCGCTACGCAAAGGAAATCGGTGCTGATGCTATCGCACATGGTTCTACTGGCGCTGGCAATGACCAGATTCGTTTCGATATGACATTCCTCGTAATGGCTCCTGGTGTAGAAATCATCACTCTCACTCGTGACCGCAACCTTTCTCGTCAGGAAGAGGTTGACTATCTCAACGCTAATGGCTATTTCGCTGACTTCACAAAGCTGAAGTATTCTTATAATGTTGGTATCTGGGGCACATCTATCTGCGGTGGTGAGATTCTCGACTCAAAGCAGGGCTTGCCAGAGACTGCATACCTCAAGCACCCAACAAAGGAAGGTCCTGAGGAACTGAAGATTGGTTTCGAGAAAGGCGAGATTTGCTCCGTTAATGGTGTTCACTATGATGATAAGATTAAGGCAATACAGGCTGTTGAGGAGATTGGTGCTGCCTATGGCATTGGTCGTGACTGCCACGTAGGCGATACCATCATCGGCATCAAGGGACGTGTAGGCTTTGAGGCTGCTGCTCCTATGCTTATCATCGGCGCTCACCGCTTCCTTGAAAAATATACTCTCTCAAAGTGGCAGCAGTATTGGAAGGACCAGGTATCAAATTGGTATGGTATGTTCCTCCACGAGAGCCAGTATCTCGAGCCAGTTATGCCAGATATCGAGGCTATGCTCTCTTCTTCACAGCGTAATGTAACTGGTGAGGTAACTCTCATGCTTCGTCCTCTCGGTTTCGAAACCGTAGGTGTTGACTCTCCAAATGACCTCGTTAAGAACAAGCTCGGCGAGTATGGTGAGACAGCAAAGGCATGGACCTCAGAGGATGCAAAGGGATTCATCAAGGTAACATCAACAGCACTTCGTGCTTATTATCTCGCACATCCAGATGAGCAGCGTTAAGGTAGGTATATTAGGTGCAGCAGGTTATACAGGAGGCGAACTTATTCGTCTCCTGATTAATCATCCTGCCGTTGAGATAGTGTTTGCAAATTCTGAGAGTAATGCAGGCAATAAGGTGTATGATGTACATGAAGGACTTTTCGGAGATACCGAACTGGAGTTCACTTCAGAGATGCCTTTCGACAAGGTTGACGTAGTGTTCTTCTGCTTCGGACATGGCAAGAGTGAGGCGTTCCTCAAGGAGCATTCTATCCCTGCCAATGTGAAAATCATCGACCTTGCACAGGATTTCCGCATCAAGGGTACTGTGCCCTTCAACTCGGTTGAAGGGAAAACACCAACCCCTTCTTGCCATGACTTCGTGTATGGACTCCCTGAGATTCATCGCGAGGCTATCGCTAAGTGTCAGCATCTTGCTAATCCTGGCTGCTTTGCCACTTGTATTCAGGAGGGACTTCTTCCTCTCGCAAAGGCAGGTCTTCTCATAAACGATATCTCTGTCAATGCTATTACAGGTTCGACAGGTGCAGGACAGAAACCTGGTGCGACGACACATTTCTCTTGGCGCAACAATAACTTCTCTACTTATAAATTGTTCACCCATCAGCACCTTCACGAAATCTGCCAGACTCTCAACGAACTCCGTCCTGAAGGAACGCCAAAGGTTGTGGATACTCTTAACGAAGGTTTTGATTCCACCCCTGCAGGAGAAGCAGGAGAAGAGACTATAACGGTTGACTTCATCCCTTATCGTGGCGACTTCGCTCGCGGCATATTCTGCACAGAGGTCATCACTCTCGACCACTGTCCCGTTCAAAGCGACTTGGTCGCTTTGTACAAAGACTTCTTCAAGGACGCAGCCTTCACTCACTATTCCGATAAGGCTATCGACCTGAAGCAGGTGGTAAATACCAACAAGTGCCTCGTTCATGTTGACGTATTCGGCAAGAAGGTTGTCGTTACTTCGATGATAGACAATCTCCTTAAGGGTGCTGTAGGTCAGGCTGTACAGAATATGAACCTGATGTTCGGGCTTGATGAGAAGGCTGGACTGAATCTTAAGGCTTCGGCATTTTAGCCCCCTATCCCCCAAAGGGGGAAATTTTTATAGTATATATTTGTATTAAATACCCCTTATTTGTAATCCCTTTTGGGAACTGGGGCCAAAAACTCTATCCCTCCAGAGTATAAAAACTCCCCCTTTGGGGGGCGGGGGGCTCTTTTATGAATCTATTTGACGTATATCCACTTTTCGATATAGCAATCGACAAAGGTCTCGGTTGCAAGGTATGGGATGACAAAGGTCAGGAGTATCTTGATCTCTATGGCGGTCACGCAGTAATTTCTGTGGGCCATGCCCATCCTCATTATGTAGAGGCTATCAGCAAGCAGGTCGCTAAGCTTGGCTTCTATTCTAACTCTGTGCAGAACCCTCTTCAGAAGGAACTCGCAAAGCGTCTCGGAAAGGCTTGCGGTTATGAGGACTATCAGCTCTTCCTCATCAACTCTGGTGCTGAGGCTAACGAGAATGCCTTGAAGCTTGCTTCGTTCTATAATGGTCGCACTCGTGTGCTTTCTCTTGAGAAGGCATTCCATGGCCGTACTTCTCTTGCCGTTGAAGCTACTGCAAATCCAAAGATTATAGCTCCTATCAATGCAAATGGTCACGTTACCTATCTCCCTATCAACGATATCGAGGCATGGAAGAAGGAGATTGAGAAGGATGATGTATGTGCTTGTATCATTGAGTGCATTCAGGGTGTTGGTGGCATCCGTATGGTGGAGGCAGACTTCCTGCAGCAGTTGACGGCTCTTTGTGAGGCTCACAATACGGTGCTCATCTGCGATGAGATACAGTGTGGTTATGGTCGCTCTGGTAAGTTCTTCGCACATCAGCATCTTGGCGTGAAGCCTGATATGATAACAGTTGCAAAGGGTATCTGCAATGGCTATCCTATGGGCGGCGTGCTTATCTCTCCTAAGTTCACTCCTGTATATGGTCAGCTCGGCACTACCTTTGGTGGTAATCATCTAGGATGTGCTGGTGCGTTGGCTGTTCTCGACATTATTGAGGAGGAGAAGCTTGTTGAGAATGCTGCTGAAGTAGGTGCTTATCTCATCGCCGAACTGAAGAAACTGCAGGCAGAATGCAGTCATATCGTAGATGTTCGCGGTGAAGGCTTGATGATTGGCATCGAACTTGACATTCCTTATAAGGAACCTCGTACACGTCTTATCAAGGAGCAGCATTGCTTCACAGGTTGTTCGGGCACTAATGTGATTCGTCTATTGCCTCCTCTCTGCTTGTCAAAGGAGAACGTAGATGACTTCATTGCTCGTTTCAAGAAAGTTTTGTAAATTTTATATGAAATGATGAAGATAACGGTATTAGGTGCAGGAAATATGGGTGGCGCATTGATAAAGGGATGGGCTGCCGATGGAAAAAACGATATAACGATAACAGCAAAGACACAGGCAACTTTGGATAAGATTGTTGCTCAGTATCCGTCTGTCTCGCCTTCTCTTAATAATGTGGAAGCCGTGAAGGGTGCAGATGTGGTCGTTCTGGCTGTGAAACCATGGCTCATAGAGAGCGTGATAAGCGAGATAAAGGATTCTCTTGATTTGTCCAGACAGATTATCGTATCTGTTGCTGCCAATGTCTCTACGGATAAGTTGCGTGAGTATCTTGGCGATTCTAATGCTATCGTATTCTATGCAATGCCTAATATCGCTGCCGAATTTGGCGAAAGCATGACCTTCATCGCTGCTGCCAAGGGCGTTGACTCTCTATATATAAATAAGGTGGAGGAGTTGTTCGCTCTTGTTGGCAAGGTTCAGGTGTGCGAAGAGCGTCTTGTTGCTGCTGGTATGATGATGGCAGGATGTGGCATTGCCTATGTGATGCGCTTTGTTCGTGCCATGATGGAAGGTGGCGTAGAGATGGGATTCTATCCTAAGGTAGCTCAGCAGATTGCCATGCAGACAATGAAGGGGGCTGTTGCTCTATTAGAGGAAACGGGACTTCACCCAGAGGCTGCTATCGATAAGGTCACAACTCCTGGTGGTGTTACCATTAAGGGGCTCAACGAACTCGACCACGCTGGCTTCAACTCCGCTGTCATTCGTTGCTTGAAGGCAGGACTGAAATAGATCATTTCCCCATTCTTTTCGACTCGTTCGAAAAGCAAAAAAAGAAAGATATGAAACGTATTGTAGTAAAGGTGGGCTCTAATGTGCTTACCACTGATGCTGGAAAACTTGACATCACTCGTATGTCTGCTCTCGTTGATCAGATTGCGTGGTTAAGATGGCATGGATATGAGGTCATTCTTGTATCTTCCGGTGCCGTTGCATGTGGTCGCCGTGAGTTGCATATCGACCATCATCTCGACTCTGTAGAGCAGCGACAGCTTTTCTCTGCCATCGGTCAGGTGAAGCTTGTCAATCTGTATTATGATCTCTTCCGTGAGTATCATATCCACATCGGGCAGGTGCTGACGATGAAGGAACATTTCCTTTCAGAAAAACCATATACCACTCAGCGCCAGTGCATGGAGGTGATGCTTGAGAATAGTGTCCTTCCTATCGTCAATGAGAATGATACAGTGTCAGTTGACGAACTTATGTTCACCGATAATGATGAGCTTTCCGGTCTTATCTCCCAGATGATGGGGGCAGAGACTCTCGTTCTCCTCACCAATGTTGACGGCATCTATACAGGCGATCCTTCTCTTCCTGATTCGGAAGTAATCCGCGAAGTGAAGGCTGGGGATTCCCTTGAGAAATATATTTCTTCGGCGAAGAGCTCTGCTGGTCGTGGCGGTATGGAGTCGAAGTATAATACTGCACGTAAGGTTGCTGAGTCAGGCATAAAGGTTATCATCGCAAATGGCAATAAGGAAGATATCCTTCGCCATCTTGTAGAGGAGCCTGACACAACCGTTCACACAGAGTTTCTACCAAAAGGAAAATAATAATGAATCCAATATTTATCTCTGCAAAGAAGGCAAGTCGCTCGCTTGCTCTTATTCCTGATAGTCGTCGCGACGAGATTCTTCTCGCCGTTGCTGATGCTATCAAGTCAAACGAGGCTTCCATTCTGGAGGCAAATGCCAAGGACCTGGCACGTATGGATAAGGCGAATCCCCTCTATGACCGTCTGCAACTTACGGAAAAGCGTCTTGAGGATATCGCTTCCGATATGCGCCATGTGGCTGCTCTGCCTTCTCCTCTTGGTCGTGTACTGAAGGAAAAGACCCTTGAGAATGGACTTCATCTTCGTCGCGTTGCCGTGCCTTTCGGCGTTATAGGTATGGTGTTTGAAGCTCGCCCTAATGTGGCATTCGATGTTTTCTCTCTTTGTTTCAAGAGTGGTAACGCCTGTGTCCTCAAGGGTGGTCGTGATGCAGACGATTCTAACAAGGCTATCGTAGCCCTGATACAAGGTGTTTTGGCAAAATTCGGTGTCGATTCTGCCGTCGTTCAGCTTCTTCCTGCCACTCATGAGGCTACTGGCGAGATGCTGAATGCTGTTGGATATATAGATGTCTGCATTCCTCGCGGAGGCAGACGCCTTATTGATTTCGTTCGCGACAATGCCAAGGTGCCTGTCATAGAAACTGGTGCTGGTGTCGTTCATGCTTATTTCGATAAGGATGCAGACTTAGAGAAGGGCATTCGTATCATTAACAATGCAAAGACTCGTCGTGTGTCTGTATGCAATGCTCTTGATTGTCTTCTCATCCATGAGGCGCGACTTGCTGAATTATCTGCTATCAGCGAACCATTACAGAAGGCCAATGTGAAGATATATGCTGATGAGAAAGCTTATGCTCAGTTGGCTCCTTCCTATCCAGATAGTCTTCTTTTCCATGCTACGGAGGAATCATACGGCACGGAATTCATGGCTTATGCTATGGCTATCAAGACGGTTTCATCTATCGATGAGGCTATTGAGCATATCGCCAACAATGGCAGTGGGCATTCTGAATGTATCATTACGGAGGATAAGGATTCCGCTTCTGCATTCCAGATGCAGGTGGACGCAGCTTGCGTATATGTGAATGCTCCAACCAGTTTCACCGATGGTGCTCAGTTTGGTCTCGGTGCCGAGATAGGTATCTCTACTCAGAAACTTGGTCCTCGCGGTCCTATGGCTCTCGAAGAGATCTGCACCTATAAGTGGCTCATCGAAGGCAACGGCCAGATCCGCCCCTAATCCCCTCTTCCGCATCTTCACCCGCCGAGTTCGTCGGGTGTTAATACTCTTCCCCGCCGAGTTCGGCGGGTGATAATACTCTTCCTCTGCCGAGTTCGTCGGTAGTTCATTATCTTTATCTCCTATGTCAAGACTTTATTCCCTCTTTCTCCAGCATCCTATCATAACCACCGACAGCCGCGATTGTCCTGCCGGCAGTATCTTCTTTGCCCTCAAGGGTGACAACTTCAACGGCAATGCCTACGCTGCCTCTGCTCTTGAGAAAGGCTGCGCCTATGCTGTTATTGACGAGGCTCAGTATGCTATTGATGAGCGTTTCATCCTTGTCGATGATGTCCTTCTTGCTCTTCAGCAGTTGGCAAATGAGCATCGTCGCGCTCTCGGCACTCCCGTTATCGGTGTTACCGGCACCAATGGCAAGACTACAACGAAGGAGCTCATTGCTGCAGTCTTGTCAGAGAAATATAATGTCCTTTTCACTCAGGGCAACTTCAACAATCACATCGGTGTTCCAAAGACTCTCCTTCAGCTTCGTCCTGAGCATGAAATTGCTGTGATAGAGATGGGTGCAAATCATCCAGGAGAGATTAAGACTCTTGTTGACATCGTGGAACCTGATTGTGGTATCATCACAAATGTGGGCAAGGCTCATCTTGAAGGCTTCGGCTCTTTCGAAGGCGTTATCCGCACAAAGGGCGAGCTGTATGATTTCCTTCGTACGAAATGTGACGGAACTAAGGTCTCGCGCAGTTCTGTAGATAAGGGTACTGTCTTCATCCATGCTGATAATGAGCATCTGGCTACCATCTGCCATAATCTTCCTTTGGTGAAGTATGGTGTTACGAATGTTGACGGATGTAAGGTCATGGGCAAGGTTGGTGAGTGCGCTCCTTTCCTCACTTTCTCATGGAAGACTGATGACTGTGCTTCCGATTGGAATAATGTCGAGACACATCTCATAGGTACATATAATATATATAATATGTTGGCAGCTGCCACTATCGGCCTTTCCTTCGGCATTACGGTAGAGCAGGTTTGTCATGCCCTTTCAAACTATATCCCAAGCAACAATCGCTCGCAGCTTACCATTACTGAGCATAACAAACTCATTGTTGATACATACAATGCCAATCCAACAAGCATGATGGCAGCGCTGCATAATTTCCAGGATATGAAGGTCGCTCCAAAGATGGCGATTCTTGGAGATATGCGTGAACTCGGAGAAGTGAGCGACGAGGAGCATCAGAAGGTTGTCGATTTCCTCAAGCAGTCGGATATCGAGACAATATGGCTCGTGGGTGCCGAATTTGCAAAGACTGATAGCTCATTCCGCAAGTTCGCTAATGTAGAAGAGGTAAAAAAAGAGATAGAAGAGAATATGCCTCGCGAACATTATATATTAATAAAGGGCTCAAATGGCGTAAAACTATTCCTTCTCCCTGAGTTGTTATAGGAGTTAGATGAAAAATGGCAGAATATGGCATTTATTCGAAAAAAGAATGCCTTTTTTATGCAAATCTATTGATTTTTATCAAGCAAACGCGGAAAAGTGTAGTTTTTACAAAAAAAAATACCTGAAATATTTTGCCAGTTCGCGGAAAAGCATTACCTTTGCACTCGCTTTTGGGAAACACCCCTGCAAATGCGGTGCAAAACTTCCCTCAGGCACGAGAAAGTCACTCGCAAAAACTGAAAAGAAAGAGTTGCTTGCAGCGACCTTTTGAATAAAGAAAGAGTTCTTTGAAAGATTTACATAAACAGAAAGTAGTAGTACAAGAAGCAAGTAAAATATTACTTGGGTAAAGAAACGAACCGATCAATCCGCCCGCCACCGTTCCCGAAGATTTCGTCTTCGGGTGTCAGGTAAAGGCGAGGCAAGAGATTAAATACTTCTTAATAGATACGAGATAGTCGTTCTGGTCAAGACAACGTGCCGTGCAGTCATCTGCATGGATCACATTATAGAGAAATTTTACAATGGAGAGTTTGATCCTGGCTCAGGATGAACGCTAGCTACAGGCTTAACACATGCAAGTCGAGGGGCAGCATGAAGTTTGCTTGCAAACTTTGATGGCGACCGGCGCACGGGTGAGTAACGCGTATCCAACCTGCCCATCACTCGGGTATAGCCCGCCGAAAGGCGGATTAACCCCCGATATGTCATTCGAAGGCATCTGACGATGATGAAAGTTCACGGTGATGGATGGGGATGCGTCTGATTAGGTAGTAGGCGGGGTAACGGCCCACCTAGCCGACGATCAGTAGGGGTTCTGAGAGGAAGGTCCCCCACATTGGAACTGAGACACGGTCCAAACTCCTACGGGAGGCAGCAGTGAGGAATATTGGTCAATGG
>JAZQOH010000011.1:0-58491 GCA_045627725.1 Prevotella sp. | reverse complement strand
TTTGTCTTTTAGCATATGCAGTCCTGTTTATGGCTGCAAAGTTACAAATTCAAATCGTTGCGCACAAAAAACTCTTGCAACTAACTATAATTCAATTATTTCAAAGAACGTTTTGCGATTTTTAGTGGACAGTAGTGATTTTGAAAGTCTTTGGGCTAGAAATCAAAAGCATAGCTTTGGTACTCGTTTCTCACGGTGGGAACAAGCGTTTCTCGCGGTGGAAACGAGCGTTCCCCACGGAGGAAACGAAAATGTTGTCTTTTTGATGGTTATCTCAAATTTCGTTTGCGACTGCAAATACGCGAGGTTGACCGCAAGGTTAACGCAAGGTTAAACACAACCTTGCGGTTGTTAAACATGTTGTATTCCAGATGTTTATATAGGTGTACGCAAGGTGAGTAAGGTTAAACTCAAAAAAATCTCTGCGGACATTTTTTGTAAAAAAAGAACTTATCGCTCCACTCTGATGCCTACATCGGAGATGCCAGGAAGGATATCCCTCTTCATGCAATGGCGGATGGTGATGTGAACAGAGTCGTTCTCCAGAAGATGGAGATAGCCGGCAGGGGTGGTGTATTGGAAATAGGAAGTGCCCTGACGGTGGGAGTTGCCATTCTTATCGGTGAAGAGGCATCGTATCGTGTCGGTCTTCACCTCATGGCGAGGGAGGATGGTCTTCTCAACGATGAGGGCAATACTCGTGAAGGGATATGAGCCATTGATGCGAAGACCAATGGTGGCAGCATATACACCCTGATGTGTGACAGGAGAGATGTCATACTTCAGGGTGTCATTTTTCTCCCATCCTTGTATCTGGGTGTGGTTGTAGTAGAAATAAACGGTCTTCATTCCACAGCCTACAAGGATAAGGGAGGTCATTATTATGAGTAGTATCTTGCGCATTATTGCTTTTCTGCGTGAGGCCTCTGACCATCGTGATGCTTATGGTCATGGTGCTTGTTGTGGTGCTCGCCGTGATGCTCACCGTTGTTGCGTTGCTTCTGACGATTCTTGTTCTTCTTTTTCTTTGCCTTGTCGAAACGTGTAAGGTCGGCACCGTCAAGAAGGTCAACAGGCTTCTGTGGGGCACGCTCAAGTCCGTCAGGTTGCAACTGTGCCACCTTCTCGCCGCGCTTGTTTATGGCGATAATCTCATTGGCACGCTCAGCGGTGATGGTCTCCAGATTGGCTGCCATTCGCTTGTCGGTGGAGTAGGTGACGATACCTGCGAGGATATCCTGCTTGAAGAAGTAATAGTCGCTGTCGAGAGTCTGAAGGACCTGATCGCGCTGAGGCATCTTCCTGCCTGCCTCCATATATGTGTCCACCTCATAGTTGAGGCAGCACTTCAGCTTTGCACACATGCCGGCAAGCTTCTGTGGGTTGAGGGAGATATCCTGGAAGCGGGCAGCATTGGTAGATACGCTGGAGAAGTTCTTCATCCATGTGGCACAGCACAGTTCGCGACCACAAGGACCTGTACCGCCGATACGGCCAGCCTCCTGTCGGGCACCTATCTGCTTCATCTCGATGCGTACGTGGAAGGTGTCGGCAAGCACCTTGATGAGTTGGCGGAAGTCAACGCGCTCGTCAGCGATATAATAGAATATCGCCTTGTTGCAGTCGCCCTGATACTCCACATCGCCGATTTTCATCTGCAATCCGAGGTCCTTCGCTATCTGACGGCTCTCTATCATAGTGTCGTGTTCGCGACCTTTCGCCTCCCTGTATTTGTCCATATCTACATCCTTGGCGAAGCGATATACACGCTTGATGTCGTCGGCAGACTTCAGGTTTGCCTTCTTTATCTGTAGAGGAACAAGGCGGCCTGTCATCGTCACCACGCCTATGTCGTGACCAGGACTTGCTTCTACGGCAACCCAGTCGCCCTTCTTCAGGTCGAGACCGTTGATGTTGTGATAGTATCCCTTGCGGGTGTTCTTAAACTGCACCTCTACAAGGTCTGTGCTCTCTGCATTTCCTGGAATGTCTGCGAGCCAGTCGTAGGCATTGAGTTGATGGTCGGAGCGTGAGACACTATTCCTGCAGAGTCCTCGTCCGCAAGAAGGTGCTATGGTGAAATTCATATCTTTGTAGTCCATTTTCTTTTTATTTCGAGCTGTGTATCAGCACTGCCATTTTCATTGTGAGATCAAAGAACTGAATCTTTGCGTTGGCATTCTGTCCTATGTCTCGTATGGTGCGCTGGAAAAGTTCGTATATACCGATGATGTTACGTTCGTTGATGAAAGGCGAGAACCTCTTGGCGAAGTCTTCCTGTTCCTTTGTCATGTAGATGAGGTCAGGCTGATGGAAGTTGAACATAAAGAATTCTCGCGTCATTCGCTGGAAGCTGTTGAGCATCCTTATCTGCTTCTCGCGTCCCGATGAGGCTATCAGTTCTGACCATTTCTTCAGTTCGTTGACCTTGCGGGCATAAGCCATTCTCATCAGCATCATATACATATCAAAGAACCATGCCTCTTCATTGCCAGACTCGAGTAATGATGTCGCTATGGTCCAGTTGCCTGATGCCAATCGAGCTATGCGAAGAGCATCGTCCTCGGAAAGTCCGCGCCTCTGCTGCAATGCCTGCATCATGTCGGCTTGTGCTATAGGTCGCACATCGAAGCGCTGAACTCTTGAGCGGATTGTTTCGAGGAGTTGCTCGGGATGCACGCTTACGAGGATGAAGTGGGTGTCCGTAGGTGGTTCCTCAATCAGTTTGAGCAGCTTGTTGGCACATTCGATGTTCATCTTTTCCGGAAGCCAGATGATAGCAACCTTCTTGCCTCCCTGGTTTGACTTCATTGTCAATAGGCGGGTGAGTCGGTCGCTTTCTGCCACGCTGATGACGCTCTGCTGATTCTCCACCTTCATCTCGTCGAGCCATTCCTGCAAGGAGAAATATCCTCCTCCACGCTTTATCATCTCTCGCCACTCGCTGATGAAGTCGTCGCTGTCTATCTTCTTGTCGGAAGATGTGCCTTTAGGACGTATCGTAGGGAAGGCGAAGTGAAGGTCGGGATGCTGCAGGTTTCTCAGCATAGCGCATGATGGGCAGTTTCCGCAGGCATCATCCTTAGGGGTGTCGTCGGCGAACATACCTCCTGTCTCTTGCCTTCCTGTGCAGAGCAGATATGAGGCGAAGGAAATGGCGAGTGCCATCTTGCCTGCACCTTCAGGACCACATAGCATGATGGCGTGTGGCAGACGGTTATTGTCTGCCAGATTGCGAAGTCTGGAAATCATCTCGCTTTGCCCTATGACGTCACTGAATCTCATCTATTGTGCACATTTTCGTGCAAAGTTACGAAAAAACTTCACAATTTCATTCTTATTTTACATAATTTAATGTTTGCGCGTGCGTATTAGTCATAATAAGAGGTCTGGCAAAGGCACAAAAAAGACGACCAGGCATGAGCGAGGTCGTCTTTTGTTATTCTATACCGGAAATAATTCCGCAGTATGCTTATGGAAGGCTGATAGCCTCGTTTGGACATACATCAGCGCAAGTGCCACACTCTGTGCAAGCATCAGGGTTGATAGAATAGATGTCACCTGCAGAGATAGCCTCTGATGGACATTCGTCGATACATGTACCGCATGCGATACAATCTTCAGAAATTACGTAAGCCATAATGTTATTGTTTTTAATTTGTTAATAGTTAATATCTTACTTTTTGCGTATCTCTATCCGTGGTTTCCCGTAAACGTCGATACCCATTTTTTATGAGTGCAAAGATAAATCATTCTTTTGTAAATACCAAAAAATGATGAGAAAAAAAATAAAAAAAGTGTATTTTTCCTTTTCCTCCACTTATTTTTAGCGTCTTTTCATCGTCACATAACAATTTTTTCAGCCTTTATCCGTTTTTATAGAATATGACAAGAAGACGTTTCCATATATTGTCCCTTTTGCTCTGCCTTGCAGTATCTGTGATGGCACAGGAGCGTACGGTGCAGAACAGACCGTATTGCGACCTTCGTCCGTTGCATTTCGGCGTTGTCGTAGGTACGAACATGCAGGATATGAAGATGCTCGTCAATGGTCCCCAGTATTTTGTGGAGGAGGATGGTACGGTGACGATGAACGACATCACCTGCGACCAGGACCGTTGGGACAGCGGCTTCCAGGTGGGCGTGTTGGCTGAATTCCGCCTTGATACTCATTTCGCCTTCCGCATTGCTCCACAGATGTATTTCGGCAATCGCCATATCCTGTTCCGTAATTTCTCGCAGCTTGGTCCGGACAATAGACCTGCAGAGGCTCGTCAGGACATGAAGACATCGTATGTGATGTGTTCTCTTGACCTCATCTATGCCGCGCAGCGATTCAATAATCATCGTCCGTACCTGATGGCTGGTATCTCTCCTGCCATCAATCTTTCCACTAAGGAGAATGACTATCTGCAACTGAATCGCTCAGACGTATTCTTTGAAGCTGGTTTGGGATGCGATTTCTATCTGCCTTTCTTCAAGCTCCGTCCTGAGTTGAAGTTTATGTATTCGTTAGGCAACTCGCTGAATAAGAAGCATGTTGACAATCTTCGCGACCCGAATATGATACGTTATGCGCAATCCGTGAATAGCGCAAATAGCAGGATGATTGCGTTGACGTTCTATTTTGAGTAGAATAGCCCCACCTAACCTCCCCCAAAGAAGCCCCACCTAACCTCCCCCAAGGGGAGGAACGTTTAATAGTATTGTTTGCTAACGGCATAATCCCTCAATTACTATCTAAAGTTCCTCCCCTTGGGGGAGGTTAGGTGGGGCTCTTTTTTGGGAGGTTAGGTGGGGCTTTTACTGCGCCTTCGCATCCAGATATGAGTCCTTGAAACCGAGGAAATAGAGCACGCCGTCAAGACCGATGGTGTTGATGCTCTGCTTCGCATTTGCCACCACACGAGGCTTAGCGTGGAAGGCAATGCCAAGACCAGCTTCGGCAAGCATTGGGAGGTCGTTGGCTCCGTCGCCCACGGCAATGGTCTGCTGGAGGTCAACCTTCTCCACCTGTGCGATGAGTCGCAGAAGCTCTGCCTTTCTCTTTCCGTCAACCACCTCACCGACATAGTTGCCCGTGAGCTTTCCGTTCTCGTCTATCTCGAGTTCGTTGGCATAGACGTAATCTATTCCGTAACGCTTCTGGAGATACTCTCCGAAATAAGTAAAACCACCTGAGAGGATAGCAATCTTATATCCGTATTTCTTCAATACATACATCAATCTGTCAACGCCTTCGGTGATTGGCAGGTTCTCTGCGATGTCGCGCATTACGCTGACGTCCAAGCCCTTGAGCAGACTGCATCTACGAGTGAATGACTCCTTAAAGTCTATCTCGCCACGCATGGCACTCTCCGTGATAGCCTTTACCTCATCGCCCACTCCTGCACGCATGGCAAGTTCGTCGATAACCTCTGTCTGGATGAGCGTAGAGTCCATATCGAAGCAGATAAGGCGACGCATACGACGGAACATATTATCCGTCTGGAAAGAGCAGTCAATCTCCAGGTCGGCAGAGAGATTGAGGAGCTCACGATGCAGTTCCTCCTTGCTCTTTGGAGTGCCACGAACAGAGAACTGTATGCAGGCACGCTGCTTCTCCTGAGGATACTCTATGCTTGCACGACCAGTGAGGCGCACGATGGAGTCGATGTTGAGACCTTGTTCTGCAATAATCTTACTTACTGAATGAATCTGCTGAGCTGTAAGATGACGACCAAGTACGGTAAGAATGTATCGGTTCTTACCCTGGCGACCTACCCAATCCTCATATTCGCATAGCGAGACAGGAGCGAAATTGATGTTCACCTGCAGTTCTGTAGCCTTGAAGAGCAATTCCTTCATCACCTGTCCGGCATTCACTTCCTCCACACGGATGAGTATGCCTAATGAAAGTGTGGAATGAATGTCTGCCTGACCGATATCCTGTATCTCTACGTCATAGCGTGCAAGAATATCCATGATGCTGGCTGTCAGTCCTGGGCGATCCTCGCCAGTAATGCGCACGAGCATCAGTTCCTCTTTTCCTTTCAGTATCTGCTTTGCCTCTACTGATATGTTGTTTTCTGTCTGGTTCATGATGAGTTATGTTTTTTTCTGCATGCAAAATTAGTAAAAATTATTGATATTGCAATTCATCACCATAAAATAATGATTTACTATGATTGAAAAATGAAGAAAAAGCATTATCTTTGCATCATCAATCTTCTGTAACCAGATATTTTGCTTATGTTGAAAAGAATATACATTATCATAATTTGCCTGTTCGTTGCCCTTGGATATGCCGAGGCAAAGACAGATGCATCCCTGCTTGACGAAGGCGTCAGCTGGTCTCTTGCGCAGCATCGTAAGCAGATAATCAGTAATCTGCGCTATGATATCTCGTTCGATATACCTGAAGACAAAAGCGCTGATATAGAGGCTTCGGAGACGGTTAGCTTCGTCATGAGGAAAAAGACTGACATAATACTTGATTTCCGCGAGGCAAGGGATAAGATTCATGAGGTGAAGATAAACGGGAAGGCATGTGAATGGCGCTTTATCAATGAGCATATCGTCATTCCTTCCTCTTCTGTAAGGAAAGGAGAGAACAAAGTCTTTATCTCATTTACGGCTGGTAATCAGTCGCTTAATCGCCGTGACGGTTATGTATATACGCTTTTCGTACCAGACAGGGCACGAACAGTATTCCCTTGTTTCGATCAGCCTAACCTGAAAGGAAAATTCAAGTTGCACCTGGATATCCCGAAGAACTGGAAGGCTGTGACAAATGATTGTCCTGACACTCCTATCCCGACTTATCTCTTTGCCTTTGCTGCGGGCGATTTCAAGCATGAGACTTACACCGAGGATGGTATCACCATTGGTGCCTTTCATCGCGAGACTGACTCGACTCGCATAGCTCAATTACCCGAGATAATGCATCAGGTGGTCTTTGCATTGAAGTGGCAGGAGGAGTTTACAGGAGTAAAATATCCATTCCCAAAGTATGATCTCGTCATTCTCCCTGGATTTCAGTTCGGCGGCATGGAGCATGTCGGCGCCACTTTCTATAATGACAACACTCTCTTCCTTTCAGCAAATCCTACTCCCGACGAGATGCTGAACCGCACTCAACTCATTGCCCATGAGACTTCCCACATGTGGTTTGGCGATGCTGTCACCATGGACTGGTTCAACGATGTGTGGACAAAAGAAGTGTTTGCCAATTATTTTGCTGCAGAGATAACTGCACCGCTTTTCCCTGACATCAATCACGAACTCAACTGGCTCAAGACCTATGTCACTCCTGCTATAGCTCAGGACCGTACGGAGGGTCGCACAAGTATTCGTCAGGACCTTGACAACATGCGTTTCTCAGGACTGATTTACAATAACATTATATATAATAAGGCTCCGGTGATGATGCGTAAGATGGTCGGCATGATGGGGAAGGATGCTTTCCGCAGAGGTATCCAGAAGTATGTCAGCAAGTATCTATACTCCAATGCCACCTGGGATGATCTTATCGACATTCTCGACAACGAGACTCCTGCCGACCTGAAGGCGTTCAGCAAGCATTGGGTGGACACTCCAAACTGGCCTGTTCGCAAGGCTTCATCTGCCTATGATGCCATCGATGCCGATTATTATGGATATACGGAATGCACTCTAAAGCAGTTGGACAGTCTTGTCATGGGGAAGATAGAAATGGATGATACTCAGTTGCAGCGATATATTATGACCAGCTATGAGAATTATCTCAACAAGAAACTTCATCCGGAACTTATGATGAGGATAGGAGAACTTGCCATGCTGAAGGCAAACCCTCTTGTTGCTTCCACTATAGTGTCGTGCTATAAGGAGCCGCTTCGCGAATTGAGCGCGACAACGATAGAGCGTAATCTCTGGAACAGTATGGTGAACTCCATTCCGTATGAGTCTGCCAAGACACAAATGCTTAGACTCCTTATCTCAACAGCTGAGTCAGAAGAGATAACAGACAGTCTTTACACCCTTTGGAAACGTAATGATAGTCAGCTCCTCTCCATAAACGACTATATGACACTTTCGTATGAACTTGCCATCAGAATGCCGGAGAAGGCAGATAGCATCATTGCAGCGCAACGAACACGCATCAACAACCCTGACCGTTTGGCGCAGTTCGACTTTATCTCGCGTGCCGTAATCCCTTCTGAAGAGAAACGCGATGCTCTCTTTGAATCGCTGAAAAAGGCAGAGAACCGTAGAATAGAGCCTTGGACTCTCTCTGTACTCTATTATCTCAATCATCCTATGCGTCAGCATGAGTCTTTGAAATACATCGAGCCAGCCCTCGAACTCCTCCCTGAGATACAACGTACTGGCGATATCTTCTTCCCAGGAAACTGGTGTAGTAATCTTCTTGCAGGACATAGAAGCAAGGAGGCATATGATATTGTAGAAAAATTCCTTGCCAATCACAAGGACTATCCTCAACTGCTCATCAATAAGATTCTCTATGCTGAATATCAGTTGAAAAGAAGTCAGAAAGACAAACAATAAAGTTACAAGATAAAAGTTACAAGTTACAATATACAACTTACAACTAACAGCGCAAATGCATCTATATCTACTCGCACTCCTTGTCGTTGCTATCTGGGCTGAGACATTCGTGTCTTCCAAGATACTTCTCAATCACGGACTCATGCCTGCCGATATCTTCTTCATGAGAAGCATTATCGCCTATGTAGGTCTGGTGGTCCTTTCACATAAGAGACTATGGTCTGACAGCCTTGTCCACGAACTGAAATTCCTCATCTGTGGCATAACGGGAGCCTCGCTCTATTTCCTTACGGAGAATATGGCGCTGAAATACTCCACGGCATCAAATGTAGCCATTCTCGTAGGTACCACACCTCTGATGACGGCTCTCTTCCTTGCCCTTTTCTATAAAGAAGAACGAATGAACGGCAGACAAATAGCCGGCTCTCTGGTTGCCTTTGTCGGACTCACCCTTGTGGTCCTCAACGGTCAGCTGGTGCTTCATCTCAATCCTCTCGGCGATGCTCTCGCCCTCTCGGCATCCATCACGTGGGGCTTGTATTCCCTTTTCATGAAAAGGCTCTCCCAGAATTATGATGCTCGATTCATCACACGCAAGGTATTCGGCTATGGCTTGCTGACCATCCTCCCTTGGTTTGCCTTCGTTGAGCCTCTCAACCTCGACCTCGAAGTCCTTTCCCAACCAGTGGTGTGGGGAAACATCATCTATCTCGCACTCGTTGCCTCTCTGTTCTGCTTCCTCGTATGGAACTTGCTCCTTCTGCGTCTCGGCGTAGTAAAAGCATCCAACATCATCTATACCCAATGTGCATTCACAATGCTCGTTTCTGCCATTGTTCTCGATGAACGAATCACCTGGATGGCTATCCTCGGCACTCTTATCCTTATTATTGGTATGCTGATGATGGAGAAAAGGTAAAAGGTCCCCTCGGGGAGGGACTTTTTCTATCTCTTGCTCGTGTAAACAACAATATCCTTTACACCGCTGGCTGTCTTATTGCCTTGAGAAACAGTAACTACGAAGTGTGCCTCTCCTGCTTTCAGACTCTGCGTTGCGCGAACCATAGCAGTATAGCGCAAGGTCTGTCCTGGGGCAATGGACTCTATTCGCATGCTTGGAGAGATGATGATGCGACGATTGTTGGTGGTCTCCATCACGTTAGGAACGATATCGTAGAGCATGTGTCCGGATACATTCCTTATCTCGAAGATAATCTTTGCCGACTCACCACGACGAAGGGTGTTGCCTGCACCTTCACCAACGAAATGCACATTGCGAATGTCTATGGCATATCTGTCAGCCAAAGCACTTGCACTTATGCCGTTGCCGCCATTATGGGATGGGGAGTAGTTGGAAGATTGGGATGGAGTGTATGTAGAAGATTGTGATGGAGAGTATGAAGACGATGACGATGCATTACCTGAAGGATTGAAATCGTAGAGACGGTCATCGCCAGAGTTTGAGGCGTCATAACCGCTGTCATCATATTGATTTCCATAGTTCTGCTGATACTGATTCTGACGATAGGACTGACGAGCTGCCACACGATTATGATATTCCTGAATGGTTCTCTCGCGCTTCTGCTCCTCTGCAGCACCTGCCGCAGCACCCACAACGGCACCTGTTGCCATACCGATTACCGTGCCGGCATGATGTCCACGCCAACCACCTGATAAACCACCGATGGCAGAACCGAACATACCGCCAAGATAACTACCTGTGGCAGCACCTGAGCCAACTGTTCCGCAAGAGCTCACGAGAAGAGCACCACACATACCGAGGATGATAACTTTTGCTTTCATATCTTTTGTCTAATTACTAATTACAAATTACGAATTACCTAGTTACTATTAAGCAACTGTCGTTTTCTGCTGCAAAAGTAATCATAATACTTCGTATATCATTTATCCTTTTCCCTACAAATATGATAGGGATTTCCCTAAAACTACTTCAACCTCGTCACTCCACCATTCTTCTTAAACTGAAGAGTGCATTTCTGCAGACAATGGTTGGCATGATCGAGAACGTATGAAGGATTGAAGGCGCGTCCGTTGATGCGAGTCTCGAAATGGAGATGCTCCGTTGTGGCGCGACCTGTGCGACCTGTAGTGCCTATCACCTGTCCTGCCTTCACCTTGTCACCAACGTTCACATAGTTCTTATTGTTGTGGCTATAGCGCGTTTCAAGTCCGTTGGCATGGCGAAGGGTGATGCACTTACCATAGCCGGAGAAGACTCCCGACTGCACAACGACGCCATCAAATACGGCATAAACCTCCTTGTTTGGCGCATTTTTCAGGTCCACGCCAGAGTGGTTTCGCTTGCCGCCATAGTCGCTGATGACGTGAGAACCGTCGAGAGGATAATGCCATGACTTTATAGCAGTAAGGTCGAGGCGATAGATAGCCTTGTCGCCGAAAGGATTGTTGGTGTCCATACTCATCCCTTCCGGCTCCTTGCTCTTCGCTGGTTCCTTGCGGGATGTGCTTATGTCAACGCCCGAACCCACTTTCTTGAATGTCACCGTCTGCTTTCTCAGGGCATGGCTCTTCGTATTGAGAATGGTCTCAGGATTCACCCATCTGCCGTTTACCATGATGGAGAAGGCGCAGAACACTCTGTTTCCTTCACCGCCCACGATGGCGATGGTCTGTCCTGCCTTCACATTATCGCCCACCTTCACAAGATTCTGAGCATTATGTGAATATACCGTTTCCAGACCGTTGTTATGACGTATAACAATCACGTTGCCGAAGTTAGGATTTTGTCTCGAAAGGCGCACCTTACCATCGAACATTGCCTTTACGGCATCGCCCTTCTTTGTCTCTATCTCCACGCTGCTCGACGTCACAGACGTGGTGTTTCCCACTGGCAGAGGGAAGGAATACTCACCTTTTCTTATCGTGGAGAAGTCCACCTGGAAGGCATTGCTCTGCGCGAAGAGTCCTGGAGTCTCGATGTTTATCTGCTGTTGCTCAAGGGCTGTAAATTCGTCCTTGGCGTTGATGAAGGTACAAATGGATATGAATAATAATGTGATAATATATCTTGTCATAATAGGAAACAGGTCTTGTAATTAGGTCTATAATAAACAATGTCGTATGCAAAGATACGAAAAAATGATGACTTTCCCATACTCCTTATGTCTCTTTTATGTAATTTTATGATATTTACCACATATAATGTTTTGAAAATCCATTTCTTTTTCATATATTTGCAGTCGCAAAAACCTAAACATTATAATTAAAGATGAGAAAAATATCCGTTATTGTAACTTTTTTTATATGCTGTGTGGCATCTGCGTTTGCTGCTAATTCATCGATGGAAAACCAGCGTCTCTGGTATAAATCTCCTGCAAAGATATGGCTCGAGGCTCTGCCTATTGGCAACTCCCGCATGGGTGCCATGGTCTATGGCGGTACGGAGACAGAGGAAATACAGCTCAACGAGGAGACTTTCTGGAGCGGCGGTCCTCACGAAAACAACTCAAAGACGTCTATCTATCATCTTAATGAGGTGAGAAGCCTTGTGTTTGATGGTAAGGAAAAAGAGGCTGAGGATATCATCAACCGTGAATTTATCAAGGGACCTCATGGCATGAAATATCTTACTCTCGGTTCGCTGAAGCTCAACTTCGGTCATAAGGACGTAACTGACTATCAGCGTCAGCTTGACCTTACCACTGCTGTCAGCAATACATCTTACGTTGCTAACGGAGTGAAATACACCCGTGATGTCTTTGCTTCCCTTACTGATGGAGTAGTGATTGTGAAGATAAAGGCAAGCAAGAAAGGTGCTCTCTCGTTTACTCTCGGTCAGGACTGTCAGTTGAATCACTCCGTTATTGCCACCTCTACAAACAATGCTCGCCCAGCCTATGGCGTACTTGAGGCAACCATCAATGGCGTTGATCATGAAGGAATAAAGGCTGCCCTTACTGCAAAATGTCGCACCCAGGTGTATGCTGATGGCAAGATGAGCGTTGACAATGAGAAGATTTCCATCTCTGGTGCCACGGAGGCTACGCTCTATGTTTCTGCTGCCACCAACTACGTCAATTATAATGATGTGTCGGGTGATGCAGATAAGAAGAACAAGGAATTCCTTAATGCTGCCATCCCTCTGGGCTATAATCAGCTTCTGAAACGTCATCTTGCAAAATATCAGGAGCAATACAATCGCGTGAAGTTAAACCTTAGCAATGGTGCAAATGCCTCATTGCCAACCACTGAGCGTCTTGATAAGTTCTATGGAAGTGATGAAATGGGTATGGCTGCTTTGCTGTTCAACTATGGTCGCTATCTCCTCATCTCTTCCTCACAGCAGGGTGGTCAGCCTGCTAATCTTCAGGGCGTGTGGAACAATAAGATGAATGCTCCTTGGGATTCAAAATATACTATCAACATCAATGCAGAGATGAACTACTGGCCTGCAGAGGTCTGTAACCTCACAGAGACTGCCGAGCCTCTCTTCTCTATGATAAAGGACCTTAGCGTTACGGGTGCTGAAACGGCTCGTACAATGTATGGTTGTCGCGGTTGGATGGCTCATCACAATACCGATTTGTGGCGTATCGCAGGTCCTGTGGATGGTGCTGCATGGGGCATGTTCCCTAATGGTGGTGCATGGCTCGCTACCCATCTGTGGGAGCATTATCTCTACACTCTCGATAAAGATTTCCTCCGCGAATATTATCCTATCCTAAAAGGTGTATCAGATTTCTATCTTGACTTCCTCGTTGAGAAGGATGGCGAACTGCTTCTCGTGCCTTCTGTAAGTCCTGAGCATGGCGGAAAGGGCAAGAGAAGTAACGTAACTGCTGGTTGTACAATGGACAATCAGATTGTTCGCGATGCCCTCACCCAGTCACTTCTCGCAGCAAAGGTGCTTGGCGAGGATGCTGACTATCAGGCAAAACTACAGAAGGCTATCGATATGCTTCCAAAGATGAAGGTGGGACAATATGGACAGTTGCAGGAATGGCGCGAGGATATGGACGATCCAAAGGATGAGCATCGTCATATCTCACATCTCTACGGTCTCTATCCTTCCAATCAGGTTTCTGCTTTCTCCACACCAGAACTATGGAAGGCTGCTGGTGTAACACTCCATCAGCGCGGCGACCAGGCTACGGGTTGGAGCCTTGGTTGGAAGACAAACTTCTGGGCTCGTATGCTTGACGGCAACCATGCCTTCACCATTATCTCAAACATGCTGCGTCTTCTCCCTTCCGAGAGTGGTGAGGATATGCGTAAATACCCTGACGGACGCACATTCCCTAACCTCTTCGATGCTCACACACCATTCCAGATTGACGGTAACTTCGGTGTAACAGCCGGCATAGCGGAGATGCTTATGCAGAGTGAGGTGGCCATCAACAGCGATGACACAAAGAACATTACCACCATTCATCTTCTTCCTGCCCTACCTGATGCATGGGCAAATGGCAGCATCAGCGGTCTCAAGGCTCGCGGCGGCTATGAGGTTGCCCTCTCCTGGAAGGATGGCAAACTCGCTTCTGCCACTATTCTCCCAAAGGTATCAGGTACTCTCCGCATTCGCGTAAAGGGCGAACTGAAGGTTGGTACCCTCGTTAAGACCTACAAAGACCTCGGAGTTAATGAGTACGAAATCACCGTTACAGCTGGTAAGGTCATTAAATTGTAGATTTGCATCAACACCCTGAAAAAATGATTTAGTCATGAAAAAATATGCAAAAATAGGAATTGCACTATTCTTTGTATGTATTGTTTATTTTTTTTCACCATGGTGGATTCATTGGAAAACAGAAGCGCCAGAAAACTCAATCTCTAATGCAATAAAATGTCCTGCGGGCTATGAACGAATAGGATATGATGAGGGTTCGATGGCAGATTTTCTACGCAGACTACCTTTGAAAGCAGAAGATGTTCCACTAACACCTCATCATGGTTATTTTACTGATTCTGACACCATAATACATTATTGTCATCGTGTTGTAGACAAGAGACTTGTATCATCTTATGAACAATGTGCAGATGTGTGTATACACCTTAGGGCAGATTATCTCTATGAAAAAAGACAGTTTTCAAAAATTCATTTTGAGGACACTCAACATAATGTGATGCGATATTGGTATGGGAAATTTTATCCTGCGTATTTCCTTTATTTGCGAAACACAATTTTATGGGCTAACACAGAATCTCTCATCAATGAGATGTCGCAAAGGAATCTAAAGGATATGGAACCTGGTGATGTGTTCGTGTATGACTATAAATCAAGGCCTGATGCTAAATATGGTCATGCTATCATGGTTGCAGATATGGCAGTAAATCCAAAGACTGGAGAGAAGGTGTTCTTGCTTGTTCAGGGGAGTACACCTGCATGCAATATTCATGTTATGAAAAATCTTATAGAACCAGAGTTGTCTCCTTGGTTTAGACTTGATTCGAAGGCTGACAATATAGACTTTGGCTTTGCGAAATATAAAAAAGGAGAATTGCGTCATTTTGAATGATAAGCAATCATTCCACAATCTTGCATTTAACAAATGTATTATTTCCCTTCATACTTAAGCATCATCTGGTGATATTCATTATCGCTTATATAATTCAATTTTCGCATACTACCCAAACATTCTCTAATGCGCCATAATGTGTAACAGCTTAGTTTATGGACATTGTATTTACGAGGTTGTACTAATACAACAGAAAGATGTACACATTGTTCCAACGATAAATCTTTAGCACTTATCCCATAAAGTTCGTTAGCAGCACATTCTATCCCATATATATTTTTCCCGTATTCTATTGAGTTCAAATATACCTCCATTATTCTTTCCTTTCCCCATATCAATTCTTGGATGAATGCAAACCACACATCCAAAATTTTTCTTAGGAATGTGCGATTGGGATAAAGAAAAACGTTTTTTGCCGTTTGTTGAGTAATAGTAGATCCACCTGCAACAATACTTCCTGCTTCTATATTCTGGAGAAAAGCGTGTTTTACATATGCAAGCACAACGCCATTGTGTTCATAAAAAAAATAGTCCTCACTACAAACAGCCGCATACTTCATATACGGAGAAATCTCATCTATCGGCACCCATTTGTGCTTTACCGATGTTGTATCACCGTCAATAGCATGGTTTAGTCGTTGCAAAACAACACTACTTGGATATTTTACAGGAACAAACTTATATATCGTTACGGCAACCACAGAGATGACTATAAAACATATAGTCATCCATTTGATTACCTTTCCAAGGATCATCAATCGTTTTATAAAATGTAATTCTTGAATATGAGACATCTGTGTTTATTATGTCTATCGTGACATGATAATTTTAAGTTTGTTGCTGTTATGTTTGATATACAAAGATATGTTGCAAACCATGATCTTCAACGATTTCTTACTAACTCTAGGAGAAAGAAATTTTATCCTCTCACTAAATTTCTACCTGCATCTATCCTTAGGAAGATGAAGAGGAGGATGGTGAAGCCCCAGAGGCTGGAGCCGCCATAACTGAAGAAGGGGAGGGGAATGCCGATGACAGGAGTGAGACCGAGCACCATGCCGACGTTGACGAAGACATGGAACAGGAAGATGCTCAGTACACAATATCCATAGATGCGCCCGAACTTGAACGGCTGTCGTTCGGCAAGATGAATGAGACGGAGGATGAGGGCGAGGAATAGGATGAGAACACCTGCGGAACCAAGGAAACCTTCCTCCTCTCCCACAGTGCAGAAGATAAAGTCGGTGTCCTGCTCTGGCACATATTTCAACTTTGTCTGAGTACCATTGAGGAATCCCTTTCCTTGAAGACCACCCGAACCGATGGCTATCTCACTTTGATGTACGTTATAACCTGCCCCAGCAAGGTCTTCTTCCAATCCCAGTAATACATTGATACGCACGCGTTGATGAGGTTGCATCACATCGTTGAGCACATAGCTTGCGGAATAGAAGAACGTGATGCTGCCGAGAGCGAACAACATAATAAAAAAGTACTCGCGTATGCGCGTGTATAATGCGTGATAAAATAAGTAGCCTATCATACAAGCAGAGAGAAACAGCTGCACCCATACGATGTCGAAAGGTATGACAAATTCAGAGAAGAGTAGGGCGGTGAGCGTTACTCCGATGCAGCATCCTGCGATTACTTTTGTCTTCTCAAAATCGCGGCAATATACCCATACCATGACAGAGGTGAAGATTTGTACCATCAGTAACACGGTGAATCGCCCTATGGAAGTGGGGATATCCCATAGCGTAGGTTCTGCAAAGCGTATGCCCACGACGAAATATATCACCATCGCCAAGGCGGTGAAGAGGAAACTGCCTGACATACCCTCGCGATAGAGCATGAGGAAAAAAGCAGAATAGACGAGTGCCGAACCAGTCTCTTTCTGGCCAATAATGAACAGCATAGGGAGGATGATGATGATGCTGGCAAGGGCGAAGTTCTTCCATTGACGCAGGTCGAAACCATAGGTGGACATCAGCTTCGCGATGGCAAGTCCGGTAGCAAATTTTGCAAACTCCGCGGGTTGCAGACGGAGAGGTCCGAGGACGAGCCACGATCGCGATCCCTTGATTTCATGGGGGTTGAAAATGGTGGCGAAGAGCAATAGCAGGAGCATTCCGTAGATGACATAGGCAAAGGTGTCATAGAAGCGGTCATCGAGCATTAGGATGACAAAGCCGAGACATATACTCGTGCCTATCCATACCAGCTGCATGCCAGAGCGTGAGGCAAGGGAGAATATGTCACTCTCTTCAAAAGAGTAACTCGCTCCGCATACACTAACCCATCCGAATGCAAGGAGTGTGAGGTAGATGCATATTGTCCACCAGTCGAGTGATGCTATGACGCTATTGTTCTTTTTCTTCATAATGGTTATCTGTTTCTCGAACCGTAAGCAATTCTTCGTCTTTGGAAGTCTGTAGCTTTCTTTTCTGAGGCCTCGGAAAGTTTGCCATTGATATGTTGTTCCATCATCAGAGCACCGATAGGAACGCCATAGTCGGCACCGAAACCACCATTCTCAACATATACAGCGATGGCTATCTTTGGATCTTCCATAGGAGCGAAGCCCATGAATACGGAGTGGTCTTGTCCGCGGTTCTGTGCAGTACCTGTCTTTCCGCAGACGAGATAGTCAGAACGGTTTGCAGCTTTACACGTTCCTTTCACGACGGATGATCTCATGCCTGCCACCACCCATTCGTATGCTGCTCGTCCTGCTCTGGTGTAATGTCTGGTGGTGAAAGCTGTGTCGAGAGGTTCTCCTTTTATTTTCTTCACAACATGTGGAGTATAGAAGAATCCGCGGTTGGCTATCGTTGCTCCAAGGTTTGCTATCTGCAGAGGCGTAAGGTTGACCTCGCCCTGTCCGATGGATATGGAGATGACAGTAAGTCCGTTCCATGATCCCTTGTATGCATTGTCGTAGTAGTCGCCATTAGGTATCAGTCCGCGCTTCTCTCCAGGAAGATCGATGCCGAGTTTGTATCCGAAGCCCATCGACACCATATAGTCTCGCCATGTGTTGAGGGCGTCGTGGGAAGTTTTGTACTTCTGTCTGTTGCCCACCATGTGGTATAGTCCCCAGCAGAAATAACTATTGCACGAAGTGGATATGGCATCGGTAAGACCGAGAGGAGCCGCATGGCCGTGGCATCCTACGTGCAGTCCTTTGTAGTTGAAACCTCGCGAACAAGGGTAAAGCGTGTGAGCACTTATGATGCCTTCTGACATATATGTGAGAGCCTGCGACGTCTTGAATGTAGAACCTGGAGGGTACTGTCCCATGATGCTTCGATTGAGCAGTGGCTTCCATATATTGGTGGAAAGCATTCGATGGTTCTTACCTCGCTGTCTGCCTACCATCATTCTTGGGTCGTAGGTGGGCGAGGAAACCATACATAGCACTTCTCCCGTACTTGGTTCTATCGCCACGATACTGCCTATCTTTCCTTCTAAGAGACGCTCACCGAGAGCCTGAAGCTTGATGTCGATACTGAGGGTGAGGTCTTTTCCTGCAACAGGACGGCGGTCGAACTTTCCGTTCTGGTATTTTCCCTGTATCCTTCCTCGTGCATCACGAAGGAGAATCTGCACTCCCTTTTCTCCTCGCAGTTGTTTCTCGTAGTATCTCTCAATTCCCAACTTTCCTATGTAGTCGCCAGCCTGATAGTAGTCGTCTGCCTCTATGTCGCCCTGTGACACCTCTGCCACATCACCGAGAACGTGAGCCGCATAAGGATACTGATACTGCCTGATGCTTCGTCTTTGTACGTAGAAACCTGGGAAACGGTACATCTTCTCGCGGAAGACGGCAAAGTCCTTATCAGACAACTGGGTGATGAAGAGCTGCTGTGTGAAGCGTGAATATCCAGGGTTCTTGTATCTGTCCTTGATGTCTGTCATCCTCTTGTCGAAGAACTCACGTGATATGCCCATGGCATTGCAGAACTCAATGGTGTCGAGATGCTCTTTTGCCTCGTTCATCACTACCATTATGTCGTACGAAGGTTGGTTATAGACAAGAAGTTCGCCTTTGCGGTCGGTTATCACTCCGCGCGAAGGGAAGTCTACCTTCTTCAGAAATGCATTGGAATCGGCAGACTTGCGGTAGTCATCACTCATAATCTGGAGTGTGAAGAGTCGGATGATATAGACGATGACGATAACCACCGCTATACCACTTATGACGTAACTCCTGTTTTGCAGATTGTTATTCACGAGTGAGGAATGTTGATGAAAGGGTTAGGAAAATTTATTTCCTTACAGAATCGATGACAATGATAAGAATGAATGTGAGTAGGAAACTTGCTCCGATACACATCAGCCATTGTATCCAGTTGAAGAAATTGAATGCTTCGAGGGAGAAGAACACTATGCAGAAGATAAGCAATAGTATAGCTGCATATGCGATATAGTTGAGCCATCCCATTGTTGCGATGGAAGGTTTGAAGTCTTCGTCTTCCTGTTGGTCGATGAATAGAGTAAGGATGTATGGTTGGAGAAATCCTAAGAGTGTCATCGACGCTGCCGCTAGTCCCGGTGTGTTGTTGAATGTGTCTATTGCGATACCGAGAATGAAGCATAGGATCATAGAAGCCCAGCGAGGATGATCGCGCGGCAGAAGCAGAGCGAAATAGACATACAGCAATGGCGTGGCGCAGTTGAATAGGTGAATGTGGTTCAGAATCAGCGCCTGTGCTATTGTGAAGATGATGAGTAGTCCTATTCTTTTCAGAAAATCGATAGTCATATGTCTGGGGTAGGCTTTTTATTTCTTCTCAAGAGAATCCTGTGCTGCGCGGAGAACGTCAAGTCGTTCGCGCATCATAGTGTCGTCGATGACGCATACGTCGCGCAGATTGGCAAAATCCGTTGCCAATTGTACCTGAAGGCGATATGAGAGACCATCGGGAGAGTTGTAAACGTGGAGTATTTTTCCTATGTTCACACCAGGAGGGAACACAGAGGAATATCCGCTGGTTACGACTCTGTCATAGAGTTTGAAGTGCGCATGGCGAGGAATATCGTCTACGTATGCTATGACAGGACTCTTGCCGTCCCAAGTGAGGTATCCGAAGTATCCGCGCTTCTCAATAGAGCAACTTATGCTTGACTTGCTGCTTAATATAGGTATCACTACGGAATAATTCTTTCCTGTCAAGTATACGATACCGACGACACCATTGCCGCAAGCCACTCCCATATCCTTTCTCACTCCGTCGGCCTCACCCTTGTCGATGGTTATGAGGTTATCCTTTTTGTCGATGGAGTTTGAAACCACCTTTGCAGGTATGAGTTTGTAATGCTCAAGCATCTTCACTCCTGCTGCCTGCATGAAGATAGAGTCCTCCGTTCTTTCCGTCAGCATGGTAGATAGTGACTTCACCTGCTGTTCCAGATAGAGGTTTCGCTGTGTCAGATGCTCATTGACCTTTACAAGCGAGAAATACTGCTCGATGTCTGCATCTATCTCATATACCTTGCCTGCAACGACATTGGCAGATGAGAACCATACGGAACTCTGATAACTGTTGTAGCGGAACAACAGCACGATACTCGCCACCTCAAGCAAGGCGAAGAGAAACCAATGATTGTGACGGGATATGAAATCAAGTAAGTTGCGCATCTTTTTAACTTGATTACGAATTACAAATTACGAATTACTTATTTACATTAAAGGGAAAATCTATGCCCTAAAAAGTAACTATGTAATTCGTAATTTGTAATTCGTAATTATTTTATCGCATAAGGAATGCGAAGCGATCAATGTTCTTAAGTGCTATGCCTGCACCCTTAGCCACGCTATGGAGTGGATCCTCGGCGATATGGAAAGGAATGCCGATCTTTGCTTGCAAACGACGGTCGAGACCACGGAGCAGAGCACCACCACCACTTAGGTAGATACCGTTCTTAACGATGTCGGCATAGAGCTCAGGAGGAGTGTTCTCGAGTGCAGACAGTACTGCGTTCTCAATCTTAGCCACTGTCTTATCGATGCAATGTGCAATCTCCTGATAGCATACAGAAACCTCCATAGGGAGAGCAGTAATACGGTTAGGACCGTGTACTACATAGTCTTCAGGAGCCTCGTTGCCAAGATCTGTCAGGGCAGAACCCACGTTGATCTTAATACGCTCAGCCATACGCTCTGAAACCTTCACGTTGTGCTGGCGAGCCATATACTCCTGGATGTCTGCTGTGAGTTCATCACCAGCCACACGGATAGAGTTGTTGCTGACGATACCACCGAGAGAGATAACGGCGATTTCTGTAGAACCACCACCGATGTCAACAATCATGTTACCCTCTGGTGCCTCTACGTCGATACCTACACCGATAGCGGCAGCCATTGGCTCATAGATAAGATATACATCACGGCCGTTTGCATGCTCGGCAGAGTCGCGTACGGCACGCTTCTCCACTTCCGTGCATCCGGAAGGAATGCCGATGACCATGCGAAGTGATGGAGAGAAGAGGTGACGACCTGTGTGAACCATCTTGATGAGTCCGCGCATCATCTGCTCGCAGGCTGTGAAGTCAGCGATCACGCCATCGCGAAGAGGACGGATGGTGCGGATGTCGTCGTGGGTCTTCTCATACATGCTCTTTGCACGATCGCCCACAGCAATCATCTCATTGGTGCGACGGTCGAGTGCTACCACGGAAGGCTCGTCAACAACAATCTTGTCATTGCTGATGATGATGGTGTTGGCAGTGCCAAGGTCCATGGCTATTTCTTGTACGAAAGAAAAAAATCCCATATGAATTTACAATTTACAATTTATTGCTACTTTTTACTTTGTGCTCTCAAACCATGCGTTGATGGCTGTGTCGTAGTGGCTTGATACGCCGAATGCACGAGTAGCGAACTCGCGACGCTGTGCGAGAGTTGTGTTTGCACCCTGTTCCTTAACGATGTCAGAAAGCATGCCGTATTCAGCCTTTGAAGGGATGATGACAACATCATTGAAGTTCTTGGCTCCAGCGCGGATAAGTGAGATACCGCCTATGTCAATCTTCTCGATGATGTCTGCCTGAGAAGCACCGCTTGCCACTGTCTGTTCGAATGGATAGAGGTCAACGATTACGAGGTCGATTTCTGGAATCTCATACTTTGCCATCTGCTCCTTGTCGCCTTCGTTGTCGCGACGACCGAGGATACCACCGAATACCTTTGGGTGAAGAGTCTTCACGCGACCACCGAGGATGGAAGGATATGTGGTGAGGTCTTCCACTGCCTGGCACTCAAAGCCGAGGGATTCAATAAACTTCTGGGTACCACCAGTGCTGAGGAACTTAACGCCTTCTGCGTTCAACTGTGCAAGGAGTTCGTCGAGACCATCCTTGTGAAAGACAGATACGAGGGCTGTCTTAATCTTCTTTGTTTCTGCCATTGTTGATATTTGTTTTTTAATTGTTTCTATAATATCTGCCTGAATTCTCTCTGCATACGGAAAGATGAGAGCGTAATTAGATGCAAATAATCCGACTGCAAAGTTACAGAAAAATCCTCTAATGCATGCTATTTTGCAGTAACTTTTTTCTTATAAAATGGAATTAATTGATTAAAATAAACGAAATGATGTTGTTTTGTCGTGCTTCCTAAAGGAAAAAGTGCATATTGAGCCCTTTTCTTTTGGATTTCTCGTGATAAATCTATAATTTTGCACTCACTTTTTCTTCCCTATGTGGCAAGGTGTTTCATGGGAGGAAGGTAGTATATAGAATGAGTATCGTCAAATTGTCTGTCATAATACCTGTTTATTGCGTAGAGCATACTCTCTCTCGTTGTGTGGAGAGTGTGCTGGAACAATGTGAGTCCATGGAAGTAATCCTTGTGGATGACGGATCGCCTGACGGTTCTCCCGCCCTATGCGACGAATGGGCAGAGAGGGATTCTCGCGTGAAGGTCATACATAAGGAAAATGGAGGACTCAGCGATGCTCGCAATGCTGGTATTGCCGTTGCTTCGGGAGATTATCTGTCTTTCGTGGATAGTGATGATGCTTTGCAGCCAGGTACGTTGAAGGAGGCACTTCTCTTCGCCATAGACAACTCTTGTGACGTAGTGGAGTTTCCTGTTGTCGAAGGTGTTGGAGGTCCGCATGAAGAAGTACTTTCTTTCAAGGATGAAGTCTGTGAACTATCAGCTCCGGAGGATGTCCGCCATTACTGGCTCTCCCATTCCGTCTATCAACATTCGTATGCTTGCAATAAGTTGTATGTCAGACGTTTGTATGATGATATTTGTTTTCCTATAAAACGCTCCTACGAAGATTTATGGACAATGCCGGAGGTACTTCTAAATGCGAAGAGGATAGGCACGATAAGTCGCGGCGCATATTACTATTATTATAATGACAAAGGCATCTGTCGTTCTGGAAAATATGAGTTCATGCGTCTTGAGTCATTATTGCATGCCTGTAGGGTGTTAAGTGTTCAAAAGAATGACATAGAGGCGTTTGGGATGTTTGTTGAGATGCTCAATTGTCAGATAACGGCTTTTGCTTCAGATGGAAGAATAAATAAGGAGGTGACGGAATTCATCCATCATCTCCCTATATCCTATGGTCGTAATATGAAGGAAAAGATAAAGATCATGATCCTTCGTATTGCTGGTTTGCGAAATATGTGTCGACTTATGACTTTTTTAGGGTAAGTCCCATCTTGCTTGCCTTCTCATTCAGAAGGGCGAGGAGAGGTTCGCGCTCGTTTTCTACTTTGTTGTCGAGAACGGCATCTTTAAGGAATTGCTTCAATATTCCCACCTCTCTGGATGGTGTCAGTCCAAACATTTCCATTATCTCGTTACCGTCTATCACAGGTTGCAATAAGCGCTTGAAGTCCTTCACCTTCAGGTCTTCTATCTTCTGGCGAACCATCTGGTAGTTTTCCTTGAAATGCTGTTTGCGCACCTGATTCTTGCTCGTTATATCTGCCTCACAGAGCGTCATCAAGGCATCGATGTTGTCTCCGGCATCATTCACGAGACGTCTTACTGCGGAATCCGTCACTACATCATCGGCGATGGCTATAGGACGCATGTGCAGTTCCACCATCTGCTGCACGAACTTCATCTTCATATCCATAGGCAGTTTCATTCTACGGAAGATGTTTGGCACCATCTTTGCGCCTATGGTGTTATGTGCGTGGAAAGTCCATCCCTGCAGGTTGTCCCAGCGCTTGCTCTTTGGTTTACCCACATCGTGTAGTAATGCTGCCCATCGTATCCACAATGGCGTTCCCTCATAGTTGGCGATGTCGGAGTCTTCCGTAGCCTTTGCCACGTTGTCGAGCACCTCAAGGGTGTGATAGAAGTTATTCTTGTGAGCACGTCCGTTGCGGGTTTCCACCAAGTCCATCACGGCTATCTCCGGCATTATGAGTTGAAGTAGTCCGCATCGCTGTAGGTCTATGATTCCCTTGCTTGGTGTCTTGGTCATCAGAATCTTGTTCATCTCCTCGGCAATTCGCTCGCCGCTGATGATCTTTATTCGCTCGGCATTGCGTTCAAGGGCATCGAAGGTCTCGTCTTCTATGAAGAAATTAAGTCTCGTGGCAAAGCGTATGCATCGGAGCATTCGCAAAGGGTCGTCTGAGAATGTGATATCGGGGTCGAGTGGGGTGCGGATAATGCCGTCATAGAGGTCGTCGATACCACCGAAGGGATCTACGAGTTCTCCGAATCTGTCTTTGTTGAGGCATATCGCCATTGCGTTGATAGTGAAGTCGCGACGATTCTGGTCATCTTCCAATGTGCCATCCTCTACTATCGGTTTCCTTGAATTGCGCTGGTAGCTCTCCTTTCTTGCTCCGACAAATTCCACCTCAATGGCACCAGCGTCTTGTGTCTCGGTTTCGTCTCTGTTTGTTCCGGTTTCATTTCTATGTATTCCGGCTTCATTTCTATGTGTTCCGGCTTCTCCGTTTTGCGTAGAAGAACACTGCGGATAAATCTTCACCTGTGCCGTGCCAAAGTTCTTAAAGACAGAGAGGCTCGCCCTGCGTCCAAGCATCTTCTTAAGTTTTTTCGCCACGCTGATGCCACTGCCTACAACTACGCAGTCGATGTCGTCGGAAGGTCTCTCAAGGAAAATATCCCTTACATATCCTCCAACAACGTAGCATTCAAGTCCAAGACTATCGGCAGCCTCGGATATCATGTGGAATATATCTTTATCGAGAATCTCAGCCAGTTCGGCATCAGTATAATCTTTCATTGGACGTTGATATAATGTCAAAATTTGGTGCAAAGTTAGTAAAAAAGAATGAAATAAAAGTAAATGCGAGTGTTTTTTCTTGCCACTCTTTTCTTATTTCAAAGTAAATTATTATCTTTGCACTTATGAAAAAGACATTTACCATATTATGCCTTATATCTCTCGCTCTTGCTTATACTTCCTGCAAGGAGAAACATACGGAGGCCTCAATGCTTCTGGATGATATTCGTGGCTACTATGAAAGCGGTGATTATCAGTCAGCCCTCAGTGCTGTTGACTCCCTTCGCCGCACCTACCCAGATGCAATAAACCAGCGAAAGGAGGCTCTTGTCATCTTCCAGAAGGCTTCGCTTGCCATAGCTCAGCAGAATCTGGCAAAGGTTGATTCCACTCTTATGGCTACGGAGAACGAACTTGCTATGCTGAAGCCTCAGGTGGAGGAGCATCGCAGTCAGGGCGTTGCTACGGCAGAAGAATTACAGCATTACAATAAGCTTCGCGCTTTCCGTGATTCCTTGCAGGGAATATTCAATATGGAATGCGCGAAGATAAAGTATATACATAAGCGTCAGGAAGAGAATGAAGCGGTAGAAAAATCTTCTGGCGGGAACTAAGAATATGTTGGGCTAAAGCTATCTATGGTTCCCCCCCCCCTTGGGGGAGTTAGAGGGGGCTTAGTTTATCTTATACTCAAGGCATTCGTGCGTCTCGATGAAATCGATGAGGTTCTTGCTCACCGAGATGTTTTTTACCCTTGAGTGTAGGTTTATCGGACGAAGGCTTTGTGATGTGCGACACTGCAGGTACAGAGATGTGTTACCTGGATTATCGGTAATTTTCTCTACAAGGTCCTTTGCAGTGGTCTGGTCAAGGGCGTCGAGATCCACGAGTAAGGTCATCTTGTTGATAATCTTGTCGTTTACGTCGCATAGTTGATCCACGCTCAATATCGTACTGCTGATATATGTGCTTGTAGGATATTTCTTTGAGAACTTCATCTTCACATATACGGAGCAACCTTCCATGAAACTGAACTTCCATTTTCCCCAGTCATCAAAGATGGCTATCTCTCCTGCGCCTTCGAAGTCTTCTATCGTTACGATGCCGAAAGGTGTTCCGCGCTTGCTGAAACCAGAACGGATTCCTGTCACGATGCCTCCAAATGTTACACTCTCCAACTTTGTTAGAGGTTCCTTGTCCATCGAACTGTTGAAGTCGCAACATTTCACGTTGCAGAGGTTCTTCAATACAACAGCATAATCATCCAACGGATGTGCCGACAGATAGATGCCGACGAGTTCACGTTCTCTGTTCAGACGTTCTATAGTGCTCCATTGCGGTGTTGGAACAGGCTTCGGCTTTGTTATCTCCACGCTGTCGAAGTCACCGAACAATGAATGTGCAGCTTCTGACTTTGCCGTTTGGTATTGGTTTCCGTAACGGCTAATCTGTTCCAGAAACGTCATCTTGCGTGAATCTTCCGCGACATATTGCTCGCGCATAATGCCAAAACTGTCAAGTGCTCCGCTTATGGCAAGACATTCCAATGCCTTCTTGTTGAGCTGTGAGGAAGGAACGCGTTCCACGAGTTCGTAGATGCTATTGAAAGGACCGTTCTTCTGTCTCTCAGCAATGATACCCTTCACTGCAGCATCACTCATGCCCTTGATACCAGCGAGTCCAAATCGTATTTCGCCCTTCTTATTTACAGAGAAACCATCGATGGACTCGTTGACGTCAGGTCCGAGAGTCTTGATTCCCATCGCTTTACATTCATCCATCAGCTTTGTGATTTCCTTGATGTCAGAACGACGACGTGTCATCAGCGCAGCAAGGAACTGTTGTGGATAGTTAGCCTTGAGGTATGCTGTCTGATAAGCCACCCACGAATAGCAGGCAGCATGAGACTTGTTGAAGGCGTAGGAAGCGAACTTCTCCCAGTCTGCCCATATCTTCTCAAGTATCTTAGGATCGTGTCCGTTCTTCTTTCCGCCCTCGATGAACATTGGTTTCATCTGGTCAACGATATCCTTCTTCTTCTTACCCATCGCCTTACGAAGGGCATCGGACTGTCCACGGGTGAAGTCGGCAAGCTGACGCGAGAGAAGCATCACCTGCTCCTGATATACCGTGATGCCGTATGTGTCCTTCAGATACTTCTCCATGCAGTCGATGTCGTAGGTGATTTCCTCACGACCATTCTTACGTGCGATAAATGAAGGGATATAGTCCATAGGCCCTGGACGATACAGAGCATTCATGGCGATGAGATCCTCGAACACGGTAGGATGCAGTTCGCGGAGGTATTTCTGCATACCAGGTGACTCAAACTGGAACGTACCGATAGTGCGTCCTTGCTGATAGAGTTCGTATGTCTTTGGGTCGTCGATAGGAATGGTGTCAAGATCGACATCGATACCGAGGTTAAGCTTTATCAAACGCACACATTCCTTCATCTCGGAAAGTGTCTTCAGTCCGAGGAAGTCCATCTTGATGAGACCTGTTGATTCGATTACGTGACCGTCATACTGTGTTACGGCAGTCTTAATGTCAGGAAAATCAGGGTCATCAGCAGTAGATACAGGCACATGCTGTGAGATAGGGTCACGGCAGATGATGAAGCCGCAGGCATGGATACCGGTAGATCGTACCGTTCCCTCGAGCATCTTAGCGTATTTGATGGTGTTGGCCTCGCGAGGGTCCGCACTTGCCTGAGCATCCTGCAACTCGCGACATACAGGATTGCCGTTGGAATCGTTGGCAAGATAGTTTTTCAGTTTAGGCTTCATGCCGTCAGGCAGGCGTTCTGGCATTGCCTTACACAGGGCATTGCTTCGCTCAAGAGGCAGTTTCTCCACTCGTGCCACATCCTTGATGGAGTTCTTCGCCGCCATGGTGCCGTATGTTATGATGTGGGCACAGTTCTCGTGACCATATTTATCCATAACCCATTGAAGCACCCTTCCTCGTCCGTCATCGTCGAAGTCGGTATCGATATCAGGCAATGAGATACGGTCAGGATTGAGGAAACGTTCGAAAAGGAGATCGTATTTCAGTGGGTCGAGTTTTGTGATTCCAAGACAGTATGCCACTACCGAACCGGCAGCGGAACCACGTCCTGGACCTACCCATACGCCCAGTTCCTCGCGAGCAGAGTTGATGAAGTCTGACACGATGAGGAAGTAGCCAGGGAAACCCATGGTTTTCATGATGTGCAACTCGAAACGTATGCGCTCGTCCACCTCTTTGCGAATACCGTGATCTGCTGCCCATTGTGACAGTTCGTCTGGTTGCAATGCCTTGCCGTCCTCTATCTCAGTATATCCGGTGCCATAGAGGCGCGAGGCTCCCTCGTATGCAAGTTTGCCGAGGAAGTCTGCCTCGAACTTGATACGGTATAGTTTCTCGTATCCGCCAAGTTTTTTTATTTTACTCTTGCCGTCCTCTTCTGATAGTTGGTTCTTCCAGTATTCATCGGATGTAAACTCTTTGTATAGATCATCCTCCGAGAAGCGTGTTTTCCATTCCTCTTCGAGTCCGAATGTTTCAGGGATAGGGAAGAATGGCATGATAGGATCTGACTCGATGTTATAGGTCTCCACCTTGTCGAGAATCTCCAGTGTGTTGCTCAATGCCTCTGGCACATCGCTGAAGATCTCGTTCATCTCCTCCCTTGTCTTGAACCATTCCTGCTTTGAGTATCGCATACGCTCTGGGTCATCAAGGTCCTTGCCGGTGGAAAGGCAGAGGAGGTGGTCGTGTGCCTCCGCGTTCTCTTTATCTACAAAGTGGGAGTCGTTGCTGCACATCAGCTTTATGCCGTATTCCTTTGCCAGTTCTATCAGCACTCTGTTCGCCTTCTGTTGCAGAGGGAATGTCTCTCTGTTTGCCAGTATTCCAGGATCCGTCACTTCGTGGCGTTGCAACTCGAGATAGTAGTCGTCACCCCAGATATTGTGATACCATTCTATCGCCTCACGTGCACCTGCCATATCTCCTGCGAGAATCTTCTTAGGTACCTCTCCGCCGATGCAGGCAGAGCAGATGATAAGATCCTCGTGGTATTTCTCCAGATCCTTTCTGTCAGTACGTGGACGACCATAGAATCCATCCACCCAGGCGTTGGAAACGAGGCGTATGAGGTTACGGTATCCGTTGAAGTTCTTTGCAAGTACGATGAGGTGCCAGCCACCGTAGTCACCGTTGGCCTTCACTTTGTCCTCCTTGTCGTGGTGTGCCACATACATCTCGCATCCGAAGATAGGTTTGAATGGTTCCAGTCCTTCTTTCTTCCTACCTTTGTTCACCTTGTTGCAATAGTCAAAGAGTTCCTTGATACCAAACATGTTTCCATGGTCGGTGAGCGCCATGCCGCGCATACCATTGGCAATGGCTTTGTCAACGAGTTTATCGACTGGTGCCTGACCGTCGAGAATGGAATAGAATGAGTGTACGTGGAGATGTATGAAGTCTTGCATAAGTAGCGGATTTGTTGTAACTGCAAAGTTAGTGTATTTACTTGAAATAGTATGGCTCGCGTAACAAAAATAAGTATAAAAATAGGGAAAAGGTATCAAAAATTTGTTTTTCTCATAAAAAAAAGTTACCTTTGCACGGAATTATATTAACAGAAAAAACCTAACTACCTTGTAATGGGCAAAAGAATAAAAAAACTAAAGAAGATAAGAATACACCGTGAAGGAACAGATACGCTGATATATGGTTTGATGTTTCTCGTTGCAATAGGCGTTGTGCTGTGGCGTTCGTTTGAAAGTCATGTGCCGTTCTATTGTTTTATGGCAGTTTTCGGACCTATCTATTGCATCGTGTTGAATTTCTTCCGTTGCCCTATTCGTCTTTTCCCAGAGGAAGATACGGAGAAACTTGTTGTCGCTCCTGCTGACGGACGCATTGTTGTCATTCAGGAAGTGGATGAGAACAAGTATTTCCATGAGCGTCGTATTATGGTAAGTATCTTCATGAGCCTCTTCAATGTTCATGCTAACTGGTTCCCTGTTGATGGCAAGGTAAAGCTTGTTCATCATCAGAATGGTGCTTTCCATAAGGCGTGGTTGCCAAAGGCAAGTGAGGAGAATGAGATGTCTGACATCATCATCACTACTCCTGAAGGCGTTGACATCCTTTGCCGTCAGATAGCAGGTGCTATGGCGCGCCGTATTGTCACATACGCAAAGGAAGGCGAGGACTGCTACATCGATGAGCATCTCGGCTTTATCAAGTTCGGTAGTCGTGTGGATGTATTCCTTCCTCTCGGCACAGAGATCAATGTAAAGATGGGACAGTTCACTACAGGAAACCAGACTATAATCGGAAAGCTGAAGTAAACCCCCGTTCCTTGTGCGTCCGCGCAAGGCTCTTTAGCCACTGTTCCCTTCCATTTATGGAAGGCCCCCAAAACTCCTTAATATGAAAAAGCATATCCCAAACATGGTAACCTGCTGCAACCTCATTTCTGGTTGCATAGCTACGGTTTTCGCTATCTGCGGTGTGCCGGAGATAGCACTATTGTTCATCATACTCGGTGCTGTTTTTGATTTCTTCGATGGAATGACAGCACGACTGCTACATGTATCAAGCGAAATAGGCAAAGAACTCGATTCCCTTGCTGATGATATCACCTTTGGCGTGGCTCCTGCAAGCATACTTTTCTGGTATCTTAACGTGATAGATTATCCTTCTTTCCTTGAGGAACTTCGCGATTTCATTCCTTTTGTGGCATTCATTATCTCGGCATTCTCAGCACTTCGTCTTGCTAAGTTCAACCTCGACACTCGCCAGACGACCTCATTCATCGGACTTCCTACGCCAGCCAACGCTCTCTTCTGGGGATCGCTCGTAGTAGGCTTTGGAGAGCAGATGGCTTATAGCACACTCACTCTTCCAATCCTTCTCATTGGTGTCTTTGTGAGCTCATGGCTCCTCGTGGCAGAGATTCCTATGTTTGCCCTCAAGTTCAAGCAGTGGGGATTCAAGGGTAATGAGATAAAGTATTGTTTCATAGTATTCAGCGCAGTTGCTCTTATTGCAGGTGTTATCTATGGCATTACTTCTGAAGACTACAGCAAGTGCTATGCTGGTTTCTCTGCCATAATCCTTGCTTATATCCTTGTTTCCATAGCAACGCAGAAGAAATAATAACTTTGGCACGCTGTTTGCATCAGTAATCAGTAATTAGTCATCAATAATTATTATTAGGTTTACTTATGCATATATTAATTTCGCTACTCCTCATACCATTCATATTGTTTTTGGTATTCGCTCTCTTTGCCCTGATATTCGCTTTGTCATGGGTGAGGCGTATATGGTATTCGCTCACGGGGCGTCAGCCTTCATCAAGTGGTAATCCGTTCTCCTCTTATAATAATACGCGTGCGAATAATTATGGTAATGCGCGCGAGAATGAATCATTCAGTTCTTCGAATGCAAAGAGTGAGACGAAAACGACGTCCTCATCTTCTCAGCAGAAGATATTCTCAAAGAATGATGGAGAGTATGTTGACTTTGAGATTGTGGAATAAAAAGTAATCCCCGACAGTTTTGTCGGGGGATTACTTTTATGACAAGTTTGTGAACAAGTTCGTCGACGAGTTCGTTGTTTTTTTAATGATTTTTAGAATCTGTATTTCAGCGACAGACTTGCTGCGTTTCTGCTTGCTGGGCGTATGTGAGAATAACCGGTATAGAAACCACTGTTAGGTATCTTTATTGCCTTATCCTGCTTGAAGATAATCTTCGCATAGTCGGTATAGTCGTATGATAGTGACGCTGTGAGGCGATTATCCTTCAGGAAGGAACGCTCGAATCCAGCACCGAAGTGGAGCATTCTGCCATAGTGTGAGTAAAGGTCTATGGTGTTTCCCTCAGAGTAGTCACATTGAATCTTCATCTTTATGCCGAGAGGAAGTTCTTGCTTCAGACGTGCCTGTGTGGTGACGCCCCAGTGCTCATAGGCGCAGTCGATGGCGTAAGCGATGCGCTTGTCCCATATTACGTTCACCTTACCACCAAGAACTGTCTTTGGAGAGACGCGCCATTCCACGTCAGGAGTGAGCGACCATGCTCTGCGAACACCTTCGTTGCCCCAGAAAGACTTCCTCATCTCATTTTGCTCAATCCATATTGCGTTGAAACCATCATCGGTAAAGATATGCGCAAGAGCTGTTGAGAAGGTTACCTTCTGCTTGCGGAGCAGATAGACAAGGGAGAAATTCTTCAGGTGAATGCCCTCGATGTCGCAGTTCACGAATGGGAATACCTCCTTCACCTTTGCTGTGCTATATACCTCTTCGAATGCCCAACGCAGGTATGTAGGGTTGAGATAGTTCAGCGTAGGGCGTACGATACGTGTGGAGAATGCAGCCTTCAGCGAACTGCTGCCATCCATCTTCCATGTAACGTCTGCATTAGGTACGATGTCGTTAAGCGCCTTACCGTTCATATCGGTATATTCATATCTTAGTGAAGCATTGGCATCGATGAACTTTGTCCTCAGTCCATAGTTGGCAAAGGCAGATGTTGTTTTCATCGTATGCTTGAAATGTTCATTTTCCCAATTCAAAGACTCAAATGTTTGGGTGACATCACTCTTCTGAACGCGATTCAAATAACTTGCACCAGCCTGGATGTAGTGAATGCCAAGGAAACGCTTCTCCCAGTCAAGGGTAACGAGGTGATCCTGTACAGACTGTTTCCCGGTGATGTGGTTCTCAGTCAGCTGCTCCATGTGACGAGAAGAAAAGTACCTCAAGGTGTTATCCTCATCAATGGTGTTGTTGGCAAACTGATACTTGATGCCTATTGTCTGTCCATTTCTGTCGAGGTAGTGACGGTAGCCTACAGAAGCCTTCAGGTCGTTTTCTTTGCTTGAGAATGGTGAGTTGCCCGCACCGTTTGCGTATGCAGTCTCACCTCCAGTCTTCGTCAGGCGCTCAATGAACTTCACATCAGTGTCCTTTGTGAGATGCGAACCGTCGAGGGAAGCTGTGATATAGTCAGTCGAAGGGAGCATATAATTGAAGTTGAAGCCATAGTTAAGCTTCGATCCTGATGACTTTTTCTCCATTTCCGAGAGGTAAGTGCTACCGGTGCGAACGTAGGTGTAGTCTTTTGTCTCCTTTGTTGCAGAGGCGTTCTTGCCTATCACGGAGATACTGGCGTATGGTGAGAAGACAAGTTTTCCGTTGTCAATCTTCAGTTTCAGCGATGCAGCGAGTGGGTTCTCACTGCCCATTCCGCCTTTTATCTCTGCCTCTCCCGTAGTCTTTGTCTGTGCCATTGCTGTGGTGGCAATCAGCACCAGCATCATTGCTATGTTTTTTCTCATTGCTTTTCTTTTTCTCTTTCTTTTTTATCTAGGGTATCTAGTCGGGCTAGTCTTTCTAGGGTTCCTAGTCTTCCTAAGGCTTCTAGTCCGGCTAGTCCTTCTAGTCCTCCTAGGGCCTCTAGCTCTCCTAATCCTCCTAGCTTCTTTTCTTAATCACTCCCACGTACGTCAGCAGTACCACGTTCATCATCAAAGCATAGATGATGGCAGGGATGGCGATACGTCCATCATTGAAGACAAACGGACTGGAAGCCACGGCGATGGCCTGAGCTGCATTCTGCATTCCTACCTCGATGATGATGGTGCGCTTCTCCTTCTTGTTGAGACAGAAGACGATGCCCAATACTGCTGCCAGGGCTACCGAGCATAGCAGCATTGTCGTTACCGTTATGCCGAGCGAACCGATATTGTCTGCTATCGTGTCGCGATGTTGAACGAAGAAGATACCTGCCAGAAGCATCAAGGCAGGGAAAGCACATTTTGACAACACCTTGTCGATACGCGTTGCAGCATTCTTTGCCCATTTCCTTACACAGCATCCGAGGATGATAGGGATGAGCATCGTCACGATGTTCTGCATCAGCAGATTGCCCACAGGCAGTGTCACTCCAGTCTCATTGCCCACAGCCGTTGTTGCTATCTGCATAATGATAGGCAGGGTGAAGAGAGTGATGATACTGCTCACCGCTGTCAATGATACCGATAGTGCTACGTCGCCATCAGCAAGCTTTGAGAATACGTTTGACGAACTGCCGCCAGGACAGCAGGCTATAAGCATTATTCCGATGAAGAAAATAGAACTGAGTCCAAGCATCGTTGCAAGTGCATATGCCATCAGAGGCAGAATAATCAACTGCCCAATCATTCCTGCCAATACAGCCTTCGGACGTTTCACCACCATTACGAAGTCTTTTCCTTCAAGGGTAAGACCAAGGTCAAACATCAGTATCGTCAGTATAGGCAATACAATAAAGATAGAATTCATTTTATATCCTGTTATGGTTGTTTCTTAATTCTCCGCGCTGCGCACCCGCGCTCCGCTTTTATGTCTAGGGATGCACGCTTTGCGTGTATCGGTCTGCAAAATTACTACATCCTTCGCAAATAAACGAGAAAATCAAGGATAAAATGCCAATAAAGAATAAAAATTGACTAATGTGAGGGATTGTCAGTTTTTTTATATTACTTTTGTAAACGAAAAGACAAATAAGGAACAGTGAAATTGCTGATCAAATCTTGGTCGCCAACATAAATGAGAGTCGCTATCATAGGAGCAGGTGCTGCAGGGTGTTTCTGCTCCATCTGCATAAAAAGAAACGTGAAAGACGCCGAGGTGGATGTCTTCGAGGCTGGTAAACGCCCACTTGCAAAGGTGGCGGTTACTGGTGGAGGACGTTGTAATCTCACCAATTCCTTTCGCGACATCGACACTCTCTCGCAAGCCTATCCACGTGGCGACAAACTGATGAAGCGTGCTTTGCGTGTCTTCAGTAATGAAGATGTGATGGAGTGGTTTGAAAACGAAGACGTTGCTCTCGTCACTCAGGAAGACCAATGCGTCTTCCCTGTTTCCCAGGACGCCATGCAGATTGTCAACACCCTCCTTCGCCTCATGCGCGAAGAGGGCGTTCGCCTCCATCTCTCCTGCCGTCCAAAGGTGGAAAAGGCCGCCCCCGTTCCCTGCGTTGCCCCCGTTCCCTGCGTTTCTCCGCAGGGTTTATATCTCGTCAATGGCCGCCCCTACGACAAGGTCATCATCGCCATCGGTGGCTGTCCCAAGCCTTCCCGCCTCGATTTCCTAAAGGATTTCGCCTTGGATATAGTTCCTCCCGTGCCTTCGCTTTTTACTTTCAATGTGGCAGGCACGTGGCACCAGGCACTTATGGGCACGGTCGTGGAAGATGCCAGCGTAATGATAGCAGGCACCAAGTTCCGCAGCAGTGGGGCCCTTCTCCTCACCCATTGGGGAATGAGCGGTCCTGCCATTCTGCGTCTCTCCTCCTATGCAGCTCGCTGGCTTAATGAGAAAGACTATAAGTGTCAGATCTGCGTCAACTGGTGCGGAGAAAAGAAAGAAGACCAAGTGCGCCAAATGCTTCAGCGCATGAAGGAGGAGGCAGGACAGAAGCTCATAAGCAATGTCTATCCGCGCCATCTCGCTCAGCGTCATTGGCTCGTCCTGCTCGATAGATGCAATATCTCTCCAACTCTTCGCTGGCAGGCTATGAACAAAAAGGAGCTCAACCGTCTTGTTACCGTCCTCACCGCCGATGTCTATGAGGTCACAGGTCGCTGCCATTTCAAGGAAGAGTTCGTTACCGCAGGAGGCGTTGCCCTCAGCAATATCAATAACAACACTCTCGAGGCGAAGCATCATCCCGGTCTTTTCTTCATCGGAGAAGTCCTTGACGTCGATGCCATCACGGGAGGCTTCAATCTCCAGGCTGCATGGTCCATGGCTTATGTGGTGGCGAAACGATTGACGATTGACAATTAACAATTAACGATAGCCCCCCCTCGAACCCTCGAACTCTCGAACTCTCGAATCCTCGCCTCCTCGAAACCTCGATTTATCGAACTCTCGAAAAAAAATATAAAATCATGAAACTAATCCCAAGTTTTGCTGTTGACCATACAAATCTTCAGCCAGGAATCTACATTTCCCGCACCGACGAAGTAGCGGGACAGTACATCACCACATACGATATCCGTATGACGGCACCAAATCAGGAACCTGCTCTCGCTCCTTCTGCCATCCATACGATAGAGCATCTCGTGGCAACCTTCCTTCGCAATAATGAGCAGTGGAAGGATAGTATCATCTATTGGGGACCTATGGGATGCTTGACAGGCAACTATCTCATCGTCAAGGGACAGTATCCTTGCGAGGAGATTCGCGACCTCATGCTCCTTGCCTTCCAGTATGTTGTTGACTATGACGACGTAGTTCCAGGCACTACCCCTGCCACCTGCGGCAACTGCCTCCTCCATGATCTCCCAATGGCGAAATATGAGTCGAAGCGCTATATCCAGCGTCTGAAGGAAAGCTTCTGCTGCGAATATCCAGGCGTAGAGCGCCCTACCGACCTCAACGGCAAGCAGTTCTTTGATGCCTAAATAGTAACTGCCCCTGTTCCCCTCGTTTTTCCGAGGGGCAAAATAGTACATTGTAAATGGTAAATGCTCCAGTTCCCCTCGGTTCTCCGAGGGGCAAAAACTCAAAAATATGAAAACCTTTATAACCTCCCTTTTCCTCTTCGTCTCTCTCTCTGCCGCAGCGCAGAGCATACCTGTGTATATGGATGAGACACAACCTATTGAAACCCGTGTAAAGGATGCCCTCTCTCGTATGACTCTGGAAGAGAAGACACGCCTCAGTTATGCCCAGAGTAAGTTCTCTTCCCCTGGTGTTCCGCGTCTTGGAATTCCAGAAGTATATTATAGTGACGGCCCTCATGGTGTCAGAATGGAGATAAACTGGAACGACTGGGGACACTCCAACTGGACCAACGACTATTGCACAGCCTTCCCTGCACTCACCTGCCTTGCTGCCACATGGAATACATCCCTTGCTCGTCAGTATGGTAAGGCTGTAGGCGAGGAGGCTCTCTATCGTAAGAAGAATATGCTTCTCGGTCCTGGTGTGAATATCTTTCGCACACCTCTCAACGGACGTAACTTCGAGTATATGGGCGAGGATCCATTTCTCTCAGGCTCTATGGCTGCACCATATATCCAGGGACTTCAGTCGAATGGCGTATCATGTAGTCTGAAGCATTTCGCCCTGAATAACCAAGAGGTATTTCGTGGTCACGTTGACGTGAAACTTAGCGACCGTGCCCTCTATGAGATATACCTCCCTGCTTTCAAGAAGGCAGTCATCGATGGTGGTGCATGGAGCGTCATGGGCTCATATAATCAGTATCAGAACATGCACTGTTCCCATCATTCCCGCCTTATCAATGAAATATTGAAGGGCGAATGGGGATTTGATGGCGTCGTAGTCAGCGACTGGGGAGCTTGTCATGATACCGAACAGGCTGCTCTCTATGGTCTTGACTCGGAGATGGGCTCATATACCAATGGTCTCACCTCTGAGGCAGAAAGTGGATATGACAGCTATTATCTCGGCAATGCATATCTCGAGAAGGCTCGCAAGGGTGAGATTTCTATGGATGTTGTAAATGAGAAGGCAGCTCGCATGCTTCGTCTCATCTTCCGCACCACTACAGGAAAGCATTGGGGCGCTATCAACTCTCCAGAGCATGTCGCTGTCGCACGTGAGATTGCCGATGAGGGTATCGTTCTTCTGAAGAATGATGCCATAAAGAAAGGCCAGCAGCCTCTTCTTCCTCTTACGGAGGAGCGCCTCGCCTCTCTTTCTGATGGATCGCGTCTTCCTGTCATCCTTGTTGTGGGTGAGAATGCAGTGCGCTCCCTCTGTGCTGGTGGTGGCTCTTCTGAGTTGAAGGCAAAGGATGAGGTATCTCCTCTCCGCGGTATTCGTGAGCGCTATGCTGGCAAGGCTGAGATAGTCTTTTCTCAGGGCTATGAGTCGGGTGGTGCTTACTATGGCAAGGCAGATGCAATATCAAAGTCTCTCCAGGATTCCCTCCGCAACGATGCTCTTGCAAAGGCGAAGCAGGCAGACCTTATTATATATATAGGTGGACTCAACAAGAATCACTTCCAGGATTGTGAGGGCGGTGACCGTCTTTCCTATAATATGTCATACAATCAGGACGACCTTATCTCTTCTCTCATCGACATACAGCCACGCACCATTGTTACCATCATTAGCGGAACAGCCATTGCTATGCCTTGGCTCAAGAAGACTCCTGCCCTTATTCAGAGCTGGTATCTCGGTAGTGAGGCTGGCCATGCCTTTGCTGATGTCCTTAGTGGTGATGTATGTCCTTCTGGTAAGACCGTATTCTCTTATGCTCCTTCCCTCAATGAATATCCTGCTCACATGATGGGTCTCATCGGTTATCCTGGTGTTCAGCCAGAGGATATGGAGAAATATGCAGGACTCTCGGGCAATGACAATCCTAAGTCAGCCGATCTCCTTGCTCTTAAGGCTGTGAAGAAAGATCTCCCTGCTGAGATGATGGGGCTCAATAACTCTACTAATCAGCGTTCTCATCGTGGCACTGGTCAGGAGACACAGCTCTATAATGAGGACATCCTCGTGGGTTATCGCTGGTTCGACACTATGAAGCGTCCTGTCGTCTTCCCATTCGGCTATGGTCTCAGCTATACCACATTCCAGTATGGCAAGGCTTCATGCTCTGCGCAGAACTTCTCTTCTGCAGATATCGAGGGAAAGAAAGATGCCATCACCTTCACTATCAACGTGAAGAATACTGGTAAGGTGGCAGGTAAGGAAGTTGTTCAACTCTATATTGGCGACGATAAGGCTTCTGTCCTTCGTCCTCAGAAGGAACTCAAGGCATTCCAGAAGGTCTCTCTCGCTCCTGATGAGGAAAAGACTGTCACTCTCGCTATCTCTGCCGACGACCTCAAGTATTTCGATGAGGCAAAGCACGAGTGGGTACTCGAGCCAGGTGCCTTCAAGGCTTATATCGGTGCTTCCAGCAAGGATATCAAGCAGGTCGTTCCTTTCTCGGTAAAGTAAGCAGTTCCGTCCCCCCTCGGTTTGTTACCGTTCCCCTCGGTTTTGCCGAGGGGCATAATCTCCCCCCTATGGCAGACTTCCGCTTCAAGCAATTCACTATCCACCAAGACCATGCAGCCATGAAGGTAGGCACTGATGCCGACCTTCTTGGCACCATGGCAGAAGGCGGTGCCTCTATCCTCGATATAGGCACAGGCACTGGTGTCCTCTCTCTTATGATGGCGCAGCGCTTCCCTGATGCTCTCCTCACGGCTATCGACATTGATGACAATGCCATCCTCGATGCCACGCAGAACATCAGCGAGTCGCCTTTCGCCTCTCGCATCACTCTCCATCATGCTTCTCTGCAGGACTTCCTTGCAGAGCACCCCGATCCTGCCTTTGACAGCATCATCTGCAATCCCCCATACTTCGATAAGTCTCTTGAGTGCGGCAAGAATGAGAGTCGCACCCGCGCTCGTCACACCTCCAGCCTGCCTTTCAGCACCCTTGTGGATGGAGCCTATCGCCTTCTCCATGATGGGGGCGTCTTCAGTGTCTGCCTCCCTCCAGAGGTGATAGATGACTTCCATGCAGAGTGTATCCTCAAGGGTTTCTCCCTGAAGGTGAACAATATGGTGAAGTCCGTGCCGGAGAAGGGGCCTAAGCGCTATATCCTTGTATATCAGAAGGGATACGTTCCTTCGCCTGAGGAACACACCTACTGTATGCGCAATGCTGACCGCACCGTCAGCCAATGGTATAAAGACTTATTAAGCGATTTCCTCCTTTAATAATATTATCTCATAACTGTTTCTTACGGTGGAAACTGTCGTTTCTCACGGTGGAAACTGTCGTTTCCCACGGAGGAAACGCTCGTTCTGGTTTATGAAGGATTATGAAGGGTAATGAACCTACCCTTCATAATGCAATATACTGAGCCTTAACGCGATACAAGGCTTTATGAAGGAGTGAAGACAAAAATGCAACTTTTCTAGATTTTTTTTGTTTTTTATACGTTGCCTCAAGGGTTAAATGAGCAGTGGGAGGCTTACTCCCCTGCCTTCTTCGTCGTCAGCCATAGGGTAGGGGGCATACCTGTTATCTCCTTGAACTTATGGTTCAGCGCTGAGGCAGAACGGAACCCGCATGCTACGGCAATCTCCTCCTGTGTCGCAGTAGGATGCTGCAGTATGTATGCCTTTGCCGCATCTATGCGATAACGGTTGGCAAGGTCGCGGAAAGTGACGCCATACTGCTGATTCACAATGTTCGACAGCGTGGTGCGGTTCGTACCTATCATCTCCGCCATCATAGCCACGGTAAGTTCAGGATTGGTATAAGCCTTGTCGTTCTCAAAGGCAGCATGCATCTTCTCTACTATATGTTTCGTGCGCACAGAGAGAAGGTCTCCTGGGGCATTCTCTGTTATCACATCTTTTGGCTTTTCCTCCTTTTTCTCCTCTTCTATTGCTATGGAAACGCCAGCCTCTGCGAAGGAAGTTGTCACTATGGTGTGTATGGTAAACTTCTTTCTCTGACTCATCATCTCCACGTTGGTGAGGAAGAAAAGTGAAATGGATATGAACATCGTCATCGCGATGCCAGCCCACAGATGGTGCACGAAGTATGTTCTGCCGAGTATGAGCAGCGGAGCAAGAGATACTATAAGCATGATGGAGCAGGCGGACACAGCCCTCTCTGATGTCGTCTCATGGTTCTGTACGAAGAAGCGGAACATATCTCCAAACCTATATCCGTTCTTAAGACTGCAATACACGCACGATGTTGTGAGGATAGCGGCGTATAGATATGCCATGGCACGGAATATCGTCTGGTTGAACAGTCCGTGTAGCTTTATTATGGTAGGGTCTATCTGATCCTTGAATGTGTTGATTATTTCCGGCGATGCTATCATTACGTTTTGTTCATCACAGGTTTGGAATATCTTTGCAGCCAGGTCAAAGCCCACAAGATAATACATCAACATATTGATGGCGCCGAAGGCAATGGCAGGCATTACGAGCCATTGCATATTTCTCGAAGTAATCTTTCTTTTCCGTTTCCCTCCTTCGTTCTCCCTGAAGAGGTGGAGATGTATGTATGCAATAAACAAAGCCACGGTGCATAATAGCAGAGGCTCGTTTATGGAGTCGAGTCGGCAAAGCCACTCATAGTCGGTATGAGGGGAAATATAGAATGCGTATGTAAGGAAATAGAATGCACCCACATAGAGCAAGTACATGAAATATCTCTGCGAACGGTTCTTTTTCCTGAAGAAATACTGGAAACCGAACAGCAGACATAGCATCGATGGAAGGAAAAGTATTGCTGTTGCCATAGTGACTGCGAAATTATAAAAATATGCTTAAAATCGTACATTTTTATGGGATTATAACCGTAAATTTTCGAAAACTTAACAAAAATGTACGATTTCACAATGAATTGTTTGAATTTTTGCTGATAATATAAACACCTTATTATATATATACATACCTTTGCACACGAAAACTAAAAAACATAAGTCTATGAGTAAGAAATCAGTTCAAGTAGTATCATCCATTTTGATGTGTGCCGTCTATGCACTCATCTGCCTCGGTGCAGCGATGAGCATTTATTTCATTGTTGCAGGCATTAATGGATAGTAGAAAATAGAACAGAAAGGAAATGACGATGAGACAAAGAAAATACATCAAACCTAAGATGAAGGTCAAGAAACTGAAGATTACGTTGCTTAATACTATCAGTGGAGAAGGCTATGAAAACGAAGGTGAGGATATTGGCAATGCAAAAGAAGTCTATTCTTTCTTTGATGCCCAGTATGATTATTATGAAGAGCAGTGACCCCCTTTATAAAGATAGAAATAAAAAAAGAATAATATATTATGACTAAGACGAAAACAAATTTCAGGAAATGCTACGTCAAGCCTAGCATGGAAGTAGCGTGGATGGATCCAGAAGAATTGATGGATGCTGGTGGTTCCGCTCCAAATTTTGAACCAGAAGGACCAGAACCTATAGGAGCAAAAGCTAATATCTTTAGCGATTTGGAATCAGATGATCTTGCTTCTAGTGAGACATGGGGCTGTGACTATGAATTAGAATGGTAAAAAATAAAAACATAGATACGATTATGAGAATCTTTAATAAGGAAATGACTTGCCAAAACATTTTTATGTTGGCTCTTTCTGCTTTTATGTTCGCATCATGTAGTAGCGAGAATGCAACAGAAGAAAATGGCGGAACATCAGAAACGCAGATTCCTGGTGTGTCATGTCAGATTGCTCCCTTTGAGAATGAGGGCGAGATCCTGACGCGTTCTACAGCTACTCTTTCTGGTGGAACAATTGTTTTTGGATGGGACGAATATGATCATCTGAGCATTTTTGCAGATGGCCAAAGTACCATTTGCGATTACTCATTGAAAGAGATTATTCGCCCTGATTTTGCCATGTTCACTGGTGGTGGCTTTGAACTGACAAAAGATCAGAGATATTTTGCGCTGAGCAAGACAGAGAATACAGGTAATAGAGAACATGGGACGCGTATTCCTGATATGCGTAATATCACATTGAGTTATGATGGTCAGAGAATGACTGAAAACGGTAGTACTGCTCATCTTGGCGCTTACGACTATATGTCTGCCTCTTGTATTTGTGAGGCAACAGGCTCAGCGCAGTTCTCGTTTAAACATTTAGGCTCTATCCTTCGTCTTGTGTTTAAGCCTTCTGATAACACAGAGGATGCAGAGGCTTTCAAAGCAACAGAGTTCACAAGTGTTGAGATGTATGACTCGGAGAACTCTTTCCTCAAGCCACTCCGTCCATTCTCATTCTATGATGGTCTTTCTCCTGACGGAACAACCTACAATCAGAAATGGGCTGATCCAGAAATCACAAGTGGCGATAAGAGAATAAGCATTGCTCTTGGTGATGGAACTAACGGAATCACACCATCGACTGGTGCTTTAGCTGATGGAACTTCAAGCACAGGTGAAATCCTTGTTGTATATATAATGATACCTCCAACAGATTTCCGTAACAAAACTATCGGTTTTGTATTGAATGGTAAGAATGGAGAGAAGTTCTACAGCAGCTATACAGGTTATCAGACAAATATGGGTAAGGTTTCTCAGATGACAATGAAGCCTACTCAGTCAACAGATTTCAACGTTACTCTTAAGATAAATCACCTCTGGCAGCATGGTAATACTCTTGATAATACATCTGCTGGTGCAAAGACACGAGCTACAGGTGACCCTGGTTATGATGATATTCATGCAGATCCTACGCACCTTTATTATTTCTTCTGTATAGATAATAAGGTGATAAAGAAAGGTGAGTTGACAGGAGGGACTTGGACTCCAAATAGTGATAAGACTATCTGTACTTATAGTGAGAAACTTACTCTCCAAGTAAATAAGAGTACCATCGCAAATATTAAGACTGCAAGACTTTATGTAGTGGCTGGAAATACAGATTTGAAAGCAACGTCAGCACCGGGTATGAATTATGCTTCGATAACTGAAGGTACATCTGCAGAATCTGCAGTTCAGGCTTTGACATATAATATAATCTCCGGGGAGCAGTCTGTGACTCAAGCCTTCATGCGCGATCTCTATTCTACTCCTTGGGAGAGCGATGCAACTTTCGTTGGAGCACTTACTGACCCAATGCAGGACGTTTACCTCTACCACACAGCAGCAAAGGTTGACCTCCAGTGGAATAGTTCAACTACTCTTCCTGTAACAGGCGAGAGTGCTTATGTAAAGGTGAACAATGTTAATGCTTCTGGTCTTTCCGTATTCAAGCCAATAACAAATACATATAGCGAATCTGGCACGTACAATGTGCAGTCGCCAATAGAAGATGACAGGTGGATAAATGGTCGTCAGGTATTTTATCTGCCACAATTCGCAAACAATACTTGCCAGTACAAGGTTACTATAGGCGATAAGACACAGGAAACAGTAAACTTCTCACCAGTACCTGTAAGCGTAGGCTTCACCTCATGGCTCCGCTGGTTGAAGAAATATTAATCGCTATACGGAACGAACATAATTCGTGAAATTCGTTAGATTCGTGGTTAAAAAGAAAGAAAAAATAAAAATAACTAAGATATGAAGAACTTTAGATTAAGACTTCAAGCGATGTGTATCGCACTGGTGTTGGGCATAGTCTCAATGTCAGCGCAGGAGATTCGCTATGTCACTCAAAATGGTGCTGGAGCAAAGAATGGTTCCGACTGGACCAATGCAGCTGCAAACATCCAGGACGCCATCAATGACCTCGTCAACAATAACAAGACTGGCGAGGTGTGGGTTGCTGCGGGAATATACTATCCTACAGAATCCACTGAATCATCAAGTAGTCCTTATTACAAGTCGTTCAAGATTCCTGCTGGCATCACAGTGCGTGGTGGCTTCGTTGGAACAGAAACTTCTGCTGATCAACGTCAGCTGAAGAACGACAAATACTTTGGTAAGGTAAAAAATGACGGTAAGTCAGAAAATACAGGTAACCTTGATGGAGAGGCTGCTGGTAGTGGTCGTTATGTGAATGAGACCATTCTCCGTGGTGATCTTAGCCAAAGCAAGATAGCTGGTGCTATGACATGGAACCCTGATAAGAAACAATTTGATATCACATTCTATGGCAACTCATACCACGTAGTATGGTTCGCTATGAATGGTTTCGATGCTTCTGGTCGAGCAAATCCTTTGGCAAAGCCTGCAAAGCTCGAAGGCTGTATCGTTGAGAACGGTCATGCCTATTCTCTGGATGTAGCTGCTGCTCATCCGCATGCTGGCTATGGTGGCGGTATCTATATGGTAGCCAACTCCTTCGTATATAACTGTGAGGTGCGCAACTGTGACGCATCACGCAATGGTGGTGGTATCTATATGGACGGCGGCGGTATCGTTCGCCGTACACACGTTCATGATTGTCAGGCACTTGGTATCGGCACTGAGTTCGGTCTTGGTGGTGGTATCTGCGAGGATGGTGCTAAGCATAATTCTAAGGCAAATCCTGTTGTGGTGGCACAGTCAGTTGTCACCAACTGCGTAGGTCGCATGGGTGGTGGTATGGCACTCTCTGGTGCAGAGACCACCGGCAATAATAAGTATGCAGTTGTAGCCAACTCAACTCTCGTAAGCAACAATACCGCGCAGATTGAGGCTGGTGGTGTATATACATATAAAGGTGGCGGTCTGGCATCTCTGACCGTAGCTCGCAACAAGTGTTTTGGCTCTGGTGTCATGCAGAATGATGTTATCACAGGTCGTGCCGGTGGTGTCTATAATCGCGATGCTGCATATTTTGGCAATAATGTGATCTGGGGTAATGAGTGTGAAGCAAACAAGGATGTACAGTATGCATCCTCACGTACTAATCTCTCTGATTCAGAAAAGACTAAGTTCTTCTATAATGCTATCTCCAAGGCTGATAACACTGACTGGAGTGGCACAACAAAGATGGGTGTTCTCTCACTTGCTGATGAAAACAAATCATCAGGTGAGGCAAGTTCATTGGGTTATCCTTTGTTCTTCAATCCAACAGCAACAGCAGGTTATTCCGAACAAATGACTCCTGTAGATGGCAGTAAAGAACTTAACTGGACTGTATCATCAGAGTCTTATCTCACGCACGCTGGTATAGCAACTGTTGACCTCGACTATGAAGGTCTCACACCTGCACCCGCAGGCAAGAGCTGGGATATGCAATTCGGTGAGTTCAATGCCCGTCCTACTCTCGGTGCATTCATATCGCAGGTGGCTGATATTGCGCCTGCAGATAACGTTACATATAACAATGTAACATACGCTAAGGCTTTCTTCGTTGATCCAAGCTTTATCTATGCTAGTGACAATGAAGAAACTAACGGTCAAAGTTGGACAAAACCAGCTCGTTTCCTTGGTCATGTGCTTGACTATATTGCTGGTAAGAATTATCCTAACACATATAAGATTGCAATTTTCGTAAAGGAGGGTACCGTTGACAATACACGAACAAAGGGTGGTTCACGTATTCGTACCACTTCCCTCGAGATACCAAGCAACGTGAGTCTCTTTGGTAGTTTCGATGGCAGCCTTACAGGTACTACCCTCGGCCGTCGCAACATAGTAAAGACACCTACCGTCATTTCTGGTAAGTTGCTCGATTCATACAATTACAACATCGCACACCTTATCAGCATTGATGGCAGCCTTGAAAGCAAGAAGAATATTACTATTGACGGTTTCAAACTCACTCTTGCCAATGCTACTTCTACAGAACTTGCCAACGAGAACAAGACTGGTGCTGCTATCACCATCAAGAATTCTACGGTTGGTATCAAGTTCAAGAATGTTATTGTCAGCAACTCTTTGGCTGAGTTGGGTGCTGCCATATATGCAGACAAGGCAACTGCTGACTTTGAGAACTGTATCTTCCATAACAATACCACAAGTCAGATCAACAATAGTGGTGTTGTATATGCAACAAACGATTCTCATCTTACATTCAACCACTGCGATGTTCTCCGTAATGTAGGTCATGCTTCATACCTTGGCAGCAACGGAACTAATAACGTATGGAAGAACTCTATCTTCTACGGAAATATGGACCGTTCATTGCCTGATACAAACTCCGATGCTGGTGGTGGTATCAATTATGCCCTTGCTGCATTCAGCGGAACAACAGCCAATGCTACAGGTTCTTACTGTATGTTCGATAGCAAGTCAGCTTTGTTCGCTTCGCAGTTTGGCAATGGTACAGTTACTGAAGGTGGTGACACAGGCAACAAGTGGCAGTACAATCTTCAATATGCTTTCGTTGATGGTACAGGTCAGGGCTATCCACGTTTCATCAATCCTACAAAGAACTCTGGCTACTCTGAGAATGGTGACGTGACATACTATGGACGTGCCACATCATTCGAGCCACATAACAATAACCCTATGGTTAATGAAGCTTCATACACGGATGCTCATACTACATGGGGTTATGACCTCGTAGGCACAACACGTGACTTCGGTGGTACACCTGACATCGGTGCTGTAGAAAACCATAAGACTGAGCAGTACGATGAAGATGGCAATACAATAGAGAACGCATATCTCACAGGTCAGCCTGCATGGAGCGATGGTATTAAGTATGTTCGTCAGTATTCTGGAGAGTTGGCAACTAAGACGCTCACAGAAGCAGAACAGACTCTCTATGACGGTTCATCATGGGATCGTGCCATCATCGGTAATGCTATGTATGCTTATAAGCCTGGAACAATTGAGACATCAACAGCAGTAAATACATATGTAAAGACTGATGTCCAATCAACAGATGGTACCTTCAAGGGCTTTAAGTTGCAGATTGGTGGCAAGTATCTTGCTCAGGATGGTACAACAGGTGTGAAGTTGGTTAACAATGAAAATGAAGCATCCGTATGGCTTTACAATACAAGTACGACCGCTACAACTTCTTTGAGTTCTATTACCGCAGGTAGTAACAACAGATATTTCTGGGTGAAGGATGGCAACACAAAGCGATACCTTACTATTACTAACAGCAGTGGCTATAAAGCCTCATTAACAACAACAGCTGCTGCGTTTACCGTAGCAATGAGTGGTAACAACTTCACGCTGAGAAGACGTGTTAGTTCAACAAATGTTTATCTCCGTGTTGTAGATGGTGCGTTTGCATGTAGTACAAGTAATTCCAACAACATCATAACACCAACATCAATCACTGAAGGCGGAACGAATAAAGTTATTGAGACTTTCGTAAAAGCAGATGGAACTTCAACTGGTGTTACAAAAGTTATGGATAAGGCAGGCAACTCTCGCGTGTCTGTTTTTAAGGAATTGCATGTATATAACACACTCGAAGAACTCACAAAGGTAATTAATGCTGATGGTGTTTCTCCTGTAGCATACAATATTGCTAATCTTAATTATAAAAATATTACTCAAGAAGTTCCTGAAACAGATTCAGACGGTAATGAGACAGGCAATTATAATAATGTAACTGTAGAGGTGGATGGTGATCCAACATATCTTACAACTTCAGGCACTTCGCTGGCGATGAACTATACAAAGTCTTCATCTAGCAAGTATGCGCTTATCAATGCAGGTAGTGCAACACTTAATGACCTCGTTTATATTTATGACATAACAGCAAAGAAGTATGTTTCGTACAGCGGCACTACTTTCTCTCTTACAAACGAAACAACAAATGCAGCATGGCGCATCAAGCAGTCAGCTAAGGCTAATCGTCTGAATATTATTCCTTCTTCTGTTTCTGAGGATGCAAGTGGTGAGGTTAATGCAGATGCAAGTGGTTGGAACTACAACTCTTCAACTCTGTCTCTTTCAAACCGTGCAGAGAATGCTTCACAGTGGGTATTTGAAAATGACCTTCAGTATGAAGTTTATAATACCAATGTAACAACACCTTCTGGAGAAGTACGCATCAACGGTCTTCAGTATGCCGTGAATATGGTAAACAAGGGACTTAAACTCAAGCCAAGACAGGTGACTGTTACCGAGACATACAATAAAGGTAATGTAACTCTTGTACGTACATATCAGGATCTTCCTGAAGGAACAGAGGATGGTCAGGTATGGGTGGCTGCTGGTACATACGAGAACTACTCTACTTATGACGCAGACCCTGCTGGTTATGTTTCTGATGCTTTTGGCGGTGAGAATATCAATAAAGGCTATGGCTATCTCATGCGCAACCATGTAAAGGTATATGGTGGTTTCCCAAAGAGCGGTAATCCAGGCATGGACGAGCGTCATCCACAGCTCACTGATAAGGTTGCGATGTCTGCTGTTAATATTGCAAAAAATCTTAATTATCAGGACTACGAGACAATTCTTCAGACACAGACTGCGGATCAGAGAAATTCAAAGACTCATCAAGGTTCTGTACTTGCTCAGCCATACGAATGTGCTGTAACAGAGAAGTATCATTCTAACAGACCTCGTTCACGTGTCATTTACGAAGGCGCAGAATGGGATGGCTTTACTATTCGCAATGGTTATAGAAGTGGTTTCGCTACCACAACTGATGGTGGTCGTCGCGTAGGTGGTCCTGGCGTTCTGGTTTATGAGAATGTTGTTATCCGTAACTGTATCATCCGTGACAACGAACTGAGTGGCAAGAACCAGTGTCGTGGTGGTGGTGTATATTGCGATGGCGGTATCCTTGAGAACTGTTATGTCCTTGACAACAAGACAAACTGTAGCACATCCAACTTCGGTGGTGGTATCTATATGATTCAGGGTACTATGTTTAACTCTGTGATTGCTGGTAACCAACTTGTAGGTAATGCAAATCCTCAGGGTGCTGGTATCTTTATTGAGAGTGCTAAGTTCTACAACAATACTATCGTTAACAATACTGGTGGTCCTGCTGTAGGTATCTATGCTGCATCAAAGGCTTCAGCAGATCTTACGGTGTATAACACCATTATTATTGCAGGTGCCGGACAGCGTATCCTTCAGCGTGCAGACGTTACAACTCCTACAGAGTTTGTACACTGCTATCTGAAGAGTGACCAAGAAGATGGTACAGGCGTTCATTCTATTCTTAGCGGACAGTCTGATGGCAAGAATTATGTTATCATCCGTGACGGTGAAGATGGACCATACACTTCACCACGTGAGCGTCAGAACAAGATTTATCTTGCAAACAGTAGTGTTGTTGCAACAGGTTTCACTTATGCGAAGATAAACGATCTTAGCGAGTATAATCCTTTCGCAAAGGAATATACAACAGCAACAACAAACTATGACTACCGTATTGAACAGAAAGCAGCAAACATCAACTGTGTAAACGCTGCTACTGAGGACATCGGCAATGCTGAGCTTCCTGACTTCGATATGGACTACGCAGATCGTATCCAGGACTGTGATCTTGATATCGGTGCATACGAGTATAATGGTGTTTATTCTCTCCAGCCAGTTGCTGTTAATAATCAGGTTGTGTTCTATGTAACTCCTTACGGTAAGGGAACATCTGCTGGTAATAACCCAGAGAATGCAGCTTGTGCGCAGAAGCTCCAGAAGATTCTTGATGCTGCAGGACGTTATAAGTATGTTCACCCAGATCATCAGGTTATCGTTAAGGTGGCTAATGACTACACTATGGCTAATCCTACTGACGGTAGTGATCCTGCACACTTCAAGTACTACGCTACACGTACTACTGACTATACAGACCAGGATGTTCGCGTATGGTCTATTGAGGTGCCTCGTGGTGTAGAGCTCTGGGGTGGTTATTCGGATGTACCTATGAAGATGGTGGATGGTAAGGTCGTTAAGGATACAGAAAACAGCTGGAGTAACGAGCATAATGGTTTCAACTCAGTCACAACTGACCTCCGTGACATCACTGGTAACCCAACTTACTTCGACTCTTACTATTATAACAAGGATCAGAAGTCTGATGCTAATACTTATCATGTAATAACCTTCACCGACCGTATCTATGATCCTGAAGGCTATGCTTACATGAAAGACGAGGAAAGTAAGATTAAGGATCATAATGCAGATTTGAGCACATATAGAGAACTTGTATCTAACGATGAGAGCCAGTTCGCTCACATGTCAAAGAAAAATGGTGCGGACAACGTGGTTGGTAATGTTATTAATATTGGTACAGCTCAGGCCCCAATATATGCTTCCAACCGTGCTGTCATTGATGGAATATTCGTTACTGGCGGTAGTGCTAACGGTAGCGTATCAAGCAATAGCGCTTCTCTCAATATCAATGGTTTCGGTGGTGCAGCTATCGTGCCTGACTATGCATACGTTCGCAACTGTATCCTTCTGAACAATAAGGCTACTAATGGCGGTGCTCTCGCATTGGCTAATGGTGCTCTCGTTTCTGGTTCGCTTATCATGTATAACGAGGCAGAAGAAATGGGTGGTGGTATCTACGTATTCGAGGAGGGCACTACGCTCTCTAATGGTACAGTCATCAATTCAAAGGCTCCTGCAGGTCAGGTGCTTGACTATAACATGGCTCATGTGCTCACCTCTACTATCGTTGCAAATAAAGCAGAGCAAGGTGGTGGCGTATGGTTTGCCAACGAGTTTAATGGCAACAATGATTATTATAAGATCAATGCTCGCTTCAACTCCGTTGCAATTTGGGAAAATGATGCTGCAGACCAAAAGAATGTGTTTGGTATGTTGACACCAGAGCAGCCTACAGATGATGAGACGACCTCTGAGATATTCTATCCATTCGCTTACTCTGTAATTGAGAACCTCCGTGCTTCTGGTACAAACAACCAGAGTATTGATCCTCTCAACCGCGATGGTGTACGCTTCGTCGATAAGACAAATGATATCGGTCAGTCAATTGTAAATCAGAATAAGACTGCAAAGGAAGCATCTTCTGCAGACCTCAAGGCTAAGTTCGCAAACTTCGGTTACTATGGCTTGACTCACTATTCATTGCTTTGTAGCATGGGTATGCCTGTCAATAAGTATAACCAACTTATAGAGGCAATGGCTATCTCTGATGTTGATATTCTTGGAACATCACGTATCTCTGCTGATAATAACTTCGTGGAGGTTGGTGCGCGTGCCCTTGCTAAGTCATGGCCTACCAAGCAGCTTATGCTCCGACTCTTCGTGGCTAACAAGGAAGTAAATAAGGAGATGGCAGATAAGTTTATGGAACTTACAGGCGAAACAGGTTCAGCCGCTGAGTATTACTCACAGATGGGTTCTTCGTTCGCTTATCCATTCAACACTCTCCAAGATGCACTTGACTATGTGAAACGTGCTCGTAATGGTAAGATTATCTCTGGTAATACGGACGCTCAGAACCTCCCATTTGAGATTCTTGTAGGTAAGGGTGAATACTATCCTCAGCAGGATCTCAACGGTGAGACAAAGAGCGTATGGGCTAATACATTCGCTATCCCTGAGGGTGTAACCATCATCGGTGGATTCTCACCTGTTGGCGGTAATGGCACTTACTATGGTCGTTATTATAAGCCTGTATCAAGTATTGATAAAACAAGTGAGGGATCTATCTATAGTAATGTGGTAGAAATTCCTAGTTCTACTGCAACTCCTGGTGGTGGCGAGATAGGTCGCGGCAATAAGTATGGTACTGAGTCAGTAACTGTTGATGGCACGTCTATTACCTTCCAGCAGTGGCACATTCAGGACATCGCTGACCGTCGTGCTATGAACGATAACAACAAGAACGGTATCATCGAGCCTTGGGAGTTCATGAATCAGACTATCATCTCTGGTAATGCTGTGAACGGTGAGACAGACGGTGTTTATCACGTTATGACGGCCGTGGCTGATGCTAATGCAGTAGGTTTGATGCCTAAGGTGCAGAAGACAAACGGTGATTTCAAAACGACATCAGTTGAAACAGAAACAGGTTACCAGTGGAAGGAACAGGGACAGCAGATTCGTCTGAATGGTCTTATCATCACTGGCGGTAATGCCCTTACATACCTCAAGACTGCTCTTGATGATTATGGCTCATATATCTTCTATCAGGGTGCAGGTCTTCAGGTTGACGGTAACCGCTATAACACATCTCTTGATGCTACTCCAGTCTTCCATAACTCAGCAGCCTACGGTGTGGGTTATCGTGATATTCCTGTGTCTATAACCAACTGTCAGTTCCGTAATAACAAGGCTGGTTATGGTGGCGCTATCTCTTCTAATGGTTCGCTGAGTATCTTCGCTTCATCATTTGAGCAGAACCTTGCTATTGCTCAGACAGAGACTCCTAAGGCTGGTGAAAAATGGATTTCTAATGTAGGTTCTACTTCTAAGGAGATTGACAAGGTGATGTATCCAGGTCAGGGTGGTGCTATCCTTGCTACTCACCAGCTCAGTGCTTTCAATACACTGTTTGCTAATAACGAGGCTCGTATGGGTGAGGATGAGGTCGCTCCTTATAATGGTATAGCTCTTGTCAAGCACCAAACATTCCGTGTGCCAGTTCAGGATGATGCTTCTGCTACTCTCCGTGCTGCAGGTGGTGCAATCATGATGGGTAGTGCTGCAGAGCATCACATCGTGAACTGTGACTTCGTACGCAACAAGGCTAATGCTTATCCTGCTGTGTTCACCATGAACCCAACAGTCGCTCAGACTGGTACTTCGGTAAATACTCACAACTACAGCCAGATCATCAATACTGTGGCTTGGGGTAATGAGGTTAACCCAGAGATGCTTGAGAAGTTTAGCTCTAATACAGCGTATCAGACTGCCTCTAAGCTGATGGTGAACATAGGAAAGAAGGATCGTTCGCAGTCTTATATTAAGACAAAGACAACGGATGCTTCAAAGTTCTACAGTCCTGCATTTGTTGCTGGTAATGTTCCTTCTAAGACTGTGCTTGACAATACAAATGCTGAGAGTACAGAATGGCAGGAAGCAGTATGGTTCTGTGCATACGAGGATGGCGTTGGCTTCAAGCATAATAACACCAATGACCTCCGTGATGTTATCGTTTACGCTGCCGACAAGTATGCTCCTAAGATGATTATGGATGCAAACGGTGGTGTTTACCAGAACTGTAACCTCCAGATTGTGGCAAACAATAGAGACGTGGCTGGTCCTAACTTCGGTAATCCTTCTGCAAGAGCTGGATATGATGGCTTCACAGAAGATGCAGACTGGAGTCCTACACGCTTCAATCGTCTTACAGATAATGGTAATGGTTGGATTAAGCAGACTGTAACGGAGATTGATACAGATGATGACTCAAAAGTTGATGATATCAAAGTTACATTCAATAATGTGAAGAGTGATGTAAGTACTTATCAGGGTGCTTATCCTGTAACTCACTATATCGATCAGTTCCCTGAATATGCTCTCTGGCTTGCTCTTGGCAACGAGAAGTATATGCAGTCAACAACAGAGAGTGAGGCTACTGCAAAGAAGATCAATGGCACAGATATTGGTACTCCAAAGAAGAACCTCCCTCGTATTTCTCCAGATCCAACACTTGGTGTAGAGAAGGCTTATATTGATATAGGTGTATATGAATATGTAAAGCAGCCTCTGCTCAAGCCAGGTAATGAGGTGGATATTCTCTGGGTTGCTACAGAGGAAAAACCTGGTGCTGATGGTTCTACAAGAGCAAAGCCTACTTCTGACCTCCAGCGTGCAATCAAGACTCTGCTCTCAAGCCGTAATGGACATAAGAAGGAGATCCGACTCATCGAGGGTGAATACACTCCTGTTACTCCTCAAACTGTAGGTGGTACTAAGTACAATGCCTTTGTTATCGATACAAAGAGTTTGAATGGTAGTGTTATTACTCCATCGACTTTCAATGATGGTACTAACAATGACCAGTACTTTGCTCAGTCTCTGACTATCAAGGGTGGTTATAGTGCTACTACAAATGAGTATGATCCTGCACAGTTCAAGTCTGTTATTCGCCAGAGTGAGGCTGATGGTGCAAACACCAACTACCTGATTTATATTGCTGATCCAACAGTTCGCTATGCAGGTACAGAAGGAACAAAGCAAGGTGGCGCTATTGGTGCTAATACAGGTGAAGCAGCTTCTGTAAAGACCATGCCTATTCAGGTGGATGGCGTAACACTTGTCAATGACAAGGCTGCTTCAGGCACTAAGGGTTCTGCTATCTACTATCCTGATTATACAGGAACAATACCTCCTGAGTCTGGTGTGACTGGTGCTCATACTGCAAGTGTTGGTGGTACTGTTAAGTATTATATGGACGCGAAGCATAAAACTCCTTCGCCTGATAATGCAGAGACTGACTTCCCACTGATTGATGATACTGGTTCTACTACTATCTCTGACACAAAGCTCCTCATCACAAAGGCAATGATTGTTGGTAGTGGTAATAAGGAGAATCTTAGTACCGATGCAAGTGCTGTATATATCGGTGAGAAGGGTGGTGCAGCGCTTATCTACAACACTGTATTCCACACAAACTACGGTATGCCTCTCGATGCTTGGAACACTATCAATGTGAACAATACATTCGGTAAGAATGCTGGTCTTGTACACCTCCAAGATGCTGCTGGTGTGACATCCGTCAAGTCTCAGATTCACAACTCAGCAATGTGGAGGAACAACAATGACGGTGCTCAGTTCTCTATGCCTGGCGTGACTGTTGAGACTACTGTAGGTGATACACAGGGTGACGTAAGCGGTACAGGTATCGCAAACTTTACTTACAACTCATTCACTGGTGGTAACATCAAGTATGCTGACTATACCGAGGCAGAAGGACATGTAGCAACGAATAAGTTCAATACCGGTCTCTCTAACGAGAACAAAGACCTTGCTAATGGTCCTAACTTCGTTGATCCAGACAATGCTGATGTAGAGTCGCGCAGCTTCGATATTCGCCCAAGTGTTCGTCTGCTCAATAAGGGTAATGATGAAAACATAACAAGTGGTACCGGTAAGTACTACACTCTTGTAGTAAGTAATAAGTATGATTTATCTCTTGCTTCTACAACAGACAAGGATGCGCTCACTCGCAACCGTCTTGCTGCAAACAAGATCGACGTTGGTGCTTATGAGTTCCAGGGTAATCTGCAAAAGGTGCTCTACGTTGACCCTAACAAGTCACATAGAGATGATGCTACTGGTGAGAACTGGGGTGATGCTTTCGGTTATGGTGACTTGCAGGATGCTATGGACCTTGCCGGTATCTACCACATGAACAATCCTCTGGATGAGTCATACGTCTTCGTTAAGGGTGCTTCTTCTACCAATAAGGACCTTACCACTAACGAGACATTGACTATCCGTGATGGTGTGACTGTCTATGGTTCTATCATCTCAAGCTATACTGATTGGCATGATATACTTAAAGACCCAAGCGATCCTTCTAAGGGTAAGAAGTATGCAACTATCGATGCCTTCATCAAGGATATGACTTCTCAGCGTGAGGGCGTGGCAAGTAATGCTGCAAGCAAGACTGTCGTAACAGGTATCAAGACTTCTGAATATACTTCGTTCAATGGTGGTGGGTCTAGTGATACTCCTGCTCTCGTTGATGGTTTCGTAGTAACAGATCCTAACCCAACAAATACTCCGGTTCTTGATGTTACTAACAAGTCAGAGGATGCTGTTATCGTGGTACGCAATGTAGTCGTTGCAGACAACAATGTAACTGGTGGTGCTAACGTGGCAGAGATCAGCAATGGTCTTATCTACGAGGCTCTCTTCCGTGATAATAAGACTACAGGCGCTGCGCTGAAGGTTGCTAATTATCCTGAAGGTGCTAAGACTGCTAGCACTCAGACCAGTGGTTATGCTGTGAACGTAACAGTTGAAGGCAAGACTATCGGTGCTGATAATTCAACTCCTGTTGATGGAGGTGCTGATTTGGATGCAGAGAAGGCTGCTCAGATCTTCAAGTCTATCACTAACAGTATCAACTCTGGTAGTGGTGCTAACAAGGCTGGTGCTAACGCTCCTTATGGTGCAATCACTAACCCTGGTATCTCTGGCAAGTTCTACAATATCGCTGATCCTAACTTGAACTATCAGCTCACTGAGACAAGTAAGTATATCGATATGTGTGAACTTGATGTTGATGCAGAAACTGGTCATCCAACCTTCTTGCCTGCAGGTCAGGCTAAGACTGCAACACAGCCTTTCATTCCTAATCTCCGTCAGTTCGTTCATTACACAACTGACCGTGACATCCTCGGTAACCCACGCCTGCTTACTGGCGTAACAACTGTAAGCAAGATTGACCGTGGTGCATTCGAGACATGGAAGGTTCAGAATGAAATTCGTGGCTTCCAGTGCGGTGATGATGGTACTATTGCTTCTTCTGCATATTCTAGCATATATGATAATGCAAAACATGCTGCTATCAAGAAGCATTTCTATCCACACGATGGTTCTGTGGTTTACGTGATGAACGATCATAGCCTCGTTATCGATGCTTATAATCCTGAGCATGAGGTTAAGCCAACACCTGAGAATCCTGGTTATCTCCTCGTGAAGGAAGGGGCTAGCTTCTATGGTAATGGTCGTCCTGTTACTGCTGCTTACGTTGCTGTTGAACGCAAGGTTCGCAAGGGTGGCAGTATCGTTGCTCTGCCTTACGCAATGGACTACGACAAGGCGTCAAGCGTTGCTAAGGTTTCTACAGATGGAACTACTGGTGACCTCGTCCTTGATCCAAGAGTTGGTCGTGCTAATAAGTACAGCGGCAACGAGCGTATGGATTGGAAGTATATCTTCCAGACTGCAAATACCAAGTGTTGGGATCAAATCTCTATTGCTGCGGCTAACCAGGGTGTCCTCTTCGAACCACATGGTCAGTGGTATGCATCAGGTGATGACGACAATGCTGAGGTTACTCTCCGCTTTACCGGTAAGGGTACTTCTCTCACTGACTACATCTATACTGAGACAACAGCAGCTAGCAAGGCTGTTACTCTCACAAAGTATGATGATGCAGAGAGCACTAACAATGGTGCTGACTACACTGACGAACTTGACATGGGTTGGAACTGCTTCGGTATCCCTTATCTCGTAAGTGAGTATAAGCCATACGAGACAGCAACTACTGCAGAGCATGGTGAGGCTAACAATGGCAAGTACATGATGAATATCCCTCATACTCTCTGGTTGTACTATGATGGTAAGCATACTCCTGAATATGATCCAGAGATTGACGGTGAGAATGATAAACTTGTCAATGGTGATGGCGGTTACTATTCTGTGAAGTCTTGGAGTGACCAGAATGCTGATTGGCACATCGGTGGCGAAGCTAAGAAGGCTCTCTGGGTAGGTGAAGGTATCTTCACTCAGACTGCTACTCTCGATGATACTGAGGCTCTGACATTCTATCGTCCTGTGGCTCCTACATCATTCGCTACTTCTGCAAAGGGTAACGTTCGTTACTTCTACGATGCTACTGGCGTAGTGGAGATTGACAAGGATCCTGCATTCGGTGAGGATGGTTATGCAGTAGAGTCAACTGAGTACTACACTGTTAATGGTATGAAGATAGACAAACCTCGCCACGGCGTTGTCATCATTCGTGAGACTCTCACCAATGGTAAGGTTTGCACTATCAAGAGAACGTTTAAGTAATTGACAATTGACGATTGACAATTCCGAATCGACGATTGACAATTAATATCAAATCATTAGTGTCCACTAAAAATTAGGGACGAGTTAAAATTTAAAATTTTCAAATAAATCTGGTCCATCAAGACCGCTTTGTTCTTTGACATCATTGAATTTAGTTTTGCTGAAAAGATCCTTCAGAAGAGTCTTGTCTGTGA
>JAZQOH010000010.1:0-2690 GCA_045627725.1 Prevotella sp. | reverse complement strand
AAATGGGAGCTTTTTTATAAAGGTTCCCATTTTTGAATATATCTTTGCACCATCATTGGTTTCACCCCAAAGTAACCATCTGCAAACATCTGCAAACAAAAATCATACTCGCTTCAAGTATGATTCCTAAATAAGTATAAACAACTGGTATTGAGCAACAAAAAGTAATACAAGGATAAAGAAAAATACGTACCTTTGCACCACGATTCAGCAAGAACCAATAAATAATTATAATATATGAATAGAAACAGTATCATACTCCCAGCGAAGCATATCACACATGCCAAACTGTTCATCGTTGCAGTACTTGTATCTGTCAGCGTTATCATCTACCTGTTTTCAATTCTCGCAGCAACAAGAATCTATGCTGCCAGTGAACTGATCCCATACACCACTCTGCAATGGTCAATCTTTGCTCTGGTAGAAATGTTCTTCATCCTCTTCATGATGACATTCGTCCAGATAGGCGAGTATTGGGATAGCAAATCTGGCAAGAAGATTCCTGAGGCAGAGCCCGTAACTCCAACTCAGGTACAGGCTGCAGATCCAGAGCTTTATGCCAAGCGTGCTGAGGAAGTCCGAGTCGAGACCGAGGCAGAACGCCAGCAGAAGAGGGCAGAAATCATGAACTATGTAAACTATGTAGTGCCTACGATACTGAAAGAGGAGGACATTCCAGTGTTCTGCCTCGAGATAGAAGGATGGCTTGACGATGCCAGCTACAATCCTATCGGTCGTAACTGGAAATGGCGAGAAGATGCAAAGTTCAAGGTGAAGCATCTTGATGTGCGCCATCTGGCTTGGAATATCGCTATACGCATGGGAATGAGCGATGGTTACAACACTATTGTATGTGCCTGCTTCCTAAAAAAGATGTTCCCTGACTTATGCAAGGATGTCAAGGACACTACTCTCAGTCAATGCTTAAAGGCAGATCCAAACAAAGGTAACATCACCATTGATGAACCTGACGATAATAGTTATACCTTCCACTACGGCAAGGAAGAATAACAAGCCACACAAACACCCACTATCCAGCACAACCGCACCGATTCAAACGAGTCAGTGCGGTTGTGTTTTTTGTATTCTTACACCAGATGACACACAATTCAGCCTTTCCTTTTCCCCCTTTTTATCAATTCCCATTGCCTACTACTTCGTAAGTAAATTTCCTTTGCCTGTCAGCCACAATTACCGATTATACCAAGTAAAAACACTCACCAACCAGCAGTATTTCACTGATATTGGCATTACTGACGCATTACAAAAGATAATATTGATAACCCTCTGATAATGATGTTCCTTTGCCGCCGAGGTCAAGTCCTCGCAATGTCTATATGACAAAGGAATCCATAACATTTGACAGTCTTCCACAGGCTGTTGCTGAACTTCTGGGAGAAGTATCGAGCATGAAGGCGTTACTACTGCAGAGCCTTCACAACGGACAAAATCAGCAGAAGAAGGAGAATACTCATCGTCTCATGTCGGTAGAGGAAGCTGCAGAGTATCTCCGAATGCCAAAGAACACACTCTACATGAAGTTGCAGAGCGGTGAGGTTCCTGCATCCAAGTTGGGCAAGTGCTGGAAGATATACCAGGACGAGCTTGACAAGTGGCTGGAGGTGAACCGCAAGAACCCTGTTCCACTCACTTTTGAGGAGCAGAACGCAGCGATACTTGCAAGCAATCGTCGTAAGCCAAATCGCAAGTAATTGGTGGGACATGGACGCAAGTATTAACATTGTGTGGAGGTGGGACACAACAATCCCACTTCCGCACCTAATCAAAGAAAACTTATGGCATACACAAATGTAAGATACAGCCTAATGCTGAATGACAAGCAGCTTGAAGCATTGAGCGATGGCAAACAGAAGATTAACCGAATGATGTGTCTTCATACCATGCTCAAACTCGCAGGAATGGAGAAGACCATCGTAACGAAGAAAGGCTTTTCGGGTGAGACACAGATAGGACAGTTCACCATCGAAATGGAGAAACTGGGTGAACTCATAGGTGCTGACAAGAAGACTGCAGAACGTATTGTTGCGGATTTCGTTCGTCTTGGACTCATCGAGAAAACAGGCAACAACCGCACGACTATCATAACCATGAAATGCTTGTCGGTTTGGTTTTGTGATGGTCAGCCAGCAATCAAGAATCCCTTCTTCAACTTCAACCCTTCCGTACTTCCGAAGAAGGCAAGAAAGGTATATCCAAAGAAGAAGTGTGTCCCACCTGATGCCACTGGTAGCACGATAATTCGTGATCCAGACTATGAGTGTTCTGAACAACGATTGGATGAGACACAACCTTCTTCTATTGCACCTTATGATGATGCAAACGAAAGTTCTGAGGTGGTTGCACACGACAAATCTGACTCTTCTTTTTCCCTACTATCAAATGATGACGAAAAGGAGGCTGACGCTATGGAAGTGCAACAAGATTGTGCAGAGCCAAAGAATCGTCCTATCTCAGACGAGGCTTCCCCGAACCTTGAAGCAGGGAAGCAAGTAGTTGAGCATTACAACGCAATAACATATCATCAACCTTTTTCTAATTCCGCCTCTTATGAAGCGACAATCGCAGACAGAGCGTTGCTTGCAACAGAATCAGGGACAGAAGGGAAGTAAACAATAGCACATCGTGCAGTCGGGAAAATGACTTGCCATGTTATAGCCCACTATAACTAC
>JAZQOH010000009.1:0-64836 GCA_045627725.1 Prevotella sp. | reverse complement strand
GGGGTTCCACCTCTTCCCATTCCGAACAGAGAAGTTAAGCCCACTTGCGCCGATGGTACTGCAATGCAATGCGGGAGAGTAGGTGGCCGCCTCCTTTCAAAAGCGAAGAGCTTCAAGAGAAATCTTGAAGCTCTTTTTTTGTGCCTCTGGATCACAGGGACAGGGTCCGTTGACCCTGAATTGGGGCAAGGCTACCTGTTCCTGCGACCCGTAATGAAAAAAGAGAGATTATGTTTGGTCGTTTGGGAAATAATTTCTTCTTTTGTAGAAAATATCGTGTGATGGAAGACTTGTAAGAAGTTTCTTTTCCTGTTTTGAAACTAGAGGCAGAATATACTTATAACTAAAAATATCGTTTTAGGTTCGACACGAGATCCTTGGCACTTGGAGAGTTGAATAACTTCTGGTTTATCTGCACCTTTATTCTCGTTATGCGCTTTAAGTCCACTTCAAGAATATTCGCCATTTCTGTTTCACCAAAGCCCATTCTGATAAGCATGCACACCCTGGTCTGATCGGGAGTCATTGACTTTCCAGAATGTATGAAGTCTATGTAGTGAGAGAATGTGGAATCAAACAATCGTGACATTGCATTCCATTCCTCTTGTGTCATCCCATCGCCTCCTTTTAGGCTAAGTTTCTTAAACAACTTATATATATCGCTTTCAAAAAAGGCAGCAAGCATATCCGACTTCTTATATCTGCTCAATTCTGTAAGTGCTTTCTCTAAAGATGCCTCTAATTCGACTAATCTATCATCATATTGATTGCGAGAAGCCTCCTCGAGTAATCGTTTCTTATGCTCAATCTCTCTATTTAGTTCCACTATCTTCGTAACGTTATGCTTCCTTATCCTGTTTACAGCATACAGAATTAACAGAATAAGCATTACGAGGACAACAACAACTCCAATCAACAACAACGTTTTGCTTTTTTCTGCCAGCAATCGTTCTTTTGCATTTTCTGCGATGCGTTTCTCCCTGCCATAATTGAACATTGCATTTATCTGCGACACCGTCTCAATATTCTTGCCGATATGTGACGAATCATTTGCAATGGCAAACAACCTGCTGTATTTTATAATAGAATCAGCATTCCCCGTCTTTTGATACAGTCGTAACAAACCATCATACCCAGCCTCCATAAGATTACACTCAATGAGTTTGTCAAAATAATATCTCGCAGAATCCAGTTTGTCGCAATGTAAAGCATATCTGCCCATACTTCTATAGAAGATGTTTACACTTGGTGAATTGATTTCGTTGTTAGTAAAATATCCGGACTCCTTTTTGAATATCTGCATGTATTCGTAAGCCTTGTCATACTCCTCTCTGTCCAGTAATATACTTATGGAAGTTCCCAATAAACAGGCTGCGTTTTCTATATCGTCAAATGCAAGATACCTTCTTCTTGCCTCTTCACTGATGGATAGAACGCTGTCAGGCATATTCAATAAATAGTATGCACACAATCTCAACTCATATGCCTTTGTTGCCGCGGCTATGTCATTGTCTTTTATGGCAACTTCCTCACAAGCCTTTAATGCTCTCAGTTCCTCACGAGGAAGATGTTGGTCTTCATACAAATCGGCCATTTGACTATATATGGCATATAACGTATAAAGATCACAATCATTAGTCGAAGTGTCAGCCTTTTCCGTTGCGTCAAGGAAACATTGTAATTCCATGGGTATATCATTCAAATCGCGATAAGTACAACCAAGAAGGTAGTATGCTCTCATCTTCTCATTTGAAGTGCCATGATGCTCATAATAGTCTGCTACCTCTATCATCACTGAGTCGGTTGTAAAGTCAATATAAGCCTTGTTCTGAGCATCTGCACTGATGAGCTCATAGTACATCTTGTTCACATGCGACTGCTGTTTTGCCTCATCCCTCATGCCCTGAAGAATGTTATATACAGAGTCAGGATGTGAGATGAGATTCGAATCCAATTCCACTAGTCTCTCCCGAAACTTAGAATTTCCATTACAACCAAGCCAAGACGTAACTACAAAAAATAATATAAAGTAGAAGATAATCTTTTTCATGCTCTTTTTAATTTTCATTACAAAGTTAATGTTTTTCCATCAAACCTCCAAATTACACTCAGCAAACAGCAATTCATCATCCACTTATTTGGTATGTTAAGACCTAAAATAAAGCAAATTCTCCTCACGTATCTGCGATATTAATGTTATGTAAGTTGTTGATTACTAGAATGTGGTTTTATGATGGTAGATTAATGGTAGATTATTTCTGCACTTGTTTCCATTTCAAATGCAATTCGTTTAATAATTTTGTGCCGTATTATCAAAATAAAAATTTTATGCCTATGAAAAAGTTAATTTTATCACTATTCATTTTGCTGTCAATGCAGAGTGTGATGTATGCTCAAGAATCAAACGATGATGAGCCTGAAGAAATAGAGGAAGTTGAGATCACTAGTGAAATCATTGAAGAAACAAAATATGGTCATAGAGGTCATCGCACACCCCCAAGCATCCCTGTGGTATATCTCAACAAGACAGAATTTACGATAGAGTTCTCTAATCCTTGTTATGAGACTACCTTATTTGTTATAGATAAACGAAATGGAAGCGTGGTGTATGAAATACCGGTTTTAGATGGATTGACTCAAGTATGTTTGCCTAAAAGTCTTAACGGCGAATACGAACTTCATCTCCATAGAGGCTGTTTCTGCTTTTCCGGAATAATAGACTTATAGTTTTCTTTTATTACACTTCACATATTTACGATATGAAAACATCTTTGAAGGAATTCTTATTTACATTTGTGGGGATGCTCATGCTTTCCTCCACAGCTACAGCGCAGAGCGTAGAGTACAACTATGATAATGCAGGGAACCGTATATCCAAGACGTATGTACCTGTTATGACGAGGTCAGTAGTCTCAAAGAACCATGAATACGAAGATTTGAGCGAGGACGTTATTCTTGCGTATTCTAATGACGTAATAACTATTTTTCTCATGAATTACGATACAACAACCGTATGCGATGTATTGGTTTGTACAATAGATGGCAAAGTAATGAGAAGTATCCATATAAACTCTCCACTCACAAAGATTGATATGAGTTCATTTGGCAGAGGAATCTATATTGTAAAGTTGAACATTAACGAAAAGAAACAATCATGGAAAATAATGAAAGACTAACAGTACCATCGTTGATGGCATTACACGAACTAAATCATATACTATTATTTGTTCTTCTTTTCTTCTCTAGCTCTTTGTTTGCAGAAGATGTCGGTACTATTGAAGGAAATTTTTCTGTGAATGAAAACGGTGCCGCCATATATGAAATACCATTTGATATATTTCCATCTGGAACAGGTTTTGACCCAAAGGTAGGACTCGTTTACAATAGTCAGCAATCATGTTATGGCAATGCGGGCTATGGTACAAGCATATCAGGAATATCTTCTATAACACGTGCAGGAAAAGACAGATTTCATGACGGCACGGTTCAGAAGGTAAGATATGAAGTTGGTGACAATTATGTTCTTGATGGAAAGCGGCTTTACTTGAAATCTGGTGCACAAGGCATGGACGGCTCAACATACACCGTTGAAGGAAATCCATTTGTCACAGTTACCCTTCATGGCAATGATTACAAAAGCAACACAACTATCTGGTTTGAACTGAAAGATACGGATGGAAATGAGTATCAGTATACTCAGTTACTTCGTTGTTATTTCGGCCACCCTTCCAAGACATCTCAGAATATTGCATGGTACATTACCCAGGCAAAGAACAAGTACCAGGATTGCATAAATTACACTTATACACAGTCAAACAACTACATATATCCATCATCCATAACCTATGGTCGAACAGGCGAGAGACATACAATTTCGTTCTCTTATATGGATCTCGCTACACCACAACAATTTGTAATGGAAGGAGGTACGACTGGCTCTATTTCAAAATATCTATCAAGTGTAGAGGCAAAATGTCAATCCAACACTTTCCGTCGCTATTCATTGAACTACAATTCTTCATCAGATGCATCACAAAGAAAATATACGCGAATCTCGTCAATAAACGTATATAACAATAGAAGCGAAAGTCTTTCCCCTATAAATTTTAATTGGAATCATCTGAATACAGCGTCTATCAGTCATTCTTCTAATAATGTCAACACTCAGGTATATCATGCAGGAAGAGCCGATGAAGGCGAAAGTTATTTTTTTTCAGCAGACCTCAATAACGATGGCATAGGTGATATCATTAGGATGTGGCACGGAGATGTTTATGACTACTATTCATCGGATGTATCTAGAAAGCATGGAGAACAAAACATATACATAAGCAAGAGTATTGTTGATTCAAACGGTCGAGTGACTTATGATTCGCCAACAACCCACAAAGTGCCCTTTAGCATTGATATGGGAAATTTCTTTGATAAGAGAATCAAACTTTCTTCTGGAGCATCCAATGTTTGTAATATTGATGGTGATGAACTCGGTGATATTATTCTTCCGTATTATAACACTTCTAACGGAAATAATGCTATTTCATTCTGCTTTCTAAGAGGAAATTACATAATCGGAGGCAGTACTATCTGTGATTATCCTGCTATAGCATGTCCTTTGACTGCAACAGCCGACGAAGTGCCATTCTATGTGACACTTGATCTAGACAATGATGGCAAGGATGAAATCGTATATATTGAAAACAAGAAGCATAATGCTTTCTACCATGGTATGATCTTGTCTTCTATAGATATTGATAATTATGCATTTGCCCCTGATAGTCTACAGTTTACTTATTCCCAAAACGCAACTATTGCGAGGACGTTCCTTGCAGATTGCAATGCAGATGGTTTGCAAGATATTATTCTTGTCTTCGATAATGGATACAAGATATATTTCAACAACGGAGGAAGTGATTTGTCATCTGTATTTACACAAAGTAACACCAAAGAGGTTACTAACTCTGCATCTCTAAAAAATTATTGGAGAATGGAGCAAGGCGACTTCAATGGTGATGGTTTGTTGGATTTCGTGGTGAATGTCAAGGGAGAAGCCAAGTTAGGATTCCTCTTCAATAATGGAAACGGAACGTTTACGATGTCAACCAAGACCGATGTTGACTTTGCCGACGAAACTGACACAGGTAGAGATGACGACTATTTTGCAGTTCGTGTAGTGGACTTTGATAAAGATGGTCTGAGTGATGTGTTTATTTCAAAGAAGCAAATGTATGATGCAAGTAGTTGGTACGAAACAAGTTATTATAGGATGGACAAAGCCCAGGTGCGCCTTTTCCGTTCTGATGGAACAAAACCAGTTTTGTGGCAATCCATCGATAAAAATACAGATGATATAGACTGTAAAGAAGCTAATATCTTTGTCGGAGACTTTAATGGAGATGGATATGCAGAAGTAGCCAACTATGGTTCGCCACTGAATAGTTCCACCAACAATACCTTCACGGAGAACTCAATTAATATTTACTCTTTTCCAACAGGCATTTCGTTGGGAAGAATATGTAGTATAGACAAAAGAATAGGAAAAAGTATTCATATCTCATACTCCAGTGGTACTAATCCATCTGTATATACAAAGCAAGATACGAACAACCACACCTTCCCTGTAAATACATATACTCTGCCGATACCATTAGTATCAAGTACATCACAATCAAATGGTGCGGCTGAAACGCAATATACTTCATATTCATACAAAGACCTGATAGTTCATATGCAAGGCCGCGGTTTGATAGGCTTTTCATCTACCGAGACCTATAATTCTACATTAGGAGTACAAACAGAGAGAAAAGTTGCATCATGGAATCAGAAATGGTGGCTCCCATCGTCCGTAATGTCAACAACGACAATCGATGATCAGTCTTCAACGAGTATCAGCACCAATACCGTCGTTGATACCCTGTATAACGGAAACTATTTCTGTTATACTTCAGCTGACATTGATACAGACATTTACGGCTATAAAACCAGAAAAGAATTCCAATATGCCCTAAATATAGGAGTTCCGACAATGGAATGTACCTATTATGATGTTGCTGATGGAGATAGTGTCTCTGATATGTTTAAGAAAACGGAGTACATTTCTTATAATAACTATTGTGGGAAATATCTTCCAGATACTGTCGTTCATTCTCAAAAGCATACAGATGACAACAATATATACTACGTAACTGACAATTATACTTACAACAGCAAAGGCGATGTCACAAGTAAGATTAATTCATCAAGATATATAAACAATACTGTCAATCTCACAACAAGTTACATACGCGATTCATATGGCAATGTCACATCAGAACTTACCAGTGGCAATAATGTATCGCAAGTATATAAGCTGTATGATTATGACAATAAGAAACTAAGGCTTTTGAGATCATATACAAACCCAAGTTCAACTGTTATCACATACCAGTACGATTCCTGGGGAAATGTCACTTCAAAACGTGATGAGAGCAATGCTTCTAATATACTGACAACAAACTACGTGTATGACAATTGGGGACGTCTTAAGAAAACTACAGCGCCTGATGGTATTGAGACAATCATATCACCATCATGGAACAATACTGTAGGACATTGTGCATATAGTATTGTTACTAAAGATACGGGGAAAGCTCCTGTCATTAGATATTACGACAGTGAAGGACGTGAGGTACTAATAACAACGTACACCGTACTTAACAGGCTTAAGAAAAAGACTATATATTACAGTAGATTTGGAACGGAGTTTTATTCAATACATGAAACCGACCAACTTAGAACATCAGAAAGTAAATATTATGATTCATTTGGGCGTATCCTTTCCGTTGTCAACGACAATTCGGGCAATACATCATACTCATACGGAAACGATAGAAGTGTAACCATTGCAGCACCAACAGGTACAACGGTAAAGATCTATGATGCATGGGGTAATATCACATGTTCGTCGGATAATGCCAGTTCTGTGAATTATACTTACAATTCAATGGGCTTGCCTATTATCTCAACGTCAGGTGAAAATTCTGTCACTATGCAATACGATGGAGCAGGTAGAAAAACTATGCTCACAGATCCAGATGCAGGCACTGTTACATACAGCTATGCTGCAGATGGGACTTTGCTCTCACAAACAGATGGAAGAGGTATAACGACCACCTTTACTTATGACAACATAGGTCGTCTGGTAACAATGACGTGTGGGAATACTGTTGAAACAACGTCATATGGAAGCTATGGCTATGGGAAGAATCGCATAATCCGCAAGGAACGTAGCAATGGAGTAGGTGAAGAATACGACTATGACAGTTTTGGACGCATAATCGAAAAAAGGAAATATGACAGCGACAATACCTTTACAACCCAATACGAATACTACAGCGATAATGGACTGTTGAAGAAAGTTACCTATCCTGGTAATGTCGTTGTTGATTATGAGTATGACAGTTTTGGCTATTTAAAGAAAATATATGCCAATAATACAATTTGTTATTCACAAGGTTCATACAATGGATTGAAGGATACTAAATTATTCCGAAATCTTGTATGCAACGAGAGATTGTATCCATCTACAGGATTGCTGGCATACAGAACGATTGGTTTCTCTGATGGTAACGAACTTGATAGAATAAACTATTCATATTCTCCTGCCACAAAGAATGTAGAATACAGATGGAGAGGTCCTCTTACTGATGCAGCTCAAGGAGAATGGAATTCTTACATTCAGAATGGAGGCTCTGAATATGTAATACGTGAGGGATCTTGGTCGGCAGATTGGTTGTGTAATGACAATATAGCTTTACCAAAACCAAATGAGAACTACTATAAAGTTGATCGTTTCTATTTTGACAACTCCGATCGTCTTATCTGCACCCAAAATGCAAACTCCGAGTCAGATAGCGAACAGGAAATCGAGTATGATAGCAACGGTAATATTACATACAAAAGCGGTATTGGTACTTATGATTATTACGGTGCAAGACCACATGCTGTTTCAAGTATCAGCAATCCAGAGAGTAATATGACTTTGGATGGGCAGAGTACGATTTACAATGACGAGGGGAAGATTTCGCAAATCACAAGCAACTCTTCAACATACAATATCATATACAGATATTTTACCTATGGACCTGATGCGGATAAGTGGAAGACGATAGACTGTGAACTGACTCGTGGTGCTATCACCTCTACCACTACGTCATATTATGACGGTGCGTACGAGCGTGTAGAGAAAAATAATAACGTCACGGAATACTATTTCATAGAAAATGACGTTATACTTATTAAGAAGAATGGGGCACTGAAGGCATACAAAGCCTTCTGTGATAACCAAGGTTCCATCCTCTCCGTCTTTGATGAAGATGGCAACAAGGTCTTCGAGGCTTCCTACGATGCATGGGGAAGGCAGACAGTCGTGCAGAATGAAATAGACCTCCACTATGGATACTGTGGACATGAGATGCTTGCCGATCTCAATCTTATTGACATGGGCGGTAGGGTATATGATCCTGTCATTGGTCGTTTCCTGTCATGTGACAACTACGTTCAGGCTCCTGACAATTCGCAGAACTTCAATCGCTACAGTTATTGCCTCAACAATCCTCTGAGATACACAGATCCGAGTGGTGAGTTTATTTTGGGTACGTTAATCTCTGGCATAATCGATTTATCAAGCAATTTAGTTAATCATGGATTTAATGTTAGTCAGTACAATTGGAGTAAAACAATTAATGCATGGAGAATAGATACAGGTATGTTTCAAGGAAATCTGTCGCAGGTGTTGTCAAAATGGACTTGGGAATTACCACAGTCTATTATAGGAAATATAACAGCTAATGGAGCTAATATATTAGGTAAAATCGATAATGTAACACATATGGACGGAATGCTAGCTTTATCCAATGTGACAAATGGTGAGGCTGCCTTTACTATTGGTTTCTATTCATTTGGTCCTAAAGGATATGTTGCAGACTGGCGTGATCACCTGTTTGTTCATGAGTATGGACATTATATTCAGAGCCGCTATGTAGGACCTTTTTACCTTCCTGTTATTGGCGTAATAAGTTTGAGCAGTGCTGCACTTGCAAAAAAGAGTCATAAATACCGATGGACAGAAATTTGGGCTAATAGGCTTGCCAGTGAGTATTTTGATGAAAAATATGGCATGGGGCATGACGGATATATAAAGGGGAGCCCTTTGTTTTTTGATAAGAGAAGTTTCGTTGAAGATGTAGAATCTCCTTATATAAATCCACGCAAAATGAATAAAAACCTGGGATCTTATCCTATTCTAGTCCACAAATAGTTTTGGGAGATTTTTTGTGGATGTTAGAGTTTCTTGTTTTTTAATGAATAAACTAATAGCAGAAGAATCGTTTTGTAATGATACAACAACTGGAGCTTCGCTCCTATACATTAAAAAGAAGGTCATGATGAAAAACAAACACAAGATTAAAGTATTTATGCTCTTGGTAGTATTAACTATTCCTATTTCAGGTTGTGAACGAATATTTATTCCTGATAATATGTATGCCGATAGAATTCTTTATGATTTGTCTTTTGTGAATATGTCTAATGATACAATATATGTAGATGCTGATACTTGTTCTACAGGAAAACAGATTGTACCCCAAGAATTATCGGTGTATGCTAACAAGGAATTATTATACCGGCTTTTACCTTATGAAATATGGACTGTTCAACAAGAACTATACGACATTAAGAAAGGTTGTACTTGGCAATACTTTGTCTTAAAGAAATCCACATACGATAAATATACATCAGAAGAACTTCGCGATCAAAATATTTGTGACAGTGTTCTTGTATTCACGTATGAGGATATATGTAGAAGTGGTCGTCATTTGATTTATAAATAAGGTTTTCTGTTATGGCAAGGTTTTTATATACATTGATGTTATTCGTATGCATGACAGCCTCTGCAGAGGCTCAATGCACCTGGACTATTACTCCCAAGGCTGGTGTTCTTTTTTCTGGTTTTAATTCAGACAGGGCACTTGATATTAATATGTTTACAGGCTTCACTTTTGGTGCTGACATTGAGTATCGTTATGATGAATTGGTAGGTATAAGTTCCGGACTTACTTTCTCCCGCGTGGGAGCAGGGTCCGACTTGTTTTATCCTGTTACGACCGATGAATATTCGAGGGATACGTATTATGATGCGTTGATGAAACTTGACTATCTGCAGATTCCTTTATTGGTTAATTGGCATTTTGACTGCTTTTCTGCTTTTGCAGGTATGCAAGTGGGAATAAAGGTTAATTCCAATTTGAAGTACCGTAAGAAGACTGAGACTATAGACAGTAGCAAATATCCATTTGTTGACCTTGGACCAGGTAAGCGTTTTGAGGACTATGAAACCATAGTAGAGGAGAAGGATGTCTCGCGCTCTGCCAGTATGATAAAGAAATCTGAAGTAGGTCTTGTCTTGGGTGCATCGTGCGAGTTGAATCGTTTCGTGCTTTCAGCAAGAGAATTTATATCCTTCTACAATATCAGTAAGATAGAAGGAGTAGGACTGACAAACAGAAGTTTCATCTTTACCTTGGGTTATAAATTCGATCTGAAATAAGTTCGAGGACGGATATTCGATTCATACCCCTCGTTCCAAAGATATAGCATTTTCTCGCTACTCTCCCTCTCTCCCTGAAGACAGTCTATATTGTTGAACTATAGTGTGTTATCTTCAGGGAGAGTTTGTGTCAACTCTCCCTGAGCTCTCCCTGAGGTCTCCCTGAATGGTCTTGGAAGATTAATGCCTGCATGTTTTGTCTGGCATAGAGATAATAAAAGTGTCCCATAGGATTTCTCTATAGGAAACTGCGTAATTGCACGGAGGGAGATAAGGCAGTAAAAGCGGCGGTTTTGTAATGTAAAAGGGGCACTTTTACCAGATGAAACCATTGATATTACAATGCAAAAGGGGCGCTTTTACCTACCTAAAGCGGTTGAGTTAGCACTCCTAAAGCTATGCTTCTCACCCCCTAAAGCTATGCTTTAGCTATCGAGAAGCTTAGCTTCATAAAATGAAAAGAATTTTTCGCAAAAATAACTGCACAACTGCACGCGAGGGGTAAACGGCTTGATAGTCAAAGAGGTAGAGCGTGCAGTTTTGTGAAAATAACTGCACGAAACTGCACGGAAACTGTACAATTTATATTTTTTAACAGAAGAGGTTGCTCTGAAGCCGTTTTTAGGGCGTGCAGTTAGCGTGTAGTTTCCGTGCAATTATTTAGTTAATATTTGTAAAACTGCACGCGTTCTTCCCCTCTATTTAGTGGGGAAGACGAGAGGCGCGTGCAGTTATGCAGTTATTTTTCAAAAAATTATTTTACTGCAGTTTCGCTCTTGTAGAGCCAGTGGTTTGCGCTGCCATATTCGGCTTCGTAGTCCATGCGCTCGGAGCGAATCTGTATCTCTATCCAGTTGCAGTCGGGACCCATGACGGTGAGCTGGAGAGCCTGATAGCCCGAAGGCTTTGGATAGGTAATCCAGTTCTTGATGCGGTCAGGGTGTATGCGATAGAGAGATGATATGATGGTGTAGATACGCCAGCAATAGAGGAGTTCGGGATCCATTGTGGCGATGGTGTCATTCTTGACAGCGTTGATGTCAGCCTCGCTATCAATGGTATAAGGAGCTGATAGAGGAGTTATGGTTTCTTTTGGTTTATATACGATTCGAGTGGCGAAGAGGTCATAGACGTCATCGAAATGCTTGTTGTCAACGCGCATCTTTCGCCAAATGCTGTATATGGACTTCATTCGGTATTTGAATGTATATTCGATGCCGAGTTCGTCGAGCATAGCCTGGATAGGCAGGGCGAAGGTCTTGAAGACAATTTCGCACATAGCCTCAGAGTCCTGCAGGAGTTGTTTCAGTTCCTTGTAGTCTTCTGGATAGCCGAGTTCCACGGCAAGGTTGAGCATCTCATGCTGAATCTTGCTCATACCGAGGCGCTCAGCGAGTGGTCCCCATGTCTCCATGGCTGCATCGCATGCGTTCTTCAGTTCGTCTTCGGCAGCGCCATTCTGCTTGATGTTGCGGAGCAGTTCGAGGTGCTCAGTTATCTTTTGTACCTTTTCTTGTTCGTTCATCGTTGGTGCTGATAAAATATAACTTAGTGCGAGTCGCTTATTGTTTTTCCCATACCATTTCAAGGAAGTTCTTTCCGTCTTTCCTCTCATACTGTACGGATTTCATCATCTGGCTGACGAGGAATATGCCCAGTCCGCCAATTTCCCTTTCTTCTGCAGAAAGGGTGACGTCGGGAGCCTCTTCCTTTGTAGGGTCGAAGGCCACTCCCTCATCGGACAAGGTGAAGGTGACACTCTTGCTGTCTCCCTCTGCTTCCAGCCATATCTCTCTTCCCTGCTGGCCAGGGTATGCATAGTTCATAACATTTACGACAGCCTCTTCCAGTGCAAGGTTGATTTGGAAGACATCGGTCATTTCCAGTCCGATGCTTTCTCCCAGTTGTTCCACCCATTCGCCAAGCAGAGGCACTTCGTTTATGTCATTGTGCAATGTGAGTTTCATATTACTGAATGAAAGAGGCACTGATGAACACCATTATATATATAATAAATGAGGTTCACCAGTGCCTTGATGATTGGTTCTGTTCAGCCTCGTATCGCTTATGCGAACTTGAACAGGCTATAGAATCCGGTGATGGTGAAGACCTGCTTCACATCATCTGAAACCTTTGTGATAGTTACGTCGCCTCCCTTAGCGATAGTTGCCTTTCTGAGACTAAGGAAGAGACGGAGACCAGATGAGGAGATGAACTCAAGCTTCTCGCAATCGAGTACGATATGCTTGTCAGCGTTCTCCATCATTGGCTCAATGTCAGCGGCGAACTTCTGAGAGGCAGCGGTGTCGAGACGTCCCTCGAGGATGCCAGTCATTGTATCGCCATTCTGTTTGATATTGATATTCATTTTCTATGTTTTATTATAGTTAACAGTTGTCTGTTAGCAGTTAACAGTTAACAGTTAACAATTAACAATTAACAGTTAACAGTTAACAGTTAACAACGAACGATGTTAACAACGGGATTACTTAAGGAAAGCAGCGCGAGAAGCCTCGATCATTTCCTTAGAGTCTGTGAGTTCCTTCTTGAACTCCTCTACTGTAGTAGCGTTGAGGTTCTTGAGAGGCTCGAGACCTTCGGCGATACCTACGATCTGTGGGTCATATACAGAGAGGCGATCCATAGCGTCGAGGAGGCAGAAGAGACGGAATGTGATGTTGGAAACCTGCTCGTCAGTGTAGGAAGCAAGGAACTTCTCAACGTTCTGGCTCATGATGTAGAGGTTCTCTACTGTAGCAGCAGAAGAAGCGATCCAGAAGAAGTTGATGCGGCCTTCCTCGTCCATATCCTTAGAGAGCTGAGCGAGTGCCTCCTTATTGATTTCTGTATCGTGAAGCTTCTTGATAGCAGGGTCGTTGATATCGGAAGCGAGCTTAGCGATAGTAGCGTCGTAGTCCTCAATGTTCATATCATATACCTTTGCTACTTCCTTGTCGATGGCAAGCATAGCAATAGCTGCATACTTCTGACCGATGGTAGTGAGTTCGTCAGCAATGTTTGCGCTGAGGAGATATACAGGCTGTACCTTCTTCTCGTCGGCAGAGAGAGTGAGCTTTCCTTCCTTTGCGATGGCAGCGATGCCAGAAAGGTCCTTTTCGTTCATAGCGGCTGCGATACTGTCGAGATGCATCTTGATAGAAGCCTCGATCTGCTCCTGCTCGAATGTCTTTGTTGTGTCAACGTCGTCTGCTGCAGGCTGCTGAGCCTTGTTTCCGCAAGATGCGAACATCATAGCTGCCATAGCTACGATAGCGAAAGTGAATTTCTTCATAGTTTTGTAGTGGTTTATTTGTTATTTTATTGTTTTGCCTAGTTAAATAATTTCTGCAAAAATACTTATTATTTTTAATAATGAAGAATATAAAGTAGAGAATTGAAAATCCTTTAACTTTTTTTTGCCTTTCTGCCTTTACTTTACGACTGTTCCTTGCGAAGAATTCTTCCAGGGAAGTCGCAATATAGCAGACTTGCCATTATAATGCTCATGATGATCATCACTCCAATGTTGAAATAGAGTGTAGGGATATGGAGTGAGCCGATGATCTTCTCTGAACTATAGAAAGGAGCCATACCGTTGTGGGAGCGAGGGGTGAGATAGATGTATCCGGCGCGTGCTACTATATGCCCGTCAACGATGTCGTGCATGTGTTTGGTGTCAGCATTTACGCAGAAGTTCTCCAGCTGTATGTTGTAGTTTTCCTTCTTGAGCTGTTTGAAGTTATCCTTGCCATTCTTAAGAATATACTGCGTTATGATGGCATCTTCAGCAAGTGTTGCCTTATTGCCGAGCTTATCGAGGACATGTTCTGCCTCGTCAGTATAGGCGCGGAGCGATGCATAATCGTAGTTGCCCTCGTATGGCTTCATGCCGCATATGTCGGAGATGACAGGCAGAGAGTTCTTTATCACGTCGAGGTGCTCAGACTTCACTTCCTCGCCCTTCTTGCGCTCGTCTTCCATTGTCTCCAACTGCTTCTGTACCTCATAGAGATACACGGCGTTGTAGTACTGTGTCTCGTATTTCACCTTGTGCTGCTCGAAGAGAGGTTTCTCGAAGGTGTTATTGGTGAATTGCGTCACGGCAAGTGCTTCGTATGCCCATCGTGACGGAATGACGTTGCCTATGTGTGGTACATTGCCCGTCTTGCTGTCAGGGGTGAGGTCGGGGAAACTGACTACTAGACCGCAGAGGAGAATCTGGGGGATGAGGAGGATAGGGATGGTGATGTATATCGCCACAACGCTGTTGAGACATTGCGAGAGCATCAGTCCCGTCAGTCCTGCAAGGAAGGCAGAGGCAAAGAGGATTCCCCACCATACCAATGTCATGGAGAAATGGAAGGCGTGAGGAGATGTGCCGTCGAAACCGAAGAGGAGTCCCTGGATGCCATTGCCCACGATGACGAAGAGAAGTGTCTGTAGAAGTGTGACTCCTGCCATGAAGGCTATCTTGGAGGATATGTAGCTGGCATAGGAGAGGGAAAGGAATTTCTCACGCTTGAGCAGTGTGCGGTCCTTTATTATCTCCTCCGCAGAGCCGCTCATGCCGATGAACGTAGCCACCACTACTGCCATGAAGATATAGGAGACGAGGTTCTTGTTGCCCATGACGGTGTAGCCCTCTTGGTCGGCGTAGTGGGTGAGGAGGGCGCATATAAGTGCCAGTATCGGTGCTTCGAGAAGTGTGATGAGCAGATACTGTACGTTAGTGATTTTCGTGCGGATGTTTCTCCTCAGATAGATATAGAACTGCTTGAATGGATTAGGGCGCTTCTGGTCGGTGGCAGGAAGGGCGCTTTCCCTTGGCTCAAACTTTACCTCGTCGGGGAGATGGTCGAGATAGAGGCTGTGCCATAGTTGCGGTGTCACCTTGCGCTGCTCGCTAATCACGCCTTTCTCGTCGAGAGTCTTTTCCTCGATGATGTTGAGAATCATCTCATGGCTGACGTGTCCGCAAGTAGGGCAGGTGCTCGCCTCAGAGTCGGCATAGTTGGCAGCGCCCTTGAAGAATGTGATGGCATCGATAGGATTGCCGTCAAAGACAGGATAGCCGCCTTTATCGAGAAGCCACAGACGGTCGAAGAGCTTATAGACGTCGCTCGATGGCTGATGAATGTTGACGACGATAAGTTTTCCCTTGTATGTCAATTCCTTAAGGATGTTGACGACTTTTTCCGTGTCGGTGGATGAAAGTCCAGACGTAGGTTCGTCGAGGAAGAGGATGGCAGGTTCCCTTATGAGCTCCAGGGCGATGTTGAGACGCTTTCGCTGACCGCCGGAGATGGTCTTCTGCAATGGAGAGCCCACCTTGAGATCCTTTGCCTGCTCCAGTCCCAACTGCGTCAGCACGTCCATGACTCTGCGGTCCATCTCTTGCGGATCCATGTCGGAGAAACAGAGCTTTGCCGTGTACCATAGATTCTGATACACAGTAAGTTCCTCTACGAGGAGGTCATCCTGAGGAACGAAACCGATGAGTTCCTTCGCTCCTGGTTCCGCTATGTTATGTCCATTGATTGTTATGCTGCCCGATTGAGGCTTCAGGGTGCCGTTGAGCAACGACATGAGAGTGGATTTTCCTGTTCCAGAACCACCCATTACGGCCACAAGCTCACCTTTATGGAGATTGAAGGAGAAGTTGTGCATGCCGTTGTCGCTGTTTGGGAAACGGAAGTTTATCTCCCTTCCGCAGAATTCCACGTCGTGGTTGCTTTCCTCGTTGATGTAAGGAGCAAAGATTGTGGAGAAATAGAGTCGCTTGCCGCTATGCGTATCCTTGAAGACACCACTCTGCGTCCACTGCTGGAACGTCTCCGGGAGCACCGGCACATCGTCCATCGTCACATCGTCGCAACCGCTATATGTGAAGAGCATTATGTTGTGGCGAGGCATCCAAAGGGTGGTGATGTGGCCACAGATGCCTTCGAAGGTCTGGCAACGCACGTATTCCGACTCCCTCTCGCCAACGAAGTCGCAGAAAACGAGGAAATGGAACCTGTCGACTCCGAAAGCCTTTGCCGTCTTCTGGAAGAATTCATCGTCGGCAAGATATCCCAGTTCATAGTGTACGCAGAACTGCATGAGGCGCAGGAGCATCATCTCTCGCTCGGTGGCCTCGATTTTATCCACAAGTCCGGCATATACACCTTCTATTATCTCTTCCTTGCTTGCATTGTCCATCTCGTCATACATGCTGCGTAGTTCATCGTACATCGTGATGAACGTATTTGTGTCTCGTATGCCGAAGTGTCTGGTGAGATAGTTGTTGAGGGTTGTCTTTGATTTCTCCAGATCAACGCAATCACGTGATCCGAAGAGCGCAAATAGGTTCGTAAGACCAGAAAGAATTACGTCAGTTACCATTTGTTATATTTTCTAATTGTGACAATTATCGTTTCTGTTGACTGCAAAGTTAATGTTTTTTTTGTAAAAATCAAGATTTTTCGTGTGATTGTTTTGTCGTTATGGTGATTTTTCTTATTTTTGCAACATCCTTTTATTCCTAATGTCATAGTAAATTCCTGCGTCATGCGTTATCTAATCCTTTTCCTCATCGCTTTCATTACCCAGTCTCTGCGTGCCCAAAACGGTCGTGAGTGGGAGGAATATCTTGTTAGGCTTATTGATGCAGAAGAGTATAGCGAGGAAAGTCTTTCGGATGTCTATGATAGGTTGTGCGGACTGGAAGAGTCTCCGCTGAATATAAATACCGTTTCGTTCGATGAAATCGCGCAAATTCCAGGTCTGGACGTAAGTCGGATATCTGAAATCATAGAGTATCGTGACCGCTATGGAGAGATTAAAACGATAGAGGAACTTGCGATGATTCCCTCTATTGATCGTGAACTCCGATTGTTTCTCTCGCACTTCCTTATGGCAGGTCCAAGAGAGCAAGAGAAATGGTATTCGAAGGATGGGCTGAAAAGCGTGTTGAAGACCCATCGAGGAAATCTTTTAGGGACGATGGATATTCCCCTCTACACAAGAGAAGGCTATAAAAATAACGATGAAACCGGAGAAAAAGCATATCTCGGAGATAAGTACAGATATAATGTGCGCTATACCGGGATGTTCGGCAATAAGATAAAATATGGCATTGTGGGCGCTAAAGATGCTGGGGAACCTTTTCTGAAAAGAGGCAATAGTGGCGGAATGGATTATTATTCCTATTTCCTAAGCGCCCAGGGTCTTGGGAGAATAAAGGCTGTCGTGCTTGGGAGTTTCCGTGCTCGTTTTGGTATGGGACTTGTCCTCAATACGAATACAAACTATGGAAAGCAGTCGGCATTATCTGCTATGAATACCGTTTCGAACGTGATAACCGGTCATACCTCCAGATCTGACGAATCGCGGCTTCAAGGAGTGGCAACCACGATAGATATAGGACAAAAGGGTTCTTTCTCCAAACTGGAACTGTCGGCTTTCTTTTCCTATCGTGCCGTTGATGCCACGCTAAACAAAGATGGCTCTGTTTCCACGATTCTTACAAGTGGTTATCATAGGACTGAGAGCGAAATGAAAAAGAAACACAACACGAAACAAATGGTTTCTGGTGGGCATCTGGCGTGGCGACGTAATGGTTGGCATGCCGGTGTGACTGCTGTTTTTGACTGGTTCAACCGTGACCTGAATCCAAGTTGGGATACTGATGGATATAAGTATCGCAGATATAACGCCCGTGGAAATTCCTTCTGGAACATAGGTGCCGACTATGGATATATCTCGTCTCGCTTCTCTTTTACGGGAGAGACTGCAACGGGAGATTGCGGAGCGGTTGCTACTCTTAATGCTATACAGGCAAGGGTGAACGACAGAGTATCACTCACAGCTATACAGAGATTCTATTCGTATCAATACTATGCCATTCAAAGTAATGCTTTCAGCGATGGAGGGCATGTTCAGAATGAGAGTGGAGTCTATCTCGGGGCAAGGTGGTCGTTGACAAAATATGCTGTTTTAGACGCGTATACGGATTTGTCTTATTCGCCGTGGCAGAAATATCAGGTTCATGCTTCTTCATATTCTTTCGACAATAATGTGTCTTTCACATATAGCAGAAACAATTGGAATGTCTCCGGCCGCTATAGGATGCGCGTCAGAGAACGTGACAATGAGGGGAAGACAGGGTTGGCAAATAAAAATGATCATCGTTTTCGTCTTTCTGCAGAATATACGGGAGGTGCGTTTTCATTCTCAACTCGGGCAGACGCCTGCCTGGTATCCTTTGCGGGAGAAACGAAGCGTGGCTGGATGGTGGGAGAAACGCTGAGATGTCGCTTGAATTCCAATTGGGATGTATCTGGTAGTGCCTCATATTTCAAGACGGATGATTACGATTCCCGATTGTATTCATACGAGAAGTCATTATTATACTCTTTCAGTATGCCGAGTTACTATGGACATGGATTTAGGGCGTCGCTCGTGGCTAGGGCGGATATAGGAAATCATTGGATGTTTATGGCGAAGATCGGGCATACAAAGTATTTTGACAGATCGGTAATCGGCACGTCATATCAGCAGGTGGATTCGTCATATCTCGATGACATAGGAGTGCAGTTTCGCTATAAATTCTGACGTTTTCTTGCTTTATAATAAGAAATTATGCGCGTAATTATAAACTTTAATGTTTTTTTATTTGCACTTTTATAAAAAAATATTAACTTTGCATCCAAGTTGTAGGTCTCTTTGTGCATTTTTTCCTTATGGGAGTAATGCGCATTGTAATGGCTGTTTGACAACGATAATAACAAATAATCATTATAATAAACACTATTATGAAAAAGTTTTTTGCAATTTTGGCTGTTGCAGCAATGACACTTTCTGCTTCAGCACAGGAGCCTGCTAAGGGTTTCTATGGAAACAAATTGTGGGATAACTGGTATGTAGGTGTAAATGGTGGTGTTACCACAAAGACAACAAACCAGGCACTCCTCAAGAACGTAAACCCAAATGCTGGCATCCGTATCGGTAAGTGGTTGACTCCTTACTTCGGTCTTGCGGTAGAGGGTGATTTCCTCTTCGGCAACAAGATGCATGGTCAGGACTATACTAAGGCTTCTGGCATAACAGGTATCTCTGGTTATCTTTTGGGTCAGTTGAACCTTACAAATGCTATCCTTGGTTATCCAGGCGAGCCACGTAAGTTCGAGTTGATTGCAAATGCAGGCATCGGTCCTCACCACAACTATGCTGGTGATACAAAGGAAATCGGTACTATCTTCAACTGCCTTAACCAGCGTCTCGCTCTTGACTTTGCCTTCAACTTCGGTAAGAAGAATGAGTGGCAGTTCTATGTAGAGCCTTCTATCACTTATGCTATTGCTGGTGCTAAGGATCAGTACACAAACGAGAAGGGTCAGATCGTATATGACGAGAACGGTCGTGGTCGTTCACTCGTTAACTATGACGTAAACTACTCATATCTCCAGCTCAACGTTGGTCTTAACTACTTCTTCAAGACTTCTAACGGCACACACCGTTTTGTTAACGTAGTAGAGTGTGACCAGAATGAGATCAATGCTCTTAACAATACTATCGGCGACCTCCGTAACAAGAACAATGCTGATATGGACGAGATTGCTAAGCTCAGAAATGAGATTGACAGCCTGAAGAGAGCTCTCAAGGATGCTGAGGATGCACTCAAGAATCAGCCAAAGGTTCAGCCAAACCTCCCTTCTGTATTCTACGAGCTTGACAAGACTATCATCAACAAGGAGCAGGCTAAGAACGTAGCTATCGCTGCTGCTGTGATGAAGAACCACCCAGAGCTTAAGATTGCTATCAAGGGTTACGCTTCTCCAGAAGGTCCACACGATCACAATGATGATCTTTCTGTTGGTCGTGCTAAGGCTGTTAAGGATATGCTCGTTAACAAGTATGGCATCGATGCAGATCGTATCTCTACAGAGGGTTGCGGTGAGACAGACCAGCTCTTCGAGATCTACGAGCTCAACCGTGTAGCAATGCTTTACATCGTAAAGTAATTCGTAAAGAAACAAATAGGACTCGATAGTCCAAAACAAAATTATCCGCGTATCTCTTTCGGGATGCGCGGATATTTTTTGTTGTATGTTTAATCTTGTATGTTGTATGATTATTATTGTATGTTGTATGATTAATCTTCTATGTTGTATGATTAATCTTGTACCTTTAGTGTTTAAGTCTTTGTATCTTGTCTGATTGTCTTTTTCACCTGATGACCTCTCTTAGTTTGTTGAGGGTGACATCGTGTAGTGGGCGGTCGAATTTGTCAGTAGGGCATTTCTGGATTTTTTCTACGATGTCTATACCATCTATGACTTCACCGAAAACGCTGTATGCACCATCGAGCCATGGTGTACCGGCATTCATCTCTTCTTCATAATAAGGAAGAACAATTGTGCCTTCCTTCTTTCTAACGGGCCATTTACCCCATGTGATATAGTATTGTGAAGAAGAACTCTTCTTTTCCGGGTTTACATCATCGCTCTCTCTTGCTGCACAAAGGGCGCCGCGCTTGTGGAAGAATTGTGGAAGGAACTCTGCGTCGATAAAGTATTGTTTGCCGTCAGCGTCAAGAACATCATCGTTTCCGAGTTGCGGAGCAGGATTCTCTGCACTTGTTGGTTCCGCAAACTTACTTTTAGGATCGCCACCCTGTATCATGAAGTCGCTGATGACGCGGTGGAATAGAGTTCCGTCGATGGCTCCGGTACGTGCGTGTTGCAGATAGACATCGCGATGCTTTGGCGTCTCGTTGTATAGTTCAACGGTTATGTCGCCCTCTGAAGTCTCAAAGCAGAGAATAGGACGGTCGTATTTACCTGCATTTTTGAGGTTGGCGCATGTGAAGGCGCGCATTATGCTTGTTGGATGACCATCATGTGTGAAGGCTCCAAGCTTGTAATGACGAGGGTCGCAGGTAGGTTCCCAATAGAACACTCCGAGGCAATGCCCCTTGGTGCTTTCCTTGCAAATGCGAATGAGTTGGGCGAGTTGCTCGCGTCCCATTTCCATTTTCCATGGATTCTTTTCGTCCACTTCGAAGCCTGTCTCCGTGATTATTACGTCGGTACCATATCGTTTCACTACTTTGTTGATATTCTTACGCATGTCGTTGAAGAGACGTGCTGCCGACGATTCCTTTCCGGACTCTTTCGCCCAATAAGGATAGATGCTCATGCCGATGATATCCCATTTTGCTCCGCCGTTCTTCAAGGCATCAAGGTTACGTTCGTATAGAGCGTCGTCGAAACCATTGTCGAGATGAACGATAACCTTTGTGTTTGGAAAAACTTTCTTTGATGCTTCGTAACCGGAAGCGAAGAGACCTGCATACTGCGATGGATTCTCAGAAAGTTTTCCGACAGGCCAGAGAAAACCGTTGGAGGTCTCGTTGCCTACCTGCACCCATTTAGGTTCCACCCCGTTGTCCTTGAGGAGTTGCAGTACTTCGGTGGTATGGTCTGCCACATCCTTCAGCATCTGCTTGTATTTATGCTTTGTCCATGCAGCAGGTATGTTCTGCTTGCCAGGATCTGCCCACCAATCGCTATAATGAAAATCTATCATCACATCAAGTCCGGCTTTCTTTGCTCTTAGGGCTTTTGCAAGAACGTCATCCTTGCCACACCATCCATTGGCGCCCATCTGTCGTTCCCCGGGTTGCTGTACCGTTTGTGTTGGGTCAACCCATACGCGGAGACGAACAGCGTTGAGACCGAGCTCCTTCATGAGGGTGAAGGCTTCGCGTTCCTCGCCCTGGTAGTTGTGCAGTTTCTGACCTTTGCTCTCGAGTTCGGTAGTCCAACTGATGTCAGCGCCGAGAGCAAACTCTTGTGCGTGCATGTACGCGCACGCGCATAATACTAATAATGTAGAAATATATCGTTTCATAAACTATGAATTACTAAGATATTCCTTCGAGTACTCCACATAATGTGCAGCGAAACTCTCAGCTTGATTCTCACGAGTCTTCTTTATGAACTTTGCAGGAACGCCACCCCATATCTCGTGGTCGCCAATCTTCGTGCCAGAGAGAACGAGTGCTCCTGCTGCTACAACTGCGCCTTCGCCAACGTCAGCCTTGTCGAGAACCGTGGCACCCATGCCGATAAGACAGCCCCTTCTCAAGGTGCAAGCGTGAACGGTTGCATTGTGTCCTATGGTGACATCGTCCTCCATTATGGTAGGTCCTGTAGTGTTGGTGACATGAACGACTGCGCCATCCTGCACATTACAACGGTTTCCCATCGTGATAGGAGCCACATCGCCGCGTACTACCGCGTTGAACCATACTGAACATTCGTCACCCATGGTGACCTCACCTACTATCGCAGCATTTTCGCTGAAATAGCATTCCTTTCCCCATTTAGGAGAAAGACCTTTGTAAGATTTGATTATTGCCATATTACTTATTGTTTTTGTTTTGCCTTTGTGAGGAATATTTGCGAACAAAGGTATAAAAAAAACATGAGAGTGCAAAGGGCTTCATCAGCAAAAAAAACATTGCTATTATCATTTTATCGGAAAAAAGCGATGTGAATGAAAAAAAAGTGTTACCTTTGTAGCGTGTTTCAACTATATGTTGATTCCGAAAAGTATATAAGTTTTAGTAAATATGTAATATTAAAAGCGTATGAAAAAGATTGTTTTTTCGGTGTTGCTCGCAATAGTTGCTGTAATGCCATCGTTCGCTCAGTACTCTGGTGGTAGCAGAGCGACTCTTGATTTCTTTGAAGATAGGTATATTGGCGTGCGTGTCGGTCCTTCATTGTCAAATCTTCTTGGTAAAGGAACAGATGACTTGTCAACAAGGATAGGTCTTAACATTGGTGCAGTAGTTGGTTTCCCTCTTTCTGATACTACACCTCTTTTCTTTGAGTCTGGACTCTTCTATACAGAGAAAGGATGCAAATATACAAAAGATGATGAAGACCAGAAGACCTCATTGTGCTACTTAGAGTTGCCTGTCGTATTCAAGTATGCTTATGAGTTGAACGATAAGTTTGCTCTTCAGCCATTCTTCGGCGGCTATTTCTCGTATGGACTTGGCGGTAAGAATAAGGACTTCAAGGATAAGACTTCGGATGATTCTTTCGGACATCCTGGTTACAGACGCTTTGATGCAGGTTTCAAGTTCGGCGTAGGTGCTCAGTATGACCTGTTCTATATGGAACTTGGCTATGATTTAGGCCTCGCAAATATTGGTCATGATGAGTATGAGTCTACCAGAAACGGAGCACTCACAATCAACTTTGGCGTTAACTTCTAACTTAAAAAGAGTTAAATAATATTAAATATCGGTTTGCAAAGGTTTTCTCTCTTCGCTATGTGCGGAAATATGAGTACCTTTGCAGACCGATTATTTTATGGGGTACACTTAGAGCCCCGCGAGCGATGGTGTTAATAGTTAGGCGTTTGGCCGCGCCGACGGTTAGTGAATCCGCGTTCGGAATAAATGTTTTTTAGTAGTAATTATGGTGGATTATGTCCACCGAAAAGAAAGTTTTACAAGTTAAATGAACACTTTGAGTTACAAGACAGTCTCTGCTAATAAGGAGACTGCAAAGAAGGAGTGGGTTGTAATCGACTGCACAGATCAGGTAGTTGGTCGTCTCGCTTCTAAGGTGGCTAAGTTGCTTCGTGGTAAGTACAAGCCAAACTTTACCCCACACGTTGATTGTGGTGACAACGTTATCCTCATCAATGCCGCTAAGGTGGTATTCACAGGTAAGAAGGAAACAGACAAGGTTTACACACGCTACACAGGCTATCCTGGTGGTCAGCGCTTCAATACCCCTGCACAGCTCCGTCAGAAGAGCAACGGTATCGACAAGATGCTCCGTCATGCAGTTAAGGGTATGCTCCCAAAGGGTCCTCTCGGCCGTAGCCTTATGAACAACCTTTATATTTACGAGGGCACAGAGCACAAGCAGGAAGCTCAGCAGCCTAAGGCAATCGATATCAATCTGTATAAGTAATTTAATTTAGAAAGAAAATTATGGCAGAAGTAATTAATGCAATCGGTCGCCGTAAGAGCGCTGTAGCTCGCGTATATCTCACAGAGGGCACCGGTAAGATCGTTGTAAACAAGAAAGATCTCACAGAATATTTCCCTTCAGCAATTCTTCAGTATGTTGTTAAGCAGCCACTTCAGCTTCTCGAAGTAGCTGAGAAGTATGACATCAAGGCAAACCTCGATGGTGGTGGTTTCACAGGTCAGAGCCAGGCTCTCCGCCTCGCTATCGCTCGTGCACTCGTTAAGGTTGACGCTGAAGATAAGAAGAACCTTAAGGACCATGGCTTCCTCACACGTGACTCACGTGAGGTTGAACGTAAGAAGCCAGGTCGTCCAAAGGCACGTCGTCGCTTCCAGTTCTCTAAGCGTTAATTTTGAGAACATTCGTTTAGCATCTAAATCGTTGAGACCTGCATCTGCAGCTACCCTTCGATTGGTTGCTTAAAGCAATTAACAAAGAAAGTAAACAAATTAAACAGAAAAAGACAATGTCAAGAACAAGTTTTGAACAGTTACTGCAGGCTGGCTGTCACTTTGGCCACCTTCGTCGCAAGTGGAACCCAGCAATGGCTCCTTACATCTTCATGGAGCGCAATGGTATCCATATCATCGACCTCAACAAGACAGTCGTAAAGGTTGACGAGGCTGCAGAGGCACTTAAGAATATCGCAAAGTCAGGAAAGAAGATCCTGTTCGTCGCTACTAAAAAACAGGCTAAGGACGTAGTTGCTGAGAAGGCTGCTAGCGTAAATATGCCTTACATCAACGAGCGCTGGGCTGGTGGTATGCTCACCAACTTCCAGACAATCCGTAAGGCTATCAAGAAAATGGCGAACATCGACAAGCTGATGAATGACGGTACTTTCAGCAACCTCTCAAAGCGTGAGCTCCTCCAGATCACACGCCAGCGTGCAAAGCTTGAGAAGAACCTCGGTTCTATCGCTGACCTGACACGTCTTCCTTCTGCTCTCTTCGTTATCGACATCGCTAAGGAGCACATCGCTGTTAAGGAAGCTCAGCGTCTCGGTATTCCAGTATTTGGTATCGTTGACACTAACGCTAACCCTAACGAGGTTGACTTCGTTATTCCAGCAAACGATGACGCTAAGGATTCGGTTGACGTAATCCTTTCTGCTTGCTGCGCTGCTATCGCAGAGGGTCTGCAGGAGCGCAAGGTAGAGAAGGCTGACGACAAGGCTGCTGCTGAGCAGGAAGACAAGCCAAAGAAGGCTGAGGCTCGCAAGGAAGAGGCTCCAGCTGAGGCTGCAGAATAAGCAATTATTTCATTAACAAATAAGATTGGAAAAGGGTACTTTTTGTTTCCCTTTTCCAATTTTTCAAAAAACATCTATTCTAACTATGGCAATTTCAATGGAAGACATCAAGAAGCTCCGCGCTATGACAGGTGCTGGACTTGCTGATGTTAAGAAGGCTCTCACAGAAGCTGAGGGCGATATGGATAAGGCTAAGGATATCCTCCGTCAGAAGGGTCAGGCTATCGCTGCTAAGCGTGCTGACCGCGAGACTTCTAACGGTTGTGTACTCGCAAAGGTTGCTGATGGTTTCGCTGCTATCATCGCCCTCAAGTGTGAGACTGACTTCGTTGCTAACAACGCTGACTACATTGCACTCACACAGGAAATCCTCGACGCTGCTGTAGCTGCTAAGGCTGCTGACATCGAGGCTGTAAAGGCTCTCAAGCTTGCTAACGGTCTTACCGTTGCTGACGCTGTAACAGAGCGTTCTGGTGTAACAGGTGAGAAGATGGAGCTCGACGGCTATATGACAATCGCTGGTGAGAACATCGAGGCTTACAACCACATGAACAAGAACGGTCTCTGCACACTCGTACAGACAAACAAGCCAGCTGCTGAGCAGGCTCACGTAGTATGTATGCAGGTTGCTGCTATGAAGCCAGTTGCTCTCGACGAGAAGTCGGTTGATCCAAAGCTCGTAGAAGAGGAGTACAACGTAGCTATCGAGAAGTCAAAGCAGGAGCAGGTTCAGAAGGCTGTTGAGAACGCACTCAAGAAGGCAGGCATCAACCCAGCACACGTTGACTCTGAGGATCACATGGAGTCTAACATGGGTAAGGGCTGGATTACAGCTGAGGACGTTGCTAAGGCTAAGGAAATCATCGCTACCGTATCTGCAGAGAAGGCAGCTTCTCTCAATATGAACATGATTGAGAACATCGCTAAGGGTCGTGTAAACAAGTTCTACAAGGAGTCTTGTCTGCTCAACCAGGAGTTCATCCAGGACGCTAAGATGACCGTTAAGCAGTACCTTGAGTCTGCTGACAAGGAGCTTACCGTTGTTGCTTTCAAGCGTTTCACTCTCCAGGCTGATTAAGAAAGTTTAATGAGACTCGGTCTCATTGTTATATAAAAAATGCTGGCGCAAAACTTGCGTCAGCATTTTTTTATAGTTATCCTAGTTTCTCTAGATTCTCTAGATATTCTAGACTTTCTAGGCTTTCTAGTTTATTCTAGTTAATCTTATAGATGCATTGAAACCGTTGCGCCGAACTGGATGGGCTTTCCATGTTGTTCAAAGCCTCTGCCCATACTCTCAAACCAGAAAGTATCGTATTTGTCGTTGGTGAGATTACGTCCCCAGAGCTGCACATCAAACTTGCTGAAGGCAAACTGCAGATGCGCCCCCAAAATGCCGTAGGAGTTTTGCGAGTGAAGGTTCTGCTCATCCCAATATATCTTTCCAGCGAGGGAATAATCCGCTCCTATTGTCAGAGACTTTAGTGTGCCTTTGTTTATCTGGAAGGCATAGGCTGCGTCAACGTTCAGAGTGCTTGAAGGAATGTAAGGCACGTAGTTGCCGTTGCAATTTATCTCGTTCTTCGTGTTATCATCATAGATGAGATAGTCCCTGAAAGTAGCGTGGGTGTATCCGTAGGCAAGGCCCAGAGATAAATCCTTGATAGGGTGGTAGCGCATAGCCAACTCTACTCCGATAGAGCGGCTCTTGCCTGCATTATGGATGGTACGTCCAAGACCTGTTGCGCTCATCTTCGACAGCTGAAGGTCGCTTATCTCGCTGATGAAAGTGCTTAAGTCCATCGTCAGAGTGCGATTTAAGAAGTTGAGATGAGTTCCAATCTCATAGTTCCAAGCATATTCCGGCTTATAGCTGCAGGTTCCCTCTACGTCGGCAGGCGTTTCCGTTGCCATGCGTTCAAGGATATTCTTGATGGTCTCCTTCTTGTCTGCTGGCACCATAGGCTGTTTCTCCAATACCGGAATAGTAACCTTTGCTACATTCTTCATCATATCTGTCTGCATCTGCGTCCTGAGCAGTTCGCTGATATTCTGCGCATTATAGCCACCAGAACGATATCCACGGCTTATGGTGGCATATACGTTGCCCGCGTTGAAGCTATACATCAGAGAGAATTTCGGCAAGAGCTTTAGATAGTCATTGCTGACGATGCCTTTTAGCGAAGCGTTGCTCTCATGGAATGTCTCTTCAGGAACCATAGTTATCTCCCTATTCATAGGAGTGAGCATTCCCCTAAGGCTATATTTGTGCTCAAAATCATACCATGCCGTGTAGTCCATTTTCATGGATTCGTAATCGAGACGAAGACCGAGCGATGCCGTCAATCCCTCGATGCCGAAGAGGTCATTCAGCGAACTCTGATGAAAGAGTGCAAGACCGGTGGTAGGAGTGTCGAAATCATCATCGAAACGAAGGGCATCTCCTTGTATGTTGTCCGCAAAGACAAAGTTCATTGTCATCGGTCCTGCCGCGATAGGAGGCATGTATTTGTTCGCATTTGAATTGATGATTCCATTGAGCCATTCTACTCCGTCCTTCCTGAATGTCACGGGAGCCTTGATATTCTGCCATTCGTGGAAAAGGTTAACGCCTACGAGCCAGTTCCATGCCTTTTTTCCATTATTCTTCAGGAGAAGCTCCTCCGACAGAATGTTTATCTTCTGTTTCTGCTCAAGGGAATAGATGTCCACATTGAGGAAATCCTGATCCATGAACATTCGGTCGTTGATGTCCTGAAATGCTGTTACGGAATTGAAGGTGATAGCATCCGTCTTATATTCCGTATTGACGTTTGCGTTGAGCATTCCGCGACGATAATTCCCATCAAGATTCGCACTTATCTTGCCAATCATGTCGCCATACTGCTCATCTCCACTAACGGTTCCCGTGTAGAAATAAGGATATGCTCCCTCGTCGCTATATTCATAGCTTACGTTTGCATCGAATGTGAGGCGGTTGTTGGCCTTGAGAATAGCCCTGATGCGACCACCCCCGCTCTCCGATTTGTCTGCCTTCGTGTCGCGTATCTCGTTGCGGAAGAATCCGTCATTACCATCATAGAAACCACCAAAGGAGAGGGCGAGCTTATCGTTGAGATGAAGATAGTGCGAAGCAGAAACCTGACGCTGGTTGTTCTTTGTGGCATAACCGAGACGTATGTCGGTGCCATTATATGTAAAAGGATTGCGCGTGTGAATGCGGATGAGTCCACCCATGGCGTTCCTGCCGTATAGACTGCTTTGCGGACCTCGCAGAATGTCTATGCTCTCCACGTCGAATAGCGACACATCGAATGCAGTCTTCTCGTAGTATGCCACATTGTCAACATAAAGTCCAACAGAAGGAGTGCCAATTCTCGAACCCACGCCGCGCATGTAAATAGCACTTGTCTGCCTTGAACCATAGTCGGGCATGAACAGGTTAGGCGCCATAGTGCCTATAGACTTTATCCCGCTTGCCCCATTGTTTGTCAGTCGCAGACTTGAGATGTATGTTGTGCTCGCAGGTTGCTGGCGCAGAGTGCCCGTCTCCTTTATATTAGAGATTACGCTTATCTCATCTAGTGAAACGGTCTTTAATGTATCCTGAGTAGTTTCAGATAATGCGATGGCCAACACCAGCGCAGAGAGGAAGGATGATATCATAGGAATAATATGCTGTTTTTATTTTCGGTGCAAAGTTACGAATAAATATTGACCTATGCAAGAGTTGTCCCCGTACTTCAACGCTTTTGTCCCCATACTTCAAAGTTGCAGCTTTTGTGTTTCTATGAAACAGCCCTCGCGTTTCTATGAAACAGCCCATCTGTTTCTTTGCTTCGGGTATCATCTCCCTTTTTTGTCTCAATCTCAAATCTCAAATCTCAATTACAAAAACTAAAAAGGGGAGTTATATGAAGAATACCCCTATATCTAAAGTTATATTATATATATATTGTAATATATATAATATAAAATATATAATACCCTATATTATTAATTGTCTGCCGTACACTTATAAGCATGAAAACACAAGAAATTCATCGAAAAATCGAATTGAGATTTGAGATGATAGTATATGAGAATTTCTAATTGAGATTTGAGATTTGAGATGGTAGCCTCTCATTTTGACTTGTCCCCATACTTTGTGTAAATAAAACATGTAAACTTTTTTGAAATCTCGAAAAAATTCAGTATCTTTGCAAAAAGATTGTTTGACATGGGGAAAGCCCCCGGAATTAACTTAAAGCAAAACCAAGAAGGTATGTATTTACAAGGAATAATTATAGCTGTAGCAACATTTCTCATCATCGGAATATTCCATCCGATAGTCATTAAAGGGGAGTATTATTTCGGAGTGAAGTGCTGGCCCGTATTCGCCGTGCTGGGTGTGTTGTTTCTCGGAGTATCGCTCTTTGTTGCCGATGTGCTTGTCGCATCTTTGCTGGGAGTGACGGGATGTTCCCTGCTATGGAGCATTCTCGAAATCTTCGAGCAGAGGGAAAGAGTGAGAAAAGGATGGTTCCCGATGAATCCGAAGCATCCGGAACGTTACGAGAAGTAGCCCCCGAGGGAGGAGAGGGAGAATGGTGAAAGTAATAACAAGAAATTGTATATTAGAGAATTGACTATGAAGATATTTGCCGTGGGTATGAACTATGCCCAACACAATAAAGAGCTGAAAACTGCGTTATTACAACAAGGCGTTGACGACTCCCGCAATGAGCAGACGGCGCAGTTGGAGCGTGACCCTGTCATCTTCACCAAGGCAGACTCTGCCCTTCTGAAGGACCATAAGCCATTCTTTATCCCTGACTTCATGGGAAGGATTGACTATGAGACTGAGGTTGTGGTTCGCATCTGCCGTCTCGGCAAGGCGATACCAGAGCGCTTCGCTCATCGCTACTATGATGCCGTAACCCTTGGCATTGACTTCACGGCCCGCGACCTGCAGAAGAAGCTGCGCGAGCAGGGACAGCCTTGGGAGATAAGCAAGGGCTTCGATGGCTCTGCTGTCATTGGCGATTGGGTGCCCGTGTCGCATTTCCAGAATGTGCAGAACATACGCTTCGGTCTTGACATCAACGGCAAGCGAGTGCAGGAAGGCAACACTTGTGACATGCTCTATAGCGTTGATCGCCTTATAAGTTACATCAGTCAGTTCTTCACCCTGAAGACAGGTGACCTCCTCTTTACAGGTACTCCCGTGGGAGTAGGTCCGGTAAGCATCGATGACCATCTGGAAGGTGTGTTGGAAGGGGAAAAAGTTCTTGATTTTTATTGCAGATAGTTGAAAAGAATACTTTCCATATTGCCGTTCATTATCTTCTCCTTAACGCTTCAGGCTCAGCAGATATTCCGAAACCTGACAGCAGAAGAGGTGAAGATAGACAGCGTGTTGCCAAGAGTGAACTATTCGTTCCCGCTCTCAGACAATCATAGTGACTCCGTATATACGCTGAGGCTGCTCTATCCTGAGTTCCTTGAAATGTCGGCATCGGAGGTGGAGGCATACAAGAAGATATGCGGAGATGCGATGCCTGGGGAGATGCCTGAAGTGGGGCAGTATGTGTCTTTCGCAAGAAAGAGACCGGTGCTGACCATGAGTTTCTGTCCCGTAGTGTTTAGGGATGGGAGGTATCAGTATCTGGTGTCGTTTCTGCCGGAGATGAAGGCAGAGGGGGCGAAGGGAGGACCCGAAGGGAAACCTTCGGGAACGGTGGCTGCGAAGGCGAAAGGGGCGAAGGTGGCTGAAGGAGGACCCGAAGGAAAACCTTCGGGAACCGTGGCTGCGAAGGCGAAAGGAACGGTGGCTGCTTCGGGAACGGTGGCGGCAGAGAGATATGCAGAGCATTCGTTGCTGGCGAAGGGAAAATGGGCGAAGATACGCGTGAGCGAAACGGGAATACATGAGCTTACCGCAGAGGTGGTGAGCAAGGCTGGTTTCTCCAATATCGACAAGGTGAAGGTGTATGGCTATGGAGGTAATCTTGTGCCAGAAGTGCTGACAGATAGTTATCTGAGAGAGAATGATGACGTTAGCGAGGTGGCTACATGCAAGGTAGGAGGACGACGTTTGTTCTATGCTAAAGGACCTGTCTCATGGAGTTCTTCCATTACCACTCAGCGCACTCGCAATCCTTATTCCAACTATGGATATTACTTCATAACGGAGAGCGATGAGGCTCCTAAGACTTGCACGGAAGAGGAACTCGTGGCCGTAGCGCAGAAAGCAAACGACAACTACCATTATCTATATGAGAAGGATGAGTATGCATGGTTCAGCGGAGGCAGGAATCTCTATGAGAGTATGATAATCGCCGCAGGAAGCAAATCGACCTATAAACTTATGCCTCATGAGACGGATGGCGGCACTATTGCCGTTGCCTTTGCATCGAACGTGAGGGGAACGAAGGTGAATGTGTATCTCAATGATGTGCTTAAGGAAACAAGAACAATCACCATGAGCGATTATGACAAGGCAAACAGCTCGTCGTGCAACTTCCCTCTCATACCTGGAACGGAGAATGTCGTTACCATTGAGAATCAGGGAGGAGGTCCTGTGCGCCTTGACTATATCTCGATGACGACAAAGTCCCCTGCACCATTGCCCGATATCAAAACAGCAAATCTGCCAAAGGCAGAATATGTGAAAAACATATCAAACCAGGACCTGCATGCTGATAGCAACATAGACATGGTGATTATCATCCCTGCGTCGCAGAACACAATAGCGCAGGCAGAGCGGCTGAAGGCTTTCCATGAAACTCATGATAGTCTGAAGGTACGTATCGTGCCTGCCGATGAACTCTATAACGAATTCTCAAGCGGAACACCAGATGCCAGCGCCTATCGCAGATATATGAAGATGCTGTATGACCGTGCGAAGACGGCAGAGGAAGCGCCGCGCTATCTCCTTCTGTTCGGCGATTGCTCTTTCGACAACCGTATGCTGACGCAGGAATTCCGTAACACTTCTCCTGACAACTATCTGCTCTGCTTTGAGAGCGAGGATTCATTCAATGAGATAAGCTGTTATGTGAGTGACGATTTCTTTGCTCTCCTTGATGATAATGAAAGCATCTCTTCCGGTTCCTCCTTCCGTGGAATCCCAGATGTTGGTGTTGGACGCTTCACATGCTCCAATTCCGAAGAAGCGAAGGTGTTTGTAGATAAGACCATCAACTATGCCACAACATCGCCTTCTGGCAGTTGGCAGAACACGCTGATGTTCCTTGGCGATGATGGTAATAACAATATCCACATGAGAGATGTCAATGAGGTGGCAGAGGCTATGATGAAGGAACATCCAGGCTATTATGTGCGCAAGGTGATGTGGGATGCATACAACAGAGAATCCTCTTCCACGGGTCATAGATATCCGCAGGTGACAAGCATCATAAAGCAGCAGCAGGCAGAGGGAGCTCTGCTGATAGACTATGCCGGTCATGGATCGGAGATGAGCATATCGCATGAGGCAGTTCTTGTGCTAAAGGACTTCGAGGAATTTCGTGGCAGCAACCTCCCTTTGTGGATAACGGCATCGTGTGACATCATGCCTTTCGACGGAAGTGGAGAAACCATCGGTGAGGCTGCTGTGCTCAATCCTAACGGCGGTGCAATGGCGTTCTATGGAACTACGCGTACCGTGCTTTCTTCTTACAACAAACTTATAAACAAGGAGTTTGTGAAGAACATCCTGAGCTTTGATGCTTCGGGAAAACCGTTAACATTAGGCGAAGCAAACAGATTGACAAAAGAGAATCTCGTGACTTCCGGACAAGATGAATCTGTCAATAAACTGCAATACTCCCTCATTGGCGACCCTGCCCTTGCCCTCGCTCTTCCTACGATAGAAGTGAAGCTCGACAGCATTAACGGCAAGGCATTGGATAAGGGAAGTGCTGACATTAGAGCAGGTGAAGTGGTGAGAATGAGCGGACATGTAGAGCGTGGAGGTAAGAAGATAGATAGCTTCCGAGGTCTCGTTAGTGCGATAGTTCGCGATACGAAGGAAACCATCGTCTGCAAACTCAACAATACCACTTCCGACGGAGCTGAGGATCCATTCGTATATACAGATAGGACAAACATCCTCTTCCAAGGTGCCGACAGCGTAAAGAACGGAAAGTTCTCGTTCCTCTTTGCCGTGCCAAAGGATATCCACTATGACGAAGGAACGGGACTTGTCAATCTCTATGCTGTTAACAATGAGCATACGCTCTCCGGCCATGGTGCAAGCGAGTCGTTCCGTATTGCGGGAGGTGATGTCGTAGAGAATGATTCCATCGGTCCGTCAATATACTGCTATCTTAACAGCCCTGACTTTACATACGGAGGAACGGTGAACTCTACGCCTTTCTTCGTTGCTGAGATAAATGACAAGGATGGTATCAATGCTTCCGGGTCGGGCATCGGTCATGATATGCAGCTGACAATAGATGGCGATATCACGAAGACGTATAACCTCAACGATAACTTCCAATTCGACTTCGGTTCATATACTTCAGGAAGAACGTATTTCATCCTGCCAAAGTTGGAGGAAGGTGAGCATACCCTTCGCTTCCGTGCATGGGATATCCTTAACAATTCATCTACGTCAACCCTTACCTTCAACGTCAGAAAGGGGCTGCAACCTAACATCGCGAGCGTGAGTCTTGCAAGAAATCCGGTCAAGGATGTTGCGCAGTTTATCATTACCCATGACAGAATGGGCTCGGATATCTCTCTCGAGATTGACGTGATGGACACTTCGGGACGACTCCTATGGAGGCATGCGGAGAGTGGCACATCGACGGGTAACGTATTGAACGTGACATGGAATCTGACGGCAGAGGGAGGAGCAACGCTGAATACGGGAGTATATCTCTATCGCGTGAAGTTGAGCTGCGAGGGTAGCTCGTGGGCATCAACGGCAAAGAAGATGATAGTGGTGAGATAATTGACAATGTACAATTGGCGATTGACAATTTTCAATTTACAATTTACAACTTACAATAAATGAGATTTTTCTCCGTTTAATATAAATATGAAGAAAATATTTGTTTTTATATCCATAATGATGTTCGCTGTCGCTGCTATGGCTGACGACAACGAGAATAGGTTCAATCCGGTTAGCACGGCGGTTGTTTCGCAGACAATCGTTCCTGATGCTCGTGCCGGTAGTATGGGTGACGTTGGTGCTGCTACTGATCCTGATGCTGTGTCGCAGTTCTGGAACCCTGCGAAGTATCCTTTCTGTATATCGCGCGCAGGCGTGGCACTCAACTATACACCTTGGCTCCGCCAGCTTGTGCCTGATATGGATATCGCCTATCTCTCTGGTTATTACCGCATTGGTGACTATAGCGCCATAAGTGCTTCGCTGAAGTATTTCTCTCTTGGTGAGGTTTATATGGACTATGCCGGCGATGATGATCCATATTCCAGCGCGCAGACGATAAATCCATACGAGATGTCTGTTGACCTTGCGTATTCGCTGATGCTTTCGGAGAAGTTCTCTCTCGCTGCTGGCATACGTTATATTCTTTCGGATATGTCATATAGCAACGATGAAGAGAAGGCAACATCGGGTGCTTTCGCTGCCGACCTCGCTTGGTATTATCAGGACTATCTCAATATCGGACAGCGTGAGTGCCAGCTTGGTCTTGGTATGAATGTTTCCAATGTGGGTTCTAAGATAACCTATAGCGGAAGTAACTATAGCGAGTTTATCCCTACCAACCTCCGTCTTGGTGCGTCGCTGATGATTCCCGTGGATGAATATAATAGGTTTACCATTGCTGCTGATGCCAACAAACTCCTCGTTCCTACTCGTCCGAAGAGAAGGGATGGCGAGTCGCCAGAGGACTTTGCCGTACGCGAACAGAGAGACTATTATGACGTTTCGAGCATAGCAGGTATCTTCAAGAGCTTCTCTGATGCACCTGGTGGTTTCAAGGAAGAGCTGGAAGAGATACAATGGAGCCTTGGTGCGGAGTATATCTATAATGACCGCTTCGCCCTTCGTGCCGGTTATCATCACGAGGCTGAGAACAAAGGTAATCGTAAATACTTCACCGTGGGTGCTGGATTTAAGATGAGTGCCTTCTCCCTCGATGCCGGATATGTGATAGCAACGGCAAAGAGTAATCCTCTCGATCAGACACTTCGCTTCACTCTCACATTCGATATGGACGGTCTCAAGGACCTTTTCGGAGGAAGATGATAAAACCCCACCCCTGCCCTCCCCGAAGGAGAGGGGGATTCAGTTACATTTGAAGGATAATCGGGGTGAACAAAATTGTAAATTGTAAATTGTACATTGTACATTGTAAATTGTAAATGGTTAGGGTAGGAATGGGATATGACGTCCACCGCCTCGTGGAAGGACGCGACCTCTGGCTTGGAGGTATAAAGATAGAGCATAGTCTCGGACTTTTGGGACATAGTGATGCAGATGTGCTGATACATGCTATCTGCGATGCCTTGCTCGGTGCAGCGAATATGCGCGATATAGGCTATCACTTCCCTGATACGGCCGAGGAAACCGATGGCATCGATTCAAAGATTCTATTGCGCAAGACAATGGATCTCATAGCAACGAAAGGCTATCGTCTCGGAAATGTCGATTGTACGGTTTGCGCAGAGCGACCAAAACTGAATCCTCATGTAGAGGAAATGAAGGCTTGCCTTGCTGATGTGATGGATACGGATGCGGAGAATATCTCCATAAAGGCAACCACAACGGAAAAGCTTGGTTTCACGGGAAGGCAAGAAGGAATATCCGCTTATGCCGTGGTGCTGATAGAAAAATAGAGACATGTACAATTTACCATTTACAAAGTACAATTTACCATCTACAAAGTACAATGTATAAGGTACAATTAGCATTCCCGTTTACAATAAATCTAACGAAACTGCGTTATAAAGAGTGAAATACTATCGCGTAGTACACATATTGATTGTCATCCTTGCCCTGGCTCCGAAAGATGTCAGAGCGCAATATGACGTTTTATTTGCGCACTATTTCGATATGCAGACGTCTTTCAATCCTGCATCTGCTGGTAGGGAGGCGAAATTGAATGTAAATGCAGCATACGCGATGAACTTTGTGGGGTACGAGAACAACCCGCAGACAGCGTACGTATCGGCTGATATGCCTTTCAATGCGTTGGGAACGCAGAATGGTGTGGGCATTATGCTGATGAATGACAAGATAGGTCTCTTCACCCATCAGCGTCTCGAGGCGCAGTATGCCTATAGAAGGAAGTTGGCTGGCGGATGGATTGCCTTGGGTGTGCAGGGCGGATTGCTGAGCGAGAAGTTCAACGGCTCAGACCTCGACCTTGAATTCTCCGACGACCTCGCATTCTCCAAGAGCGAGTTGAATGGCAATGCTTTAGACCTTTCCGCAGGTATCTATTATTCGCGACGTAATTGGTATGCCGGAGTATCGGTGCAACACCTGAATTCTCCGCTCGTCACTCTCGGCGAGACTAATGAACTTAAGGTGGATGCCACATATTATGCTACGGGAGGATGCAACATTAAGTTGCGCAATCCTTTCCTTACCATTGCCACCTCAGCACTCCTTCGCTCTGACATGGTGGGCTATAGAGGTGATATAACGGCTCGCTTGATATATTCTCATGATGGTCGTATCCTTTCGGGTGGTTTCGGATATAGTCCTACAAACTCTGCTACTATGTATATAGGTGGCAGTTTTCATGGTATAATGCTTGGATATAGTTATGAGGCATATACAAATGGAATAGGCGTAGGCAATGGATGTCATGAGGTACATATCGGATATCAGACAGATATTAACCTTATCCCTAAGGGAAAGAATCGTCATCAGGCGGTGAGGTATCTGTAGAGCATTCGAATTATCGAAATATCGAATAGTCGAAAAATCGACGAATCGAAAAATCGAGGAATCGACGAATCAGAAAAAAATAACAAAAACAAGAATATGATAAAGAAGATTATAGTTCCATTATTCACTATTTGTGCGGTGGTGATACTTTCGAGTTGCTTCGGTTCGAAGATGATGTCATCTGCATCACAAGGCGGTGAAGTGACTGGTGTCAGCAATGGTCGTGGCTTTACTGAGCCTACACCTTATGGCATGACTATGATTAAGCGTGGTTTCCTGCGCATGGGTATCGAGAAGAAAGACTCCCTCTGGGGCAAGGATACTCCTGTGAAGGATATCAGCGTTGATGGTTTCTGGATGGACGAGACAGAGGTTAGCAATGCCAAGTATCGTCAGTTTGTGATGTGGGTGCGTGATAGTATCCTCCGCACTCGTCTTGCTGATCCTGCGTATGGCGGTGATGAGACATATATGATTACCGAGGATAAGAATGGTGATCCTATCGAGCCACGTATCAATTGGAAGAAGCCATTGCCTCGTAAGCCTAATGAGGACCAGTTGCGTGCCATCGAAAGTCTCTATGAGGTGAATCCGGTAACGGGAGAGAAGCTCCTTGATGCTCGCCAGATGAACTATCGTTATGAAATCTATGACTATACTACAGCTGCACTTCGTCGCAACAGAATAGTAGCAGAGGAGCGTAATCTGAATACAGACATCACCGTTAATCCAGATGAGGTGGTGATGATAAGTAAGGATACGGCATACATAGACGATGAGGGTCGCATCGTTCGCGAGACAATAAACCGCCCTCTCTCTGGTGCTTGGGACTTCCTTAATACGTACATTGTTAATATATATCCTGACACCACTTGCTGGGTGAATGACTTCACCAATTCAGACAATGAGGTGTATATGCGCAACTATTTCAACAATCCTACCTATAGTGACTATCCTGTTGTGGGTGTGACATGGGAGCAGGCTAATGCTTTCTGCGCTTGGCGTACCGACTATCTGCTTAAGGGACTTGGTGGTGAGGCTCGCTATATCCAGCGCTATCGTCTGCCTACTGAGGCTGAATGGGAGTATGCTGCCCGCGGTAAGGAGGGAACGGAATTCCCTTGGGAGAATCCTGACGTGAAGAATGGCGATGGCTGTTTCTACGCAAACTTCAAGCCAGATCGCGGAAACTATACGAAGGATGGCAACCTTATCACTTCTAAGTCTGGCATCTATTCGCCAAACAGCAATGGACTCTTCGATATGGCAGGCAATGTTGCAGAATGGACATCTACAATTTATACCGAAGCAGGCGTTGAGGCTATGAACGATCTCAACCCTCAGTTGGAGTATAAGGCTGCGAAGGAAGACCCTTATCGCTTGAAGAAGAAGAGCGTTCGCGGTGGTTCTTGGAAGGATCCGGAGAGCTATATCCGTTCTGCTTGGCGCTCTTGGGAGTATCAGAACCAGCCTCGTTCATATATCGGTTTCCGTTGTGTGCGCTCATTGGCAAGCGGAACATCGCAGAATGGAAAAGGAAAGAAGAAGTAATATATAATTCTATAAATCCTAGTAAAAACTAGTTATCCTAGTATCTATAGTAAACCTAGAAACTCTAGTAAACCTAGTAACTTGGAAAACCTAGATATAAAAAATAGATAAAATGGCAAAGTATAGCAAATTCAATATCGTATATCAGCTTCAGAAATGGATGGACAGCGTTGCTGGACAGACGTTTATGAACTATGCATACTCTTGGGGTGCGGCTATCGTTATCCTTGGTACACTTTTCAAACTCACACACCTTGACGGTGCTAATCTCATGCTTTTCATTGGTATGGGAACTGAGGTGTTCGTGTTCTTCATTTCTGCTTTCGATCGTCCTTTCGACAAAACCGCAGATGGTATGGAACTCGCTACAGATTCACAGATTGCTGCTGCGCTTGCAAATGCGGGTGGTGAAGTGGTAGGAGGCAATGCAGATGTTGAGGTTGTTGGCGGTAATGCGAGTGGCGTTATAGCAGGCAATGCTGGTGGTACCGTTATTATTGGTGGCGGTAATGCTGCTGTTCAGTCGGGAGATACTATTGATTCTGATGGTGGTACCGTTATCATAGGTCAGGGAGTTGTTCCTCCAATGGGTGGTGGCGTTGTCATCGGTGGTAGCAATGGTGCTGCTCCTATTACCTTCGAAGGAGAAGAAAGCGTTGCCGGCACACCTGCTATCGGTGCTCCTGCTCCTGCCGTTACTCCAGAGACAGCTCAGGCAATGGAGGAAGCAACAACGACATACGTTGACCGTCTTAACGAACTCAATGAGCTCCTCACTAAGATTGGTGATCTCAACAAGCGCCTCACTATCGACTCAGAGGAGATGGAGACCCTCAATCGCACCCTTACAGGCATCGCTCGTGTCTATGAGATGCAGCTCAAGTCTGCTTCTAAGCAGATTACAACCCAGGATGCTATCAATGAGCAGACTGCAACGATGGCTGAACGTATCGCTGAACTCAACTCTTGCTATGCGAGAATGATAGAGGCGATGACTCCTAATATCCCAAAGAATTCATAGAAGCCCCCTCCCATCCTCCCCGAGGGGAGGAGTATGAAGAATGGGGAATCAATAACAATTTTGTTATATAAAAGTAACTAAGTAATTAGTAATTCGTAATTAATTATTGTTGTGGCAATAAAGAAAAGACCAGTCTCTCCTCGCCAGAAGATGATAAATCTGATGTATGTCGTCTTGATGGCAATGTTGGCGATGAATATCTCCAACGAGGTCCTTGATGGCTTTACCATTGTGGAGGAGAGTCTTAATCGTACGACGGAGAATGCTACAAAGCAGAATCTTGCCATCTATCGTGACTTCGAGGCGCAGCTGAAGGCTAACCCTACGAAAGTACGTGAGTGGTTTGAGAAGGCTAACTGGGTACGTCAGATGAGCGATTCTCTATATAATTTCGCTGAGGAACTGAAAGTTGCAATCGTCAAGGAGGCTGACGGTCCGGAAGGAGATGTCAACAATATAAAACGTAATGATGACCTCGAAGCATCAAATCACGTTATGCTTGCTCCTGGAACAGGTCGCGGCTCAGCACTTCATAAGGCTCTTGACCATTATCGTGTACGTATCCTTACGATGATAGCAGATGAGAATCAGCGTCGTATCATCGAGAGTAACTTCTCAACAAAGATACAAGGCAAGTCAAATCCGCTCAACAAGAATTGGGAGGAATATATGTTTGAGGGTATGCCTGTGGCTGCTGCCGTAACGCTTCTCTCAAAGCTTCAGAGCGATATCCGCTATGCAGAGGGCGAGGTACTCCACACTCTCGTAAGCAATATCGACGTGAAGGATATCCGTGTGAACAAGCTTTCTGCCTTCGTCATCCCTAATGCACAGACCGTTGTGCGTGGCGATAAGTTCTCTGCACAGATTGTAATGGCTGCCGTTGACACAACACAGCAGCCGCAGATATTCATCGGTGGTCGTGAGGTCAACCTTCATAACAACACCTATGAGTTTATCGCAGGCAAGACAGGCGACTTCACTCTCTCGGGCTATATGACAATGATGAATGGTGATGGTGAGACTATACGTCGTAACTTCGAGCAGAAATATACCGTTGTGGATCCTTCAGCTACGGTTTCTGCCGACCTTATGAACGTGCTCTATGCAGGCTATAGCAACCCTATCAGCATCTCCGTGCCTGGTGTTCCTCTTAATAAGGTTACGGCAACAATGAGCGGAGGCACTCTGCAACCTGTAGGACCTGGTAAGTATATTGCTCGTCCTGCATCTGTAGGAAGCGATGTCACTATCTCCGTGGCAAGTACACAGACGGGAAAACCTGTGCAGATGGGGCAGTTCACCTTCCATGTTCGTAAGCTCCCTGATCCAACAGCATATATTCAGATGGGTACAAACCGCTTCCGTGGAGGAAATATTTCCAAGGGAGACCTCTTGAATGCCAAGGGAATACGTGCTGCTATCGATGATGGATTGCTCGATATCGAGTTTAAGGTAACGGGTTTCGAGGCTGTTTTCTTCGACAATATGGGTAATGCGGTGCCTATGGTCAGCGAAGGTGCATCGTTCTCTGCCCGTCAGATGGATGCTTTCCGAAAGCTTTCACGCTCTAAGCGATTCTATATATCACGCATCCATGCTGTGGGTCCTGATGGAATATCACGTCAGTTGCCTGCATCAATGGAGTTGATAATGAAATAATATATAAGAATATGAGAAAATATATAATTATAATGTTCGCGTGCATGGCCGTCCTTACGGCAACTGCACAGCCAGCAGCTCGTCGTGCACAGCAACAGCAGAAGACAGCGACTCAGCAGAAGAGCAACTCTGACAATATGACTCAGCGTGCTCTCATATCCTTCCCTACACAGCAATCGATGCAGGAGGATGTGGTATGGCGTCGTGATATCTACCGTGAGGTTGATCTTACAAAGGATGAGAACTCAGGTCTCTATTATCCTGTTGAGCCAGTTGGATCGCAGATGAACCTGTTCACTTATATGTTCAAGCTGATGCTGACAGGCAAGATTCCTGCATACGAATATCGTCTTGACGGCAATGAGTCCTTCGATAACAACTCGAAGATAAAGCCTCTCGCATTCCTTGACAACTACCATATCTACTATGAGCGTAGTGACAAAGGCTTGAAACTTGATGATTCTGATATCCCAAGTCGTGAAGTGAAGTCGTACTATATCAAGGAGTCTGCATACTATGACCAGTATTCCAGCACTTTCCATAAGAAGGTAGTGGCTCTCTGTCCTATTATGAGTCGCGAGGATGACTTTGGCGATGGCACAGCAAAGTATCCGCTCTTCTGGGTGAAGTATGATGATATCGCTCCATTCCTCTCCAAGCAGATGATCATGACGAGCAATCTCAACAATGCTGCTACGATGAGTATTGACGATTATTTCGTAAAGAATAAGTACAAGGGCGAAATCTATAAGACAAACAATATGCTTGGTCAGACTCTGGCTCAGTATTGTCCTAACGATTCTGCCATGAAGAAAGAGCAGCAGAAGATTGAAGCAGAGCTTCTTGCCTTCGAGAAGAATGTATGGGGCGATCAGGCTCGCAAGGATTCGCTTGACAGCATTGCCGCTGCGGAAAAGAATGCAAAAGGCAGTAAGGTCAAGAAGACATCTTCATCACGTCGCTCTTCTGCAACTCCAAAGACAACGGTCACAAAGAAGCAGAAGACTACAAAGGCAAGCTCTCCTTCTTCTGGCTCAAGTGCAGCTCGTGTAAGCGTTCGTCGTCAGAGACACTAATACTTTTATATAACTAATTAGGATGAAGAAGGCGCTCATAATGCTATTTTTCGTTCTTTCCTGTGCGTTATCGGTACAGGGAAAGGTGAAATATGGTGCAAAAATGGGCTATAACATCTCAAAAATGGAGTTGAACTCCAATGTCTTTGATGCCTCTCATCGCAATGGATTCTATTTAGGACCGACGGTGAAGATAGATCTTCTTGCTGGATTTGATGTTGACATGTCTGCTCTCTTCAATAGGATAGAGTCGAATGTTGGTAATTTTACGGGTGAGAATGAGAACGTTGGTAAGAGTTCGCTTGCTTTCCAGATGAATTTCCGTAAGGGATTTGGCTTTGGCGATACCTCCGATGTGTTTGTCTTTGCTGGTCCACAATGGGATTTCAATCTTAGTAAAAGAGACCATGATGTCTTCAATGGTGGTCATCTGCGTTGGAATGAGGTGGTAACAAGCGTGAATGTCGGTATTGGTGCTATGCTCTTTGGCACTTTGGAAGCAAAGGTGTCATATAATATCGCTTGCAATAATACATCGGATATTACCTTTAAGTATATAATGGATGAGATAAGGGAGTCACCAAAGGGCAGCACTTGGCAGATGGGCGTTGTGGTCTATTTCTAACAATCCCTCCTATCTCTTCAAACTTTAATCCTTTTCCCCTGCACATTGAAATATGTTGACGTCATATTGCCATTAGGTTTAGACGGCCTCTATACCTATTCAGTACCTGCGACTCTCGAGTTGCAGGTACAGTCATTTGTGCGCGCACAGGTTCCCTTGGGACAGACAAAGACATATACGGCAATGATAGTCAAGGTGCATGAGAATGAACCAAAAGGGGTGAAACTGAAGGATATCATCAGCGTGATAGATTCTGCTCCTGTGCTCCTCCCTCAGCAATATCGTCTCTGGACGTGGATATCCGATTATTATATGTCTCCTATTGGAGATGTTTTCCGTACTGCCTTGCCTACTGGAATGAAGAACGAACGGAACTATCGTCCGAAGACAGAGACCTATATCGACCTTGCTCCGAAGTTCCGTAATGAGCAGGCGTTGCATATCGCCATCGATACCCTCTTCCGCTCTCCTAAGCAATTGGAGGCTCTCAATACGTTCCTCGCTTTAACTCATTGGGATTCACTCGAAGACAATCAGCCTCGCGAGGAGATAATCGATGTGACTCGCGAAGCCCTTATGAATGAGGCACATGCCACTTCTGCTAATATCAAGGCATTATGTGATCGTGGCATCCTCACTACATACGAGAAAGAAATCGGCCGACTCAATAATGCAGGAGAACCGCATCCAGAGAAAATAAAGCCACTCAATGAATATCAGCAGCAGGCTTATGATGAGATTTATCGTCAATGGGGAATGCCTACGAGTGCAGGAAGTACCCTTGCAGATAACTGCAAGGTACCAAAGAATGTAGTCCTGCTCCATGGTGTTACGTCTAGTGGCAAGACGGAGATATACATCAGTATGATACAACGTGCTCTCAATGAAGGGAAACAAGTGTTGTATCTATTGCCTGAGATAGCCCTTACGGTGCAGATAACGGAGCGATTGCAGCGTGTCTTCGGCAATCGTCTCGGCATATACCATAGTAAATACTCCGATGCAGAACGTGTGGAGATATGGCAGAAGCAACTCTCCGATGAGCCCTACGATGTCGTTCTTGGTGCCCGCTCTGCCGTTTTCCTGCCTTTCAGGAATTTAGGTCTTGTAATAATTGATGAGGAACATGAGACTTCCTTCAAACAACAGGATCCTGCTCCTCGCTATCATGGTCGCTCTGCAGCCATTGTCCTTGCTCAGATGTATGGTGCAAAGACTTTGTTGGGTACTGCTACTCCAAGCGTGGAAACCATGTATAACTCTTTCCCTGCCAACGAAAATAGTAAATATGGATATGTTCGTCTTGACAAGAGATATAAGGAACTGCAGCTTCCTACTATCCGTGTCGTTGATGTGAAAGATTTACGTCGTCGTAAGATAATGCGGGGACTGCTCTCTCCAGACCTCCGTAATGCTATCGGTGAGGCACTTCAGAATGGTGAGCAGGTCATTCTCTTTCAGAATAGAAGAGGTTTCTCTCCTATAATAGAGTGTCACGAATGCGGCTGGGTACCACGATGCACCAATTGTGATGTGTCTCTTACATATCATAAGAACACCAATAGCCTGTCCTGCCATTATTGTGGCTACACCTATCGTATGCCTACGGAGTGTCCTGACTGCCATAATAGGGAACTGAAAGACAAAGGTTATGGCACGGAGAAAGTGGAAGATATTATTCGCGACGAGTTCCCTTCAGCAAAGATTGCCCGTATGGATCTCGATACTACTCATACCAGAAATGCGTATGAGCGAATCATCAGCGACTTCTCTTCGCATAAGACAAATATCCTTATCGGCACTCAGATGGTGACAAAAGGTCTGGACTTCGACCATGTAAGCGTTGTGGGAATACTCTCTGCCGATTCTATGCTCAACCTTCCTGACTTCCGTGCGTGGGAGTATGCTTATTCCATGATGACTCAGGTGGCTGGTCGCGCAGGCAGGCAGGGTAGGAGAGGACTTGTCATTCTCCAGACAAATCATCCCGAACTTCCCGTGATAAAGCAGATAGTGAATGGTGACTATAAGGCATTCCATCGCGATTTGCTCGATGAGCGTAATGCTTTCCGCTATCCTCCATATACACGCCTTATTTATATCTATTTGCGACATCGCGATAATCAGGTGGTGGAAACTGCTGGTATCGAACTTGCAAATCGTCTTCGTCAGCATCTCGCCTTCCGAGTCCTTGGACCGGATAAACCGGTTATTGCCCGAGTGAAGACCTTATGTATCCGTAAAGTGATGCTCAAACTCGAGCATTCCCTTCCTCTTGTTGCCACTCGCCAGGCTATCCGCCTGTGTGTTGCCCAGTTGATGCAGGATGACAGATACAAGTCCCTTCAGGTGCATTATGATGTAGATCCTACATAAAAAGCAAAAAGGATAAAAAAGCAAGAAGGCTCTATCCCTCACGGACAGAACCTTCTCTAGTTAATAATAACTTATCTAAAACCAATTAAATTCCTTTTGTGTATGAAATCTTGAGTGTGTCTATCTAATAGACGCTTTTAAAGAAAAAAGGTTTAAATCTTTTCTAAAAAATATTCATTTTTTTCTAATTTATAAGAAAAAATCCGTTTTTTCTTTTAGAAATTGATTGTTACACCAGCACCGAACACACGGTTTGTACGCCAGAAATCATCCTTTGTCTCTGGAGTTGCGGCAGGAACAGCCTCAGGATTTGCAGGTGTTGTGCGCTCATAGTGAGAATACTTTGTCTTGAAGTATGCAACGTCAACAGCCACTTTGTCGGACACCTTATAGCAAACACCGAGACCATAGCTCCAGGAATTAACCACGAAAGACATGTCATTCATGAACTTATCCGAAAGTCCATAACGTGTAATCTGCAAACCAGCACTTGCGGTAAGCTTCTTGTTCACGTCATACTCTACGCCGCCGAGGAATTCATTAGTGTCGCCATCGAGGAGTTTCTGCTCATCATTATATTTCTTTGAGTTCTTGTCGAAGAAGTGATGATAGCCAAGATTGAGTCGAGCCTGTGGCAATACGTTCCACTGAGCACCAACAGAAAGCATCGAAGGGCTATCCTCATGAACTGAAGTACCATCCTTAAACTTGTTTACAGCATCGATAGCACTCACCTTGTCAACGGTTGAAGTATTCTTCATCTGCATACAGACCTTGAATTCATACTTTATAGCAAAGTTGAACTTATCGGTCTTATAGTCGAGACCAATGATTGGAGCAACGCCGAAAGCGCTCTGATCTGACTGAAGATTCACACCATCAGCATACTGCTCAAGAAGACCTGCTTTCTCTGTGAGTCCGTCAGCGATGCCCTGTACCTGCTGACCTGCAGAAACCAAAGCACTAAAGCTTGGATCTGTCATTGCCATCTGCACAGCCTGTTGCTCAGAAACACCATATCCCTGCATGATAGCACCTACTGTCTCGCTTATTTTGTTGGAAATTACAGCGCCATTATTGCCAACTACACCTGCAACATTTCCAAAATATTCATTGAGTCCCTGAAGGTTGCCTGCTGCATTTCTTACCTTAATATTCTCCAGCTTAGCCTTATATGTGGCTGTTCCGTAGAGGAAGCGCAATCCACCATAGAGCGAAAGGTTATTGTTTACCTTGTAGGCAGCACCGAGAGTGAAGCCGAAGTAATACTGCTTACCCTCCATGTACTGGTCGAAGCTGTAGCCAGTAACAGGAGAAATATTTTGAATTCCCTGTACACCAGCTGTTCCAAGTTGCTGTCCGAGAAGGTTAAAGCCTCCGTTTATCTGTCCTGTAAGACCTGAAAGTGAGCTTGCTATGTTAGCTACTGCATTCTCAAACGAACCAAGTCCGTCAGCAAATTCGCAACGTCCGCCACCGCCATGCACAGCAAAGTTGAACTGATATGACCAGTTACCCTTGTTGTATGCAGCCTGTACTGATGGGAGGAATGGCACAAAAGCCTTACCTTTATATTCTTTAGATGTCGATGTGTTGTTCACACCGAGCTTATAGTTTGGGTTTGTTGTAATAACCTCACGTGTCTGAGCAGCCAACTGCCAGTTAAATCCGAAATGGAAACCTTCTGGCATGAACACAACACCCGCAGGGTTGCTATACACACCGTCGATATCAATAACAGCATCACGTGCTGGGTTACGAAGAAACTTGATGCTTTGATTAGTGTTTGTCAAAAGTCCACCTGCGTTTACACTTACTGCAGACGCTATCATCAGCGCTGCGAGCATAATCTTTTTCATTTTCATCTTTTTGTTATACCTAAATAAATTCTTATGTATTCTTATGGTTGCTGAAAACGAAGAAAAGACAGATATATTACTATCTGTCCTATACATTCGTTAAGTTTTCTGGTGCAAAATTACTCATTTTGTTCGTAACTTCGTATTGTTTCATCAATATTTCTTGTATTCATTAACTTTATTTAACCCTTTTGCTGTGTTATTAAGTCTTTTTCTCCGTCTTTTTTCTTATCTTTGCAGTCAAATAACCTAACTGAATCTATGGAAAGAATATTATCTTCAATCGTATTGTCGGCCTTATGCCTGACAACAATGGCTAATCGTCCCGACTCCGTTTATGTCAAGTCTTATAACGTAGGTAATGGATTGCGAATGTCCTATAGCGTGGATAAGCACCAATGGACACCTGTAGGGAAAGATTTCAATCTTCTCCAATGCGATTATGGTGCTTGGGGAGCTGAGAAGAAGATGGCATCCGTGCCAAGTGTGTTGCGCGATAATAATGGCGAATGGTTTGCCGTATGGGCTCTCAATGACAGGGTAAATCAGTTTGCCATCACCCGCACCCGCGACCTCTCCTGCTGGATGCCACAGGACTATCCTTATATGACGACAACCGATGAGAATGTCATCAATCCTGTGCTGACAAAGGAAAACGGACTCTTCTGCGTCACTTATTCCACGCAGAAGGGCAATATATATAAGGTAACATCGAAGGATTTCCTCCATTGGAGCGAGGCAGTGAAGGTTAATGTTGCATCTTCCGGGAATGATAATATTGCTCGAACTTCTTGGGATGAGATTGCCACGCTAATCACAAAGTCTGAAGCAGCAGCCTATCGTGCAGGCAGAGACAATAAGGGTATGGGTGATGACTCTCGCGTCTTCGGGAAGTTGAATGGTCTTAAGGCTTCGCTCAAGGCAGATTTGAGTGATTCAAAGTCTATATCGCCAGACCTCTTTGGCATCTTCTTTGAGGATATAAACTATGCCGCTGATGGTGGTCTCTATGCCGAATTGCTCCAGAATCGCGATTTTGAATATTCATCGAAGGATCGTAGGGAGTGGACTTCACAGACGGCTTGGGATGTCCGTCCTGTATCTACCATGACACGGGAGCGAGGCATCAACTGGACCATCGAGACAGATTCTCCGCTTCATCCTAACAATAAGAATTACTCCCGACTCGACACTCGCATCGTAGGTTCGGCTCTTGTCAATGGAGGCTATGATGGAATACCTGTGAAGAAGGGTGAGAAATACGATTTCTCCGTATTCCTTCGCACAAGTGAGAAGGCTTCGCAGAAACTCCGTGTGTCCCTTCTCGATGGAGAAAAGACATTGGCTTCCGTTGTCGTAACGGCAGGAAAGAATGCCTGGAAGCAGGTGAAGGCTGTGCTTGTGCCTAATGCCGAATGTGCTAATGCCTCGCTTGCCATCGAGCCTCTTTCTGTTGGTGTCGTAGATGTGGATTTCGCAAGCCTCTTCCCTCAGCAGACTTTCAAGAATCGTAAGAATGGTCTTCGCCGTGATCTTGCCCAGACACTTGCCGACATGCACCCTCGCTTCGTGCGTTTCCCTGGTGGATGTGCTTCTCATGGCAATGGCATAGACAATATCTATCATTGGAAAGCTACCATCGGACCGCTCTGGGAGCGTCAGCATGACTGGAATATCTGGCATTATCATCAGTCGCGTGGACTTGGTTTCTATGAGTATTTCCAGTTCTGCGAGGATATAGGAGCAGAGCCATTGCCTGTCCTTGCCGCTGGTGTGCCTTGTCAGAACTCCAGCGTTGGTGGTAATGGTCAGCAAGGCGGATTGAAATGGGATGGTGAGATGGAGGCTTATCTCCAGGAACTTCTCGACCTCATAGAGTGGGCAAATGGCGATGCTAAGACCTCAAAATTGGCAAAGATGCGTGCCGATGCAGGTCATAAGGCACCTTTCGGTTTGAAATATCTTGGTATAGGCAATGAGGATCTGTTCAGTCAGGTATTCGTGGAGAGATATCTATGGCTCATCAAGGAGATAAAGAAGGTGCATCCTGAGATTACTATTGTGGGCACCGTAGGTCCTTTCTGGGAAGGAAGCGACTATGAGTATGGTTGGCAGTTAGCTCGCGAGAATAATATCGAGATTGTCGATGAACACTATTATAATAATGTAGGATGGTATCTCAACCATCAGGACTTCTATGATAAGTATGACCGCAAGGGCACTAAGGTGTATCTTGGCGAGTGGGCATCGCGAGGCAATCGTTGGGAGAATGCTCTCGCTGAGGCTATCCATGTCACCAATCTTGAGCGCAATGCCGACGTCGTCGTGATGTCGAGTTATGCTCCTCTCCTCGCTCGTGAGGGCAATACCCAATGGAATCCTGACCTCATCTATTTCAACAATACGGAGGTGAAGCCAACGCCAAACTACTATGTCCAGATGCTCTCTGGTCAGAACAATGGTGTGGAATACATCTTCTCCGACCTCTCCCTTAGTGACAACCTCGCTCAGGATCGTGTGAAGGCAAGCATCGTACGTGCCGACAATGGAGATGTCATCATCAAACTTGTCAATGCCCTGCCTATGGAAACGTCTCTCTCCCTCGACCTTGGTAATCTCTCTGCCTTCTCTTCGTCTGCAACTGTCCAGCAGATAGATGCTCCTCACGATGCCCGCAATGTGTCTCTTGGCGAAGCAAAGACAATCTCCACCTCCGAATTGTCATCAATGAAACTCCCTCGCTATAGTTTCACCGTTGTAAGACTAAAAGCAGGCTCTGGATTAAAGTGACTTGAATACATATAAGTCCAAAATCGTGAAGCATAGCTTCTCGATAGCTAAAGCATAGCTTTAGGGGTGCTAACTCAACGCTTTAGGTACCCTAACTCAATGCTTTAGGTACCCTAACTCAACGCTTCAGGTATCCTAACTCAATGCTTTACGTATATGTTTAGTATGTTTTAGATTACGAGTGCAAAGATAATAAGAAAAGATTGAAACACCAAAGATAAGTTGTTTCATTTTGTTTCTCATCATAACTCCTTGGGTGTCCGCACAAAAAAGCAATCAGCAAAATAATCGACTGATTAATTTGCTGATTGTGTATTACATCTTTTTTCTTTCGTTTTTACTTCAGTTCAAGGGTGACGATACTGTTCTTTGGCATCTTTACCTGGAGAGTGCCCTTGGAGATTTTTGCTTCCTTGAATGGGGCATTCTTCACCTTGCTTGGAGCTTCGAAGGTGTTGAGGTCGTCAATTCTTGGAGAGGTGAGGATGACACCTGATGCCTTGGTTGCCTTGAGACCTTCGATGTTGAGAGTGACGGTCTGCTCCTTGTCAACGCTCACGTTGGTGAGAGAGACGTGGACAATGCCGTTCTTATCCTTAGAGGCAGTGGCAGAGACAAGAGGGAGGCGAGAGTCGAAATGACGGTTGTCGCCCTTGATGGACATCTCATCGCAGATGACGGTGACAGGGATGTTTGTGGCATCCTGATGAACGGCATACTGCTGGAAGACATAGTATGTAGGAGTGAGCACCATCTTGTCGTCCTTGGTGAGAATCATCGACTGCAGCACGTTGACAATTTGTGCGATATTACACATCTTCAGACGACGGGTGTAGCGATGGAAGATGTCGAGAGACGTACTTGCTACGATGGCATCGCGCATAGAGTTCTGTTGGAAGAGGTGACCAGGGTTTGTACCAGGCTCAGTATCCCACCAAGTGCCCCACTCATCAAGGAGGAGTGCAACATTATTCTTTGGGTCCTTCTTGTCCATTATGTTGATGTGCTTCTTGAGAACATCCTCTATCTCGCGGCACTTACCGATGGTCCAGTAGTACTGATCCTTGGTAAAGTCGGTGGCAGAGCCTTTTGAGCCGCTCCATCCAGGTACGGTATAGTAATGCAAAGAAAGACCTGCCATATTACCACCGGCACGATCCATCAATACCTCTGTCCAGTTATAGTCATAGTCAGAAGCACCAGAGGCAATCTTGAATAGGTTATGACCATCATAGTTGCGGCAGTAGGTGCTATAGCGGCGGAAGAGGTCAGAATAATACTCAGGTCGCATAGATCCACCACAGCCCCATGACTCATTACCTACGCCGAGATACTTCAGGTTCCACGACTTGTCGCGACCATTCTTCCTGCGAAGGTTTGCCATAGGAGAGTCGCCGTCAGAGGTGATATACTCCACCCACTTAGCCAGTTCCTCCACCGTGCCAGAGCCTACATTGCCGCTGAGGTATGGCTCACAGCCGATGAGCTCGCAGAGGTTGAAGAACTCATGAGTGCCGAAGGAGTTGTCTTCCACGGTGCCACCCCAGTTGTTGTTCACCATCTTAGGACGGTTTTCCTTAGGTCCGATACCATCCATCCAATGATATTCATCAGCAAAACAGCCACCAGGCCAGCGAAGCACAGGCACCTTGAGTTCCTTCAGGGCGTTGAGAACATCCAGGCGATAGCCATCCTGATTAGGGATTTTGGAGTCTTTGCCAACCCATAGACCACCATAGATACACGCGCCGAGATGCTCGGCAAACTGTCCGTAGATTTCCTTAGGAATCACATCGCCAGGTCTGTCACAATGCACGGTGACGCTCTGGGCGGAGAGAGGCAGAGAGCAGAACATGCCTGCTGCCACGAGGAGAGAAGAGATTGTCTTTTTCATATTATCTTTTTTTGGGGCTCCATCAATAATGATGGAGAACGGTTATAGTTCTTTATCGGCAACGAGGCCATTGCGCTTGAGGTTTTCTACCATCACATCGATGCGATGGAGTTCCTCAGGGATATGAATGCGCTGAGGGCAATGAGGCTCACATGCACCGCAACCGATGCAGTGGTCTGCCTGACGAAGGCGAGGCACGCTGCGGTCATAGCCGATGAGGAAGGCACGGCGCTGCTTGGTGTATTCAGGGTTCTCGCGATGATGAGGCATCGTTCCCTCCTTTATCATCTTGTTGTAATGAACGAAGATGGCTGGGATGTTGATGCCGTAAGGGCAAGGCATGCAATACTGGCACTCGTTGCAAGGGATAGTCTTCAGGTCGTATATCTCCTTGGCGATATCCATAAGGAAGGCATTCTCCTCCTCGGTGATAGGCACGAGAGGCGAATATGTACATAGATTCTCGCGCAGGTGTTCCATATATGTCATACCAGAGAGAACGCTCAGCACGCCCTCAGGAGTTCCGGCAAAGCGGAATGCCCACGATGCGATGCTATCCTCAGGCCTGCGACTCTTCATCTTAGCCACGATAGGATCAGGTACGTTGGCAAGACGACCACCCAACAATGGCTCCATCACTACGCTTGGAATGCCGCGCTTCTGCAACTCATTATAGAGATATACAGCATCCGTATTGCTTGAATTTATCTCATTAGCAAACTCCCAGTCCAGATAGTTAAGTTCTATCTGCACGAAGTCCCAATGGTACTTGCCCTCATCATGCCACTTCAGCAGCATATCGAAGATGGCGATATCACCATGATAGGAGAAACCGAGATTGCGGATTTTTCCAGCCTTCTTCTGCTCCACGAGCCAGTCGAGGATTCCATTGTCCATATATCTCGCCATGAAAGTGGCAAGAGAGTCGAGGGAGTTACCCTCCATATCGCGGCTGGTACCTCCGATAGCGTGAAGAAGGAGATAGTCGATATAATCCACCTGCAGATACTTCATCGAGTTGAAGAACATCTTCTGCGACTCCTCTCTGCTCCACGACTGCGGAGCAAAGTTGCTCAACTTGGTGGCAACGAAATATTCCTCACGCTTATGGCGATGAAGGGCGATGCCTGTAGCAGGCTCGGAGTTGCCCTGACAGTATGCCGGACTTGTATCAAAATAGTTCACTCCGTGCTCTATGGCATAGTCCACCTGCTTATTCACCATCTCCTGGTCAATAACGTCAGGATCTGTCTCTTCTTTCTTTGGAAGAACAGGGAGGCGCATCATGCCATAACCGAGCAACGAAACCTCATCGCCAGTATTTGGATTCTTGCGCATCGTCATCTTGCCCTTTGGAGGTTCCTGTGCATCAGCAGTAGTATCCTGAGCATTCTTGCCTGTACATGCCGTGAGAACAGCCGATGAAGCTACCGTTGCTCCACCGAATATCTTTAAGAAATCACGTCTGTTTATATTCTTCATAAATCACTGATCTTTAATCTTTACGCGCACTAACATTATTCATGTTAAATCATTCTAAAGCTCCCCTTAGGGGGATAGGGGGCTTTTAATTCACCCTATGCACCTCGTGTCCCTCCACATAGATGGCAGAGAACGGACGTGATGGACATACATATTCACAAGCACCGCAACCAATGCAACGCGCTTCGTTGACAGCTGGAATGATAGGCTCAAACTCATCACCATTGAGATGCACCATCTGAATGGCTCCCGTAGGACAATGAGCAGCACAGTTGCCACAATCGATACCATCGCACACAGGGATGCAGTTCTTCTTCACCCATACGGCATGGCCTATCTGAGTGGAAGATTTCTCCGCGAGGGTTATAGGCTTGATGGCTCCTGATGGACAGAGACTTGCGCAACGGTTGCATTCAGGGCGACAATAGCCGCGCTCGAAGCTCATCACCGGCTGCATCATAGTCATCAAATCCGTGCTTGGGCGCAGAACATCATTAGGACAGTCGCTGACACATATCTGACATCCCACACAGCGATGTTTCATATTCTCGGCAGAGATGGAGCCAGGAGGAGTGATAGGAGTGTTACGCTTTGGCTGTATCTTATCCTCTATCACGGCAAGACCGCCATCCACCATCTTCTCTTCCTTTGCCAGTGCTGTGCCAGCAAGGGCAAGGCCGGCACCAACGAGGAACTCTCGTCTGCCTTCGGCATTCGTCCCATGCTCTGCGGCAGGCTTGTCTTCCTTGTTAGAAGCCACCTTGTCTCCCTTTTTAGTAGCAGGCTTGTGAGCATAACTCATAGCGCCGAAATTGCATTGACCGAGACAGTTACCGCAAGCCACGCAGCGCGAATAATCTACCGTGTGATTCTTTATGTCAATACACGAAGCCTTGCAGTTACGCTCACACTTACGGCAATTCTTGCATTTATCGGCATCAATGGAAACCTTAAACCAAGAGAAACGCGCGATGAAGCCGAGCAAAGTGCCTACAGGGCATATCGTATTGCAATATGTGCGACCATTCTTTATTGCAAGAACGGCAATGAACATGAAGCTGACAATGGCAACGATGAATGTAGGCATGGAGCGAATCCATACCTCACGATGATAGAAGGCATAGCTGGAGTAATGCTCGGAAGCCATGGCAAGGAGATTGTTTACTCCTATATACACAGGCTGAAGGAGATTCTGTGCCATGCGAGTGTAACTGCCGTAAGGAGCAATGAGAGCCATCAGCGAGCCTACTCCTGCCGCTACTACCACAATAAGGACAATGAGCATAGCATAACGCAGCCAGTTCTTCGCTGGGGAATAGCTGAAATGATTCTTCTTCCTGTTAAGGCTCGACAACACATCCTGCATAACACCCAGAGGACATATGACGGAGCAATATATACGACCGAAGATAAGCGTAAGGATAATGAGGGCAAGGATGACTACTGCATTGAGGGCAAGTACGGCAGGAAGGAATTGTATCTTTGCCATCCAGCCAAGATATGCCTGCAACGTACCCGTGAAGTCAACTATCAACAGGGTAATCAGTGTAAAGAATATCGTTGCGAGAATGATTCTTATTTTTCGTAACATCTATTTAAAGAGTGAAAATGTTAAAGAGTGAAAAAGTGAAAACGGTGAAAAAGTGAAAAAGCGAAAAGAGGCTGGCGCTTAAAGAGGGAAAGATCTATAGAGGGCCATTCGTTTTCTTCACCACGAAGATGCTCAGTTCATAGAGCAGCCATATTGGCAGGGTGACGATGAAGAGAGTGAAGATGTCCGTGGTAGGAGTGATGACGGCAGCCACGATGAGTATGGCAACGAAAGCGTGTCGGCGACATTTCTGCATCCATTCAGCACGAAGGAATCCGAACTTTGCCAGCATCCACGACAATACCGGTATCTCAAAGACGATGCCGAAGGTGAGCGACATCATCAGCAGAGTATCGATATACGAACTGACGGTGAGCATGTTGTCGATATCCGTACTTATCTGATATGTGCCGAGGAAGCGAACCGTAAGCGGGAAGATGATCAGATAGTTCACCGCCATGCCGATGATAAACATCAGATAGGCCGTCAGCGTGATGCGAAGGGAATAGCGTCGCTCGTTGTCATAGAGTGCTGGTGAGATGAAGCCGAAGAGTATATATATGATATAAGGTGAAACGACGAGGACACCCATACACAGCGCCATCTTTAGGTGTATCATCATCTGCTCCGTGAGTCCGGTATTGATGAGATGCAGACTGAAAGGCTCTGCGCCAATCAAGCGATATGTGAGGAAGTCGCTACGTGTAGGGGCAAGGATGAGGTCGAACATGATATCCTTCATGCAGAAGGCTGCCACACCTCCTGCCACCACAGCCACAAGAATGCGCAGCAGGCATCCACGCAACACATCGAGATGATCCCAGAATGTCGTCACCTCATTGCTCATTCGCCTTCCTTCTTATCGTTCTTTGCCTCTACATCATCCATGCCTTTCATTCCGTCCTTGAAACTCTTCACGCCTTTGCCAAGACCGTTCATCAGTTCAGGAATCTTCTTGCCTCCGAAGAGAAGTAGTACTACGAGTACGATAAGGATAATTTCTGGTGTTCCAATCATATTGCTATTTGTTTAGTTTATGTTGAGTTTGCGAAGCTTGTATTGTTCTATTTGTAGTTATTAGTTTGTGCAAAATTAATCTTTTATTTTTAATAATGCAACTTTTTATCCATTTTTACTTGGGGATATTATTTTTTTTCTATACCTTTGCCTCACTTAACTCTGGATTATGAAGAAAAAACTAACCTTTACACTACTATTTCTTGCTTTGTCACTCGGTATTGCCGGGCAGTCTGTCACCATAACGCTCCGCAACCCAATGAATGCTCCGAGAGCTGCAGGGGAGATGGTGGAGCTCGATGCTATTGCCATAGGTACAAAATTGGAAATAGGCTACAACGATATTGCCTACATACGTATCACGAATGGCTCCGACACCATCCCTTCTCAGATAACATACGACGGAAAACTCATCTTCCAACGCCCTGAGATGAAGGCGAAGCAGACCATCACGCTGAAAGCCTCGCCTGTTTCCGTGTCAGCATGGAAAACAGAGAGAAAAGTCTTCGGTCGTGTGTTCAAGGAGCGTCAGGAAGATTTCTCCTTTGAGAATGACCGTCTCGCATATCGTCTATATGGTCCTGACACTCAGCGCCGCGGTGAGAAACTCTATGGCTATGATATCTTCAATAAGCGCACTGCTGAGCTTGTCCTCGAGGAGTTCTATGCCGGACAGTGCGACAACCAGATGTGGAACACCGTCAACAGGCTCAGGAAATTAGGGCATCGCGACCTTGCCGATGATGTCTATAATATGGGTTTCTCCTATCATGTGGACCATGGCAAGGGCATGGATTGCTATAAGGTGGGCTCTACACTCGGTGCAGGAACGAATGCCTTGATAGACAAAGATGGGAAAATCATCTATCCTTGGTGCTATAAGAAGGCAGAGATTCTTGACAATGGTCCTCTGCGTCTCACGGTAAGGTTGACCTACGAGAATGAGACACGTCTGCTGACCGTCGATGCTGGCTCATCCATGGTGAAGGCTGAGGTTACCTATGATGCCTCCGCTCCAAGTGCCCCTACCTTCTGTGCCGGCATCGTTGTCCACAAGGAAAGCCCCGATGCCTACATCATAGACAAGGAGGCTGGCATCATCGCCTATGAGGATTTGGGCGATTCCGAGTTCTATATACCTCGACTTCGTTCAAAACTCAACAAGGAGATGGGCTCTATGTTTATAGGATGCATTATGCCTGAAGCAACAGATTGCTACTATGCTCCGTTTGAGAAAGAGACGAGCGGCGCTCCAGGACAAGTCATTGCCTCAAAGCCTCTTACTGCGTCAAACACTTACTATTTCGGTAATGCCTGGAACAGGAACAAAGCATTAGGCATCAGCACTTTGGATGAATGGCAACACTACCTAACCTCATTCGCCCAGCAACTAAAACAACCACTGAAGATTACCATAAATAAAAAATGAAGAAAACAATCCTGACTATATTTCTTTCTCTCTTCGTAGCATTAAGCATTAGTGCCTTTGACGAAGGAACATGGAAAGCATCATATATCTCCTATGGTGAGCAGTATCTCGGCAAGGAATGGAAGAACATCCCTGTAACGGAGTTTGCCCGTTTCAAGAAAGACGGCAACAGGGTAGGGTATGAGAACCTGTGCTTTGAGCGCAGAAGACAGTTGGCAGCGCTCGTCATGGCTGAGATTCAGGAGCGTAAAGGGCGCTTCATGCCCGACATCATCAATGGTCTTGAGGTGATGATGGAAGAACCTTGGTGGGGAATACCAGCCCACTATGGCAAGCCTGTCCCTCTCTATGGCGACCAGACAGTTGACCTCTTCAATGCTGAGTCTGCCTCTCTCATTGCGTGGGCAGGAAAGGAACTGAGAAAGGAACTGGACAGATTCTCCCCAGAGCTGTATAAGAAGATAGAGCGCGAGATAAACCATAGGATACTAAAGCCTGCCCTTGGCTCGAAATACTGGTGGAAGACGGCTTCAATGAACTGGAATCCATGGATTTGCTCCAACTGGCTCACCTGCGTGATGCTCTATGAGCGCGACGCTGCATTGCGCCAGAAAGCCGTGACGGAGATAGAGGGCTGTATGCGTGCCTTTATCGATGCCTACCCCGAGGATGGCGGCTGTGATGAAGGCACCGGCTATTGGGATAGGGCAGCAGCATCTTTGTTTGAGTGCCTCCACTTCCTGCAGGAGATGGAAAGGGACTCTCTCGCAAAGGTTACCATGCTGACATACAAGACGGAGAAGGTGCGCCGTATGGGAGCATATATCTACAGCATGTATATCGGCAACAACTATAGCGTAAACTTCGCCGATGCTCACGACAACAAGAGCGTGGCACAACTGAACGTGCTTTATCCTTTCGCTATATATCTTAACGACAAGGAGATGAAGAGCTTTGCTGCCTGGATAGCAAAAGACAAGGACTTCTTCCAGAATCCTGCTGCACTCTACGATAAGAGTGGCAACTTCCCTACGCTTGGCAGGGAACTGATGCTTCAGAAACTCTTGCAGCAGCTCCTTGGCGAAGAGCCTCGCGAACCGAAATCGGAGGTATGGCTGGCAGACCTTCAGATAAAGACAATGCGTTCTGCCGATAAATACGTTGCCTTCAAGGGTGGTAACAACGGCGAGAGCCATAACCATAATGACGTAGGCTCGTTCATCGTCTATTCCGACGGTCAGCCTCTGCTCATCGACCCGGGAGTGGGAGAATACACATCAAAGACATTCAGCAATAATCGCTACTCCATCTGGACGATGCAGAGTGCATACCATAACCTCCCGCAAATCAATGGCACCGACCAGAAGGATGGCAAGCAGTATCATGCCAAGGTAGTAAAGCAGGGAGCGCGTTCCCTGTCGCTCGACATTGCCCCTGCCTATCCTGCGGAGGCTGCTGTGAATCATTGGCTGCGTTCGGTAAGCGTAAAGGGTAGGGAAGTCGTTGTCAGCGAGACGTATGAGCTTGCGGAATGCAAGGGTCCTACAAGACTCATGTACCTGACACCGGTGAAGCCCGATATCGCGTCAAAAGGCTATGTCGGTCTCGGCTCCCACACGTTGTCTTATCCTACAGGAATCAGCGTATCCGTTGAGGACCTCTCGCCACTTAGTGATCCCGTCATTGAGCGCCTCTGGGGAAAGAACCTTTATCGCATCATATTCACCATAGACGACCAAAAAAGCAAAAAAACACTGACTTTCAGGGTTAAATAAGCATTAAAATAGGTGATATCTCACATTTTTTAGTCTTTTTACTGTGTCTTTTTTGTTTTTTTTATATCTTTGCACAAAAATTCTAACTTAAAACAAACAATATGCGTAAATTATTCGTTACATTACTCGCGCTAATATCCTTTGTTGCAGCTAATGCACAAGAGCATCTTGATGCACCTTATTGGTTTGTCAGTGCGAAAGGTGGTCTTACAATACCACTCGAGAGTGACCTTAGCAAAAGTTTCTACAATGCACCGTCAGCATCATTTTCTGTAGGTCGTATGCTCACACCTGTGATTGGTGTTCGTGCTAATGTCAGCAGAGAGTTTACAAGTGACACCCAGAAGGAAATAGCTCTTCCAAAGGCACCTTGGTGTGTTAAGGGCTATACTATCGACCTCGACGCTATGTTCAACCTCTGCACCATTTTCGGTAAGAAGGACTACTATCCATTCAATCTTTACATGCTTGCAGGATTGGCACATGACCATCTCGGTGGTGGTTTCATGGCTGAATACAACATCGCAAAGAATATCAGCGTTGCTGCAGAGACCACATTGAACTCTCACCACGCTTGGACTTCACAGCTCGGCATCGTCTATAAGTTCAATTGCAAGAAGAAGGAAAAGGTAGTTATTGAGGAGGAGCCAGTTGCTATAGTTCCTGCGCAAGTGCCTGTCGTAAAGAAGCCAGAACCAAAGCCAGAACCAAAGAAGGTTGTTGAGCCAGCTAAGATTAAGGAGACTATCTTCTATGCTATCAACAAGTCTGACATCGAGGATGAGGCTGTTATCAATAAGGTCGTTGAATGGTGCAATAAGAACGCCGATAAGGATATCGTCGTTTCCGGCTATGCTGACAAGGGCACTGGTAACGCTAAGATTAACAAGAAGCTCGCTGAGCTCCGCGCCACTAAGGTTGCTGACATGATCAAGGCTAAGGGCATCGCTGCTGACCGCATCCGCGTAGAGTCTTTCGGCGACACTGTTCAGCCATTTGATGAAAACGATCTCAACCGCGTTACTATCATCGAGGACCATAAGTAAAAACCTCACCCCTCCCCAAAGGAGAGGGCTATTATATACATTTGAGGACATAAAAAATCAGCAGGATGAATTCATCTTGCTGATTTTTTTTTGATACAAATACTCGCGAGTGTGTATTACTGAACAAAAATTTCCAACGATAATTTTTGGTAAGATATCATCTTTTCACCACGAAATCCACTGCCTTCAGGTCCTTATCCAGGGACGATGTGCCATAGAGAATCTGATAGCGACCTGAACGTGTTGACAGCTCATCGATAGAAGGGTCGTAGTATTCAAACGACTCACCGTCGAGGGTTATCTCAGCCTTCACCGTCTCACCAGGAGCCACCTTCACCTTCTTGAAGCCCTTGAGCGACTTTATTGGAGCATCGGCATAGTCGAGTGCCTTTACGTAAATCTGTACGGTCTCCTCACCTTCGCGTGAGCCGGTATTGGTCACAGGAACCGTAATAGTCACCTTGCCATCTGCCTTCATCGACGACTTCGACATCTTTGCCTTGCCACATTCAAATGTGGTATATGACATACCATAGCCGAAGGCATAGAGAGGAGTGCCCTTGAAATAGCGATATGTGCGATTCTCCATGCTGTAGTCGAGGAAATCAGGCAGGTCGTTGTTTGAGGCATAGAAAGTTACAGGGAGCTTGCCCGAAGGATTGAAATCGCCGAAGATAACCTCTGCAAGCGCCTTCGCTCCACCCTGACCAGGATACCATGCCTGTACGAGAGCATCATACTGATTCTCCACGCTGCCGAAAGCAATGGCAGAACCGGAGCAGTTGACCATTACTACTGGCTTGCCCGTAGCGTGCATGGCGCGAAGCAGTCTCTGCTGAACGCTTGGGAGTTCGATGTCAGCCTTGTCGCCACCCTCTCCTTCCATTCTTGCCGAGATACCACCTATCACGATGATGGCATCGGCATTCTTCACGCTGTTTGCAATCTCTGTGAAGTCAACAAGCTTACGCTCGCAAATCTCACCGCGGAGCATGGCGAAGTTGCCGTTGCCCTTGCGGTACTCAATGCATACGTCGTATGTCTCACCTGCCTTCACAGGGAATGACTTATACTCCGTTGCACCGCGACGACCGAAGCCTCTGCGACCAGCTGTCTTTACGTCTTCCACCACCTCGCCGTTTATCTTGAGCAGATAGCCGTTGTCAGTGTTCAGTGAATACTTCATCTCGCCGGTGAAGTCTGCCTTATACTTTCCTGTCACTCGAACCGAGAGGCTGTCGTTGTTGATGCCCTTGGCAAATCCCCATGCACCGAATGTGCTGAAGTTCAGTTCGCTGTAGTATCCTTCTGCATCAGGCTTGCCCTTCAGTTCCTTATTGTTCCAGAACTCCACGAAGGCGCCCTTTCCCTCGTTGAAGTCCGAGAGATGGTTTATCGTGTTATACTCATCATTCAGCGTGCAAGCCTTGTGGTATATCACATTGGCTCCTGCCGCAGCATTCTTTATTCCCTCAAGCAGCGAGTGCTTATGGTTGTTCGATGGAGTGCCTCCATAGTTGCCGTTCAGCAGCTCTATGTCATCAGCATTAGGACCCACCACGGCAATGGTCTTCACGTCCTTCGAGAGAGGGAGGATGCCATTGTTCTTCAGCAGCACCATCGACTCGCGTGCAGCCTGTGTGGCAAGTTCATTGTTCGACTCGCTGCTTATCACCTCAGGGGTGAGGTTTGCCCAAGGTATCATATCAGCAGGGTCAAACATGCCGAGCTCAAATCTGCCGAGGAGTGTCTTGCGAAGGTGGAAGTCGAGCGTTGACTCCTGTATGAGTCCCTTCTCCAGAGCCTCGGTAAGCACCATGAACACCTTGCCGCACTCGAGGTCTGTGCCGTTGAGAACTGCGTCAACAGAAGCGTCGAGCGGTCCTTTGTGGGTCTCGTGCTGTCCCTTGTTATAGAAATTGTTTATTGCGTCACAGTCTGTGAGCACGATGGCATCATAGTTCCATTTCCTGCGGAGGATATCTACGAGAAGGCGGTCGCTCGTGCAGCATGGCTGTCCCTCATATCTGTTATACGCGCACATCACCTCGCGCACGTTAGCCTTCTTCACCAATGCCTTGAAGGCTGGGAGGTATGTCTCCCAAAGGTCGCGCATCGACACCGAAGCGTTATATGTGTGGCGCAGAGGTTCCGGACCGCTATGTACGGCATAATGTTTCGCGCAGGCATGTGTCTTGAAGTATTTGTCGTTGTTGCCCTGCATTCCCAGAACTGTCTGCACTCCAAGCACGGCATTCATATATGGGTCCTCGCCGCATGTCTCCTGACCTCTTCCCCAGCGTGGGTCGCGGAAAATGTTCACGTTAGGGCACCAGAATGTCAGCTCAGGATTGCCAGGGTAGTATGTCATACCCATTGGCACGTTGAACACGTTATGGTCAGAGCGGTTCCAGTTGGCGCGTGCCTCGTCAGAAACCGTAGAGAATACGTCATACACCAGTTTCTCGCTGAAGGCAGCCGCCATGCCGATAGGCTGTGGATATACCGTATATCCATCCTGACGAACACCGTGGCAAGCCTCGCTCCACCAGTTATAGGAAGGTATTCCTAGCCTGTCGATAGATACCGACTTGTTCATCATGAGTCCCACCTTCTCCTCAGGGGTGAGCAGTGAGATGAGATTCTCCACGCGCTCCTCATTCGTGAGACTCACGTCCTGATATGGATACTGATGTCCCGTAGGATATCCTGTCACGGTAGCATTGATGTTCGCCTTTGCCGTGAGCGAGCCTATCGTCTTGCCCTCTGTGTCGAGGATTTCCACACTCCTGTATGTCTTCCCCTCCGCATTCTTTGGCGACAGCGCAATCATCACCTTTGCCGACTTGCCAGGCATCACCTCAGCATCTGCATAGTGAGCAGTAATACATTCGCAACTTGGTATCACCTTGCCTATCTTCACCGCCTTCTTTCCGTTATTCTTCAACGTAAACGTGTGGCATACCGCACCATTGGCGGCATCAATAGCTCCAAAGTCCCATTCGTAGGCATCGAATGCGACAGCATTTTTCTGCGCCATAGCAGCCGCTCCTGAGAGGGTAGCAAACGCAACGCATAATAGTAACTTCTTCATAATTCTTTAGGTTAGATATGAGAAAACCAATAAGGAAAAGATTCATTCACTTTAACTTATTGGTTTTTAGATTTACGTTATCAAAAAAATTCTGCACAAAGTTACACTTTTTTCTTTATTCCCCCAAATTAAGTGATGCTAAAATGCAGTTTGGTTATTATTTTACCATACACTTACCCCAAAGCCCTGAACATTATCGCAAAAAAGAGACACCCGAAAGTGTCTCTTCTTTAGTCTCGTTTTTGCCAAACAAAAAATTTGGGCAACCAATTGTCAATCGTCAATTGTCAATTGCAAATGCAGCTGGTGACTCCCAGCGTGGTAGCGATGGCAGTCAAGATGCTGATTGCCAGCTGAAGAATATACTTCCAAGTAGAATTTTTCATTTCCTTTCTTTTTTTTGGGCGGTAATATACATATTGACTCCAAATGAGATGTTTTCTTTTTTTAACGTGAATTTTCGTGAATTGTCTGTGAATTTTCTCGTGAATTATTTATAAAACCTTCAATTTACGAATAAATTTGCGGTTAATTTTCGATAATTTTCGTTTAGCGTAAGCGTTATATGTTATGGAGTCATTTCGTATATTAGTGCCTTTTTTTTGTTAAGATAAAATCGGGTTAACTGATAATGATTTTTTATTTAGATTTTTGTTCGGATTTCGAGGAGCATAGCGACGATCCTTTTTCTAATCCCAAATAGAAGCGAGGCATTCGAGCGTATTTTGAGTTGAGATTTTTGTTAAAGATTATTGTTAAGATAAAAATCTATAATCAACATCTTTAATAAAATGCGCTCGACTTCCTCGCTTTCT